>NZ_JBWKTM010000018.1:0-121109 GCF_059420325.1 Pseudomonas sp. GW821-FHT04C07
TGTCGCCAATAGCCATGGAGCAAAAAGCGGCATAAACACCGTAATCGGTGTCCGGGATTACTTGACCAGTTCAGCCTCGCTCCTACAGGGCCGGTGCAAGACCGCTGTAAGAGCGAAACCGCCAGCAGCCGTTACCGCAGGAACGGATATGTACCCGGTAAAAATCAACAGTGAACGCACCGCCGCCATCGCGGGCAAGCCTCGCTCCTACAGGGCCGGTGCAAGACCGCTGTAAGAGCGAAACCGCCAGCAGCCATTACCGCTGGAACGGATATGTACCCGGTCAAAATCAACAGTGAACGCACCGCCGCCATCGCGGGCAAGCCTCGCTCCTACAGGGACCGTGCAACACCGCCAATTGGCCGTTACCGCAGAAACGGATAAGCCCCTGATTGCGGCATTGGCACAATGCGGCCATAGCAAAGCGACCTGTTCTCAACGCCTGGGGCAGCGCGATGGAACAGGTCACGACCTTGTTATCAGGTGACTACCCGATAGCAGGGGACATAGGCCGCGCCGCCTGGCAACTTCATGCGGTGCTGCTCGACGAATGCTTTGAGCAAGTGGTGCAGAGGCTGCGTGACGGCCGCATCCCCATGGATTTCGTAGGGGCCATGCTTTTCGATCAGGCGGATGCCCTTGTCTTTCACGTTACCGGCAACGATACCGGAAAAGGCACGCCGCAGATTAACCGCCAGCTCGTGAGGAGGCAGGTCGCAGTTGAGCTGCAGGCTGGCCATGTTGGCGTGGGTGGGATCGAACGGGCGCTGAAAGCCTTCCTCGATCTTTAGCAGCCAATTGAAATGGAAGGCGTCATTGCGCTCTCGGCGGAACAGCTTGACCGCCTTGAGCCCTTCGGTCATTTGCCTTGCCACTTCAGCCGGATCGTCGATGATGACCTGGTAGTGGCGCTGTGCGGCTTCCCCCAGCGTAGAGCCGACGAAAGCGTGCAACTGCTGCAGGTAGGGCGCCGCACTCTTTGGCCCGGTCAGGATGACGGGGAACGGCAGATCCTGGTTGTCCGGGTGCATCAGGATGCCGAGCAGGTAGAGGAACTCCTCGGCCGTGCCAGCGCCACCGGGGAAAATGATGATGCCATGGCCGACGCGTACAAAGGCCTCAAGGCGCTTCTCTATGTCCGGGAGGATCACCAGTTCGTTGACGATCGGGTTAGGCGCTTCGGCAGCGATGATTCCAGGTTCCGTCAGGCCCAGGTAACGGCCGCCGATCATCCGCTGCTTGGCGTGGGCGATAGTGGCGCCCTTCATCGGCCCTTTCATCACGCCAGGCCCGCAACCGGTGCAGACATCCAGGCGGCGCAAGCCGAGTTCGTGCCCGACCTTCTTGGTGTACTTGTACTCCTCGGTGTTGATCGAATGGCCGCCCCAACACACCACTATTTTCGGTTCCACCCCGGGGCGCAGGGTGCGCGCGTTGCGCAGCAGGTGGAAGACGTAATCGGTGATCCCCTGGGAGCTGCTCAGGTCGATGTGTGGACTGTCCAGCTCGTTCTGGGTATAGACGATGTCGCGCAGGGCGCTGAACAGCATCTCACGGGTGCTGGCGATCATCTCGCCGTCGACGAAGGCGTCTGCTGGCGCATTGAGCAGTTCCAGGCGAACGCCACGATCCTGCTGGTGGATGCGAACCTCGAAGTCCTGGTAGGCCTCAAGAATGGTCTTGGCGTTGTCAATTTGGGCGCCAGTGTTGAGGATGGCCAAGGCGCACTGGCGGAACAGCGTGTAGAGGCTGCCTGAACCGGCTTCGCTGAGTTGCTGCACTTCACGTTGGGACAGCGTTTCCAGGCTGCCCTTGGGGCTTATCGATGCGTTAATTACTTGTCTTTGGCCCATTCTAGGTTCCCTGTGAGCGATACCAACGAGCCAGAGCGGCTCGGTTGCATCAAAATGGTGAGCACCGAACGCAGTCACGCGCAGCGGGTATTTTTTCAGGCGCCCGGGCGGGAAAGCAACACTGCGGTGAGATCCCCCCCGGGGGCGAACGTTTCAACCAGGACGCAGGATGCGGCAGCTGAAGATCAATGAACAGTGCCCTCATCTTATTCCGGCGTTTTATGGATTGGCGCGACAGCGGTACACATGGGCCTCCTCGGCAAGTCGGGCATGCCAACCATTTTGTTCGTGAGGCGCTATTAACCGCCGGCGTCGTTCATGCAGTGTAGAGCGTGACGCCCAGTTTTTTGTATGGCAAGAGCACGGCGCGAGGGGTGGAGCCCAGCGCTACGATTGCGCTGATTTCTGCCAACTCGACAATTTTGTAGGGAGAAGCGGTTGCCAGTTTTTCCGAAGAGGCCAGGACTATCGTCTCGGCTGCAGCGTGGCACAGTGCTCGTTTTACGCCGGCTTCCTCGAAGTCACCGGTCGACAGACCTGCGCTCGGGTGCACGCTACACACACCCATGAAATACAGATCCGCGCGCACCCTGCTTATCGCCTCAAGGGTGGCCGTGCCCACACCAACCAGCGAATGCCTGAACAGACGCCCACCCAGCATGATGACTTCAATGCCGGGATGGGCGGCCAGTTCTATGGCGATCGACGGGCTGTGTGTGATGACCGTCGCCTTCAAGGAGGGCGCAAGATGGCGCACCAGCTGTGTGGACGTGGTGCCGCCATCGATGAAGACCACCTGGCCTGTCTGCACCAACTGAGCGGCGGCGCGCCCGATCGCCATTTTTTCCATCGGTGCAATCTGCTCGCGCGCCGCAACATCGCCCATCGCCGGCGACGCCGGCAGAGCTCCGCCATGCACCCGGAGCAGGAGGCCGTCCCTGGCCATCTGGCGCAGGTCGCGCCGGATGGTGTCCTCGGAAACCGCCAACTCCTTGCAAAGAGCCTTGGCGACGAGCTGGCCATCGCGGCGCAGTAAGTCCATCAGATATTGCTTGCGTTTGCTGGTCAGCATGGAGGACTCTTTTGCACGAATTTTCTTGACTATGCGCGATTTTGCACGAGAAGCTCAATAACACAAGCCTGAAAAAGGATATGCAATGGAACCCGGACCCGTACGCATCACCGCGCAGGAAACCCTGTCTGATAATTGGTATCTGCTAAAGAAATTCAGCTTTGACCTGCGTCGACGCGATGGTACATGGCAGGCGCAGACGCGCGAGGTCTACGACCGCGGCAACGGGGCCACCATCCTTCTCTACAATCGTGCGCGTCGCACAGTGTTGCTCACACGCCAGTTCCGCATGCCCGCGTTCGTCAATGGCCATAGCGGCTTTCTCATCGAGTCCGCAGCCGGCCTGCTGGACAATGCCAGTCCCGAGCAGCGTGTTCGTAAAGAAGCCGAGGAGGAAACCGGCTACCGCGTCGAGTCGGTCGAGAAGATTTATGAGGCGTTCATGAGTCCAGGCTCGGTCACCGAGTGCATCCATTTCTTTATCGGGGAATATGAGCCAGGTGATCGCATCAGCGAGGGAGGTGGCCTGATCGAAGAGGGTGAAGACATCGAGGTGATGGAGCTCGGCTTCGAACAGGCCATCGCGATGGTCAGCAGCGGCGAGATTGTCGATGGCAAGACCATTATGCTGTTGCAGTATCTGGAGCTGCGGCTGATGACGCCGCGCAGCCTCATGATCCTGGTGGCTGGTCCTTACCGTTCGGGTACCGCAGACGACCCGGCGCTGCTCGCCCGGAACGTGGCAGCCATGGAAAGCTGCGCCTCTGCTTTGCTTGAGGCGGGCCATTTCCCCGTACTCGGTGAATGGGTCGCGCTACCTATGGTACGCCTGTCAGGTTCGACAAAAGTCGGTGACGCGGTCTACGACGCGCTGTTTCATGCACACGCGCAACGCCTTCTTGAGCGCTGCGACGCAGTGCTGCGAATCGGTGGCCCATCTGATGGCGCCGACGCAATGGTCTCCATTGGAGAGCGGCTTGGCCTGCAAATCTACCGCTCACTCGCTGAGGTTCCGGCTTTCGCACCCGCCATTTGCCAGGATTGATTTCAAACAAGCCCTTAAGGACCGCGGCCTGGTTTTGCGGCGCGCTTGACCGGGGTCGAGGTTTTGCGTTTGGTGGGCTTGCGTTTGTTTTTCCAGGGAGCGCCGCCACCACCGGCCGGGCTCGCCGGTCCGCTGATGGTCAGACGCAGGCCGACGCAACGGCCCACCTGTTTACTCATCCAGGCGGCCTGCTTGGCAACGAACTCTTCAAGGCTCATTTCGCCGCTCTGCACCATATCCAGCGCTTGTTCCCAAATGGCCGTGGTGCCGGGATCGGCGATGGCTCGGGGAACCGCATCGATCAGGCTAAAGGCCGCCGGGGTGGCAGCCAATGCCTTGCCGTGTTTGATCAGATAGCCGCGATCCAGTAATCCCTGGATGATTCCGGCGCGCGTTGCCTCGGTGCCGATTCCGGTGGTGTCCTTGAGTTTCTGCTTGAGCAGGGGATCCTCCACCAGTCTGGCGACGTTTTTCATCGCCTTGATCAGATCGCCCTCGGTAAAGGGTTTGGGCGGTTGGGTCCAGAGGTCTTTCAACGTCACGTTGGCAACTGCGCAATCGCGGCCTTCGGCCAGCGCCGGCAGTGTTTGCGGGGCCGGCGCTTCGCGCCCTTTGGCGGGCGCGAGGGCTTCGGGAAGTGCACGCTTCCAGCCAGGTTCGACAATCAGCTTGCCCACGGCACGCAAGGCCTGCCCGGCGCAGTCGAAATCGGCCTGGGTTCTATCGTATTCGTGATTGGGCAGAAACTGCGCCAGATAACGCGCTCGAATCAAGGTGTAGACGGCGCGTTGTTTGCCCACCAGGCGGTCGAGGTCCTTGGCTGCGCCAGTCGGAATAATACCGTGGTGGGCACTGACCTTCGCGTCGTTCCAGGCGCGCGAGCGGCGCTGCGGTTCGATGTACTTGAACAGCTCGCCAAGCCCTGGATCGGTCCGCCCCAGGGCCGCCAGAATGGTCGGTGCTTCGCTGTGCTGACTAAGCGGCAGGTAACCGCAATCGCTGCGTGGGTAGGTGATGACTTTATGGGTTTCGTACAGCGCCTGAGCGATATCCAGGGTCTCTTGAGCACCCAGCCCCAACTTCTTTGAACACACTTCCTGCAGCGTGCCCAGGTCGAAGGGCAGTGGTGCTGCTTCGCGCACGCGCTCGGTACGCAGCTTGATCACCCGGGCGCTGGTGGCATTGCGCATGGCCGTTGCAGCTTCCTGGGCCAGTGCCTGGTTCAAGCAACGATCGTGCTCGTCGCAAACGTCTTGCGCTGCGCGCCAATGGGCGGTGAAAGAGGTGCCGTCCTGCAACAGCTGCACCTCGATGGCCCAATACGGGACCGGTACGAAGTCGGCAATGCTGCGGTCGCGATCGACCACCAGCCGTAGCGTCGGCGTTTGTACGCGGCCCACAGGAAGGACACCCTGATAGCCGGACTGGCGACCAAGCAGGGTGAACAGCCGGCTCATGTTCATACCGATCAACCAGTCGGCACGCGAGCGTCCCAGCGCCGAATGGTAGAGGCTGAAGGTCTCGGCTCCGGGCTTGAGCACTGCCAATGCCTTGCGGATCGACGCGTCGTCCAGGGCCGACAGCCAAAGCCGTTGAATCGGTCCGCGATAGCGACAGTGCTCGACCAACTCGCGGGCAATCATCTCGCCCTCACGGTCGGCATCGGTGGCGATGACCAACTCATGGGCCTCACCGAGCAAGCGTTTGACCGCTTTGAACTGGCTGGCAGTCTTCGGCTTTACCAGCATCTTCCACTTCTCGGGGACGATTGGCAGATCGGCCAGCACCCAGCGCTTGTAGCGGGGGTCGTAGGCATCCGGCGGTGCGGTTTCCAGCAGGTGGCCGATGCACCAGGTCACTGTGACATTCGGCCCCAGCCAGCAGCCGTCGCCACGGCGGTTGGCACCGAGCACCGCGGCGATATCTTTGGCCTGGGATGGCTTTTCACACAGGAACAACCGCATAACCACCATCATTTCTTACGGGTCTGGAAGGTGCACAGAATGCGCAGTACCGCGCATTTGGGCAACCTTTATCTGTATGGATATACAGATAAAGGTTGCCGTTGATTGCTTCGTCAGCGGTGAAAGGCGCATTTGTGGTCAAAAGGGGCAGGGGCGCCGGTAATGGCGGTGGATCGGGCGCCAATGAAGTGGGCAACGGGCCAAGTAGCGACCATACTCAAAAAAACTGTTAGGGATAGAGGTGTCAGCGGCAAGCATTACGGACGTATACGCAATGCTGGCAAAGGTCGTATACGCGGTGTTGGTCAATTTGTTGTCCAGGACAGTGTCGATTAATAGCTTTAAAAAATCAGCCGGACTTTTGACGATCTGCTCTGTTCTGAAGTTCTACTGGCCCCAGCTATCTGTCTGACTCTCAGAGAAATACGTCATGCCGACTTCAAATCCGCGGATTGCTGTGCTGGGCAACATTGTTGCGAACGTTGGCCACCCGGAACTGGATCGCTTTACCGATCTGAGCAGCCTGCTGGCTGTTCCCGCGTTTGATGTGTTGTTGCTTGACTTGCCAGGTACCCCTGCCGGGCAAATGCTTCGCAAGCTGCGCACGGAACCTTCTTACCGGTTCAAGCTGATTTACTGTTGTCGCGATCTGGACGGTTGGTGTGAAGCGCTGGGCGATGGCGCACCTCCTGTTGAGCTCAAGGAGATAACGCCGCTCTGGCGATTGTGGAAAGCACGGTTCAGCCTTTTTAATCGTGGAGCCCCGCCTGACAGATTTGAGAGCAGGGTGCTTTCATGGTTGTGGCTACGATCCAGCGTAGAAGTGCATGCCCTGCGCGATCCAGAGGTCCCCCAGCATTACCGCTATCCATTGCTGGAGGTTTTGGCCGAGGATGAGCAGGTCAATACCTTTGTCTGGCTTAAATTGATGGCCCAGCAGGGCTGGTTGGAAGAGGGCGTACTGGTCGATCGAATCCGACTGTGTTCAGATTGCGGTTCGGGCCGTTTGAACTACGTTGATGTGTGCCCGGAATGTCAGGCCCTGGACATTTCACGCCAGCCTTCGCTGCACTGCTTTACCTGTGGTCATGTTGGCGCCCAGGAGAGTTTTCTTAAAGATGGAATGTTGCTTTGCCCCAACTGCCTGAACCGGTTGCGGCATATCGGCAGCGACTATGACCGACCACTGGAGAACTACCGCTGCCGGTCGTGTCAGGCATTTTTTGTCGACGCCGATATTCAGGCTCGATGCCTGGACTGTGGCCTGGCGCATGCGACTGACAAGCTGCGGGTGCGCGAAATCAGAGACTTCCGACTGGCTGAATCAGGACGTTTGCGCTGCCGCCAGGGTTTTAACACCGAGCCGGGCGGGGTCGATCACTTCGGCCGACTCAACTTGCTGGGAGGCAAGGATTTTTTCGACCTGCTCACTTGGCAGATCCAGATCGTACGCCGCTATCAGCTGCCGCCTTTTTCACTGATTGGTCTGCGCTTCGTCAACTTGACCGAGACCATGCTTCGCCTTGGCGAGCACCGTGGGCATGCCTTCGTCGACAGTCTGGTCGATCGCTTGCAGGAAACGGTCAGGGAAACGGACCGTTGTTCACGAAGCACAGAGGAGTTTCTTTGGCTCATGCTCCCGCATACAGGTCCCGAGGGGCTGCTCAGCGTTGTACGGCGTCTGGGGCAGGTCGCCGAACTGTTCTCTGCACCTGAGGTCAGTGACATCTCTCTTCGTGTCGTCAGCTTCACCGCGCCGCAGGATTTGCTTGACCAGGAGGACGGCGAATTGTTGCTGGCCCGTTTAGCCAGCGAACTGACTTGAGGCTGTCATGAGCCCATTGCTCGAACAACTCTATAACGTGCTCAACTCGCTGGCGAGCCAGGATGGCTTGAGTCGATTGTTTTACATGCTCTTTCCGTTATTCCTGCTTTTTGAGCTGCCGCTCAATGTCATGGTGTTGCTGGGCGTCTTGCGCTGGTTCGTGCGCAGGCGAACCAGCATCCCGCAAATCAGTCTTTATCGACCCAAAGTGTCTTGCATCATCACCTGCTACAGCGAAGGAATGGATGTGCAAAAGACGTTGCTAAGCCTGTGCGAACAGATCTACCCCGGACACATCGAGATGATTCCGGTGGTGGACGGCGCTACGCTGAATCAGACGACGCTGAATGCCGTTCGAGGCTTTCTGGTCGATCCGGGTTTGTATCCACGCCGACATCTGCGTCCGATTGCCAAATGGCAACGTGGTGGCCGAGTATCGTCGTTGAATGCCGGTCTGGCGCATGCCAGCGGTGAGATCGTGATGGCCCTGGATGGTGACACGTCTTTTGACAACAACATGGTCAGCGCCATCGTGCGTCATTTTGTGGATCCGACGGTACCGGCAGTGGCCGGTAGCTTGCGGGTCCGTAATGTCTGGAGTTCCGTGACCACTGCGATACAGGCGCTGGAGTACCTGCTATCGATCCATATGTCGAAGATCGGACTGGCCGAGTGGAATCTGGTGAATAACGTTTCCGGCGCCTTTGGCGCGTTCCGCCGTAGTTTTCTGGTGAAAATTGGTGGCTGGAATACCCACACGGCAGAAGACCTTGATTTGACTCTGCGCATAAAAAGTTACTTCGGGCGCCACAATTTACGGATTCCATTCGAACCGCAAGCCATCGGCCATACCGATGCTCCGGTGACCTTCAAGCAGTTTCTCATGCAGCGGTTGCGCTGGGACGGTGACCTGTTTTTCCTCTACGTACGCAAGCATAGCCACAGCATCAACCCGAGCCTGCTGGGCTGGTCGAATTTCTTGATGATCCTCGTCAGCGGATTCTTTTTTCAGTTGGTGCTGCCCTTCATCATTTTTGGCTACACCTTGCTGGCGTTATTCATCCTGCCAGGGTCGACCTTGTTGATACTGTTTTTGATGATCTATCTGCTTTATCTGATGATCACTGTGATGATGTTCGGGGCTATGTTGCTGATGGTTTCCGATCGACCACGACAGGACCTGCGCCTGGTTTTTCTGGTGCCGATTTTCCCGCTGTTCATGTTGATCATGCGTTGCTGGAGTGCTGTCGCCATGCTCAACGAGGTTTTCCGTCGTGGCCATGAGGAAAGCAGCATGGCGCCATGGTGGGTCCTGAAAAAGGCCACGAGGTTTTGACATGCGATCGGTGCTTCTGGCTCTAACTCTATCGCTGTCATCCACTACATTGCTGGCTCAACCGCTGACACTTCAAGAGTTGTTCGACAAGCAATCCTCCGATCCTCTGTTTCGTGCAGGTCAGGCCGACCTTCGAGCCCTCGAGGCAGAAGCGAAGCTTCATGAAGACCGGGCTGGATGGCAAGTGTTCGCTGGCGCCGGTGCCGGGCGCTTCCGAGAGTTGGTCACCCAAGACATTCGCAATGATTATTACGGTCACAATTTTGATCTTGGTATACGTCATCCCCTGTTGGGCAGCCTCAAGCGCCAACTGGATCTTCTGCAAACCAATCAGTACGAGCGCCAACGACAGCAGTTGCGCCTGGCTTTACAGAGGGCAAGCCAGCGCCTGGCACTACGCAGCGCGTACGCTGATTGGTGGCGCGCGCAACAGGAAGTCTCTTTTTGCGGTGCGCTCCTGCCTGTTGCCCGCAAGGCCGATCAAGTGATTCGCCTGCGTTTGCAAAAAGCCTGGTTGCGCACTTCCGAAGCTCAGTTGCAGCTGGATGAGTGGAAGGGGCTTTCAACGCGTTGCGAGGCGCTCACCCAAATAGAAGCCGACGTCCGCGAAGATCTGGCCAGCATCAATATGAGTGAGTTACCCATAGGGGCTCAGGCGGTTGCCGAGCCTCTGGCGCAACAACCGCAACCACTGGTTCAATGGCAGGCTCTGTTGAATCAGCATCCACGGGTGACAGAAAAGCAAAACCTGCGCGATCAGGCCGACAGAGCGCGCGATAATCCCTGGTATTCAGCCATTGACTCCGACGTCATCCTGACCGGCACCCGGGAATACCGCAGCGGTACAGATAAAGCGGGTAGCGGTCTGGTGGCCAGCCTGGTGTTCTCTGTGCCTTTCGACCTGGTCGGCAATACTCGTGCTCGACAGCAAGTCGCCGAAGCACACTACGAAGCGGCAGCCGACCGTGTAGCAGCCGAACAACGTTCTTTGGGGCTGGAGCTGAGCAGGGCATTGCGCGCCCAAAACACTGCGCAAGCGACGATCAAACAGCGTAGCCAACAATGGCGTCATGCGGCGTTGGCACGCGATGAGGAAAAGGCTCGAGGCAACCTTGGCGGGGACAGCAACCTGCTAGCCCAGCTGGCCAGCGAGCGGGCTTACTTTCAATCGGGTTTTGACTTGATCGCGGCGTGGCATGCCGCCTGGTTGCGCCAGGCCGACTTGAATCTGTTCACTGAAGACGCTCCGCAATTTGCTGCACTGCTGGGTGGCGAGCGTCAGGAATGGTCACCTTTGATCAAGCCGCAAGCCTCTGCGATAATTTCCGCCTCAACTCCAGCGGCACCGCGCAACAATGTACCGCTCGAGCCGGCAAAATGGCTCCAGGCCAGTTATGTCTGGAACAGCGAAGCCTTGTTGGACCCCAGGCGTCGTCCGGCGGAACTGCAAGCATTGCGAAAGGCCGGTATGGAGAAAATCTACCTCGGACTCAACGCCGTCCAGGTGAGCAACCTGCCCGCGACCCGCCAGGCGCTTGAGCAATTGCTTCAAGACGCCGCGCGCAGTGGTCTGCAAGTGAGCCTGTTGCTCGGCGACCCCGGCTGGATCGAACCGCAGCAGCGTGGGCAACTGACCGATTTGCTCATCAAACTTCAGGGATTGTCGTTTTCCAGTCTTCATCTGGATCTTGAAGTTGAACAACTCGGTTGGCCGGTACCCGATCAACGTTTGCAAGACTGGCTCGACACGTTGCGGGCGGTGTCAGCAGTCAGCCGCTGGCCGGTGGAAATATCCAGTCACCATCGCTGGTTCGTTGCGGCCACGGCCGGACATCCTTGTGTGCCTTGTGCGCTTCCGGCAATCGGCGTGCGTCAGGTCAGCCTGATGATTTACACCCGTAACCCGCAGCGCAGTGCGCAACTGGCCGGGCAGATCGCAAAGCGTTGGCCCGATCTGCAATTTCGCCTGGCCCAGAGCGCAGAGCCACAGTTGCCTTCCACCGAAAGCTGGGCGGGAGTATCCGCTGAACAATTGCAACGCCAGGTCGCTGTGTGGCGCGAGCAATTGCAACCTCAGGGTATTGCCGGCATTGATTGGCAAGCCTGGCGAGACTTCCCAAAACGGTGAGCCGCTCATGAAGATTCGTTTCGACAGTCACAAAGAGCACAATCCCACACAGGAGCAGGGTCTGAATGTGCTCTACGCCCCGGGCAAACGCATGGCATTTCGCCTGCGCTGGTACCTGATCCTGTTCCTGGTCGCCAGCCCGTTACTCTGGCTGGTCGCAAAGTTGCTGTACGGCGTGCTGCTGATTGATGCGCCGGCACAGTTACGCCTGCCTATTCAGGAAGTGCGTGCACGAGATGCCGGTCGGGTCGAGCAACTCTTCGTCACGACTGGTGAGCAGGTGCGTGCTGGCCAACTATTGGTCACCCTCGATAACCCGGAATGGCGCGCCCGTTTATTGCAACTTGCAGCGATGCCCGCTGAGATACCGCGCCTCAGCGATTCCGATTTGGGTGTAAGAGAGCGTGAATTGCTCAGCGCCAGGGCAGGTCGTGCAGAACAACGAGTCCGGCAGTTGGAGGGGCTCGTGCAACAAGGTGCTGCCACCCGAGGGGAAGTGCTGGCCGCGCAAAGCGAACTTGATGGGTTTCGATCGGATTTGCTGGCTTTCGAGCGTCGTGAGCGGATAGCTCGTCAGTCACCTCAAGGAGTCGATCGAGAGATCATCCAGCAAAACGCTGAGCAGCAATGGCTGAAGACGCGTTTGGCAGCGTTGTCAGTGACGGCGTCGCAGGGCGGTCGAATAGCCGAGGTGCTTGTCACGCCGGGCGAAAACGTCGGCCCGGGCACTCTGCTGATGCGTTTGGAGCAGCAGGAGGATCCGTTGTTGTGGATTTATCTGGAGCCTATGAACATCAACTACGCTGCCGTAGGTCAATCACTGCGAGTGCGCATGCCGGATGGCGAATGGCTGGCTGCTCACGTTGTGCAGGCTGTCGACAGCGCCGGTCGCACGCCAACAGTTCTGCGTGGACCGTTTGCCGCAAGCGAAATGGGATTGCAGGTCGTGGCCAGATTTGATCAACCACTACCGGCGCGCTGGAGAATCGATCAACTGCCGTTGAATGTTCGCTTCCCCACCGATTGGCTGCGAATACTGGGGATCAACAAATGAACCACCTGCAACAGGATGATTGCTCAACCATTCAGGCGTTCAGATCCTTGTCCTGGCGGCCGGCGCCTGAATTTCTGTTTATCCGGTTTTTATAAGGGGGGCTGTGATGCTTCATATAAGAACACCGTTGGTCTTGCATCCCGGGCTATCGACGCCAGAGCGGCGTATCTGGCTCAAGCTGGAGAACCTGCAGCCGAGCGGGTCGTTCAAGTTGCGCGGCATGGGCCTGCTCTGCACGTTCGCAGCCGGGCAGGGCAAGAAGACAGTCGTCTGTCCTTCCGGAGGCAATGCTGGATTGGCGACGGCGGTGGCGGCGACCGCGCTGGGTCTGAAGGCGCGCATCGTCGTGCCGCAAACCACCCCTGAAATCACCCGCGCACGCATTGCCAAAACGGGTGCAGAGGTGATTGTGCACGGCAAGGTGTGGGACGAAGCCAATCAGCGGGCGCTTGAACTCGCGCAAGATGCGGATACCGAGTACGTACCTGCTTTCGACCATCCGACGTTGTGGGAGGGGCACAGCACGATGGTGGATGAAATTCTGGAGGATTGCCCTCAGGTCGACACGATTGTGACCTCGGTCGGGGGCGGTGGCTTGCTGGCTGGTGTGCTCACGGGGCTGGAGCGTCATGCCAGGATGGACTGCCGGATCATCGCCTGTGAAACCCTTGGCGCCGCTTCGTTCGCGGCAGCCCTCAAGGCCGGACATCCCGTCAGGCTTCCCGAGATCAAGACCGTTGCCAGTTCACTGGGTGCTTCGCAAGTTGCGCTGTGGCCGGTTGAGCATATCCGGAATTTTCAGCACGAGAGTGTGGTGTTGTCGGATGCCGAGGCAATCATGGGCGTCGTTCGGTATGCCGATGATATGCGTCAGTTGGTGGAGCCCGCTTGCGGCGTTTCTCTTGCCGTCGCGTATCTGGATCATCCGGCAATTGCCGATGCCCATGATGTGGTGATCGTTGTCTGTGGTGGCGTCAGCATCAGTGCACAGATTGTTGCTGGATGGGAAAAGTCTTGAAGCATTGGTGTCGCTGGCAAGCCTGAGGTTCAAGTTACCAGCGACACCGCAGCCGAACTCAGCAGTATTTGTCTACCCGACAAATCCCGGACTGATTTTGCATCTGCTTCCATTCATGGCTCAGGGTTTGAAGGACGCGGCCCATGAAGTCTTTGTCAGCTGCGGCTTTCTTTCCGACATACCCTTGGCCCCGGCGATACATTCTGAGCCTGGCACACATGCTGTGATGAGCCTGCTCGAATTCACTTTCGTGCGAGTGGGGCGCGAGGCAATCGATACGGACTTCGCCCGACTTGCATATCCACAATACGTGGCTGTCGTGGCTGTCCTTGTGCGATGCGAACAGTCGAGCCAGTTCATCAATAGTTGGTTGATTGTTCAAATTCATGTGCAAGCCCCTTGACCACTGTTTAGTTGGTTAGCTGAAACATGTAGCCGAATCAGCCAATCGTTTCCTGAAGCACAATCGGGACGACACGGGCGTCCGTCAGGTGCAGAACGGGCCCTGAGTTTGATGTATGTAGCATTGATGAAAAGCGACTACGCAGCTGGGGCTCAACGAGGAGAAACAGTGCAAACCAGGATGCCGATGCTGATAAAAAAGCGCTCAGCCACAAGCATCATGAGGACGTTTCGCCAGCGCTTCTCGTCCTTGTACCGGACGGTCCAGCCAGTTCGCTTCATCAATCTGCCTTGTGGGCAGTACACATCAGGGGAACAGCTCGGCGGTCTGTCGAGCGTATTCAGAATACTCAAGCCAACTCTCCCGATCGGGGAGACGAGATGGATAATGCAAGCGGGCAATGGAGCCGTCAATAGATTTGTAGTGAATATTTTTTAACACTACATAAATCTCGCCTGTGAGCAGATCCGCCCGCCAAGCCGCCCAATAGAGGGATCCGGGAGCTGGATCAATCCGGACTTCGTCCGGGCCAAGAGCCGGCACCTCGCGCCACGGGGGCCAACAGGATCCGCCCACCACCAGCAACATGGCGAGCGGGCGGACCTTCAACCCTCAGTTCTTATCGATGTTCACGTTTTTGGTCTCGCGCAGACAAATCATGCCCACGATCAGACTCACGCCAGTGATCACTACGGGGTACCACAGCCCGTAGAAGATATCGCCGGTGTACACCACCAACGCAAAGGACACGGTCGGCAGGAAACCACCGAACCAGCCGTTGCCGATGTGGTAGGGCAGGGACATGGAGGTGTAGCGGATGCGGGTCGGGAACAGCTCGACCATCAGCGCCGCCAGCGGGCCGTAGCACATGGCAGAGATCAGGATCAGCGCGACGATCAATGCGACGATCATCGGTTTGTTGATCTGCTGGGTGTCCGCCTGTTGCGGATAGCCAGCCAACGTCACTGCGCCACGCAGCGCTGCTTCGTTGTAACCGTCGATGCGTACCTCACCGATGCTCACTTGCACTTCGCTGCCGGCAGGCGCTGCTGCGCTGCTATACGGCAAGCCCTGTTTGACCAGGAAGGTCTTGACCTTGTCGCACGGGCTGTCGAAACGCGCCTTGCCCACCGGGTCGAACTGGAAGGTGCAGGTGGCCGGGTCGGCCAGCACGGTGATCGGTGCCTGTTGGCTGGCCTGGTCGATTGCCGGATTGGCATAGTGGGCCAGGGTTTTGAAGATTGGAAAGTACAGCAGCGTCGCCAGCAACAGGCCGAGCATCAGGATCGGTTTACGTCCGACCTTGTCCGACAGCCAGCCAAAGAAGATGAAGAACGGTGCGCCAATCACCACGCTGACGATCAGCAGACCGTTGGCCAGGGCCGGGTCCATTTTCAGGAACTGAGTGAGGAAGAACAGCACATAAAACTGCGCGGCATAGAAGGTCACCGCTTGCCCTGCGTTGATGCTGAACAGCGCGATCAGCACCACTTTGAGATTTTCCCATTTGCCGAAGGACTCGCGGATCGGCGCCTTGCAGACCTTGCCTTCCTCCTTCATTTTCACGAAGGCCGGAGACTCGTGCAGGCTCAGGCGAATCCAGGTGGAAATCCCCAGCAGCACGATTGACAGCAGGAACGGCAGACGCCAGCCCCAGACTTCAAATTGATCGCCGGTGAAGTAACGGCAACCGAGTACCACCAGCAGCGACAGCAGCAAGCCAAGGGTGGCGGTGGATTGAATCCAGCTGGTATGGAAACCGCGTTTACCGAGCGGAGCGTGCTCCGCGACATAGGTAGCGGCGCCACCGTATTCACCGCCCAAGGCCAGGCCCTGAAGCATGCGCAGCATCACCAGGATGATTGGTGCGGCGATGCCGATGCTCGAATAGGTCGGCAGCAGGCCGACGCAAAAGGTCGCCAGGCCCATAAGGATGATGGTTGCGAGGAAGGTGTATTTGCGTCCGATCATGTCGCCCAGACGGCCGAACACCAGCGCGCCGAACGGCCGCACGATAAATCCGGCGGCGAACGCCATCAAGGCAAAGATAAACGCGGTGGTGTCGTTGACCCCGGCGAAAAACTGCTTGCTGATCACCGCCGCAAGGGCGCCATAGAGGAAAAAGTCATACCACTCGAACACCGTCCCCAGGGACGAGGCGAAGATGACTTTCTGGGTGTCTTTGCTGGTGCTCGCGCTAAGCGTCGCGTCCAGGGTTTGAGCATGTTCTGACATATCGTTTTCCCTCACAGTGATTGTTTTTGTTGTTCCACTGTCGCCGCCATGTTTGGCGCGATGTCGGTGCAGCGCGGTCCTTGCAGGAGCCGCCGGTCGACGCTCGATTGGTCCGGGCGGCGCTCCGACGATGGTCTCAAGGGCGACGCGTTTACTCAGAAAACACGCGTTATCGTTAACGTCCATCGCGAGCAAGCTCGGCTCCTACAGGTTACAAGTGCGGTTCGGTGACCAGTTCTGTTTCCGGGGCGAGGCTCCTTGAGTTGGGGGCGAGTATCAGCTGGGCGGCTTTCTCGGCGATCATCAGGGTCGGTGAACAGGTATTGCCCGAGGTGATACGCGGCATGATCGAGGCGTCGGCGATGCGCAGCCCGGGAATGCCGTGGACCCGCAACTGTGCGTCGACCACGGCGTCTGAGTCGTTGCCCATGCGGCAGGTGCCGACCGGATGGAAAATCGTCGTGCCGATCCGCGCCGCCGCTTCGTACAGTTGCTCGTCAGTCTGCAAGGCGTCGCCGGGCAGGTATTCGGTGGGGTTGAATGGTTGCAAGGCCGGCGCCGCGACGATGCGCCGGGTCAGGCGAATGGCGTCGGCGGCCACTCGCAGGTCTTCAGGATGGCTCAGGTAGTTGGGTTCAATGAGCGGCGCCTGCTGCGGATCGGCGGAGCGGATTTCTACTCGGCCACGGCTCTGCGGACGCAGGTCGCAGACCGATGCGGTGAACGCCGGGAAGGTATGTAACGGCTCACCGAAACGCTCCAGCGACAGCGGCTGCACATGGTATTGAAGGTTGGCCGACGTCTGTTCCGGCCCCGAACGGGCGAAAGCACCGAGTTGGCTCGGGGCCATGGACAGCGGGCCGCTGCGGTCATACAGATAACGCAGGCCCATGCCCATCTTGCCCCACACGCTGCCGGCGATCTGGTTCAGGGTACGGGCGTTTTGCAGCTTGTAGATCAACCGCAGCTGTAAGTGATCCTGCAGGTTGCCGCCCACGCCAGCCAGTTCATGGGCGACGCCAATACCCAAGCGCTGCAACATGCTGCCCGGGCCAATCCCGGAACGTTGCAGGATGCTCGGCGAGCCGACGGAGCCGGCGCAGAGGACGATTTCCCGCCGTGCTTTCCAGGTTTTCTGCTGCCCCTGCCAGCGGGCGCTGACAGCCGAAGCGCGGGCGTTTTTCAGGAGCACGCGGTCTACTTCGACATCCGTCAGCACGGTCAGGTTAGGTCGGTTGCGGATCGGTTTGAGAAAGGCCTTGGCGGCGTTCCAGCGTACCCCGGCCTTCTGGTTGACCTGGAAGTAACCGCAGCCTTCGTTGTCGCCACAGTTGAAGTCATCGATGCTGGCAATGCCACGTTGTTCGGCGGCCTCGCGGAAGGCATCGAGGATCGGCCACGACAGCCGCTGACGCTCGACCCGCCATTGCCCGGCAGCACTGTGGAATTCCGAGTCGCCGGCAAAATGGTTTTCGCTCTGTTTGAACAGTGGCAGTACATTTTTCCAGGCCCAGCCCGGATTGCCGTCGGCGGCCCAACCGTCGTAGTCACTGGCCTGGCCGCGCATGTAGATCATGCCGTTGATCGATGAAGAGCCGCCCAGTACCTTGCCGCGTGGGTAACTCAGGCTGCGACCTTGCAGGCCAGGTTGCGCTTGTGTCTTGTAGCACCAGTCGGTGCGCGGGTTGCCGATGCAGAACAGATAACCCACGGGGATATGAATCCATGGGTAGTTGTCGCGGCCGCCGGCTTCGAGCAGCAGCACACGGTGTTCCGGGTTGGCGGACAGTCGATTGGCCAGTAAGCAGCCGGCCGGCCCGGCGCCCACTACCACGTAGTCGTATTCATCAACGTCAGGCTGCATCCATGACCTCTGCTGTTGTTGTTCTTTGCCAGTCATCCTAGTTGTTAGCTTTCGTTGAAAGAATGTTAGTTTTTGCTCAGTAGCTGTGCGTTTTCAGACAGCTGCATTCTCTGGCACGTTCAAGGAAGACTCATGTTCGATTGGAATGACCTGCGGTTTTTTCTCGAGTTACAGCGTAGCGGCCGTTTGCTGACGGCGGCGCGGCGGCTGAAAACCACCCACGCCACTGTGGCCCGGCACATCGAGGCCATCGAGAAAAGCCTCGGCACCGCGCTGTTCGTCCAGCACGCCCAGGGCTACCAACTGACGCCGGCCGGTGAAGCGTTGCTCAAGCACGCTGAAGCCATGGAAAACGTCGCCTTGCTGGCCCAGGAAGAAATCACCCAGTCCAGTGCGCCGCTGGGCAAGATCCGCGTGGGAGTAACCGAAGGCCTGGGCATCATGTTCCTTGCCAGCCGCATGAATGGTTTGTTCGAACGCTATCCGGGATTGGAAGTGGAACTGGTGGCCGTGCCACGCTTCGTCAGCATCCTCAACCGCGAAGCGGAGATCAGCATCCACCTGGAGCGTCCGGCCGCCGACATGCTGGTCACCCGCAAACTGACCGACTACCGCCTGGCACTGTATGCCAGTCGCGCCTACCTGGACCGTTCGCCGCCGCTGCGTAGCCGCGAAGATCTGGCGCAGCACGCCTGGATCGGCTACGTCGATGATCTGTTGTTCAGCCAGGAACTGATGTTCCTCAACAGCTTCTGCCGCAGCCCGCAGGTGGTCTTCCACAGCACCAGCGTGATCGCCCAGCAACAGGCTGCACGCGCCGGCCTGGGGATTGCCGTGTTGCCGTGCTACATGGCCAGCAACGACCCGGAGCTGGTGCCGCTGCTGCCGGCCGAAAGTATCCAGCGCAGCTACTGGATCAGCACCCGGCGCGAATTGCACAAGTCGGTGCGGCTACGGGTGTTGTGGGATTACGTGGTGCAGTTGTGCGATCGGGAGCAGGGGTTGTTGCTGGGCCCTACCTCTCAACCGTAGGAGCAAGGCTTGCCCGCGATATAGGCCTGACAGCCAACCAATCTGTTGCAGGTGTATCTGTTGCAACGCTCGGCCTGTTGAGTGGTGGGGCGGTGTATGCCGCTCTACCTTTCTGCCGTTTTTGTAGGAGCCGAGCTTGCTCGCGAAGGCGGCCTGACAGCCGGCCTGTCTCTCACAGATGTACACCAATCCATTGTGGGTGCAGCCGGTCGACGCTCGATTGCTCGCGATGGCGACCTGACAGTCGACCTATCTCTCGCAGACGTATGCGAATCAAAACTGTGGGAGCAAGGCTTGCTCGCGATGGCGGCCTGACAGCCGGCCTGGCTCTCGCAGGTGTACATATCCATTGCTGCGGTAACGGCCACTTAGGGTTTCGCCCTTACGGCGCCTCACTTTTCCAGACGCCGAAAAGTAAGCAAAAGGCTTCGCCCCAAGCGTCCGGCACCTCGCTCAGGCTCGGTGTTCCCTCGCTCCGGCATTCATCAGGGGGCATCGCCTCCGGTCGGCTTCGCTTCGACCTCCTCTCGATGTGTTCGACTGCGTCGAACGGCGCTGCGCGCCCACCCCCTGATGAACACCTCCACTCGGCCTCCCGAAGGGGCGGGTGGATCAAGATCAAAAGCGGCAGGCGAGCTAACGCTCGGCCTGTTGAGTGGTGGGGCGGTGTATGCCGCTCTACCTTTCTGCCGTTTTTGTAGGAGCCGAGCTTGCTCGCGATGGCGACCTGACAGTCGACCTGTCTCTCACAGATGTACACCAATCCATTGTAGGAGCAGCCGGTCGACGCTCGATTGCTCGCGATGGCGGCCTGACAGCCGGCCTGTCTCTCACAGATGTACACCAATCCATTGTGGGAGCCGAGCTTGCTCGCGATGGCGACCTGACAGTCGACCTATCTCTCGCAGACGTATGCGAATCAAAACTGTGGGAGCATGGCTTGCCCGCGATATGGCGGCCTGACAGCCGACCAATCTGTTGCAGGTGTACATATCCGTTGCTGCGGTAACGGCCACTTAGGGTTTTGCCCTTACGGCGCCTCACTTTTCCAGACGCCGAAAAGTAAGCAAAAGGCTTCGCCCCAAGCGTCCGGCACCTCGCTCAGGCTCGGTGTTCCTTCGCTCCGGCATTCCATCAGGGGGCGTCGCTGTCCGCTGCTCAGGCGCTTAACGAGCGTATCGCTCAACTCCCTACAGACCTGCCCGGTACTCATTAGGTGTGGTATTGAACCAGCGGCGGAAGGCGCGGAAGAAATTGCTTGGAGCGGCGAAGCCCAGCAGATAGGAAATTTCCTGCAGGGTTAGATTGGGCTGGACCAGGTACTGGCTGGCCAGCTCTCGGCGAGTACCATCGAGCAGTTGATGAAAACCGGTTCCCTCCGCTAGCAGGCGGCGCTGCAAGGTACGCTCAGACATTAATATTGTCTGGGCCACCACTTCACGTTTGGGCTCACCTTTGGGTAGCAAACGACAGAGCAACTGACGCACCTGGTGGGTGATCTGACCGTCCGAAAAGCGCGCCAGATACTCGCCAGCGAAGCGTTCGTGCAATTGCGCCAAGGCTTCGTTAGCAGAATGCAGCGGGGCATCCAGATCGGTGCGGTCGAACAACAATGCATAGTGCTCGGCATTGAACTTCAGTGGTGCTTGAAACACCTCGCAATATGGCTTCAGATTAGCCGGCGCAGGTCCGCTAAAGCTGACAAGGCGAGGAGTCAATGGGCGACACGCTAGCCAGCGGCAAAAGGCCAGAATATAGGCCAGCGACCCCTCCGCGCTTTCCCTGGCAGAAGGCAAGCGATCGCCATGAATTGCCAGAGTCAACTCATAGCCGTCCGACGTAGGGTGAAAGCTGAGATCTGCACTCTCGCCAATGATGCGCTGATAGCGGACCAGACTAGAAATGCCCTCATGCAAGTTGCGGCTGGACATCAATGCATAGCCGACCACATGGAAGGAGGATGGTCGCACCACCTGGGCCATGTTCAGGGCAATGACCGGATTTCCAGAAGTTTCTACCGCCAGATGCCATAGGCCCGTCATGCAATCCTGCGGGAAGCGTGCTTCGGAGTCGCTCAGAGCGGAATAATCCATCCCAAGACGTTCGAACAGACTGCGGCAGTCGACACCGCCGATTTCCAGGGATCGGACAATGGCGCTAGCCCAACTGGAGGAAGTAGTACGCTGACTCATCTGCAGGCTCCTACTCGATTCAGGCGCAGCAGTTTTACACCAGCACCAACACTCGAGACAACAGCTTGTGACGCGGGGGCAACAGCGCCTGAAGGGGTTGACCTGTCTCGCCCCCCCGGCGGTCTTTCAGCACCGCGCGCTAGCGCCACAAGGGTACATAGGCCGGACCTTTGCGGTATCCAGGAACGCCGAAGTACCGGCCCTCCAATGATATTGATGTTTCATAAGGTCTTTATTTGGCCGGCAAGGCAATCGGTCTGGCTGGCAAGGAGAATTTCGTCCGTCTCCCCCCATCACTAGACTCCTTGGCAGCCCATTCAACGCAAAGGTTACAACCAGTAACGTACCGGCCAAGGTACAAGCTTCGGTTTGTCCGGCCAGACCACCAGGCCCTTTGCATCCCGGTTAACCGCCGGGCTTGCCTTGCTGCGAGTACAACAATAATGATGGCATCGCCCTTGCTGACTACATTCCTCCCCATTGCCCTAGGCTTCATCATGCTCGGACTGGGGTTGTCGCTCACCCCGGCGGATTTTGTCCGAGTAGTGAAGTTTCCCAAGCCTGTCCTGATCGGTTTGGTCTGCCAGTTAATCCTGCTGCCGTTTTTCTGCTTCCTCATTGCTAAGTGTTTTGCTCTGGCACCGGTACTGGCCGTGGGCCTGATGCTTCTGGCTGCCTCCCCAGGCGGTACCTCTGCCAACCTCTACAGCCACTTGGCACACGGTGATGTGGCACTGAATGTCACCCTGACGGCAGTGAACTCGGTGGTCGCGATTCTCACCATGCCATTGCTCGTCAATTGGTCACTGATGTATTTCATGGCAGATGGTCAGGCCATTCCATTGCAATTTACAAAAGTCGTGCAGGTATTCGCCATCGTCTTGGTGCCGGTAGCGGTGGGCATGCTGGTACGCAAACTGGCGGCACGCTTTGCCGTACTCATGGAGCGCCCGATGAAGATCATTTCCGCGCTGTTCCTTGTAGTCACCGTAGTACTCGCCTTAGTCAAAGATTGGCAGACGGTATTGGACTACGCCCCTGTAGTAGGTATGGCCGCATTGCTGTTCAATTTGCTCAGCCTCGGCATCGGCTACTGGGTGCCACGCCTGTTCCAGTTGCCGCAGCGCCAGGCAGTGGCCATAGGCATGGAAATTGGTATTCACAATGGCGCTCTGGCTATCGCCCTGGCGCTCAGCCCTACGTTGCTGAACAACCCGACCATGGCCATTCCGGCAGCCATTTACAGCGTCCTCATGTTCTTCACCGCTGCAACCTTCGGCTGGTGGGTCAATGTGACCCATGCCAAGGAACTGGCAATCAAGGTAGGCGTCCCGGCCTCGGTGTCTCAACGGTAGAACGTTTGCCAATCAACACTCATTGGTATGTGTTTTGTGTGCTCAGAAGGTGGCCTATACCCTTCGTCGAAGGAGGTAGGCCCTCGTAACATGAAGTAACAATTATGGCTAGGCTAAAACTTGCTACAAATTCGAGTTGAATAGCTGCGGGTTTGACGGAGAGGCCATCTGACCTCCCCATCATTTAGTTCCCACATCATCATTCATGAGCTCAAAAATGAAAAAGCTTCTTTCCGTAGACCCTGCGAAAATTGGCAGGCCGCCGGGTTCGGGCTCGCCGGATGCTGTTCGGGACGAGCTGTGTGATGGAACGCCCGCGCCGTTGAGGCAAGCTCTGGAGCAGCTACTTGGACCCGACCGCGTACTGCATCGACTGGTTGACCTGGTCCGCTATGCCTCAGATGCCAGCCCATATCGGCTAGTGCCGCAAGTCGTGGTCGTCGCGCACGATGAGGACGATGTAGCGAAAGTCCTTCGATTCTGTTCAGAAACAGGTCGACACGCCACTTTTCGCGCTGCGGGAACCAGTCTGAACGGGCAAGCATTGTCAGATGAAATCCTCATCGACGTGCGGAAGTTTTTCGGCGGCATCAAGGGCATCGGAGAGGGGGGGCTCAGCGTAAAGGCTGGTGTCGGAACCATCCTATCGCATGCAAACGCGCATCTTGCACCGTACGGTCGCAAGATTGGGCCGGACCCGGCAAGTTCCGCAGCGTGTACGCTTGGTGGCGTGGTTTCAAACAATTCAGGCGGTATGCGCTGCACCATTGCTCAAAATGCTTATCAAACCGTTAGAGCGCTAACGTTCGTGCTGGTATCCGGAACGAAAATCGACACGTCGGACCCAGATGCGGAGCAACGCTTCCTGGCAAGCGAGCCCGAGCTGGCGAATGGGTTGATGGCGCTACAAGCGGAGATCCTTGCGGACGACGAACTTGTCGGACGAATTCGTCGGAAATACTCCATCAGAAATACCCATGGCTACCGCCTTGACGCATTCCTGGATGGTCGCTCTCCCCTGGAGATATTCCGTCGCCTCCTGGTGGGCTCGGAAGGGACGCTTGGATTCATCTCGGATGTGACATTTAGTACTGTTGAGCTTCCGGCGGTCACCAGCGTCGCATGGATTGCCGTTCCTTCCATTAATGACGCAATTGCGCTCGTGCCGGAACTGGTTGCGCTCGGGGCCAGCGCAGTCGAATTGATGATCGCACCGGCCTTACGGGCTGCGGCTGCAGCGTTCCCCGGCACGCCTGAATACTGGAAATCGCTCGACTTGGAGGCAGCTGCCCTGCTGATCGAGATCGGGGCCAGCGACGAGGACAGCCTGACCGAAAAGCAAGCTCTCGTCATGCACCTGACTGACCAAGTCACGCTGCTGGGAGATTTAACCTTTACCAGTCACGCGGAGGCAATCGAGCTCGCTTGGCATGTAAGGGAGGGGCTGCTGGGCCTGATTGGCAAGCAGCGACCACTGGGTTCCTTGCTTATCACCGAAGACGTGTGTTTCCCCCCGCTACTACTGGCTAGCGCAGCCCATGACCTGCAAGACCTATTGCGCAAACACGGGTTTATGCCTGGAGTTGCAGGGCACGCGGCCCATGGCAATCTTCACTTCACTCTGATCGCGCGATTTGATGAGGAAGAGGGCAGGGCTACCTATGCAAAGTTTATGGAGGAACTTGTCGACCTCGTGGTGCGCAAATACGACGGTTCCCTGAAAGCAGAGCATGGAACCGGGTTAAATATGGCACCGTTTATCACCCACGAATGGGGGGAGCGGGCGACAAACATCATGTGGCGAGTCAAGAGCCTAGCTGATCCGCATGGCATTCTCGCACCCAACGTTATCCTCTCCCGGGACCAGGATATTCATCTGAAATCCTTCAAGTCGCTCCCGACGATAGAAGGCGTTTCCAATGCCAATCAGTGCATCGAATGCGGTTTTTGCGAGCCAGTGTGTCCGAGCCGAAACGTTTCCATGACACCGCGACAGCGTATCGTTGTGCGCCGGGAAATGGCCCGACAGAGGGAGGATTCTCCGATCTTGCGACGGCTCCAGGAACAATATCAATACGACGCCATTCAAACCTGCGCCGGTGATGGGTCTTGTTCGGTGCCTTGTCCCATTGGAATCAACACGGGCGAATTGATGCGCGAGTTTCGCCGGCGTTCACAGAGCGAGACCTCCGAGAACGTGGCCCTGTCCGTTGCCAAAAAATGGAGCGCTGTCGAGCGCGTTAGCACCGTCGCACTCACTGGTGTGAAAATTCTGGGCAATACTTTTGGTTGGCGGCCAGTGAAAGCGATTGCAGACACGGCGCGAATATTTGTTAGCGCCGATATCCTCCCTACCGTGCCGGGACCGATGCCGAAGCCGGCCGCAAGCCGTATGCCAGAGACCGTCCGCGAAGGCGCTGATGCGGTCTACTTCACCGCGTGCGTCAATCGAATGTTTGGCCGTGACCCCGACACCGCTCGCGACGCGATTTCGATTCAGGAGGCTCTCGTTCGGGTCTCGCATCGCGGCGGGAAAAAGCTGTGGATTCCGCCGGACATCGGTGGACTCTGCTGTGCGACGCCGTTCAGTTCAAAGGGTTTCGTTGCTGCGCATGACTTCATGGCCAATGCGATTGCGCAGGCACTTTTGCGGTGGACCGATGAAGCTCGCTTGCCAGTTGTGGTCGACGCGGCATCTTGTACTCACGGCCTGGTGAGCGGGATAGCTGAGCATCTTACCCCTGAACTGCGCGAGCGCTATTCGCGCCTGAGCATTATCGATTCAGTAACCTGGTGTGCCAGCCTCCTACCCAACCTCAAGGTAAGCACGCCATTGAAGTGCATTATCTTGCATCCTACCTGCGCGATGTTGCACCTCAATCTGTCGGGCCAACTCAAGCAGGTGGCTCAGCACATGGCGCAGGAAGTCGTCGTCCCGATTGGCGCGACTTGCTGTGGCACCGCGGGCGACCGAGGCCTCTTGCATCCAGAGTTGGTAGCGTCAGCTACGCGAGAAGAGCATGCCTATGTGGATGCGACGACAGCAGACGCCTACGTGTCGGCAAACCGTACATGCGAAATGGGGTTGCGGCATGTTACGGGTAAACCCTATGAGTCTTTCGTCTTTAGTCTGGAGCAATGCACCCGAGATATCTGAGTGCGCCGCTCCCTCGTTAACCGATCTCACTTTAAATTGAAGGGCCGATCATGAAATTTATGCGCTTTGCCAAAGATGGTCGTGTCGGGCTAGCTGCAGCGGCAAAAGGAGAAGAGTTCTATGGATTCTTTCTCGCTGACATTCCGGAATTTGGCGACCTTGGTAACGCTCTACTTGCAGGCGAGGAGGCAGTCGCTTCGCTTGGCGCACGACTTTTGCAAGGGGAGCCCGTGGACTTCGCAACCTGCGACCAACTTCCCCCGCTCAGTTCACCCGAAAAAATCGTGTGTATCGGATTGAACTATCGTGACCACACGAGCGAGGCGGGATTGGCACAACCAGATTACCCAACCATTTTCTCGCGTTTCTCATCGAGCCTCATCGGACACCGCCAACCAATCGTCCGGCCCAAAGTGTCACAAAAACTCGACTACGAGGGGGAGATCGTCATCGTTATCGGTAAGGGTGGACGGGCAATTCCGAAGACCTCGGCGTTTACACATGTCTTTGGATACTCTTTGTTCAACGACGCGACCTTACGCGATTATCAGATGCGTACGCCCCAGTGGACAATGGGCAAGAACTTCGACGGTACGGGCTCATTTGGTCCTTACATCGTGACGGCAGATGAACTGCCTGCCGGTGTGAAGGGGCTGAAACTGCAAACACTGCTGAACGGCCAGGTCGTTCAGGAAGGTAATACCAACGATATGGTTTTTGATGTGGCGACGCTCATCGAAACTGTCAGCGAAGTGATGACACTAGCCCCAGGCGACCTGATTGTTTCAGGTACCCCCTCCGGTATCGGTATGGCACGTACGCCGCCGCTTTGGATGAAGCCAGGTGACACTTGTGTCGTAACTTCGGAAGGTCTGGGTAGCTTGGTAAACCCTATTGTGGATGAGTAATTGAACCCAGTGCTTTTAACGCCCTCATGTTTGGTGGGGTGCCGTCTGTACTGGAAACGGTCACCATTTTTTTACGCTGGCGAGTGCGCAGACGATTTCCGCATCGCACTGTGGTGCCAAGAGAGTTTTGCAACGAACGGTTCTTTGGCATTGATTTCGAATCTGGCGAGTTGGCATATCTGCGTAATGTCACGAGAACGAGAACATAAACCATGCCGAAATGGTTTACCGAAGCGATCACCAAAATGGAGCCAGTATCATGCGATATTCTGATTACAAATGCTTCCGGTTCAGGTTTGATTCTGGAATTGCATTCGTCAGCATCAATCACCCACCGATAAATCTTCTTGATGAAGTGCTGTCGTTGGAGTTCGACAAACTTGGCAAAGAACTCGAGGTCGATGAGAGTGTCCGAGTCGTGGTCCTACAGAGCGAACTTCCTGATTTCTTTATAGCTCACTCTGGATTGGGGAGGGTTGGAGCCGCTCCCAAAACTGTTTCCCATACCCGCAGCTTTCGCCTTACACAGATGATCGGCGAACGGTTCAAGAACATGCCTAAGGTAACCATTGCAAAAATCGAAGGACGGGCTCGGGGAGGAGGGAGTGAGATCGCACTGGCTATGGACATGTGCTTTGCTGCCCAAGGCAAAGCGGTTTTCTCCCAGCCAGAGGTCGCCGTTGGGCTTGTTCCGGGCGGTGGCAGTACGCAAAGATTGCCACGGCTCGTCGGGAGGGGACGCGCCTTGGAGGTGCTTTTGGGTTGCAACGATTTTTCGGCGGAGCAGGCTGAACGTTATGGCTTTATCAATCGAGCGTTACCGGCGCAGGAGTTGACACCTTTTGTCGAGGAACTCGCTCACCGAATCGCCTCATTCCCTGCGCATGCCATTGCTCATACCAAGGCGGCCGTGGATATTGGAGCATTTGGCTCCTTGGCAGAGGGACTGCTGGTTGAAGCCCATGAGTCAGATTTGAGTGTCGCTCACGACGTGGCGCAAGCGCGTGTGGCGGAGGCATTGAAGGTTGGTGCTGAAACTTATGAAGGTGAGCTGGAGATGGACTTTATGTCGAAACTTTCCCCACTGTACTAATAGCGCCATTTCGGATTGCCATTTGGCGGAGTGTTTCAACATTTCGGGGAGAGCAAAGCTTCGAAGTTCGTGGATAGTCGGCAATGTTCGGTAGCACATGGCGCAGATCGGCGTGGGGATATATCCATTGAACTTGGGCTGACGATCAGCGAGTACATGACGGCGGTGCGCTCACCGTCATGTACGCGCCCTGCGGCGTTTTTCAAGGTGGTTGTCGCGTCGCTACGTGTCCGCCCTCCGGCGGCAAGGGCTTGCGGCTGGAACCCCGCGTTAATGGAAAACTCGTTCAGTGGGTCAATACCAAGGACATGATCTTTGATGTAGCGACCATCATCTCCACCCTCAGCCAAGCGCTCACCCTGGAGGCCGGCGACGTAATAGTGAGCGGCACTCCGGCTGGCGTCGGCTTCGGCATGACCCCCAAGGTCTACCTCAAGCCCGGTGACGTGGTTGAGGTCTCAATCGAAGGTATCGGCAAACTGGTCAATCCGGTGATGGACGAAGCGTAACGGTAGCGGCAGGCCATGCAACCTCGCATGGGCTCCGCCTCGTGTGGCCGGGCAAAGCGCCCCGATGATGAGCAACAGGCCTGGCGCCGGTGAGCCTAACTATTTTGTGTGAGTTGCGTGATCTTCAAACGCGGTGACGATGCCATCAATCATTGCGGCGATGCGCGCGGTATGCCGAAGGTCCTGATGCGTGACGAGCCAGACTTCATAGACCGCCCCACGTGCGGGTTCCGGCCATATCTGCACGAGGCCGTCGTGTTCAGCCAGATGTATCGGAAGCTCGCCGATGCCGATGCCGGCCTTTACCGCAGTGCGCAACATGAGGCTGGAATTGAAGGTTGATACGATGCGCCCCGCGTGTATCGGTTCGCCAGCAAGCGTTGGTGATCGATTAGCGGCCCAAAGGACAAGATCGTGGCCCGCGAATGCGGAGCCAGCGACGGGCTTGCCGTTTCGCTCAAGATAAGCACTCGATGCAAAGAGCGCCATGGGCCACCGAGCAATGCGTCGCGCGACAAGATCGGGATTATCCGGTCGGACTGACCGGACCGCGATATCCGCTTCGCGCTTTGCCAGGTTTAGCATGCGTGTCGAAGTGTCCAGCAGGACGCGCACTTCGGGATGCAAGGCATGCAGTCGTTCGATGGCCGGAAGCAGGAACTCGAACGCGATCAAGTCGGTACTGGTGACCCGTACGTCCCCCGCAAGCCGTGTATCCGTACCTTGAGTTTGCCTGACGAGTTCGTGTGCGAAGTGCTCCATTTTCTCCGCTGATCTCAGCGCGACCTCGCCAGCGGTGGTCAACGCGTAACCCTCAGATGTGCGGAGAAAGAGCGTTGCACGTAGAGCGTGCTCCAGTGCCGCAATCCGCCTGCCGACCGTCGCCTGATCGAGATTGAGCGCTCTGCCTGCTCCACGTAGCGTTTTTTCACGCTCCACCGCTAGAAACACTCTCGCATCATCCCAATTCATCGTGCCCTCCTGGTGATGCAGATTTGCATCTCACGACATGAATAATGCTGCACGCCAGCATCAGAGTCGATACCTATACTGCGCTGACTCGGAGCCCACGCTCAATGATCCGCACGGATCAATCAAGCATCATCTTTTGAAGGAGTGATAGCTATGTCTGTTCCAACTTATCGCGTACCGTCCCACATGACGGCCATTGAAATTCAACAGCCCGGCGGTCCTGAGGTCCTGGTGCCGACTACGCGCTCGGTACCGACGCCAACCGCCGATCAGGTGCTGATCCGCATCCACGCGGCTGCCGTGAACGGCCCAGACGTGTTCCAGCGCAAAGGGCTGTACGATCCACCCGCTGGAGTGACTGACATTCCAGGCCTGGAAGTGTCAGGTCAGGTCGTCGCCGTTGGCTCCAACGTGTCCAACTTCCAGATCGGTGAACTGGTGTGTGCGCTGATTCCCGGCGGTGGTTACGCAGAATTTGCAGTCGCGGATGCCTGCAACACGATGCATATCCCCAAAGGCCTGTCGTTGTTGGAAGCGGGAGCCATGCCAGAAACGTTTATGACGGTATGGCTGAACGTTTTTCAGCGCGGCAAGCTGGTTGCTGGTGAGTCGGTGTTGGTCCATGGCGGCGCGTCAGGTATCGGTACCACCGCGATCATGCTGGCGAAGGCATTTGGCGCTTCGAAAATCATCACGACAGTCGGATCGCAGGCGCATCAGGAGGCCAGCCTGGCGCTAGGTGCGGACATCGCAGTTAATTACCTCGAGGCCGATTTCGTCACCGAAACGAAGCAGTCCACCGATGGCAAAGGCGTCGATGTGATCCTCGACATCATTGCCGGCGACTATGTGCAGAAAAACTATGACGTCGCCGCAATGGACGGCCGGATTCTTCAGGTGGGTGTGATCAAGGGCCCGGCGAAGGACCTCAACGTCATACCGATGATGATGAAACGTCTAACGCATATGGGCTCAACCTTGCGTTCGCGCACATCCGCGGAAAAGGCGACCATCATGAGTGAACTCGAACAGCAGGTCTGGCCGCACATCGAGAGCGGCAAGATCAAGCCGGTTATCTACAGGACCTTTGCGCTCACTGACGCTCGCGGCGCTCACGAGCTGATCGATTCCGGCACGCATTTTGGAAAAATTGTCCTGACGACAGGCGCCACTCTAATCGGCTAAAAGACTGGCGTTTCACCAAACCGGCAAGCCTCTGCCGGTTTGGACGTGGGTGTGAAGAAAGGACATTTTTTTAAAAGATATACCCGCATTACGCTCACTTATAAGGCCGTCTCTGCCTTGTGAGCAGGCATTTTCCGCATTAAGTTCGTCAATAGTATCTGCCCCTCACAATAAGCAGAGGAGATAGACATGGCGCTTACTGACCAATCCACCAAGATCCGCTCTGGCGAAGAACTCGATGCCAACCTGATTGATCCATACCTCAAGGCCCACATTCCGGGCTTGAGCGGTTTGCCGCAGATCAGCCAGTTTCCGGGTGGCGCATCGAACCTGACCTACCTGATCAAATACCCGCAACAGGAATTCGTCCTGCGCCGTCCGCCGTTTGGTCACAAGGCCAAATCGGCCCATGACATGGGGCGCGAATTCCGCATCCTGACTCAACTCAGTGAAAGTTTCCCGTGCTGTCCCAAGGCCTATGTGCACTGCACTGATGAGTTGGTGATTGGGGCTGAGTTCTATGTCATGGAACGGGTTAACGGCATCATCCTTCGTTCTGAACTGCCCAGCGAATTGAACTTCAACGCAACGAAGACCGAAGCCCTGTGCAAAAGCTTCATCGACAAGTTCGTTGAACTGCACAAAATCGACTACGCCGCTTGCGGGCTGGCAGACCTGGGCAGACCTGAAGGTTATGTGGCGCGGCAGATCAAAGGTTGGAGCGACCGCTATGAGAAAGCGCTGACCCCGGACGCTCCGCCGTGGGAATTAGTCAAAGCCTGGCTCAACGACAAGATGCCGGCCGACCACCCGACGTCCAGCATCGTGCACAACGACTATCGCTTCGATAACGTGATTCTGGACCCGCACAACCCAATGCAAATCATCGGCGTGCTGGATTGGGAGCTGACTACCCTCGGCGACCCATTGATGGATCTGGGCAACACCCTGGCCTACTGGATCGAAGCGGGCGACCCTGCGCCGGTACAACTGATGCGCCGCCAGCCCAGCCACGCACCGGGCATGCTGACTCGTCAGACGTTCGTCGATTACTACGCCGAGCGTTCAGGCATCCGTATCGACAATTTCGACTTCTACTACACCTACGGCCTGTTCCGCCTGGCCGGCATCGTGCAGCAGATCTACTACCGCTTCTACCATGGCCAGACCCAGGACAAACGCTTCGCACAGTTCATTCACATGAACAAACTGCTGGAACAAATGAGCCTGCAAGTCATCCAGAAATCCAGCCTCTGATCGCCCGCAACGGCCAGCCCAAAACAAGAGTAAACCATGTCCAAGACTCAGTTGTTCGACCTCGAAGGCAAGATCGCTTTCGTTTCCGGCGCCAGCCGCGGCATCGGTGAAGCCATCGCCAAACTGCTGGCCCAGCAAGGCGCCCACCAACCCGCAGTTCTGTAACGTGCTGGACACCGACCTCAGCGCCTTCCAGAAAACCGTGGATGTGAACATTCGCGGGTACTTCTTCATCTCGGTGGAAGCCGGCAAGCTGATGCGCGAAAACGGTGGCGGCAGCATCATCAACGTGGCTTCGATCAGCGGTATATCGCCGGGCCCATTCCAGGGCATCTACTCAGTGATCAAGGCTGCAGTGATAAACATGACCAAGGTTTTCGCCAAGGAATGCGCGCAATTTGGCATCCGCTGCAACGCTCTGTTGCCAGGCCTGACCGACACAAGGTTCGCTTCGGCACTGGTGAAAAACGACACGATCCTGACCCAGGCCCTGTCCCGGATCCCACTCAAACGTGTGGCTGCTCCGAGCGAATTGGCCGGTGCTGTGTTGTACCTGGCCAGCGATGCGTCCAGGTACACCACGGGTGTGACGCTTAACGTGGATGGCGGCTTCCTGTCCTGATTGAGGGATGATGGTGAAATGCCGCCTGCGACATGACCACCGCCTGTGATGTCTTCCGCAGCTACAGCAAAGAACTCATACCGGATGGCCCTGCAGGCTATTACGAGTTGCACGGCCCGGACAAATCAATGAGCCCAGGAAACGGAAAACTGGTAAGCGACGCAGTGAAAGCAGAGAGCAAGGCAAATAAGGCCGCTGAAAAGTGCACCGCGACATAGTTGTTCTTGATTTCGTAGGGCCCTTCGAATCTCATTGAGCCCGACTAAAACGTGAGTCTGCAAGCTTGTCTATGCACGCTCAAACATCGCATTCGAGGCAACTCCAGTCTGTCACAACAGGGGCTTGCGCCGGCCCGAAGCCACTCTAAAAGGGCGGTTGCCAGCCGATTTCTGCCGGTCAATATTGAATGAAGTAGGTCCTTTGCAGCTGGCTAGCCTCCCAATCTCGGCCAGTCCGCTGGTATTTCTGCCCCTGAACCAAGTTTTATCGCTTCAATCGTTCGGCATAAATCTCTGCACGTACCGCCCCCAAAACCGGTTCCTTGCGCCTACAGTGGCGGCGGCGAATTGATGAGTCGCCCAATAGGAAGGGGGGGCAACTTATTCGGTGGCTGTGTAATCCGGCTTGCCCATTACAACTTATCTGAAAAGAATTTAACTCTCAGTGAAGATGACCGATCAGTTCGTTACAATTTGCATCAATTTGTTACATTCATAGGATAAGCTGATCAATTCGTTTTTCGCTGAGTGGGCGCCATGGCCATCAATTTCGACCTGAATGACTTGCAGGCTTTTCGCGCCGTGGTCGAGCAGGGCAGCTTTCGCAAGGCTGCCGACACGGTGCGCATCTCCCAACCGGCGCTGAGTCGACGGATTGAAAAGCTCGAAGACGCGCTGGGCGTCAAGCTGTTTGAGCGCACCACCCGCCGCGTTAGCCTGACGCAGGCAGGGCGAGCGTTTGCGCCCAGTGTCGACCGTTTGCTGGATGACCTGGATGTGGCACTGCTGGGGCTCAGCGATGTCGCGTCGACCCGTTTGGGTTACGTCACCGTGGCCTGCGTGCCTTCGGCGGCCTACTACTTCATGCCACGGGTGGTCGCCCAATACCATCAGCGGTTTCCACGAATCAAGGTCAAGGTTCTCGACTCGAGCGCCCATGACGTGCTGAGTGCGGTAGTCAATGGCGAGGCGGATTTCGGCTTGAGTTTCATGGGCACACTGGAGGCCGAGGTCGAGTTCGAACCACTGGTGCAGGAGCGCTATGTGGTCGCCTGTCGACGCGATCATCCCTTGGCCAGTCGCGCAAGCGTGAGCTGGAGCGAGCTGTACCAGCAGGATTACATTTCCCTCGACAAGACCTCGGGCAATCGTTTTCTGCTGGATCAGGCGCTGAGCGGGATCGTACCGGCGCGTCAGAGCATCTGCGAAACCCGTCATGTCACCACGATGATCGGCCTGGTCGAAGCCGGGTTGGGTATTGCCGCGGTGCCGTTGATGGCGATGCCCGGCAGTGACCATCCGATTCTGACTCATGTAACGCTGACCGACCCGCAAGTGATGCGCAGCGTTGGCCTGCTCAAACGCAGGGGACGGACCTTGACGCCTGCGGCGTTGGAGCTGGAGCGATTGATCGTCGAAATGAAGGTCAGCCAACCGCCAGCACCGGCCTCAGCGCAGGTCGGCTGAGGCCGGCGCCAGGTTTAGCGGCTGACCGAGTCCAGTCCGGTTGCCGTGACATCTGGCTGGGCGGCCGGGGAGGCGAGGTAGTCGAGCAACGCCTTGGCTTGCGCCGGGTGTTGCGCGTCGACCGGAATGCCAGCGGCGAAGCGTGTCACCGACTGCACGGATTCCGGGATCTTGCCGACGAATGTCACGCCGGGCACCGGAAGTAATTCACTGACCTGTTGGAATCCCAGTTGGTAGTCGCCAGTGGCAACCACGGAGCCCACCGGGACTTTGGGCACCATGGTTGATTTGGCTTTGAGCTGCGGTTCGATGCCCAGGCGCTTGAACATCTGGTCCTGTATGTACACACCGCTGGCGCTGTCGGAGTAGGCTACGGACTTGGCGTTCAACAATGTCGCCTTCAGCGCCTCGACCGAGCTGATGTCCGGCTTCGCCGCACCCTCGCGCACCACCAGGCCAATCCTCGAATCGGCCAGTTCAACCCGCGACTCGGGCAAGACCTTGCCTTGTTTGATCAACTCATCCAGGGCGTAGCCAACCATGATCACCACATCTGCGTGCTCACCACGGGCCAGGCGATTGGGGATTGCCTCAGGCGACTTGCCCATGGACGGACCGAGTGCGGTGTCGAGGGTGTTGCTGGTGGCGGCGGCGAACTTCGGGCCAAGTACTTTGTAGGCGGCGGTAAAGCCACCGGAGGTCATCACACGCAGCTCTTCGGCTTGCACAACGGTGCTCAGGCCCATAGCGCCGAGCAATGTCAGCGCCGCGAGGTTCAGTAATTTTTTCATCGACACATCTCTGTCAGGGGTTGGCTTATTGCACGGCGGCTTGCAAACGACCGGTCGAGCGCCGGTACAGGTAAAGCGTTGCGCACAACGCACACAGGGCGGCGAAGCTCATCCAGTAACCGGGGGCGGCCTTGTCGCCGGAATACTGGATCAAGAAGGTCGAAATTGCCGGGGTAAAGCCGCCGAATACGGCAGTTGCCAGGCTGTAGGCCAGGGAAAATCCGGCCACGCGGACTTCCACCGGCATGATTTCGGTCAGTGCTGCAACCATTGCGCCGTTGTACAAACCGTAGATGAACGACAGCCACAACAGCACCAGCAACATGTTGATGAAGCTCGGTGCCTGCACCAGGTACGACAACGCCGGATAGGCTGTGGCCAGGGTCAGCAAGGTCATGGCGAGCAACACCGGACGTCGGCCGATGCGGTCAGACAGCGCGCCACCCAGTGGCAGCCAGCAGAAGTTCGACACGCCGACCAGCAAGGTCACCAGCAGCGCATCGGAAGTGCTCAGGTGCAGCACGGTTTTGCCGAAGGTCGGCGCGTAAACGGTGATCAGGTAAAACGCGGTGGTGGTCAGCGCCACCATCAGCATCCCGGCGATTACGATCTGCCAGTTCTGCAGCAGCGTGCCGAACACCTGGCGCATGCTAGGGCGGTGACGGCGAGCAGTGAACTCTGCGGTTTCTTCGAGATTGCGCCGCAGTAAAAAGATGAACGGCACAATCATGCAACCGACGAAAAACGGAATACGCCAGCCCCAATCGGCAATCATCGTCGCCGGCATCCATTGGTTCAGCCCATAGCCCAGCGCGGCGGCAATGACGATCGCCACTTGCTGGCTGGCCGATTGCCAACTGGTGAAAAAGCCCTTGCGGCCCGGTGTGGCGATTTCCGCCAGGTACACCGACACGCCACCCAACTCAGCACCTGCGGAAAACCCTTGAAGCAGACGGCCGATCAACACCAGCGCCGGGGCAAACAGGCCGATGGTCTGGTAGCCGGGCACCAGCACAATCAGAATCGTGCCGCTGGCCATGATCGACAGGGTGACGATCAAACCTTTGCGGCGGCCGACATCATCGATGTAGGCACCGAGAATCACTGCGCCCAACGGGCGCATCAAAAAACCTGCGCCAAACACCGCGAAGGTCATCATCAGAGAGGCGAATTCGCTGCTGGCAGGGAAGAACGCCGCCGCGATATAGGTGGCGTAAAAACCGAAGAGGAAGAAGTCGAACTGTTCCAGGAAGTTGCCCGAGGTGACCCGGAAAATTGCACTGGCCTTGCTGCGAGCGGATGTCGCTGGCGGATGGGTAGTAGCTTGCATGTTTTGTCTCCCGCGCTTTTTATGACATGCGCAACGTGGCGCATGGATCTTATTAGGGCGCAATACTGGAGCAGGTCGATCGATATGATAAGTGCATATTTAGCATCTATTGATGCGTCAAGGTTATCACTCCAACAGGATTGCCCTGCAACGTAAAATCTGAGAAAACGCGGTCCGTGTTTAGGGTCATCGCTAACGAGAGAGCAGTAATGAACGAAGAATTGCAGGTCATCGACCTTGAATTGGGTGATGGCAAAGCGGCCGTCAAAGGCGCCTTGATTACCACCCAATACCGCGGCTTTCTGGAGGACGGCACACAGTTCGATTCTTCCTGGGATCGCGGCAAACCTTTTCAGTGCGTGATTGGCACTGGTCGAGTGATCAAGGGGTGGGATCAGGGCTTGATGGGGATGAAGGTTGGCGGTAAGCGCAAGTTGCTGGTGCCGGCGCATCTGGCCTATGGCGAGCGCTCGATGGGCGCCATCACGCCCAATTCCAATCTGATTTTCGAGATCGAATTGCTGGAAGTGCTGACGCGCGACGACTGACGCTGTTACGCCTCGAACCCCGGTAACTGGCCGATTCGCGCGCTGAGAAACTCCGTGAGCAACCGTGCGCGCAACGGTCGGTAGCGGCGTTCCGGGTAAAGCAGGAACGCTTCGTTGGCCGGGCCGTTCCACTGTGGCAGCACCCGTACCAGTTGGCCGTTTTCCAGCAAGTCGCTGACCAGCCAGGCTGGCGTGATGCACAGCCCTGCGCCGAGCAGCAGGCCGTCACGGATCGCCAATGAGCTGTTGGCTCGATAGCGTCCTTGAGCAATGACGGTTGTGCGTTCCCCCTCGGGGCCGCTCAGTTCCAGTTGATCGCCGGTGGTCAGCCAGGCGAAGCGCAGGAAGTTGTGTGGGGCCAGATCTGTCGGGTGCTTCAATGGCGGATGCTTGCTCAGGTACGCAGGCGCAGCCACCAGAATCCGTGGCGATGTTGCGACACGGCGGGCAATGACATTCGGCGGTAGTACGCCTCCCAGACGCAGTGCCAGGTCGACGTTTTCCTCGGTCAAGTCGACAAAGCGGTCATTGAGGATCAGCTCGACCTCGATCTCCGGGTACTGCGCCATAAACTCCAGCAGCAAGGCATTCAGGCGCAACACGCCGAGGCTGACCGGCGCGTTGATACGTAGTAATCCTTGGGGGCGTTCGGTCAGACCTCTAACGTCGGCGAGTGCTTCGTCGTATTCCTCAAGAATTCGTTTCGTGCGTTCGTAGAAACGCTTGCCCGGCTCGGTCGGCGTCAATCCACTGCTGCCACGGGTCAGCAGGCGGGCACCCAATTGTTTTTCCAGTGCGGCGATCAGCTTGCTGACGCTGGGTTGAGTAGTCGCAAGCTCACGAGCTGCAGCGGACAAACTGCCGAGCTCTAGTGCACGGACAAAGCACTGCATGGCTTTCAGATCATTCATTACATTCAATTCTGGAATGGGCTGTATTCGAATTAACCTTCTACCACGTCTTTTTTGAATGGAACACGCTGGCCTCCTCGAAACGCTTCCTCAGGGAGATTCAGCATGAAAAGCCTTCACAGTGCATTGCCATTGATTCTGTCTTTGAGCGCCTTGTTCGCCATGGCGCCGGTCAACGCCCAGGAGCATTGGGTCAGCACCTGGACCGCCAGCCCTCAACCGATCTGGGGCCATGAACTGCCACTGCCCACACGCATTCCCGAAACCCTCACCGACAGCACCGTGCATCAGCAGTTGCGGATCAGCAGCGCGGGGGGCCGGGTGCGCGTGGTGATTTCCAACGAGTACGGTCAGCAGCCTCTGGTGATCGGCGCTGCACGGCTGAAGCGGGTCGAGGAGAGCAATGCTGGACAGCCGCTGACCTTCAATGGCCAGACGCAATTGCGCATCGCCCCCGGCGAAAAACGCACCAGCGACCCGATTGACCTCCATGTCCCGGCCCTCGCGGAACTGCTGGTCTCGCTGTACCTGCCGCAACGCACGCCGCTGACCACCTTCCATTGGGACGGCAAGCAAACAGCCGTTATCAGCCCGGGTAACCAGACCCAGGCCATACAGCTAAAGGGCAACAGTGAGGTCGAAGCGCGGCTATTCCTCAGCGAAGTACTGGTCGACGCAGCGCCTGAAACCCGTGGCGTGGTGGTGCTGGGGGATTCGATCACCGACGGTCGTGGCTCGACGCTGAACGGCAATCGGCGCTGGACTGACTTTCTCGCGCAACGCTTGAGCGCCCAGCCTGTCGCCGTGCTCAACGCCGGGATCTCCGGCGCGCGGCTACTCGACGACGGCATGGGCGTGAGTGCGGCCAAGCGCTTCGAGCGCGACGTGTTGCGCCAGCCCGGCGTCAGCAGTGTGGTGCTGATGCTGGGGATCAATGACATCAGCTGGCCGGGCAGCACCTTCGCGCCGAATGCGCCGCTGCCATCAATCGAAACGCTGGTCACCGGCTACCAGCAGCTGATCGGGCAAGCCCGACAACACAAGATTCGCATCGTCGGGGCGACGTTGTTGCCTTTCGAAGGCGCTCTGGAGGGAAGCATCATCGAGCATTACCACAGCGCGAAGAAAGAACAACTGCGTCAAGAGCTCAACCGGTGGATCCGTAGCAGTGGAGCGTTCGATGCAGTGATCGACTTCGATAACATCGTCCGTGATCCGCAGCATCCTGCGCGGCTGTTGCCGGCATTCGACTCTGGAGACCACCTGCACCCAGGGGATCTGGGCAATCAGGCAATGGCCGAGGCGATTGACCTGAAAGCCCTGTTCCAGGTTCCTCGGCCGTAGCTTGCGAACAATGATCAGATCAAGCCTTCTACTTTCAGTGCCTGTTGCACGGCGGGGCGAGCGCCAACTCGCTTCTGGAAGGCCGAGATGGCTGGCCAGGGTGTCAGGTCGATGGCCATGTAGCCAGCCCAATTGACGATGGTGAACAGGTAAGCGTCGGCCACGCTGAACTGGTCGCCAGCGAGATAGTCCTGGCCAGTCAGGGCCTTGTCGATCAGACCCAGGCGACGGGCAATGGAGGCACGAGCGCTGTCTTTGAGTTCATCCGGGCTGGTGGGGTTGAACAGCGGTGCAAAGCTTTTGTGCAGCTCGGTTGCGATGAAATTCAGCCATTCCTGCACGCGGATGCGAGCCATGGACCCGGTGGGTGGCAGAAGGCCGGCGGTCGGCTTCTGGTCGGCCAGGTACTGGACGATGGCCGTCCCTTCAGTGAGCAGTTCACCGTTGTCCAGCTGCAACACCGGGACGTAGCCCTTGGGGTTGATCGTATAGAAATCCACGCCACTGGCGGTGGTGTGGGACTTGAGATCAACCTTCTCCGTTTCGTGGGCCAGGCCCAGTTCGCAGAGGACGATGTGTGGCGAAAGTGAGCAGGCACCAGAGGAGTAGTAGAGCTTCATACCTTTCTCCATTTCGGCAAGTGACGTCGGGAATCCAAACCGAGATGTCAAAAAAATCAGGGAGTGGGGAACTGGCTATAAAGCATAGCGCAACAAAATGAGCCCGATGGTGGCGTTATTATGGCCTTGGCGCCTTGGCCGCATGCCCTTGATTCGTTCCCAGTGGTCATTTCTTAAGGCATGTCATTTTGTCATGCCGTTTCATAAGGACGCCTCCAGGCTCGAATCAGCGTCGATTATTTTTCAATTGATGAAACGCGCTGGTCAGGTAAATAGCTCGATATCTTCGAGGGTGTCCGAGATGACAGGTTCAAGAGAGGGGAATCTCGCCTTCGCACGTTCAAAGGCTGCGAGTACTTTCTCTACCTCCAACTGACCGTGTCGGCGTGCCACATGGCCAAGGGCTGTGATGGCTGCTGATGCAACGTTTTCACTCCCACTGTTCAGATAGTGTAGGCAAGTGTTCTGAGCCCACACTCCATCTGGCTCGTTAAGACCGATGGAAATCAGTGCGGCGATGACATCGGTCTCCTTTCCTTCAGCAAGAAGAGTGCTCGCTTTGTCATGGTTCATCGATGGATCTTGATAGAGCAGGCTCACTTTTTAACTCCCTGAATGTTGCCTTTGTTGTCGACCGTTCCGGCTTTGATCAGAGCATTTTTCATATCCTGGTGGAGTTTATCCCACGGCCTTACGTGACCGTGATAGACGTCTCCTCCTGTACGGTCGAAGACCACAAACTCCTGGGTGTCCGGATCAACGCCAATACGGCGTGGTGATGTCGGTTTTACCTGCACAGAATTGTCTAGCGCTTCCTGTCCATTGACGGGCCCTTTGCTCTTGACCGGGGAGTCCGTTTTGCCGTGGTAATCAGCCGCGTCGAACTCCATGTTCATGACGATATAAAGCGACTGAATACCGGAGTCCGCCGGGAAAACAAGAATGAAGTCTTTGTATTCAGGCGGATAGACAGGATTCACGATGATGTTGTCAGCTGCCTGCGTAGGCGGGTAAATCCAGATTTGTGGAGCTTGCGGTGCCCCCTCCAGTGCGGGGATTGTCGAGGTATTGGCCGGAGTGAGAGCTGGAGTCCAAATCAAGGTAATGCCATCACCCAAGTCGGCCACTTGCCGGGAGCCTTGGGCCTTAAACGTGACAACAGGGATGAGCTCCCATTCGCGGCGACTCTGCGTATTGTAGCCGTACCCTTTTAGAGTGCCGTCGGCGTTTTCTTCGACATGCAATCGAACACGTGTCCGGGCTTGTTTGAGTGTTCTGAGTTGGTCTTCCGTGTATAGAGCGCTGTCACCCAGGCTTGATGGAGCAAGCATCGCGACCAGACCGAGAAGCGCCCCTGTAACAACGCCAGCACCCGCCAAGCTGCCCACGCTAACTACCGATGTCGCTGAGCCGGTTGCTCCTGATGAGGCGATAGCTGCTGCGCCTAACGTCAAAGAGCCAATGTTGGCGGGTACAGTTCCACTGATTTTCTTGAGTAGTACTTGGCCATGTTCGTCCACATCCCGACCACCAAGCAGAGCATAATGACCATAATCTTTCAGGCTGGTAACAGGCACGAATCCGGTCGGACTGTCGTGATTTATGATGCCATCCGGCAAGTTGCAGGGTTTTGCGAACACACAGCCAACGAGTGGCTGTACCTGTTTCTTGTTTTGCTCCCCAAAACTCCTTTCGATGTTTTGTTGTCTCGCGAGCATGTCTTCATATGCCTGCTGTCGAGCCTCGCGCTCTGCAAGCTCGGTTGGCGTCATGTATCGGGAGGTGCGGTAATGACCGTCACCTGACGGAGGATTCCAGACTTTTGGTATGTCCTTGTTATGAGCCATGCGCGTCCTTGTTTCGCCTGTTAAATGCGACGAGACGCTATCTCAAGTATGAGTGTCGTGGCTGTAGGACGGGTCTGAAAATGTGTCCCGGTAACGCTCGCGATGTTCGGCATGGGGAAGGGCTTCGAACACTATCGCACTCATCGCTGAACCTCCAACCGCTCGCGAAATAACGGAATACGCCCGTTCAAGGAAGGGCGGTAATCCCAGGCAAGCTGATCCAGCGCACCGTTGTGCGTCAGGATTTCGCTGAGTGTGGCGCTGGCGATGCTCAAGGCCAGTGTCTGGCCAGGGCATTGATGGCGGCCGGTGCCGAAGGTGAAGCTGCGGCGGGCCGGGCGGTAGAGGATCAAGGCGTCCGGGTTGTCGTTGAGTTGTGGGTCGCGGTTGGCTGAGGCCAGCAGCACCAGAATGACATCGCCGGGCTTGAGGCTCACACCGTCGACTTCACAGGGCGCGCTGACGAAGCGCCGGGTGTTCTGGACCGAAGGATCATGGCGCTGGACTTCCGCCAGCAGGTTGCTGACCTGCGCCGGGTCGCGCAGCATTTCAGCCTTGAGGTGCGGGTTGCGGATCAATGCCAGCACGGCGTTGCCGATCAACCCGGCGGTGGCCTCATAGGTCTGGGAAAGCAGGCCAATCAGGTTTGCGAGCAGGGTGTCGGGGTCTGCCAGGCGTTGGCGAATCCCCTCAAGTAGAGGGCTTTGGTGATCCTGCGCGCTGAGGCGTTCTTTGAAGTAACCGTTCAACTGTTCCGCCGCTGCATGGGCCGTGTCCAGCAGGGCCGGGCTGCTCAGGGGCGACAGGCACGCGACGAAATCAGCCGTCAGTTCGCTGAGGGTTCGACGTTCTGCTGGAGCAAAGCCGAGCAGCGCAGCAACCACGCAAACCGGCCCCATGAACATTGCCTTGTGCAGTCCGTCGGCGGATGGGCTGGTCAACCGGGTGCGGACCAGTTCGCTAACCGCTTCGGTGTCGAGCATTTCCAGTCCCGGTTGTATGGCTGACCGGGGGCAGCGCTGGCGCTCGCCGTCGTTCATTCGCATCAACTGACCAAACACCTTGCCGGCCGCGCCGTATGCAATGGCGTTGGGCACCGGCTCGTGGGTCGGACGGACCTTGCAGTCGGGATGAGCGAGTACGGCGGTGACGGCCTGGGCGCTGCTGGCCACCCACAAACCCAGTCCCTGATGAAATGAAAGACCACCTTCGGCCCGCAGGCTGGCGTAATAAGGGTAGGGATCGGCATGTGTAGCGGCGATGATCGGGTCCACAAGGTGCTGCCTTATTCGTTGGTGGAAAGTGTTGCTACTATCTCCAGTCCGAAAGGGGCACGATTCGTCCGGGAGCGAAATATGAACGTATCGAACGTAGTGAGTGGAGAGAACGTAGAACGACACGACATCGGCGTCTCGCAGGTGGCGGCAGCGATTGCCGAGCCGGCCCGGACGAAAATCCTTTGCTCGCTGATGGACGGCCACGCGCGCACCAGTACCGAACTGGCAGTGATCGCCGACGTCAGCGCTTCCACCGCCAGCGCTCATCTGGCGAAACTCAAGGAACTTGCGTTGGTGCGGCTGCATGTTCAGGGCCGCCATCGTTATTACAACCTGGCAGATCAACGGGTCGCCCAGGCTCTGGAAGCGCTGATGGTGATCGGCCAGAACGCCGCGCCCACCTTTACTCCCCGCACCCCGGATCGCCTGCAATTCGCCCGCACCTGCTACGACCATATGGCCGGCACCTTGGCGGTGTTGATGCACGACCGGATGCTGGAAGCAGGTTGGTTGGTGATGTCGGAGCAAGGCGATCAGCAGTACGCGCTGAGTGAAACCGGTGAGTGGTTTTTCGAAGGGCTGGGCATCGAAGTGAAGTCCTTGAGCAGTCTGCGTCGACGCTTTGCCTGTTCCTGTCTCGACTGGAGTATGCGTCGTCAGCATCTCGGCGGCTCATTGGGCGCGGCGTTGCTGCAAACGGCGATCAAGCACAAATGGCTGACACAGGATCTGGACAGTCGGGCGCTGGCGTTGACGGCGACTGGACGTAAAGAGATCACGGCCAGATTCGCGATTGAGCTGCCGGCTCCGGCGAAGGTGAACCTGCGTGGTGCCACTGAGCCAGGCAGTCGCTCGGTCGCCAGCCCTTCGCCTTAGCGCCAGGTGTTCACTATCGACTGGCCGAGGCCATCAGCACGCCAAAGCCTGCGAAGGTGACGCCTGACACCTTCGCGGCCAGCCAGGATCCTTTTTGACTCGACAGCCAGCCTTTGGCCGCATTGGCGAGCAGGGCATAGCTGCCATGGATCACGATCACCAGCACGCTGTAGGAACTGACCAGGGTAAAAAACTGGCTGTAATAGTGCGCCGAGGTGTCGATGAACTGTGGAAACACCGCAAGAAAGAAGAACACGGCTTTGGGGTTCAACAGCTGGATCGACGCCGCTTCTATGAAGCGATACCCAGGGCTGGACGAGCTCACTTCACGCTCGGGGATGAAACGATCGGTGCGCCAGCTTTTGTAACCCAGGTACAAGAGGTACGCCGCGCCTGCATATTTCAGCGCGGTGAACGCGCTTGCGGAGGTCGCGAGTATCAGGCCAACGCTGGTTGCGCTGATACCGGCAACGACAAAGGCCCCCAGGGCAATACCCAAAATACCCGGCAGCGCGCCGCGCCAGCCATGGCGCAGCGCGTTGGAAAGCGTCATGACCACGCCAGGCCCAGGACTCAGAATGGTCAAGGCGGCGAACAGTAAAAATAACCCGTAGCTATTCATCTCTCACTCCATCAGGTGGCGCTGGCTGCGTGCCCGCAGATTGGCGTGACGAGGTGAGCGTGACAAACGCTTTAATTGCACGGCATATGTGACTAAATTAGACACATGATCAATCAACTCCCTCCCTTGAATGCTGTTCGCGCTTTCGCGGCCGCCGCTCGTCATCAGAGCTTCAGCCTCGCGGCCGAGGAGCTGCATGTCAGCCACAGTGCTGTCAGTCGTCACATCAAACGGCTTGAGGAGCACCTTGGCGTGCTGCTGTTCGAGCGGCGTATCCGGCAATCGGTCCTGACCCCGGCAGGTCAGAGCTTCTTTGAACAGGTCAGCGCTGGACTGTCACAGATTGCCAACGCCGCAGCGGCACTCAAGCAACAGGCCTCGCTGCGCACAGTGAAGATCAATGTCCGTCCGACCTTTGCCCAGCGCTGGCTGACTCCCAGGCTGGCGGATTTCATGGCGCTGCACCCGGACATCAAACCTGAGGTGGTCACTTCCACACTGGCGCCCGATCACGCACGAGACGGGTTCGACATTGTTATTCGACGTGGCCGCGACGGCTGGGCACCCGACATTCAGGCACAGGTACTGTTCGAAGATGAATTGCTGCTGGTCGCGGCGCCTTCGCTGATCAAGCGTCTACCGCTCGACGACTTGAACGCCCTGAGCCGACATACCTTGCTGACCGCCAAGACACGCCGCGAGGATTGGCACAACTGGGCCCTGCGTTTTGGCGAAGCGCAGTCAGCGACTCAGTCGGCGCTGCAATTCGATCACATGCATCCGGTGCTTCAGGCCGCTGTAGAGGGACAAGGCATTGCCTTGTGTCCGGCCTCCTTGCTGGGCAGTGACCTGTCGAGCGGTCGACTGATCTGTCCGCTGCCTGACTTGCGTATGCCGTTGCCGCGTTATTACTACGGTGTCTCGTCGGACGTGACGGCGCAGACTCAGGTGTTTCTGGAGTGGTTGTTTGCCAAAATCGAAGAGGACGCCATGCGGTAGGTCGGTTGATCGCAGGATAATTGAGGTCTTGAGCGCCCGCAAAAAGCCCACCCACCGCGCAAGCGATGGATGGGCTTTTTAGTGCCGCAAGCGCTGGATCAGACCTTGACGATCCAACCCTCTGGCGCTTCGATGTCGCCAGTCTGCACACCGGTCAGCTCTTTGTAGAGCTTCTGGGTGACCGGGCCGACTTCCGTCTGGCTGTAGAACACGTGCAGTCTGTCGTTGTAGTCGATGCCGCCAATCGGCGTGATCACGGCGGCAGTACCGCAGGCGCCGGCTTCCTTGAAGTCGCTGATTTTGTCGATGAACACGTCGCCTTCAACGACTTCCATGCCCAGACGACTTTTTGCCAGTTCGATCAGCGACAGGCGGGTGATGCCCGGCAACACTGAAGGGGATTTGGGCGTGACGAATTTGTTGTCGTGGGTGATACCAAAGAAGTTGGCCGAGCCGACTTCTTCGATTTTCGTGTGGGTCATTGGGTCCAGGTAGATGCAATCGGCGAAATGCGCCTTCTTGGCCAGGGAACCGGGCATCAGGCTGGCGGCGTAGTTGCCGCCGACCTTGGCTGCGCCGGTGCCTTGTGGTGCGGCGCGGTCGTAGCTGGAGATCAGGAAGTTGTGCGGGGTCAGGCCGCCCTTGAAGTAGGCGCCGACCGGGATGCAGAAAATCGAGAAGATGAACTCGGGAGCGGTGCGCACGCCGATGTTGTCACCCACGCCGATCACGAACGGACGCAGGTATAGCGCGCCGCCAGTGCCGTACGGCGGAATGAAGCGCTCGTTGGCACGAACTACGGCCTTACAGGCTTCGATGAAATCTTCGGTTTCGACCTGCGGCATCAGCAGGCGAGCACAGCTGCGCTGCATGCGCAGGGCATTCTGGTCCGGACGGAACAGGTTGATCGAGCCGTCCTTGCAACGATAGGCCTTCATGCCTTCGAAGCATTGCTGGCCATAGTGAAGGGCAGTGGAGCCTTCGCTGATGTGCAGCACGTTGTCTTCAGTCAGGGTGCCTTTGTCCCACGCACCGTTACGCCAGTACGACAGAAAACGCTTGTCTGTCTTGATGTAGTCAAAACCCAGCTTGTCCCAATTAATGCTTTCGTTACCCATGACACCCTCTATCACTTAACAACCGTCGGAACGGTTCAAGGCTTCTGACGTTTTTTTGGATGGGGACAACAATACTTCATTCCGGGCCTAAATCGCAGCCCGGAATGCGGTTACTGATCGTTCCCATGCTCCGCGTGGGAACGATCATGGTGGGGCGGTTACAGGTGTAGCGCGTGGCCCAAAGCGCGCAGCGCCGCTTCCTGCACCGCTTCACCCAGTGTCGGGTGGGCGTGGATGGTGCCGGCGATGTCTTCCAGCCGTGCGCCCATTTCCAGGGATTGGCCGAACGCCGTGGACAACTCCGAAACACCGACCCCGACCGCTTGCCAGCCGACGATCAGATGATTGTCGCGGCGTGCCACAACCCGTACGAAGCCGCTTTTCGACTCCAGGGTCATCGCCCGGCCATTGGCGGCAAATGGGAAGTTGGCAACGATACAGTCCCAACCTGCGGTCTTTGCTTCATCCGGGGTCTTGCCGACCACTACCAGTTCCGGGTCGGTAAAGCACACGGCAGCAATGGCGGTGGGGTTGAACTCGCGGTGTTTGCCCGAGATCAACTCGGCGACCATTTCCCCCTGTGCCATGGCGCGGTGGGCGAGCATGGGTTCGCCGCTCAGGTCGCCGATGGCCCAGACATTGCGCATGCTGGTCTGGCAACGGTTGTCGATCTTGATTGCCGAACCGTTCATGTCCAGGTTCAGGGCTTCGAGGTTCCAGCCTTGGGTGTTGGCGCGACGGCCCACGGCTACCAGCACCTGATCGGTTTCCAGATTAAGGATCTCGCCGTTTGGGTCGCGCACTTGCAGGGTGTTGGCTTGCGCATCGAAGCCTTCGACGCTGTGCTTGAGATGCAGCTTCACGCCCAGCTGTTTCAGCGCGTCAGCAACCGGTTGAGTCAGTTCCTGATCGTAGGCCGGCAGAATGCGATCCTGTGCCTCGACCACACTGACCTCAGCGCCGAGCTTGCGATAGGCAATGCCCAGTTCCAGCCCGATGTAGCCGCCACCGACCACGATCAGCCGTTTTGGCACGCTTTTCGGCGCCAGGGCTTCGGTGGAGGAGATGATTGGCCCGCCGATTGGCAGCATCGGCAGGTTGACGCTTTTCGAGCCGGTGGCCAGCAACAGGTGCTCGCACTGGATGCGGGTATCGCCAACTTCGACGGTCTTGCCGTCAATGACCTTGGCCCAGCCCTGTATGACCTGGACCTTGTTCTTCTTCAGCAACGCAGCGACGCCAGTGGTCAGGCGATCGACGATGCCATCCTTCCACTCGACGCTTTTACCGATGTCCAGGGTTGGCGCCGAGACGTTGATCCCGAGGGCCGAGTGCTGGCTGTGATGCTGGGTCTGGTGGAACTGCTCGGCTACATGAATCAGCGCTTTCGACGGAATGCAGCCGATGTTCAGGCAGGTGCCGCCCAGTGCCTGGCCTTCGACCAGAATAGTGTTGATGCCCAGCTGGCCAGCGCGAATTGCCGCCACATAACCGCCAGGGCCGCCGCCGATGATCAGCAGCGTGGTGTTTAGAGTCTGTTGCATGCCTTGCTCCACAAATGCTTATTCCACAAACAGCGTGGCGGGTTGTTCGAGCAAGCCACGCATGGCCTGGATGAATTGCGCGGCGTCCATGCCATCGACCACGCGATGGTCGAAGGAACTGGAGAGGTTCATCATCTTGCGAATCACGATCTGGCCTTTGATCACCATCGGCCGTTCGACGATTTTGTTGACGCCGATGATCGCCACTTCCGGCAGGTTCAACACCGGGGTGCTGACGATGCCGCCAAGAGCGCCGAGGCTGGTCAGGGTAATGCTTGAGCCGGACAATTCATCGCGGCTGGCCTTGCCATTGCGCGCGGCAGTCGCCAGGCGGGAGATTTCTGCGGCGCTGTCCCACAAGCTGCGAGCTTCGGCGTGACGCACAACCGGCACCATCAAGCCGATGGCGCTTTGGGTGGCGACGCCAACATGCACCGCGCCGAGGCGGGTGATGACCTGGGCTTCGTCGTCGTAACGGGCGTTGATCTGCGGGAAGTCGCGCAGGGCAACGACTATGGCCCGTACCAGGAATGGCAGCAGGGTCAGCTTGCCGCGGCTGGCGCCGTGTTTTTCATTCAGATGTGCGCGCAGTTCTTCCACGGCGGTCACGTCGATTTCTTCGACATAACTGAAGTGTGCAGCGCGTTGGGTGGCTTCCTGCATGCGCTGGGCAATCTTGCGCCGCATGCCGATCACCGGGATCTGCTGTTCGTCATGGCGTGCGGTGTAAGCAGCGCCAGCGGTCGACTGAACGGACGGACCGTGGGCGAGATACGCGTCGAGGTCTTCATGCAGAATCCGCCCGGCAGGGCCAGTGCCCTGAACCAGACGCAACTGAATGCCGGCGTCGAGTGCACGTTTGCGCACGGCCGGGGAGGCCAGCGGACGCTCATCGGCCTCGCGAGCAACCATCGGGCCTTGGCACACGGCTGGGCGCGGGGCCGCAACCGGTTTGCTTTCAACCACCGCTTCAACCTTGGGTGCTTCGATCGGCGCAGGTGTTTCTTTCACTGCCGCAGGCTGAGCCGACTCTTTAACGTTGCCCGCGCCTTCGACTTCAATGCTGATCAGTATGCTGCCAACCGCCATGACTTCGCCCGGTACACCGCCCAGCGCAATCACCTTGCCGTGAACCGGCGAAGGAATGTCGACCATCGCCTTATCGGTCATCACATCGGCCAACACCTGATCTTCGACGACCATGTCGCCGACCTTGACGTGCCACACCGACAATTCAACTTCTGCAATGCCTTCGCCAATGTCCGGCATCTTGATAACGTGCGTGCCCATTCAGACCTCCATAACCCGATGCAAAGCCGCGCCCACACGGGACGGACCAGGGAAATACGCCCATTCCTGAGCATGCGGATACGGGGTATCCCAGCCAGTGACGCGCTCGATAGGCGCTTCCAGGTAGTGGAAGCAGTGCTCTTGCACCAGGGCGACCAGTTCGGCGCCGAAACCGCAGGTGCGGGTCGCTTCGTGAACGATCACGCAACGTCCGGTTTTCTTCACCGACTTGACGATGGTTTCCAGATCCAGCGGCCACAGGCTGCGCAGGTCGATTACTTCAGCATCGACACCGGTTTCTTCGGCCGCGACTTGCGACACATAGACCGTGGTGCCGTAGGTGAGGATGGTGACATCCTTGCCCGGACGGGCAATGGCCGCCACGTCCAGCGGTACGGTGTAGTAACCGTCCGGCACTTGTGCGGCCGGGTGTTTCGACCAAGGGGTTACCGGGCGGTCATGGTGGCCGTCGAACGGGCCGTTGTAGAGGCGTTTCGGCTCAAGGAAGATCACCGGGTCATCGTTTTCGATGGAGGCGATCAGCAGGCCTTTGGCGTCGTAGGGGTTGGATGGCATGACGGTGCGCAGGCCACAGACCTGGGTGAACATTGCCTCAATGCTCTGGCTGTGGGTCTGGCCGCCGTAGATGCCGCCGCCGCATGGCATGCGCAGGGTCATCGGCGCGGTGAACTCACCGGCCGAGCGATAGCGCAGACGCGCCGCTTCGGAAATGATCTGGTCCGACGCCGGGTAGACGTAATCGGCGAACTGAATCTCGGCCACCGGCCGCAAACCGTAGGCGCCCATGCCCACGGCGACGCCGACGATGCCGCTTTCGGAGATCGGTGCGTCGAACACCCGCGAGGTGCCGTACTTGCTCTGCAAGCCTTCGGTGCAGCGGAACACACCGCCGAAGTAACCTACGTCCTGGCCGAAGACCACGACGTTGTTGTCGCGCTCAAGCATCACATCCATGGCCGAGCGCAGGGCCTGGATCATGGTCATGGTGGTTGTGGTCATGGCGGTGTCCAACTGGATATTGTTGTTGTGATCGTTCATGTCAGATCCCCAACTCTTGACGCTGGCGCTTCAAGTGCTCCGGCATCTCTTTGTAGACGTCTTCGAACATCGTCGCGGCGCTCGGAATCTGGCCACCGGCGAGGGTGCCGTACTGCTCGGCTTCTTTCTGCGCAGCAATGACTTCGGCTTCGAGTTCGGCGCTGACAGCGGCGTGTTCCTCTTCAGACCACTGACCGATTTTCACCAGGTGCTGCTTGAGGCGCGCAATCGGGTCGCCCAACGGAAAGTAGCTCCAGTCGTCGGCAGGACGGTATTTGGACGGATCATCGGACGTCGAGTGCGGGCCGGCGCGGTAGGTGACCCATTCGATCATGGTCGGGCCAAGGTTGCGGCGGGCGCGTTCGGCGGCCCAGGCAGAGGCGGCGTAGACCGCGACGAAATCGTTGCCATCGACCCGCAGGGAGGCGATGCCGCAACCGACGCCACGACCGGCGAAGGTAGTGGCTTCACCACCGGCAATCGCCTGGAACGTGGAGATTGCCCACTGGTTGTTGACCACGTTGAGGATCACCGGCGCGCGGTAAACGTGGGCGAAGGTGAGGGCGGTGTGGAAGTCTGATTCAGCGGTGGCGCCGTCGCCAATCCAGGCCGAGGCGATCTTGGTGTCACCCTTGATCGCCGAAGCCATTCCCCAGCCCACGCCTTGTACGAATTGGGTGGCGAGGTTACCGGAAATGGTGAAGAAGCCTGCGTCTTTAACCGAGTACATGATCGGCAACTGACGGCCCTTGAGCGGGTCGCGCTCGTTGGACAGCAACTGGCAGATCAGGTCCACCAGCGGTACTTCGCGAGCCATCAGGATGCTTTGCTGGCGGTAGGTCGGGAAGCACATGTCGTCGATGTTCAAGGCCAGGGCCTGAGCGCTGCCGATGGCTTCTTCGCCAAGGCTCTGCATGTAGAACGACATTTTCTTCTGACGCTGGGCGACCACCATGCGGTTATCGAAGATCCGCGTTTTGAGCATGGCGCGCATGCCTTTACGCAGGATCTCGACCGGAACGCCTTCGGCCCACGGGCCGAGGGCATTGCCCTGGTCGTCGAGCACGCGAATCAGGCCGCGGGCCAGGTCGGCCGTGTCGGCGGGTTCAACGTCGATTGGGGGTTTGCGCACCAGGCCTGCGTCGGTCAGATGCAGGTAGGAGAAGTCGGTTTTGCACCCCGGGCGGCCCGAAGGTTCGGGAACGTGCAGGCGCAGCGGTTCGTACGGTTGGTTCATGGCTTCTACGCTCGATCTTGTGAATTTCTTGTAGTGGGCGCGCTAGCTGACGATCTTTCTTTGGGTAAAAGAAATCTTGTCCTACAACAATCATAGGCCTCGCCAAGAAGAATATTTCTCTGTGTTTCGTTGCGCTTTAAGTCATTTGAGGATAAAAAATCTGCATAAACATAAAAAACAGGTGGTTTATTCTCATGCGCAAACTGGATCGTACCGATATCGGGATTCTCAACAGCCTCCAGGAGAACGCCCGCATCACCAACGCCGACCTCGCACGCTCGGTCAACCTGTCGCCGACGCCTTGCTTCAACCGGGTCAAGGCGATGGAAGAACTGGGGCTGATTCGCGAGCAAGTCACGCTGCTCGACGCCGATTTGCTCGGGCTGCACGTCAACGTGTTCATCCACGTCAGCCTCGAGAAACAAGTCGAAGAAGCCCTGCAGCACTTCGAAGAAGCGATTTCCGACCGACCGGAAGTGATGGAGTGCTACCTCATGGCCGGCGATCCGGATTACCTGATCCGCGTACTGGTGCCGACCATCCAGTCGCTGGAGCGTTTCATGATGGACTTTCTGACCAAGGTCCCGGGCGTGGCGAACATCCGTTCAAGCTTTGCGCTCAAACAGGTCAGGTACAAGACTGCGTTGCCATTGCCGGCCAATGGCTTGACGCTGGCGGGATAGCTCCATTAAGGATAGCCCCGTTCATCACAGGACTTTGCCATAACGCTTGCGCGGTGCTTTATTCATAAAAGTGCATAAGAGAGCCAGTCGCCCTCATCTGCGCAAGCCGATAAGCGTTGCCGAGCCTGAGGTGATGAGATGGGCGAATGGGAGGTTTGCGAGTGCAAGGGCGCAGCTTCCTGGTCAGGTTGGCACAGGTTGCTTTTGGCTCTGCTGTTGTGCGTTGCCTCGCAGGTCGTACCTGCTCAGGATCGGCCCGTTCTGATCGCCATCGCTATTGCCCATAACCAGACATTTGACCAGGCAGCGGGCGCTATCCAGGAGGGCCTGGAAGACGTTGCAACCGTTAGACACCTCAATGTGGCGTCTGCCGATAGCGTGATCAAAAGTGTCATGCAAGGGGAGACCGACTTAGCCGTCGTCCCCGTTTCTGCCCTGAGTGAATTTGTCCCTGCCTTCGCAATATACGGCCTGCCATTTACCTTCTCCGAGACCAGGCCCTTTTCATTTTTCATGAGCTCGCAGTTGCAGCCGCAACTGGCCGAGCAACTTAAAGAGCAGGGATTGCAGGCGTTGGGTGGGGTCTGGTACGGGGGAACGCGGGTTATTGCCAGCCAGCTTCCCCGGCGTTCGCCTACGGACTTCAAGGGCACCAGGCTCGCGGTTTCCAGCGATGATTGGCAGTCGATGGATTTTTCAGGCGTGGGCGCCGAGTCGATCAAGATGTCTGATACGGACATGGCGTCGGCATTGGCCACCGGGGCGGTTGATGCGGCAGAAGTCCCCTGGGATCGCGTTACGAAAATCAAGGCCGCATTCGTGACGCAAAGCGATCATCGCTTCAGCGGGTTGATTGCCATCTACAAGGCTTCGCGTTTTTCAGCATTGCCTGCTCCAGCGCGCGAGCGCATCACCCAGGTCATGAACTACGCCGAGGAATATGTCACCTCGAACATTATCGCTCGGGAGAGTGAGGCGATCGATGCGGTGCAGTCCTCCCCGTACATCACCTGGATGGGCGTCGATGAGGGGATGCGTGCTCAATGGCAGGTGGCATTGGCCAACCGCCAGGCATCGGCTATCGAGAAAATTGGTCCATCGCTGGTGAGCGAGGCGAGAAACAATCCGAATTACACACTGCGCTTGAGCAAGGCGATCCCGACCTTTTCCATCAACTGGAATGCCTGGTTTCAATCCTCGCCCAGGCAGGTCAAGAATGTCTTGGCCGCAGGCAAACCCTATGATTTTGTAGTGGATCTTGGTCGGGGCATCTATCCCGGGGCATTGAGTAGCGGGATCAGCAGCCTGCTGCAGCAAGAAATCGCTGCGGATCCGGACAGCGACGAGATCCACTTGCTGGTTCGGCCAGTGCTGATGGGCGGGATCCTCGAGCCGGCACCGGGTTCGGATTTTCGGGCTCGCAGATTCAATGTCCACCGCGATCGCCTGCCAGCCAGGACCGCTGACGAGTCTCTGCGGGAAAAAGCGCGCCATCACCTCATCACCTTGAGCGACCTGGCCAAGGCGTTGAGTGTCGATGCGCCCATGGCGTGGCCGCTTATCGCCCGCCAGGCGGGTTGTGCGCAGGTCGTCCTCTCGATCTGGGATGCAGCGGGGCTGCGGCCTCTGGACTACATCGTGGTCAGTGTGCCGGTGAGCGACGTCGGACAGCAGTACCCGCCGGCGTGCGACACCAGCCTGAGAGGCGGAGAACTGGTGTCCGGATTGGAGAGGCTGCTGGAGGTCGGAAAAAATGCGCGGCAGACGTCGTCCGCAGACGCCGCCTTACATTTGTTTGACTTGATTCCCAGGGGCGAGGGCGATGCTGCGACGGTTGCGGTGTACGTTGATCACTCAGAGTTTGACGCCGCCCAGCGTCAAGGAAAGATGCCGCCAGTCTATGCGTGGGAGCTTGCAGGCAATCTGACGCACTTTCTGGAGCAGGACTCCATGCTGCCAGCCTCAATCGCGAACACCCGCGAGCACTTGGGCTCCGCCCAGCCTTACACCGATGTCGTCAGGCAGATGAACAATATGCTGTTCAACGGCCGTGCCCCGGAAGATCAGCGAAATGCTGACGCGGCAAGGGCGGCGATGCAGCGTCTGACACAACGGGTCGAAGTCCCGGTGGTATTGGTGCGTTACTTCGATTCGTGGGGGGAAATGCAAAACCTGCCGCTGGCCTTGTTGGGCGCCGATGCGCCTGACCAACTGTTCTCCCATCGAATTACCGTTGTCCAGCCGTTACAGGACGCCCAGACGCTCGAACCCGGCGCCTGTTTCAGCGGTTGGGACTTTGCAATTCCCAAAGCACTGGATGGCGTGGGGGCCGAGTCCGCGGAATTGTTGATGAAAGATGACTGGCGGATGCAAGGGCGTGATGTCAACTGGTATCAGAACAACACCGACTTGCTCAAGTTCATGACCCAGGCTGACACACCTTCGGTGACCAGCAGCGCCTTGGTGCTTCTCGCGCATCACGGCAAGGGTGACGTCTCGTTCTCCACCTCAGGGCTTCCTGGCCGGGTGCTGGACTCTGACATGAGAAGGCATTTCACGCCGGGTAGCGTGGCAATCCTGACGGCGTGTTCCACCCTTGGCGTCTCGGCCGCCAGTCAGACTTTCGTCAATATGCTGGTGCGTCGAGGTGTGGGCGCCGTGGTTGCTTCACCTTTCCCGGTGGACTCGGATTTCGGTACCCGGCTTTCGGTCAGTTTCGTTGCGGTGGCTCAGCAGTTGCGCGCAAGTGGTACGTCCGCACGGGTCATCGATATTTTCAATCAGGCCTTACAGAAAACCATCGATGCCTATGGCAAGAACTCGGGCTATGCGGACATGGCCCTGGAATTCCAGATCATAGGTGATCCTGAATTACGCATGTGTGGTGCCCCGACAGGATCAAGTCAGCAAACGGGAGAGGTCAACGGGCGCTTCAGAGTGCCAGGTGGTCGACTGTCGGTGAGCCGCTGGCACGTCACAACCGATTGATCGGAATCTTCAGGTAAGTCACACCATTGTCTTCGGCGGGCGGCAGATTCCCTGCGCGCATGTTGACCTGAATCGCCGGCAGCAACAGCCTCGGCATGCATAGCCCGGCATCACGCCGGGTGCGCATGGCGACGAAAGCGGCTTCGTCGATACCGTCATGCACATGGATATTGCTTTTGCGTTGTTCGGCGACGCTGGACTGGCACGCAAATGCGCGGTCCGCAGGCGGGTAGTCGTGGCAGACATAGAGGCGGGTGCCTGCGGGGAATGCCAGCAGCTTGTGTATGGAGGCGAACATTTGCCGCGGGTCACCACCGGGGAAGTCGCAGCGTGCGGTTCCCACGTCGGGCATGAACAAGGTGTCGCCCACCAGAATCAGCTCATCGTCGATCAGGTAGGCCATGTCCGCCGGGGTATGACCCGGCACATGCAACGCCCTGGCCTTGAGGTTGCCGATGGTGAACTCCTCGTCCGGTGCAAACAGATGGTCGAACTGCGAACCGTCGATTTTGAATTCCGGCTCAAGGTTGAACAGGGTTTTGAACACGTCCTGAACCTTGCAGATCAGCTGGCCGATGGCGATCTTGCCGCCCAGTTCCCGGCGCAGGTAGGGCGCCGCGGACAGGTGGTCGGCGTGGGCGTGGGTTTCCAGCAGCCACTGCACCTGCAAACGATGTTCGCGGATGAAGGCAATCACTCGGTCGGCCTGGGTGGTAGCGGTTCGCCCCGATGCGGGATCATAGTCGAGCACCGAGTCGACGATCGCGCAGTGCCCGCCATCGAGTTCAAAGATCACGTAGGTGTACGTCGACGAGGCTTCGTCCAGGAAGGCTTGAATCAACGCTGACATGGGGCAGATCCTTTCGGGATGAGTCCAGAAGGTAAATAGATTGTCTGCACCCTGACCAGCATTGATGTGATTCAAGTGCGGATAAGTTGTCGTGGGTTGTATTGTAGGGGATTCCAGTGCCGGTTTTTTCCGGTTGTCTTAAAAGTCGATCAGAGCGTTTTATGCTGCTTACAACATTCTTTGGTGTGGTAATGGGCTTGGTCCTGGGCTTGACCGGTGCCGGTGGCGGCATTCTCGCGGTGCCGGCTTTGGTATTGGGTTTAGGCTGGAGCATGACCCAGGCGGCACCGGTGGCGCTGTTCGCCGTGGGCAGCGCGGCGGCGGTCGGTGCCATCGATGGCTTGCGACACGGCCTGGTGCGTTACCGCGCGGCGTTGTTGATCGCATTGCTCGGGGCGCTGTTCTCGCCGGTGGGTATCTACTTCGCCCATCGCTTGCCGGAAAAAGTCTTGATGATTCTGTTCAGCCTGCTCATGGTCATCGTGGCGTGGCGGATGCTGCGGCGCGAGTCGCGGGATTGCGGGCCGAGTGATCATGGCAGCGCTTCCTGGGGGCAGAAAAACTGCATGCTCGATCAACGCACCGGGCGCTTTTCCTGGACCGCTAAATGCACGGCGACCCTGGCGGCATTGGGCGCTGTCACGGGCATTGTTTCCGGGCTGCTCGGAGTCGGCGGCGGTTTTCTGATCGTGCCGGCCTTCAAGCAACTGACCGATGTACAGATGCGTGGAATCGTTGCCACCTCGTTGATGGTGATCAGCCTGATTTCGGCGATAGGGGTTATCGGCGCGTTTCAGGCAGGGGTGTCCATTAGCGCTACGGGTGGGGCTTTTATTGTCGCGAGCATCGTCGGAATGCTGTTTGGTCGACGGCTGACATCCCGCGTTTCGGCCAGAGGGTTGCAGGTGGGATTTGCCAGCATTTGCATCGTCGTGGCCAGCTACATGCTGTTCAAGGCGTGAGGGGGCAAGCCTCACTGAAATACCACCAGTGAAGCGCATAGAAGTTCCTGATAGCGGGTAATGTCTTTTGCAGCGGTGCAAACGGTGTAACTGGCAAGATGCACCCTGCTCAGGTTTACTAGTAACACTGCAATGGCATTACTGTGCGCAGTCGTGGTTACAACAGGCACAGACATCAAGGTTAAAAAATGGATCACTACGCCCCGCGATCCTGGCAACCCCACGAACGGCCCAGCTTGCCGGGTTCGCCGTCGACCCCGCTGCACCCCGCACGCAAACGTCTGGCCTATGCGCTGGTCGGACTGCTGGTGGCGTTGACCGGCGGTTTGGGGAACTCGCTGGTAATCGCCAATCTGCCTTATCTGCAAGGTGCGCTGGGGGCGACCACCGCCGAGATGGCCTGGTTACCGGCGGCCTATGTCATGACCAACGTGTCGATGAACCTGCTGCTGGTGAAATTTCGTCAGCAGTTCGGTCTGCGGGCGTTTACCGAGGTTTTTCTGGTGCTGTATGCGCTGGTGACCTTTGGCCATTTGTTCGTCAATGACCTGAACTCGGCGATTGCCGTGCGGGCCGCCCATGGCATGGTCGGCGCAGCGCTTAACTCGTTGGGTTTGTATTACATGATCCAGGCCTTCCCGGCGAAGTGGCGAATGAAGGCACTGGTGCTGGGGTTGGGCACCTCGCAACTGGCCTTGCCCTTGGCCCGGTTGTTTTCCGAAGATTTGCTACAGATCGCCGAATGGCGAGGGCTGTATCTGTTCGAGCTGGGGCTGGCGCTGACCTCGCTGGGCTGTGTGTTCCTGCTCAAGCTGCCGCCGGGCGACCGCTTCAAAACCTTTGAGAGACTCGACTTCCTGACGTTCACGTTGCTGGCCAGCGGCGTCGCTTTGCTCTGCGCGGTGCTGTCGCTGGGGCGTATCGACTGGTGGCTTGAGGCACCGTGGATCGGCATTGCTTCGGCGGGCTCGATCATGCTGATCATGGCCGGGCTGGCCATCGAGCATAACCGCAGCAACCCGATGCTGATGACCCGATGGCTGGGTAGTGGGGCGATGATTCGCCTGGCGTTGGCGGTGATCCTGATTCGTATGGTGCTCTCGGAGCAGTCCACCGGAGCGGTGGGTTTTTTGCAGGCGCTGAACATGAGCAGCCAGCAGATGCGCACCCTTTATGCCGTCATGCTGCTGGGCAGTATTGCCGGCCTGGCGACCAGCGCCCTGACCATCAACCCGGCGCATCTGTTCATGCCTGTGGTCATCTCTCTGGCGTTGATGGCGGTGGGCTCGGTGATGGACAGTTTTTCGAACAACCTAACCCGCCCGGCCAACATGTACTTCAGCCAGTTCCTGCTGGCCTTTGGCGGAACGTTTTTTCTCGGGCCGACCATGGTCTATGGCGCACGCAATGTACTGACCAATCCGCGCAATCTGGTGAGTTTTTCGGTGCTGTTCGGGATCTGTCAGAACCTCGGCGGGCTGATCGGCTCGGCGCTGCTGGGGACGTTCCAGATCGTGCGCGAGAAGTTTCATTCCAACACTATCGTCGAGCACCTGACGCTGCTCGACCCACGGGTAGCCGGCCGCGTGCAAAGCGGCGGCTCGGCTTATGGAACAATCATCGCTGACCCGGATTTACGCACCCTCCAGGGCATACGCAGCCTCGCTAGCGCAGCGACCCGCGAAGCCAACGTGCTGGCCTATAACGATGTGTTCATGCTGATTGCGGTGATCGCCGTGCTGACCATGCTCTGGATCTTTCTGCGCAGCCTGTGGCTGATGAGCACGACCAAAGCGCTCAAGCCTGTGCCTGCCACCCCATCTCCCGTTCAACCCAGCGGTGCCACCTCTCCATGACCGAACTGACGAAGACGACCACCAACGCCATTGCCGCAACGCCCGAGGGCACCGAGCCGCCGTCAGCGCCGGCCACCGAGCCGCGCTCGCTACGGGTGCGGGTTATCTCGTCCATGGGCTTTGCCGCCATTGCCATCGTCGGAGTGCTAATTGTGCTGTATGCCTGGCAATTGCCACCGTTCAGCAGCGCCATCGAGACCACGGAAAACGCGTTGGTCCGGGGCCAGGTGACGATCATCGGGCCGCAACTCAGCGGCTATGTGTATGAGGTGCCGGTGCAGGATTTCCAGTTCGTCAAAGCCGGGGACCTGCTGGTGCGCCTGGACGACCGCATCTACAAGCAGCGTCTGGATCAGTCGCTGGCGCAACTCGCGGTGCAGAAGGCGGGGTTGGCCAATGTGGTGCAACAACGCAACAGTGCCGAAGCGACCATCAAATTGCGTCAGGCCGCGTTGGTCGACAGTCAGGCCCAGGTCCGTAAAAGTGCGGCAGACCTGCGGCGTAACGAAGAACTGATCATTGATGGCTCGGTCTCCAGGCGCGACCTGGATGTGGCCCGCGCGGCCAACGCGCAAACCATCGCCGCCGAGGCTCAAGCCCAGGCGACCCTGGAAATCGCCCGGCAGGACCTGCAAACGGTGATCGTCAATCGCGGTTCGCTGGAGGCGGCGGTGGCCAGCGCTGAGGCTGTGGTTGAACTGGCCCGCATCGATCTGTCCAATACCCGGGTCATCGCCCCACAGGACGGTCAGCTCGGGCAGATCGGTGTGCGTCTGGGGGCCTACGTCAATTCGGGCGCGCAGTTGATGGCGCTGGTGCCGAATCAGCTGTGGGTGATCGCCAACCTGAAAGAAACCCAGATGGACAATGTTCAGACTGGCCAACCAGCGACTTTTACCGTCGACGCCCTCAATCACCAGAAATTCCACGGTCGGGTGCAGCGGATCTCTCCGGCCACCGGCTCGGAGTTCAGTCTGCTGCAAGCCGACAATGCCACCGGCAACTTCGTCAAAATCGCCCAGCGGGTTCCGGTGCGTATTACCGTCGATCCCGATCAGCCACAAAGCGAACGGCTCCGACCGGGGATGTCGGTGGTGGTGAGCATTGATACGGCGGGGGAAGGGGGCGTTTCAGGCAAAAATTGATCGTTCCAATGTTCCTGCGTGGGAAGGCATCTCGTGACGCTCTGCGTCAAATCAAGGGCGGACGCAGAGCGTCCAGGGCGGCATTCCCACGCGGAGCGCGGGAACGATCGAGGTGACTCTAACTCGCCATCATTGGTGGCATCGTCCCCAGCAGCGATACCGCCGCGACGGCGGCAACGCCCAGCAGCCACTCAAGCATCACACTGGTACGCAGTGTCGACAGGCGCTTGTGGCAGTCTTTCACTCTAAGGCGATTGAACAGCGCCAGTCCCAGCATGCCGCCGACCAGCAGCACCTTGATCAGTAGAATCAGCGCAAAACCGGACAGCAACGGCGTCGGCCAAAAGGCGCCGGTGAGTACGCGGACGTTGATCAACCCGGTGACCAGCAAACCGGCCACCAGCCCGTAACCGACACCGCTGAATCGTTGCAGTATCAAGCTGACCGGATGGGTTGCTGGTTGCAGCACAATCATGACCAACAGCATCAACCCACCGAGCCAGGCGCCGACGCACGCTAGATGAATCACCTGGTTGAGGATCAGTAACTGGCCGTTGAGACCATCGAGCATGGCGCCGTGTCCGACCGGCGCCAGCGTTGCCAGCAGCAGGCTGCTCAGGGCCAGTCGTAGAGGAAACGATCTGCCTGGCGGTGTGATCAGGCACACCATTAACAACAGATTGAGCAGCAGGTGCCAGCTCCAGACCTGCCCGAAAAACGTATTGCTCAGGACTAACTGCAACGTCGGCAGGTCAATCGCCGCCTGCCATGAACCAGCCATGCTGCCGGTGATCAGCAACAGCCAGCAAACCCCGCTGGCGAGCGCCAACGAGGCGAGCAGTTTCGTTACGCCAGCGAGACGTCGATCCAGTACGCCAAGCGCCTCTGTAAGCGGCTCGCGGCGTAACAGCAGGGGCCTGAAGACACAGGCACCAAACAGCATCAGCACCCCGGCGAAATGCAGGAATCGGCACAGGACCAGCGCGCTCGACATGAATTATTGGCCGACCTTGAAGCTATAGTTGCCTTCACTTTTATGGGTGTCGACCGAGACCGCGTGCCACTCGACCTTGTAATTACCCGCTGCCAATGGAGCTGCTGGAGTCACGATCAGGGTCTTTTTGTCGCTGCCTTCGGTGGTGATGCTTTTGACCGCGACATCAGCGCCGTCCTTGCTAAGGGTGACTTTGGTAAAGGCTGCTTCAACACCTTCGGAGAACACCAGTCGTAATTCCTTGGGGGCAGCAGCGGTACTGTCAGCGGCCGGCGTTTCGCTTTTCAGGTGCGCGTGGGCAAACACCGAAGAGGCGGCGAGCAGCGCGCTCAGCAGGGCAGTGGTAGTCAGGGCTTTTTTGATCAGCATTGGCAGGTACCTTCATTGAATACGAGGGGGCGCTAATAGAGCATGACGCAGGTGCCGAGCGAAACGGTACTCAGCGTTTTCTCGGGGGAAGTCTAGCGTACGAAGTTTCGTTTGCGGCTGTCGCCCCGAACTAGAGCGGATGCTAGTCTTGACCAACGCTGTCGTCAGGGAGCCCTCATGGGCAATCACAAGATCGAGATTCGTCGCAGTAACGTCGAAAAAATTCTGCTGGCGGCCGAAAAAATCTTCGCCGAGAAAGGATACGGCAGCACGGCGATGGCCGATATTGCCAGAGAAGTGCAACTGCCGCGCTCCAACCTGCACTACTACTTCAGCACCAAAAGTGAGCTGTACAGCGCCGTGCTGTTTGATCTGCTGGATGTGTGGAAGCAGGACGCGTTGTGCTTCGAGATGTTCGATGATCCGCGGGTGGTGCTGAGCAGCTACATCCGCGCCAAGATGAACCATTCCCGTAGCCGGCCTTATGGCTCGAAAGTCTGGGCCAATGAAATCATTCATGGCGCACCGACCCTTGGAGAGGCGCTGGATGCGAGCCTGTACGACTGGGCGAAAATGAAGGAAGCGAAAATTCGTCAGTGGGTGGAAGACAAACGCATCCTGGCGGTGGAACCCTCCGCGCTGCTGTACATGATCTGGGCCTCGACCCAGCATTACGCTGACTTCGATCACCAGGTGATGATCCTCAACGATCACCAACCGCTGTCGGATATGCAGTTTGAACGGGCGGTACAGACCGTGACCAGCGTGATTCTGCGGGGGATTGGCTTGGAGCCGTAACCCACGCAGCTCGTTCCCACGCAGAGCGTGGGAACGATCATCAGCAGGTTTGTTTAAACCGCCACGCGATACGGATTCCTCGGATCGTGGTCCCAGTCCAGGAATGGCTTGCCGGTGTCGATGGGTACCATCTCGATACAGTCCTGAACCGGGCAGGTGATCTGGCATAGATTGCAGCCCACGCACTCGTCGTCGATTACTTCATATTGATGCGTGCCGTCAGGCTGCTTGAGGCTGGCGATAGCTTGGTGCGCGGTGTCTTCACAGGCGATGTGGCAGCGACCGCAGCCGATGCACGCGTCCTGGTCGATTTTGGCGATGACCCGGTAGTTCATGTCCAGGTACTTCCAGTCCGTGGTATTGCTCACCGCCCGACCCGAAAATTCCTGCAGGCTGGTGTAGCCTTGGCTGTCCATCCAGCGCGACAGACCGTCCTTCATCTCCTCAACGATGCGAAAACCATGCAGCATCGCTGCCGTGCACACCTGCACCGCGCCGCTGCCAAGGGCGATGAATTCTGCCGCATCGCGCCAATTGCCAATCCCGCCAATGCCGCAAATCGGCAGGCCACGGGTTTGTGGGTCACGGGCAATCTCGGCCACCATGTTCAGCGCAATCGGTTTGACCGCCGAGCCGCAGTAACCGCCATGGGTGCTTTGGCTGCCAACCATTGGATGAGCGACCATGCGATCCAGGTCGATACTGGTGATGGAGTTGATGGTGTTGATCAGCGACACCGCATCGGCACCGCCACGGTGGGCGGCGCGGGCGGCAACGCGAATGTCGGTGATGTTGGGCGTGAGTTTGACGATCACCGGCAGTGAGCAGTAAGTCTTGCACCAGCGGGTAACCTGCTCGACGTATTCCGGGACCTGGCCGACCGCTGCGCCCATGCCGCGTTCAGGCATGCCGTGAGGGCAACCAAAGTTCAGCTCGACACCATCAGCGCCGGTGGCTTGCACCAGCGGCAGGATGGCTTTCCACGACTCTTCGACGCAGGGCACCATCAAGGACACGATCAGCGCGCGGTCCGGCCAGTCCTTTTTGACCTGGGTGATTTCCCGCAGGTTGATTTCCAGTGAACGGTCGGTGATCAGCTCGATGTTGTTGATGCCGATGACCTCGCGGTTGGCGCCGAAGTGGGCGGAGTAGCGCGACGACACGTTGACCGCCGCCGGGTCCTCACCGAGGGTTTTCCAGACCACGCCACCCCAGCCGGCCTCAAAGGCGCGGACTACGTTGTAGGCTTTGTCGGTGGGCGGAGCGGAGGCCAGCCAGAATGGATTGGGGGCTTTGATGCCAGCGAAGACAATCGACAGATCGGCCATTTATGCAGCCTCCACATTGAGCATGAGTTGGGCATTGATGGCTTCAGCGGCCAGCTTGCCGTGCTGCACGGCCTGGACGGTGAGGTCCTGGCCGAGGCTGGTGCAGTCGCCTCCGGCGTAGACTCCGGGGATGCTGGTGCGCAGCTGTTCGTCCACCAGAATGCGCTCGCCCTCGCGCTTGAGTTCACGGGCCAGCGGATCGTTCAGCGCTGCGTCGTCGAAGGACTGGCCGATGGCTTTGAAGATCGCGTCGGCGGCCAGCTCGAAGGTCTCGCCGGTGCATTGCAGGCGACCGTTTTCCAGCCGCGTGCGGGCAAAGCGCATGCCGCGTACCTGACCCTTTTTATTGAGCAAGACTTCTTCGGGCTGAGCCCAGGTCAACAGACGTACCTGATTGGCCTTGGCAATGTTCTGTTCATGCTCGGTGGCGCCCATTTCCGCAAGGCCGCGTCGGTACACCAGGTTCACGTCGCGAGCGCCGAGGCGAGCCATTTGCACGGCCATGTCGATGGCAGTATTGCCGGCGCCAAGGACGATGCAGCGATCGGCCAGTGGTAATTGCGTCAGGTCATCGGCCTGGCGCAGCTCACGGATGTAATCGGTGGCAGCGAGCATGCCGGGGGCGTCTTCGTGGGCCAGACCGAGCTGCTTGCTGGCAGTCAGGCCGAGGCCGAGGAACACCGAATCGAACTGCTGATGCAGTTCAGTGAGGCTGAGGTTGTCGCCGAGTTTGTGCCCGTGACGGATCTCGATCCCGCCGATACCCAGCAAAAACTCCAGCTCCTGTTGAGCGAAGTCGTCCACCAGCTTGTACTTGGCGATCCCGTATTCGTTGAGTCCGCCGGCTTTCTCGCGGGCCTCGAAAATCACCACCTCATGGCCATGCATCGCCGAGCGATGAGCGCAGGACAACCCCGCCGGCCCGGCACCGACCACAGCGATGCGTTTACCGGTCGGCGCGGCACGTTTGAATGGGTGTTCGCTGAACTGCGCGTTGTCCACGGCGTAACGTTGCAGCAGGCCGATCAGCACTGGCGCGCACTCTTGAGCGTTGTTGCGCACGCAGGCTTGCTGACACAGGACTTCGGTCGGACAGACCCGTGCGCAACTGCCGCCCAGGATGTTCGCCGAAAGGATTGTCTGCGCGGCGCCCTGAACGTTTTCCTGATGGATATTGCGAATGAACGACGGGATGTCGATCTCGCTCGGGCACGCATTGACACACGGTGCGTCGTAGCAATACAGGCAGCGCGAGGCTTCCAGTGTGGCCTGACGGGCATTGAGCGGCGGCGCCAGATCGGTGAAATGGCCGGCAAGGGCGGCCGCGTCCTCATGGGGATGCGGGAGGTGGCTCAGGGTCTTGATCACGGTGATGGCCTCACGGTTTTTGAGGTACTGCCTCTGATGGGCATTGGTATTGGTGTATCGCACGTTCTACCTGGTGATCGTTCCCACGCTCTGCGTGGGAATGCAGCCCGTGACGCTCTACGTCACAAGCGTGGGACGCGGAGCGTCCCCAGAGGCGTTACCACGCAGAGCGTGGGAACGATCATCAAAGGCCCGGATTCAGCGCTTTACGGGAACCGGTCGCTGCAACTCGGCGCGTTTGTTCAGCAGATCGAACACCGCCGGATAGGCCGGGCGTTCGATGTAACGCCCGGCACCGCGCTCGGCCCGCAGGTCGCCGTCGACCCAGACCAGCCGACCCTGGCTGATGGTATGGCTGGGTACGCCGCGCACGGTCTTGCCTTCGAAGATATTGAAGTCGACCTGCTGGTGATGGGTCTTGGCCGAAATGGTGCGGGTGCCTTCCGGGTCCCAGAGCACCAGATCGGCATCGGCACCGACGCGAATCGCGCCTTTGCGTGGGTAGAGGTTGAAGATCTTCGCGGTGTTGGTTGAGGTCAGGCCGACGAATTCCTGCATCGACAGCCGTCCGGTGTTCACCCCTTCATCCCAGAGCACGGCCATGCGGTCTTCGATACCGGCAGTGCCGTTGGGGATTTTGCTGAAGTCATCACGGCCGGCGGCTTTCTGTTCGGCGCAGAAGCAGCAATGGTCAGTGGCGGTGGTGTGCAGGTTGCCCGATTGCAGGCCGTGCCAAAGCGCGTCTTGATGGCCGCGAGGGCGGAAGGGCGGGCTCATCACATAACCGGCGGCTGTTTGCCAATCCGGGTGCTGGTAGACGCTGTCGTCCAGCAGCAGGTGTCCGGCCAGGACTTCACCGTAGACCGGCTGCCCCTTGCTGCGCGCATAGGTGATTTCATCCAGTGCCTCACGGGTCGAGACGTGGACCAGATACAGCGGCGTACCTAGGGTTTCGGCTATCCGGATTGCGCGGCTGGCCGCTTCGCCTTCAACCTGGGATGGCCGCGACAACGGATGCGCCTCGGGGCCGGTGATGCCTTGGGCCATCAGTTTGCGTTGCAGGTGATAGACCAGTTCGCCATTTTCCGCGTGCACCGTCGGCACCGCGCCCAACTCCAGACAGCGTTCGAAGCTGGCCACCAGCGTATCGTCGGCGGCCATGATCGCGTTCTTGTAAGCCATGAAGTGCTTGAAACTGTTCACGCCATGGTGACTGACCAGCTCGGCCATTTCCTCGCGAACCTGCTCGCTCCACCAGGTGATGGCGACGTGAAAACCGTAGTCTGCGGCGGACTTCTCGGCCCAGCCGCGCCACTGATGAAAAGCCTCCAGCAACGATTGCTGCGGATTGGGAATCACGAAGTCGATGATCGAGGTGGTGCCACCGGCAAGTCCGGCTGCCGTGCCGCTGAAAAAGTCTTCGCTGGCGACGGTGCCCATGAAGGGGAGTTGCATGTGGGTGTGGGGATCGATGCCGCCGGGCATCAAGTATTGACCGCTGCCATCGAGCACTTCGCAGTCGGTGGGGATATCCAGATTATTGCCGATTGCCTGGATCAAACCGTCAGCGCAAAGCACGTCAGCGCGGTAACTTTCATCATGGGTAACAACGGTGGCGCCACGGATCAACAGAGACATTCCGAGTTCCTCACAGGCTTGACCGGCTAATGCCAGTTCTAGGTGTTGTCGTTACGGCAAGCTGGAGGAAGTTATATTCCTGTCAGTGCTGTCAGGAATAAACGCTAGCTGGTGTTCTTTGAATGAGCAAGAATATTTTTTATAAGCTTATAACGTGTTTAACTCATTGAAAATAAACGAATAATTATAAAAATCACCAAAATGGTGAGGTCGCTCACCATTTTGACGCACTTGACAGGATCCAAATATGGTCAAGATTTCCTATGTGAAATCAGCCGTTTGAGCTATGCCTGTCAGCGGGCGAAATCATTTTAAAAAATAGTGATGCACCAGATTGAGTCCTGACTGTTCGGACAACTTGCCTGACATTCAGCCTGAGTGAATGGGCAAGTAGCCAAGGGCTCAATGAGTCATTAAATAAAACTGATGAACATCAGTTGTTTACATGGATTTTACGGAGTGGCAAGTGAGCCAGTGGGATACCCGGCACGTTTATTGAGTGCCGCCGCTGACACGCTGGCCGGTCCGCAGAAGTCGTAAGTACTCCGGCCATCGCCCGGTTTGCGGTTTAACCCGCCAGCCAACCCGATGAGCAAAATAATCAAAAGAACAGTGGAGCGGCCATGCAACAGATCAGATCACAGGTGACCGAACGCCAAGGCTTGTACGAGCTGGATGCCGGAAGCGACGTACTCGACAGTCCTCGTTACAACCACGACATTGCGCCGACCAAAGTGCATGAGCGCACCTGGAACAAATGGCACATCACGGCGCTCTGGATCGGTATGTCGGTCTGCGTGCCGACCTACACGCTCGGCGGGGTGCTTACCGCATACTTCGGGCTGTCGGTCGGTGAGGCGTTACTGGCGATTCTGTTTGCCAATCTCATCGTATTGATCCCCTTGACCCTTAATGCCTTCGCTGGAACCAAGTACGGCATCCCGTTTCCGGTACTGCTGCGCTCCTCATTCGGTGTGATTGGCTCCAATGTGCCGTGTTTGATTCGGGCCTTGGTGGCCTGCGGCTGGTTTGGCATCCAGACGATGTTCGGTGGCCTGGCCATTCACTTGTTTCTCGGGTCGATTTTCGAGGGCTGGAAGTCCCTGGGCGGCACCGGCGAGGTGATCGGTTTCATGATGTTCTGGGCACTCAACCTGTGGGTGGTGTTGCGCGGGGCGGAATCGATCAAGTGGCTGGAAACGTTGTCTGCACCGCTGCTGGTACTGGTGGGCATCGGGTTGCTGGTCTGGGCCTTGCCGAATGTCTCACTGACCGAATTGATGGCGATCCCGCCGAAACGCCCGGAAGGCGCCAGCGTGACCAGCTACTTCTGCGCCGGGCTGACCGCCATGGTCGGGTTCTGGGCGACACTGTCGCTGAACATTCCGGACTTCAGCCGCTACGCGAAAAGTCAGAAAGACCAGATCCTTGGACAGATTTTCGGTTTACCGCTGACCATGTTCCTGTTCGCCGCGCTGGGTGTGGTGATGACCGCGGCCTCCGCGAAGTTGGTAGGGGTGACGGTCTCCGATCCGGTGACCCTGATCGGTCATATTCAAAGCCCCGTCTGGGTGGCGCTGGCCATGGCGCTGATCATCATTGCGACCTTGTCCACCAACACTGCGGCGAACATTGTTTCGCCGACCAACGACTTCCAGAACATCGCGCCCAAGCTGATCAATCGGACCACAGCGGTGATGTTGACCGGGTTGGTGGGGCTGGCGTTGATGGCTCACGAGCTGCTGAAAAAACTCGGCTTGCTGGTCTCAGATATCAGCCTGGAAACAGTGTATTCCAACTGGTTACTGGGCTACTCCAGCCTGCTCGGGCCTATCGCCGGGATCATGGTGGTGGACTATTTCCTGATCAAGAAACAGCAGCTCGACCTGGCGGGGCTGTACCGCGATGACGTGTATCCGGCGTGGAACTGGAACGGCTTTATCGCGTTCGGCATCCCGGTGGCGCTGACCTTGCTGTCGTTGGGCAGCAACGCATTCAGCTGGTTTTACAGCTACGGCTGGTTCACCGGCTCGGCGCTGGGTGGGTTGTTGTATTACGGGCTGTGCTCGATGCAGCGGAGCCCGACTGTGGCGAAATCTGCGGCGTGACGGATGGCCTCATCGCGAGCAAGCTCGCTCCCACAGGGTTCTGTGAACATTGGAGATCCAGTGTGGGAGCGAGCTTGCTCGCGATGGCGGCCTCGAATACACCAAAGAAATACCTGAAGAAACCCATAACAACTGTCTGAGGAGATCATCATGAACGCTGCCCTTGACGTTCTGCAGTCCACCCATCAGCACATCAACCGCGACCGTCTGTGGCAGTCGTTAATGGAACTGGCCAGACTCGGCGCCACGGTCAAGGGCGGCGTCTGTCGCCTGGCCCTGACCGACCTCGACCGCCAGGCCCGTGACATCTTCGTGCAATGGTGCGAGGAGGCTGGCTGCACCGTGAGCATCGACGCTGTCGGCAACATCTTCGCCCGTCGTGCCGGGCTCGATCCAACGCTGCCGCCGGTGATGACCGGCAGCCATATCGATACTCAGCCCACGGGTGGCAAATTCGACGGCTGCTTCGGCGTGTTGGCCGGTGTGGAAGTGCTGCGCACGCTCAATGATCTGGGCATCGAAACCGAGGCACCGCTGGAAGTGGTGGTCTGGACCAATGAAGAAGGTTCACGGTTTGCTCCGTGCATGATGGGCTCTGGAGTGTTCGCCGAGAAATTCACCCTGGAGCAAATCCTGGCCAAGACCGATGCCCAAGGCGTGACGGTCGGCGAAGCGCTGAACGCCATTGGTTACGCCGGCAGTCGCAAGGTCAGTGGCCATGCTGTGGGCGCCTATTTTGAAGCGCACATCGAACAAGGGCCGATCCTTGAGGATGAGCGCAAGACCATCGGCGTGGTGATGGGCGCGCTGGGGCAAAAGTGGTTCGATCTCAAACTCAAGGGCGTTGAAGCCCATGCCGGTCCGACCCCGATGCACCTGCGCAAGGACGCACTGGTCGGCGCGGCGGCGGTGGTCGCGGCGGTCAATCGTGCCGCACTGAGTCATCAGCCTCACGCCTGCGGTACCGTGGGTTGTCTGCAAGCCTACCCCGGCTCGCGCAACGTGATCCCCGGTGAAGTGCGCATGACCCTGGACTTCCGTCACCTGGAACCCGCGCGGCTGGATTCGATGATTGCTGAGGTCAGGCAGGTGATCGACACCACTTGCCAGGAGCACGGCCTGAGCTTCGAGCTGACGCCGACCGCCGATTTCCCGCCGCTGTATTTCGACAAAGGCTGCGTCGATGCCGTGCGCAGTGCCGCCCAGGGCTTGGGCCTGTCGCACATGGACATCGTCAGCGGCGCCGGGCATGACGCGATTTTCCTCGCTGAACTGGGCCCGGCCGGGATGATCTTCGTGCCGTGCGAAGGCGGGATCAGCCACAACGAAATCGAAAACGCCGCGCCGGACGATCTGGCGGCTGGTTGTGCGGTGCTGTTGCGGGCAATGTTGGCGGCGTCGGCGGCGATTGCCAGCAGAAAGTTGGCGGCTTGACAGGCGTCATTACCAAGACCTGAAGCGATTGGTGGGTGGGCTTCGAAGCCGTGGTTTGCTTCGAAACCCACCGCGCCAGAACGCGCAGTTACACCTCATCCACCCTGACCCAACGTTGCTCCAGCGCGGCCAGCCGAATGGCCGTCGCCAGGCGTTCCACCTCCCAGGCTTCTTCAAAGTCGGTACCGTCCGAGCCTTGCCCGGCCAGTGCCATAATCAACCCGTGCACCTCCAGCGTCTTCAACTCGTTGTAGCCCAACTGATGACCCGGTGCCGGACTGAAGGCGGCATAACCGGGCAGGGAAGGGCCGGCCAGTAAACGCTGAAAGCCTTCCTGACCCGCACGGCACAAGCGCAGTTCATTCAAGCGCTCCTGATCGAACGCCAGAGTGCCGCGTGTGCCGCTGATCTCGAAGCTCAGGTGGTTTTTGTAACCATGCTTGAGCCAACTGCTGCTGAAGGTGCCACGTGCACCGTTGGTAAACCGCAGCAAGGCATGGGCCTGATCATCGACGGCGATGGTGCGTTGTTCATGGCTGCCGGTGGTGGCAGGGCGTTGCCGGTGCACGGTTTGGCTGTCGGCACATACTGCTTCCACATCACCGACCAGGTACCGGGCCATCGCCAGCAAATGACTGCCCAGATCCGCCAGGGCACCACCGGCATGCTGTGCTTCGCAGCGCCAGGACCATGGTGATTGCGGGTCGGCCATGAAGTCTTCGCTGAACTCGCCCTGAAAACTGATGATCTCTCCGAGCTCGCCGCTCTGAATCAACTCACGGGCCAGGCCAATGATCGGGTTGTGCTGGTAGTTGTAACCGACCCGCGTCACCACGCCGGCGGCTTTGGCGGCGCGGCGCATCTGATCGGCCTGTTCGAGGCTGACGGCCAGTGGTTTTTCGCAGTACACGGGTTTGCCTGCGGCCAGGGCGGCCATGGCCATGGGGTAGTGCAGGTGATTGGGCGTGGTGATTGCTACGACGTTGACCTTTGGGTCGTCGATCAATTGTTGCCAGTCGCCATGGGCTTTTTCGAAGCCCCAGGCGTTGGCGCAGTGTTCGGCACGCTGGGTGTCGGCGTCGGCCAGTGCGGCCAGATGCAGGTGTATGGGGAGTTCGAAGACTGCACTGACGTTGCGAAAGGCCAGGGCGTGGGCGCGGCCCATGAAGCCTGTGCCGATCAAGCCGATTCCAAGTTCGCGCATTGTTGGGGTCCTTTTGGATTTTTGTTTTCAGGGTGCACATTAATAGAATAAATATTCTCAAAATTCAATATTCGGAATAAATATTCATTCTTTGGTTGTGATCACCATTCCCTGTAGGAGCCGAGCTTGCTCGCGATGGCGGCGGCACATTCACCCTTGATATCGACTGAGTGAATATCCATTCCCGTCGTTACCGCAAGAAATGGATATGTACACCAGCGAGAGACTGGCCGGCTGTCAGGCCATCGCGAGCAAGCTCGGCTCCTACAAGGATCGTGCATCACAGTGAGATCGATGATGGGCGCGAAACCGGGATTGTGTTGCACCGTCGAAGCCAAAGGTGGAATTACAATCGCCGGAAAAACAAAAGGCAGCCCGAAGGCTGCCTCTTGTTCACCCAAAACCCGCTGTAATCAGGACAAAAATCCACCATCCACATTCAACGAAACCCCAGTGGTGTAACTCGACGCGTCACTTGCCAGATACAACACTGCACCGGCCATCTCACTCGGATCCGCCACACGCTTGAGCGGGATCTGCTGCAGAGCGACGTTGAGAATCGCGTCATTATTCACCAGCGCCGAAGCAAACCTGGTATCAGTCAGCCCCGGCAGCAACGCATTGCAGCGAATGCCGAACTGTGCGCACTCCTTGGCAAAGACCTTGGTCATGTTGATCACCGCAGCCTTGGTCACCGAGTAGATGCCCTGGAAGATCCCCGGCGAGATGCCATTGATCGACGCGACGTTGATGATGCTGCCGCCACCGGTCTCGCGCATCAGCTTGCCGGCTTCCACCGACATGAAGAAGTAGCCGCGAATGTTCACGTCGACGGTTTTCTGGAATGCGCCGAGGTCAGTATCCAGCACGTTGCAGAACTGCGGGTTGGTCGCCGCGTTGTTGACCAGAATATCCAGACGCCCGAACTGCTCGCGAATCCCGGCGAAGACCTGAGTGATCTGTTCCATTTCACCGATATGGCAGGCGACGGCTGTGGCCTTGCCACCGTCGGCGATAATGGCGTCGGCAACATGCTGGCAACCGTCGAGTTTGCGGCTCGAGACGATTACGTGGGCGCCTTGCTGGGCCAATAGTTTGGCAATGGCTTCACCGATACCGCGGCTGGCGCCGGAAACGAAAGCGATCTTGCCGTCAAGGTCGAACAGCTGAGTCTTGGACATGGTTTTCTCCTTGTTGTATGCCAGGTGCGAGGCGCGTAGTCAGAGGCTGGATGTGTGGATGACTTGCAGGCTCATCTGCTCCAGCAGTTTGTTCATGTGAATGAACTGCGCGAAGCGTTTGTCCTGGGTCTGGCCATGGAAGAAGCGGTAGTAGATCTGCTGCACGATACCCGCCAGGCGGAACAGCCCATAGGTGTAGTAGAAGTCGAAGTTGTCAATCTGCAGCCCCGCGCGTTCGGCGTAGTAATCGACGAACTGGCGGCGGGTCAACATGCCGGGCGCATGGCTCGGCTGGCGGCGCATCAGTTGCACGGGTGCCGGGTCGCCGGCTTCGATCCAGTAGGCGAGGGTGTTGCCCAGGTCCATCAGCGGATCGCCGAGGGTGGTCAGTTCCCAGTCCAGCACGCCGATGATCTGCATCGGGTTGTGCGGGTCGAGGATCACGTTGTCGAAGCGATAGTCGTTGTGCACGATGCTCGAGGTCGGGTGATCGGCGGGCATCTTGTCGTTGAGCCAGGCTTTGACGGTTTCCCAGCTCGGTGCGTCGGGGGTCAGCGCCTTGTCGTAGCGATCGCTCCAGCCGCGAATCTGCCGCTGGACATAACCTTCGGGCTTGCCCAGATCGGCCAGCCCGCAAGCCTTGTAGTCGACCCGGTGCAGTTCGACGAACTTGTCGATGAAGCTCTTGCACAGCGCTTCGGTTTTCTGCGCATCAAGGCCCAGTTCAGCTGGCAGGTCAGAACGCAGGATTATGCCGTTGACCCGCTCCATCACGTAGAACTCGGCCCCGATCACCGACTCGTCGGTGCAGTGCACGTAGGCTTTCGGGCAATACGGGAAGCCGTCTTTGAGCTGATTGAGAATGCGGTATTCACGGCCCATGTCATGGGCCGACTTGGCCTTGTGGCCGAACGGCGGCCGGCGCAGGACGAATTCCTGCTCAGGGTATTCCAGCAGGTAGGTCAGATTCGACGCGCCGCCCGGAAACTGGCTGATCTGCGGCGTCCCGCTCAGGCCAGGAATATGCGCCTTGAGGTACGGATCGATGCGACTGACATCGAGTTCTTCGCCGGAGCGGATACGGGTGGACTGGTCAGTAAGCGCCATGCTTATCCCTTCTGCTTATTTTGGAGGCCCGACATTATTGGCTAATCTAATTCGCGCAGTGGTGTGCTCACAAGTGCCGCAAGGTCTTATAGGTTAGCGTGTTGCCGGATAATCAGCGTTCTTGATGGGCTGATTGGCGTTCAGCCGTGCAGGCCGGGCACCTGCGAGCTATGGTTGATCATTGGCGAGGGTCAGTTGCCATGAGTTCTCCATCCGCACAGGAGGTGTCAGGTGGGATGTCCGCAGGTGTGTGCTACCGCTACCTTGCAATGCAGTTTCGGTGTGGCCCCGACGGTGCTCAATGTGCTGCCGGTCAATCGCACGCTCACCGGCGGGCTGCCGGCGGCGAATATCATGGACCACATTCCGCTGGTGAGCATTCCCACCTTCGGCATGTGCCAGAGTCCGGCCAACCCGATGGTCGCCGCGGCCACCACCAACGTAACCGCGACATGGGCTTGCCCTCAGGGTCCAGCGGGCGTCCATCGCTGGCGAAAGGCTGTCCGGGATCGAGCAACTGACCGTTCAGGTAACGGGCGTCAAGGGCCTTCTTTCCGTTGGGATGGAAGCGCTGATACGACCCATCGCGGACGCCGTCGCGGTAATGCTCCAGTTCAGCCAGTTGCCCATCGGGAAAGTAATTACTCGCTTCGCCATGCAGCAGCCCCTTGCGATAGGTGGCCTTGCGTTGCAACCAGTCCTCAGGTGCATGAAAGGTTGCCATGCCGTGCAGCTTGCCGCTGACATAGGGCAATAGCGCGCTGACCTTGCCGTTGGGGTGATAGAGAGTGCTCGCCCCCTGCAATTGCCCCTGGCTGTAACTGAGGTCGGCTTGCTGGCGACCGGCTTCCTCAATGCGCAACGGGCCTTCCAGCTCGCTGTCGAGCAGGCGGCCGGTGAGGTGACTGTCACCGCGGATCAGCTCAAGCCTGGTGGATTCGCTCATGGCATTTGCTCAATGCTGGTACTCATCAAGGAGTTCATTGCCATGCACCCGAAACAGCCCGCTCAATCGCAACGTGAACCTACCCCGGCAGTAGCGGATTCTGATCGGCCTCCCCAGGCCGATGTGCCAAGGGTGTTCAGCGAGCCTGCGAACCGGGAAGAAGCCTATCGTCAGTTGTTGCTGATCGCCGAATACCTGGCACGGACCGAGCCTCATAGTCCGGTGCCCTATCTGATCCGGCGAGGGGTGGAGTGGGGCAACAAGCCGCTGAGCGAATTGCTTGGCGAGCTGATATCCGCCGATGCGGAGTCCCGTCGCCTCTGGACACTGCTGGGAGTTCTGTAGATGGACCCGCAAAGAGCTCCGTTCTTTTTTAGTCGCGCGGGGGAGGCAGCGGGATCGGGGTAAGCACCGCTTTGCCGGAGAAAAACGCCAGCAGGTTTTCGGCCACCAAATGCACGGTCGCCTGCGTCGCCTCCGGCGATAGCCCGGCGACATGGGGTGTCAGTACCACGTTGTTCAGGATCTTGAGGGCGTCCGGCACTTGCGGTTCGTCATCAAAGACATCCAGCGCCGCGCCGGCGATGCGCCGATGTTCCAGGGCACTGATCAGCTCGTCAGTGACGATCACGCTACCCCGGGCGATATTGACGATGAAACCCTTCGGCCCGAGGGCATCAATGGCTTTTTTATCGATCAGGTGGCGAGTGCTGGCGCCGCCGGGAGTGGCAATGATCAGGAAGTCAGAAGCACGTGCCAGTTCGGTCGCCGAATCACAGTAGTTATAAGGGACGTCGTCGCGCTGTTGGCGGCTGTGGTAATTCACCGACATATCGAAGCCCTTGGCGGCGCGTTTGGCGATGGCCAGACCCACCGCGCCCAGGCCGAGAATGCCCAGGCGCTTGCCAGCCAGTGAAGGCCGCATGATCTTCGGCCATTCGCCGCGCCGGACCGCCGCATCGGCTTGAGGGATGCCACGTACCAGAGACAGCAAGAGCGCCATCGCGTGATCGGCCACCGACGAAGCGTTGACCCCCGCGCCGTTGGTCACGGTAATGCCCCGATTGCTGGCGGCCTGCAGGTCGACATGTTCATAGCCCGCGCCGATTACGCAGATGATTTCAAGCAGCGGCAGAGCAGCGATTTCTTCGGCGTAAAACCCAAGCGGACCGCGCGTCAGTACCGCCCGGATCTGTCTGGCGTGGGTCTGAATGGCGTGGGCTCGCTCGGCGGGTGTTGGTGCAAGAATCAGGTGAAACCCCTGGCTTTCAAGAATCGGCAAATAGTCGTTAATGGTTTCAACCAGTACCAGAACGGTGATGGGCATGCTGCGCTCCTGATGACTTCAAAAGGTGGATTTGCCGACGCTGAAAATAGTGTTTTGCCCATCCCCGGGACATCTCTGAAAAGACCCGGGATTGCTGGCTCGGGAATTGTTTGACAAGGGTAGCTGGCGCGGCGCGGCTTGGGTCCAAAGATCGCAGCTTATCGAAACAGCTGTCCCGAGCAAGATCAAAAGATCGCAGGCTGCGCCAGCTCCTACAGGGGATCGGTACTCACCTCGGTCGGCGTAGCAACAGTGTTTCATCACGTCGCGTTCGGACAATCTTTTGGCGGCGGGTACCTATCCCGTCAAAATTGAACATCTGCCGTGTTCAGCAGCTTCACGAAAGCCCCGCCAAGCGTCGCATTATGGTGTTCGATGATCGCTTTGGCCGGCAGCGCTGGCGTGTCCATGCAGGTATGGGCGTCCGCTACCAGTATTGGTTGAAATCCCAGTTCGACGGCAACACGGCAAGTGGTGTCGATGCAGTACTGGGTTTTCATGCCGACGATGACCAATTCATTGATCCCGCCCGCTGTCAGCTGATCAGCCAGACGGTTACCGAAAAAGCAGCTGGGTGTGGTTTTATCGAACAGTGTGTCAACACTCGCATCAAGTTCAAGGGTGGGCAGCAGTTGCCACAGTGGGCTCCCGGAGGCGATGGGCGAACCTTGCGGGCCGGTATGCCTCACCGCAAAAATTGACGCGCCGGTCTGACGAGCCTTGGCGATCAGTTGATTGATGTTGGCCAGAACGCGCTCTGCGTCATGGGGTTTGTGCGGTCCATTGAATAGCCCGACCTGCATATCGATGATCAATAGAGCGGGGTGCCTGGTGCTGAGTGACGGCATGGTGTTTCTCCTTGTGTGCCAGGTGGACGGAGAAACAAAAGCCCCTGTCCATTGCTGGCCGGGCCTTGGGTTCACTGCGCGATGTTCAATCCACGTAACGACCTCACGACCCGCCGGAGGCGGTCGTGGTGGTGCGGGTGAGATCAAGCGCGAGAATGTTCATAGGCCGATCATGCTGTTGGCCATCGAAGCTTGTCAACGGCACCGTCAGTGCTGCGCCGATTGCTCGAATGCACGACCACATGCCTCCTGCGCCAGGGCTTCCCTGGAATCGAAGTGACGGTAGAAACCACCATGGGTCAGTCCGGCAGCACCCTTGGCAAAGGCGTAGTAGATCACCGTCGCCTGTAAGGCCATGACCATAAAGTGGTGTCCGTGACGTAGATGCGAGCAGCTCGGTGCGCGCCGACTGAGGGCGAAAATCAGAATTGGCACAAAGCCGAACAGCACCCGCAAAAAAACGATCTGTGTCGGCGAAATCCAGGCCGCCGCCCATTTCATGAAGATGAAGTTGGTGCTCCAGATCAGGCCCGACAAGGCGAAGGCGAAATAAGCGCCTTTTTCATGGATAGCTCCCCGGGATCGGGGCGTAAGCCGCGATCAAGCGGTGTGTTTGCAGAGAATGCTGCGGCAAACGATCAGCGTCCAGTTCAATCAATCGGCGTACTGAGCAACCCCATTGCCGAACGACCAATTCTCTTTCTTGACCTCCACCAGGTTGATGAACACATCTTCCAGGCGCACGGCCAGTTCAGTGTTGAGGCTCTCGGCGATGGTCTTGTAGAGCAGTTTCTTCTGCTCGGTGCTGCGACCTTCGTTCAGGGTGATCTGGATGATCACCAGGTTGTCGGTGCGGTTGATGCCCAGGTAAACCGGGTCGTAGATGAAGTGCTGTTCATCGTGCTCGGCGAGGATTTGGAAGTTGTCGTGATCGGGGACGCCGATAGCGGTGTGCATGGCGTTGTAGATCAACTTGCCGACCCGTTTTACGTAGGTGGGATCCTGATGCTTTTTGATGTCGACACGAACTAAAGGCATGGGATGACTCCAGAGGCGAGTGGCTGTTGAATGGATCAAAAATACATCTTGGGCAACCCCTATAAAATAAATTTCTATTGGAATCTATTTTCTTCTGCAGAAATATCCATTGCTTGTCAGATCGTCATCGCAGGCATGCCCGCGAGGCATTTTTCCGGGCACACCTGCGAGTGGCGGTTCACCGCCTATTTCTCTGCTGACAATTTCTGACAGGATGCTCTGCTAATCTTCACGAACCTTTCGAACAGGAGCGTGATCAGCGTGTCGCGTACCACCCGTTTATTGACGTTGCTGCAAGTACTGCGCGGCAAGAGCCGCCCGGTGACGGCAGCGGCGCTGGCCAGCGAGCTGGAGATTTCCGAGCGCACGATTTACCGCGACATTGCCGAATTGACCGCCCTTGGGGCGCCGATCTTTGGCGAGGCGGGCATTGGCTACGTACTGCGCAGCGGTCTGTTTCTGCCACCGTTGATGCTCAACGCCGACGAAACTGAAGCCATTGTGTTGGGTTTGCGTTATGTCGATCAGCGCGGCGATGAAGTGTTGAGTAAAGCGGCGGCCGATGCCCTGGCGAAGATCGCGGCGGTATTGGCACCGGCGGCGCAGGATGCCTTGCGCAATCCGACGGTGTTGCCCGGACCGCCCGGTTATGGGTATCCGCAGAATGCCGTGGAGTTGAATGTCTTTCGCCAGGCCATTCGCGGCCAGGCAAAGCTGCACATCGATTACGCAGACGTGAATAAAGTCCCCAGCCAGCGGCTGATATGGCCGTTGGCGTTAGGCTTTTTCAATGAGGTGCGGGTGATTGTCGCCTGGTGCGAGTTGCGTGAGGCCTATCGGACTTTTCGCGCCGACCGGATCGCCGCCGCCAGCGAGCAGGGTGAGCGCTATCCGGGGCGTCGCAGTGATCTGTTGCGGGCCTGGCGCAAGTTGATGCAACTGGATGAGGCGGGGCGCTTCACTCCTGACAAGAATTGACACATGGCTGTCTTAGCATGGCTCCAGAATCAACAAACAAGGAGCCGTATCAACATGTCGAATCCAGCCTCTTCACTCGCGCCCGCCATCGCCGCTTACATTGCTGCCACCAATGCCCGTGACAGCTCGGCGGTCGCCAGTTTCTTCGCCGAGGATGCCAACGTTTTCGATGAGGGCGAGCATCGGGTCGGCACCATTGCCATTGCCCAATGGATGGAGGACGCCGCCCGACGTTACCAACCGCGGGTTGAAGTCCTTGATGTGCAACAACGCACCGGCAAGGTGCTGGTCAAAAACCAGATCCGCGGCACCTTTCCCGGAAGCCCGCTGGAGCTGCGCTATGTGTTCCGGCTCGACGAGCAAGGCAAGATCGCTCGGCTGGATATTTCGTTGTAACTGTACGCTCCTGTAGCCGCAGGCGAAGCCTGTGTTCGGCCGCGTAGCGGTCGAACGTAGCCTGGCGGCAACTGCTACGGGAGATATCGTTGTTTACTGGCATACTGTCCGGCTTCAGCCCCCGGACCCATTTGCCCGTATGACCTTCGATTCCCCCCTCAGCGCCTATCAACACGCCATCGAGCAAAAGGGCTTCGTCCAGGACGACGCCCAATGGCAAGCGGTGCAGGCGCTTGAGCAGTGTCACAGAACGCTGCACCAGGGCCATACGCACATCAGCGGCGTCTACCTCTGGGGGCCGGTGGGCCGAGGCAAGACCTGGTTGATGGATCAGTTCTACCAAAGTTTGCGGATACCGGCCCGACGTCAGCACTTTCACCATTTCATGGGCTGGGTGCATCAGCGCTCGTTTCAATTGACCGGTACTGCCGACCCGCTAAAGGCGCTGGCCCGTGAGCTGAGCGCTGAGGTGCGGGTGCTGTGTTTCGACGAGTTGTTCGTCAACGATATCGGCGACGCGATCATTCTCGGGCGATTGTTTCAGGTGATGTTCGAGGAAGGCGTGGTCATCGTGTCCACCTCCAATCAACCTCCGGTGCAGCTCTACGCCGATGGCTTCAATCGTGAGCGGTTTGTGCCGGCCATTGAAGCGATCAAAAACCATATGCAGGTGGTGGCAATGGATGGCAGGGAAGACCATCGCTTGCATCCGGGCCTCGGAGTTCAGCGTTATTGGGTCCGCACGCCTGGCCAACCGGACGTCATGGACGAAGTGTTCAAGGGATTGGCTGCCGGGCATGCCGTTTCCAGTGAGCCGGTCAGCGTCGGTTACCGTCGTCTCACTGCCGTGCAGTCCAGCGAAACCGTGCTCTGGAGTCTTTATGCGGACCTGTGCGAGCAACCCTTTGCAGCGATGGACTTCATGGCGTTGTGCGACAGGTTCAACGCTATTCTATTGAGCGAAGTACCGAACCTCAGCGCTCACAAGCGTCCCGGGCGAATTGCCCGCGGCACCGAAGACGGGGTCGAGCGGGTCGATGCAGGAGATCGGGAGCTGCCGCAGTTGTCGGTGCATGACGACAGCGTGCGGCGCTTCATCGCGTTGGTCGATGAGTGTTACGACCGTAAGGTTCCTCTGTACATCGAGGCCCAGGTGCCGATGGAATCGTTGTACACCGAGGGTTACCTGGAGTTTGCATTTCGCCGCACCCTCAGTCGCTTGCGGGAGATGCAATTGCAGCGGTTTTCTGGAGCGCGTTGAAATCTGCACCGAAGAGCAGATTTGCGGCGTAAGACGCTGACGCTGACGCCGACGGAAAATTCCAGGGACTACAGCAATCTCACGCAGGTGTTGTCGGAACCGGCCCGGTCACGATAAGGTCCGTTGACCTTCTCCGTCGTCTGGAGACGCGTTGAGGGAGCGAACATCACTATGCGATCGAGGATGGAAATGGAATCCGCAGAAATTCTGGTACTACAAGCCAGCTATACCAACCCGGTGCATGCCGAAGCCATCAGCATTATCCTGAATCACTACGCCGAAGATCCCATGGGCGGCGGCGAGTCATTATCGGCCGATGTGTTGCACAATCTGCCCGGCGAACTGGCCAAGCGTCCCCATGCATTCAGTGTATTAGCATTCGTCGGTGGCGAGCCGGCCGGGTTGGTGAATTGTTTCGAAGGGTTTTCAACGTTCGCCTGCCGTCCATTGGTCAACGTTCATGACGTGTCGGTGGTGAAGAAATTTCGTGGGCGTGGACTGAGCCAGAAAATGCTGAAAAAGGTCGAGGACATTGCCCGCCAGCGTGGCTGCTGCAAAATCACCCTGGAAGTCCTCGAGGGCAATGAGGTAGCTCAGGCGTCCTACGGTAAATTCGGTTTCGCCGCAGGGATGTTAGACCCGGCCCATGGCCGTATGTTGTTCTGGACCAAAGCCTTGTAACACCGTCGGGCACCAGGCGTGCATGAGTGGCTGCGCCGACCAGTAAGGCGGGCGTTACGAATGTTCCAGGCATAAAAAAGGCGTCCGGAAGGACGCCAAGGTTAATCTCTGCCAAAGGAGCGGTATTGCCAGAGTTTCATAGATTGCTGCGTAGGGATCAGGCGCTGGGTTTTTGTTTCTTTACTGCCTGATCGTCATTGGCAGGTGCGGTTTTAACCGCGTCGGCAGACGCCGTGTTATCGGATTTGCCATGGACTTCTTGCTGACTCAGATTGAAGTTGTCCCAATGCTGTCTGGATCGTTCGGCGCCCCCTTCGGCGAACACGGCGGCAGAACTAACGGCCATCAGGCCAGCGAGGATCAGAGTTGAAAGTTTCATGCTGTGTTTTCCATCAAGAATGTGTGGTGCCTGCTTCGTCCGTGATATGAGGTCATGGGCGCAGTGTGTGGCCATTCTATTAAGCGCAAGTTAACAGTTGCATGGGGCGAAGAAGTGGTTGTGATCCTCGTTGCGAGGGCGGGAAGCAGCCGGTGCCGTTTCTGATTTCTTTTTTTCTGCGAATGGAACTTTTTTATTTCTAATTGTCGTCTGTCTTCTTCGTAATGTCTCAGGTGATCCAGCGTATTGCTCCGCTTGAGAGGAAACTATGTCTGGACGCTTTCGACTAACCTTCATTAGCCTCATTGCGCTATAACTTTTAAAACATATTTATTTGTAGTAAGGAGCATCAGTACATGCAATTGGGGATTATCGGACTGGGCCGCATGGGCGGCAATATTGCGCGGCGACTGATGCTCAATGGGCATTGCACCGTGGTTTACGACCGCAACGCCGCATTTGTCACCGCCCTGAGCGAAGAGGGCGCAACCGGTGTTGCGGACTTGCCGGCGCTGGTCGCGGGCCTGGAAAAACCGCGAGCGGTCTGGGTAATGCTTCCAGCCGGTGGGCCGACCGAAGAAACCATCGAAACCTTGAGTCAATTGCTCGATGCTGGCGATGTGATCATCGACGGCGGCAACACCTTTTATAAGGACGACATCCGTCGCGCTCACACGCTGTCGGAAAAAGGCCTGCACTACATTGACGTCGGCACCTCCGGCGGCGTGTGGGGGCTGGAGCGCGGTTACTGCATGATGATTGGCGGCGATGCCGATGTGGTCAAACGTCTGGACCCGCTGTTCGACAGCCTGGCGCCGGGCCTGGGCAACATCCCGCGGACCAAGGATCGGGTGGCCGAGGATGATCGCGCCGAACGCGGTTACATCCACGCCGGCCCGGCGGGCTCCGGGCACTTCGTGAAAATGATTCACAATGGCATCGAATATGGAATGATGCAGGCGTTTGCCGAAGGTTTCGACATCCTCAAAACCAAAGCCTCGGAAAACCTGCCGCAAGATCAGCGCTTTGATCTGAACGTGGCCGACATCGCCGAAGTCTGGCGCCGTGGCAGCGTGGTTTCCTCCTGGCTGCTGGACCTGACCGCCGATGCGCTGGCCAGCGATCCGAAACTCGACGGTTATTCTGGCGCCGTGGCCGACAGCGGCGAGGGGCGCTGGACCATCGAGGCGGCCATGGAGCAATCGGTGCCAGTACCGGTCTTGTCCAACTCGTTGTTCGCGCGCTTCCGCTCCCGCCAGCAAAGTACCTATGGCGACAAATTACTGTCAGCCATGCGTTTCGGTTTTGGCGGCCATGTCGAGACACCCAAGAAATGACCTCGCGCCGAAAAAAATCCAAGGCTGAACCCGCGCCGGCGACCACGCTGTTTCTGTTCGGCGCCCATGGTGATCTGGTCAAGCGCCTGCTGATGCCGGCGCTGTACAACCTCAGTCGCGATGGTTTGCTGAGCGATGGCCTGCGTATCGTGGGCGTCGATCACAACGCGATCAGCGATGCGGACTTTGCCAAGAAGCTCGAAGATTTCATTCGTACCGAGGCGGCCAACAAAATCGGCAAAGGCGACGACGTCCTTGAACCAGCGTCGTGGTCCAGACTGGCCAAGGGCATCAGCTATGTCCAGGGCGATTTCCTCGACGACAGCACCTACAAAGCACTGGCGGCAAAAATCGCCGCCAGTGGCACCGGTAACGCAGTGTTTTACCTGGCGACGGCGCCGCGCTTTTTCAGTGAAGTGGTGCGTCGTCTCGGATCCTCCGGCCTGCTCGAAGAAGCGCCGGAGGCCTTCCGCCGGGTGGTGGTCGAAAAGCCTTTCGGCTCCGACCTGCAAACCGCGCAAGAGCTGAACGCCTGTCTGCTCAAGGTCATGACGGAGAAGCAGATCTACCGGATTGACCATTACCTGGGTAAGGAAACGGTTCAGAACATCCTCGTCAGCCGGTTTTCCAACAGCCTGTTCGAGGCCTTCTGGAACAACCATTACATCGATCATGTGCAAATCACCGCGGCGGAAGCCGTGGGTGTCGAGACGCGCGGCAGCTTCTACGAACACACCGGCGCGCTGCGGGACATGGTGCCCAATCACCTGTTCCAGTTGTTGGCAATGGTCGCGATGGAACCACCGGCCGCTTTCGGTGCCGATGCGGTGCGTGGGGAAAAGGCCAAAGTCATCGGAGCGATTCGCCCTTGGTCCACCGAGGAGGCGCTGGCGAACTCGGTGCGCGGCCAGTATGCAGCGGGCGAACTTGGCGGCAAGCCGCTGCCCGGTTACCGCGATGAGCCTAAGGTAGCACCCGACAGCAACACCGAAACCTACGTCGCGCTCACGGTCATGATCGATAACTGGCGCTGGGTCGGCGTGCCGTTCTACCTGCGTACAGGCAAACGCATGAGCGTGCGCCACACGGAAATCGCCATCTGCTTCAAACCCGCGCCGTACGCGCAGTTCCGCGATACCGAAGTTGATGAATTGCAACCGACCTATCTGAGGATCCAGATCCAGCCCAACGAAGGCATGTGGTTCGACTTGCTGGCCAAACGCCCCGGGCCGGCGCTCGCCATGGCCAACATCGAGCTGGGATTCGCCTACAAGGATTTCTTCGAGATGCAGCCGTCTACCGGCTACGAAACCTTGATCTATGACTGCCTGACCGGCGACCAGACGTTGTTCCAGCGTGCCGACAATATCGAGAATGGCTGGCGCGCCGTGCAACCGTTCCTTGATGCCTGGAAGGAGGACTCCACCATTCAGACTTACCCGGCAGGTGAAGACGGCCCGGCGTCGGCGGAGCAATTGCTGGCCCGTGACGGACGCGCCTGGCACCGTCTCGGGTGACCGGCAGCAATGTCGAGGATGGCGCGGCAGGGGCCTTCGAGCGGTCTATCCTGCCGCGCTGAAGCCGGCTCTTCGTAGCAGTTGCCGAACGCAGCCTTCGGCAGTTGCTACGCGATTATCTTTCGGCTTACAGCCAGTAACTGACCGCAAACCAGCCCAGCACACCCATTACCACCGTATATGGCAGCGCCATCCATACCATTCGCCCGTACGATAAACGAATCAGCGGCGCAATCGCCGACGTCAGCAAAAACAAAAACGCTGCTTGCCCATTTGGCGTCGCCACGCTCGGCAGGTTAGTGCCGGTATTGATGGCGATGGCCAGGGTCTCGAAGTGTTCGCGACTCATATGACCGGAAATGAACGCCTGTTTCACTTCTGTGATGTAAATCGTCGCCACGAACACGTTATCGCTGATGGCCGATAGCAGGCCGTTGGCGATAAACAGCATGCCCGGTTGTTGCTCGGGCGGCAGGGCCAGCACCCACTGAATCAATGGGGTAAACAGTTGTTGATCGTGGATCACCGCCACCACCGCGAAAAACACCACCAACAATGCGGTGAATGGCATTGCGTCCTTGAAGGCGTTGCCGATGCGGTGTTCTTCAGTGATGCCGGTGAACGAGGTGATCAGCACGATCACCATCAAGCCGATCAGGCCGACTTCGGCGATGTGAAACGCCAGCCCGGCGATCAGAATCAGTGCCGCCAGGCTCTGAACCAATAGCGCCGCGCGCTGACGGGAGGTGCGTTCGGCGCTGTCTTCAGCGGCATAGTTGGCCAGTACTGCGCGCACGTTATCCGGCAGCAAGGTGCCGTAACCGAACCAGCGCAACTTCTCCAACAGCACGCAAGTCACCAGGCCTGCCACCAGGACCGGCAGCGATACCGGGGCGATCTTCAGGAAGAACCCGGAAAAGTGCCAGCCCATCTCATGGCCGATCAGCAAGTTCTGTGGCTCGCCCACCAGCGTACAGACACCACCCAGGGCGGTGCCCACTGCACCGTGCATCAGCAGGCTGCGCAGAAAGGCGCGGAACTGTTCAAGGTCTTTGTGGTGTAGCTTCGGCAGGTGTTTGTCGTCGCTGAACTCGCTGTCCTGGCGTGGATCATTGCCCGAGGCAACACGGTGATAGACCGAGTAAAACCCCACCGCGGCGCTGATGATCACTGCCGTTACCGTCAAGGCATCGAGAAACGCCGACAGAAACGCCGAGAGAAAGCAGAACATCAACCCCAACAACGCCTTGGACCGAACCCCCAGCAGCAGGCGCGAGAACAGGAACAGCAATAGGTCTTTCATGAAATAAATGCCCGCCACCATGAACATCAGCAGCAGGATGACCGGGAAGTTATGCAGCAGTTCGTCATACAGTGCCTGAGGCGTGGTCAAGCGCAACAGCAGGGCTTCGACCATCAGTAATCCGCCGGGCATCAGCGGGTAGCACTTGAGTGCCATGGCCAGGGTAAAAATGAACTCCACCACCAGCAACCAACCGGCAGCCACCGGGCCGACGGTCCAGAGTACCAGCGGGTTGAGGATCAGGAACGCGACAATGCCTGCCTTGTACCAGCGTGGTGAATGCCCGAGAAAATTGTGCGCGAACGCCTGGGCCATTGAACCGGACATCGGCAGCTCCTTGTAGTGAGAGGCGCGCAAGTTGCCGTAAGCGAAAGGGAAGATCAAGTGTGGGAAAAAGCCTTCAGGCCTGAGGATCGTTCCCACGCGCAGCAAAGGAATGCATCCCGTGACGCTCCTTGTCACCAAGGGGCGGACGCAGAGCGTCCAAGGCGGCATTCCCACGCGGAAGCGTGGGAACGATCTGCAGCCGTGGTTACTCCTCGCGTTTCACCACCAAGGTCAAAATGTCATAGCTGGCCACCAGTTCTACCAGCTGATTGGTCACTTCCACATCCCCGGCCACCACGCTGAATTGATCAGCGGCGCAATGGTGCCCAACGGTGACGGTTTTTACGTTTCACCTACGCTAGTCATCAATCCCGACGACCGTCTCTCGCTGATTGAGGCCGGTACGGTATGGGTCAACAGCCACACGCTCATTGATGCGAACATGCCTTTTGGTGGTTTCAAACAGTCTGGAAACGGGCGAGATTTCGGCGCCGATTGGCTCGACGCGTTCACTGAAACCAAATCTGTTTGCATACGACATTGAAAATCGTAAACGGGAGGGAACCGGGGAACTTCAAGAAGCTGATATACCGCCAGATCGCTTTCAAGCATTAAAGCAAACGCGACGAAAGGCGGTATATCCAGAGTTGGGCGAGAGCGTTGCGCGGATCACTGATAGTGATCCGTGAGCGTGCTTATTCCGGCATTGTCCAGGATTGCAGTTTATAACCTTCCTGGCTCAACTCGGCACGTACCTCTTCCAGCAGACTTTCCAGTTGCGCCGGGTCGGAATAGGCACTGCTCGGAATCTGTTTGCGGCCAATATGGGTGTTGGTCCGGTCGATAACGGTCAGGCTGAGTTCGCCATTACCGTCTTGCGGGGCCCAGGCAACGCATTGAAAAGGCTCGAATGCGTGGCCGGCAATCAAAAGTGCTTCGTTGATGCGGAGCGGGGCGTTCATGGGGTCTTCTCTCCTTGTGCCCAAACAAGTGATGTGCCGTCGGTTGGGCTTACCTTTCGGCTGGTTACTTGTACTGATGCCCGCAGAGTGGGGGCAGGTCACACACGATAACAAGTTTTTTAAACTTTTTTTATTCACAATGCTTAAACCGCGATTTTGAAAGCTGAATGAAAGGTTTTAATTAGTTAGGCAGCTAATAGCCTTCCTCCTTATAACGAACTCGGAAGGATTCGGTCTTAGCCCTATAATCAATTGATACAAGAGGGCGTCAAAATATTGCTAATGTTACAACTGGTTCTGCCAAATGACTGTTTCTAATAACATTTCATAAATTTGGCGCCAAGGAACAGTCATGATCGAAACACCTGCCTTACGACGATTGCTAGTGGTCGATCCCTGTGATGATTGTCACCGTCTGCTGCCCGGATTGCGCTTGGTGGGTTGGGATGTAGACAGTTGTACGCTGGAATCGGCCTCTGACCGTTCCTGCGATGTCGGCCTGCTCCGGCTGCAGCCGTTTCACCTGGAGCGACAGGAGGCGGTCAAGGAATTGATCAGCCACAGCGGAACCGAATGGATCGCTGTGCTTAGCCAGGACGTTCTGCGTTTGCAGAATGTCGGTGATTTTGTCTGCGAATGGTTTTTTGACTTTCATACCTTGCCGTTCGATGTGTCCAGGGTTCAGGTAACCCTGGGGCGTGCATTCGGCATGGCACGGTTGCGCGGCCAAGGCTCGATTCATGTTTATAAGCTGGAACATGAATTGCTCGGTGACAGTCGGCCGATTCGCGAGTTGCGCAAACTGTTGAGCAAACTGGCGCCTACCGAATCGCCGGTTTTGATCCGCGGCGAGAGCGGCACCGGCAAGGAGTTGGTGGCTAGAACCTTGCACCGGCAGTCACAACGCCGCAGCAAGCCGTTTGTGGCGATCAATTGCGGTGCTATCCCTGAACATCTGATTCAGTCCGAACTCTTTGGTCATGAAAAGGGCGCTTTTACCGGCGCTCACCAGCGCAAGGTCGGACGTATCGAGGCGGCCCACGGCGGCACGCTGTTTCTCGACGAGATCGGCGACCTGCCGTTGGAGTTACAAGCCAATCTGCTGCGGTTTTTACAGGAAAAGCACATTGAGCGGGTCGGTGGCAGCCAGCCTATTCCGGTCGATGTACGGGTACTGGCAGCGACCCACGTCGATCTTGAATCCGCTATCGAGAAAAAGCGTTTTCGTGAAGATCTGTATTATCGGCTGAACGTTTTACAGGTCGTCACCGCGCCTTTACGCGAGCGCCATGGTGACCTGCCGAAGCTGGCCAACCATTTTTCCCACTTTTACAGCCAGGAAACCGGGCGGCGTCCGCGCAGTTTCAGTGAGGACGCGCTGATCGCCATGGGCAAACATGACTGGCCGGGCAATGTGCGTGAACTGGCCAACCGTGTTCGCCGGGGATTGGTCCTGGCCGAAGGGCGGCAAATCGAAGCCCGGGACTTGGGGTTACTCAGCCATCAGGCCATTGCAGCGCCCATGGGAACACTTGAGGACTACAAACACAGCGCCGAACGCCAGGCGCTGTGCGATGTGTTGAATCGCCACAGTGACAACTTGAGTATCGCGGCAAGAGTGCTCGGTATTTCGCGGCCTACCTTCTACCGCTTGTTGCACAAGCACCAGATACGCTGACGTTCAAGCTTCAAACGGCAAAGCCCGCCGAAGCGGGCTTTGCCGTTTGAGTGGCCGTTAGAAGTAGTACGGGAATTTCAGGCTGAAGGAGAAGGCCGGTGCGTCCTGGGTCAAGCCGATGGCGAGGTTGGGGACTATCGTCAGTTTGTCGGTTGCCGCCAGGGTCAGGCCGATGTTGAAGTTGGCAGCGTTGTAGTCGCTGTCCGGGATTGTTGACCAGCCCTGGCCGTCCGGTCTGACTTTGCTTTTGCGGGCGAATTGGTCGGAAAACGAAAACGACATACTCATCTTCTCGTTCAAGGCAAACGCAATGCCGGCGCCGACCTGCCAGTAATCGCCCAGTTTCACGTCTCCCGGGACCTTGGTATTTATAGTGGGGCTGATATCGCTGAATGAATCCTGCTTGTTGTAGGTATAGGCCAGGCTGCCGAAGAGCACGGCAGGGTCGTAGGTCTTGACCAACGAGATACCCGGGGTAATCGACCAGACACCGTTGCCGGTAGGGAGTGACTGAGGTACCGACAAATTGTCGTTGTTCGGGTCATTGACCAGCTTGATTCCGTACGGATTTTTACCCGTCGGCGCCTTGACTCGCAGAGTGACGACCGCATCGGGCAGGTTGACCGATTCATCGAGGAACTTGTAGGCAATACCAAAGTTGACATCGCCTATGGTCGGATCGCGGGTAACGGTGGCCTCGGATGAGACCGGGGCTGCGCCTCCTGCACCACCAGAAGAGTACGTCGATTCGCGATAGACGACCGGGACGTTGACGTCGAATTGCCAGCGTTGCGCCAGGTTGTAGCGGGCTGTCAGGTCCAGGGTCCAGGTGTCGGCCTTGATCTTGTCGATGTTGATGTTGCCGAGAAAAATCGAGTCCAGTGCCAGAAAACCGTTAAGAACCAGCTGCCGGGTATCGTAGTGGGTGTAGGTCAGGCCGGTTTCGACACTGAACTTGCCCCCGCCGAAGAAACCGCTGGCTTCGTCGTAGAGGTTGGAAACGCTTTGTGCCGGTGCCGAATCTTCCTTGAGCGACTGCCCGTAGGAGCTGCCCGTGGTTCCAGGTGCACCGGTGGCCACCGCCTGACCACCTCTGGTCTGTTCGGCCGGGGATTTGGTCAGGCGTTTGGGGACAGGTGTTGCAGGTGTTTCTTCGACTTGCTTAACGCGCTGTTCAAGTACCATCAGCGCCTTCTGTTGTGCTTCGTAACGTGTTTTCAGCTCCGTGAGTTCTTGTTTTAGGGCTTCTACCTGGGGGTCCGGTGCTGCTTGCAACAATGTGGCCGGGACCAGGGTACTCAAACAAACGACTGCTTTTAACGAAAACGATCGGTGCATGGGTTAGCCGTCCCTTCTGACTACATTTTTATGAGACTGAGCGTAGATCAGTATCCCAGAGTGCGTAGGCCTTTCAGTTGGTCCAGACTGCAGTCCAGCGCCCCGGCTGTCGGCAGGTTGTTGCGCAGGACGACATTGAGGGACGTCAGGTTGTTCACCTGGTTTCTGCCGCCGAGCAAGGTCGCGTTCTGCATCAGGCCGCCCTGGGCAATACGTTGCATGGAACTGCCCTGATTGTTGTTGGCCTGGATGTTCAATTGCACGCCCGCGCCACTCGACGACATACTGAAGGTCCCGGCACCGTTGGAGGCGGACAGGGTCGTGCCGGCGGTCAATGGCTGGCCTTGGGTATCCATTTGTGGTGCCTGGTTGGCTTCTTTGACGTTGATGTCGACATTGTTGTACGCGCTGTTGTAGTCGCCGGCGGCGCGCACGACCTGGGTTACACCCTGGGTGGTGCTGAGGCCGCTGCCGCCGCTGACATTGCCGGCCCCTTGTGAGGGCGCCGAGCCATCACCTTTTTTGTCGATTATCGACACATAGAACTGCGGCTTGATGGTCGATTCTTGAATCTGCATCGAGGAGGTTGCCCCGATCACTTCACTGCTGGCATTTTGCCAGGTGCTAGTCATGACAATCCCGAAACTGATGATCCGGCCCGGCATGACATACCGGCCACGCAGGGTTGCCAATTCCTGATCCTTGAGTTCAATCGGTTTGAACGCTTGTGCCTGGATCGGCAGGCTGGCGGCCAGGCAAACGACGGCCAGCCAGTATGGAGTCTTCATTGGATGCTCCCGGAGCTTCGTGCTCCCTTGCCATTAGAAGAAGTCGCTCTGGATGAATCCGAAATCCATCAACTCTGCGTCCTGCACCGGGCTGAAGGTGTTGATGCGGTTCTTGGCGGTCAGTGGCATAGGTGGTTCGCGCAAGACGTTGGTCTTGTCGTAGCCCTGGCCTATGACGGCGAAGATGATGCCGTTCCAGCCTTTGACAAAGTCGTCGAACTTGAAGCGTTTGTGACCGAGTACCGGATCACCGATATACACCCAGTCTTTCTCCGCTTTTTGCATGACCACGAAGTGCTTGTAGCCGCGGATGTCCATCAGCACGATGACCGGAATGGCGACACTGGTCAGACCTTCCGGCGATACCCGGTAACCACGGGCCCGCATGCCGATACTTTCCACATAATGCTTCATGTCGAGCATGGAGAAGCCCTGGACGCGGACCAGATCCTGGTCGGAGTGAGCCAGCATGCCTTCGATGATTTGTTCTTCATTCACGTCCAGCCAATAGGCCTGGCGCAATATGGTGGCCAGGGAAGCTGCGCCGCAACTGAAGTCGGTTTTCTGTTGGACCAGGTCGGCGAATTTGCGCTCACGTACGCTCTGGATCGGTTTGAAAACGACCGTTCCACCTGGCAAGACGGAAAGCGGCATTTGTCCTGCTTCGCTCAGGCCAGCCAGACAAAGCAGGAGCGCCAGGGCGAAAATACGCATGGTCGGATGCCTTCGTGTAGTAGTGAGAAAAGGCCCCCCGAAGGGGGCCTCCAGACCCTGGAAATTAGCTTACAGGCAAGTTTTGCAACCGGCTGCAATGGACAGCGAGTTGCTTTGTTGGTTGCCAACACCGGCAGCCACGTTGACGCCCAGGTTGCCACTGCCGCCATTAACCGAACCGTTCAAGGTAGCAGTGTTGGTCACAGGGTTTGCCCAGCCAGTTGGGGTCAGCACTTGCCAGGACACTGTGTTGCTCAATTCAAAAGAACTGCTCTCACTGAATTCGCGCGATTTGTCGAACGAATTGTCGACCTTTTCGTGGACCTTTTTGTCGAACGATTTTTCGACCGATGCGTCGACCTTTGCCTTGATCGATGCGTCGAAAGTTGCACTGCGGCGCTCGTGACGGCCATCATCCTTAGTAACGGTCTTGGCAGCGTCCACATCAATTTTCACATCAGCTTTCACAGCAACTTTCTTATCAACGTCCTTCTCAAAGCGCTTATCAACGTGCTTCTCAACGTGCAAACTGGATGAATTACTGGAAGAGGAATGACCGCTGGATGAGTTGGTAGACGACAGCGTATCCTTGCGGAACGTCCGATCGGCTTTGTTATTCACCATCAGGCCAAGGCCTTGCTGATCGGCACTTGCGGTTGCGGTAGCGTGCTTACCGCCAGACACAGCGATCGCCATGGTGTTTTTCTGTTGGTTAAGGTCGCCGGCAGTCATGTTGATGCCCAGGTTGCCGCTGCCGCCGTTGGCCGAACCGCTCATAGTGGCGCTGTTTGTAGTGGAGAAGTTGTCGACCGAGTTACTGTCGCCGGTTTGCGTGACCTGAGCGGTTGCCAACGCTGAACCAAAGACAAACGAACCATCGCCGCTGGCAATGGCGGCAGCGTTGTCTTGTTGGTTGCCGTCGCCTGCTGCAACGTTGACGCCCACGTTACCGGAGGCGCCCGTGGCCGAGTTGTTCATCTCGGCTTTGTTTTTAGTCCCTTCATTGAGGATGTAGTTGCCAATGCTGGTTTGTGTATCCCAGGCTTTCGCGGTGCCGCCGGCGTTGGTGGTGTCTTTTGGATTTGGTTGTGGATCTGCAGCTTGTACAGCAACAGCCATGACCGCAGCAATTGCGAAAACCAGAGGCTTGATTGCCATCGAGGGTTTCATGGTGATTCTCCGTACTTTATTTTAGGTTAAGTGTTGTTCTTACCTGTTTGGGTCAATCCGCGACCCGTACGCTCAGGGTGTTGGCCGTTCGGTTTCCCACCCCGGCGCTCTGATTCAACTGGATCACCCCACGGCTACCGGTGAAGGCCTGGTCGCTGGTAGCGACCTGGCGATGGCCAGGAGTAAGATCGGTTGAATCGGAGTTGTTGAGCAGTGCCACGTTCTGTTGCATGAGGACGCTGTCGTCGATACTTTGCGGCGTAGCACTGATGCTTATCCGCAGGGCGTTGGCTTGCTGGTTGCTGGCGCCCGAGCTCTGGTTGACCCCCAGTACGCCATTGCCGTTACTGAAGGAGTCGCCTTTAATGGTTGACTGGGCATCGATCCTGGGATCGACATGAGTACGCAACCGTTGGCGAATCTGCGTGGTGGCGCTGGCGTCGGTGTCAATTGCGATGGCTCGGGCGTTGGCCTGTTGTTGCTGATCGCCGGCAGCCTGGTTGACCGAGAAGTTGCCTTGGTACTGCCTGCCGGAGTTGTCGATGGAGGCAGTATCGATGACAGGAGGTTGGGCAAAGGTCGGCGCACTGCAAAACATGGCCAGAATCAGCAGAGTGCGATTCATTTCAACGGTCTCCCGAGATCATTTTCAGACCGCCCAGGCCTTGCTGGATGGTTCCGTTGATCCTGTTGGCAATACCGTTGCCGGAACCTGGGGAATGTCCAGCGGACACGCCGGGCAGCTGTGTCTGATCGTTGATGTTGCCGCGCAGCGTGCCGGTGCCTTGAGCGATCATTCCGGTGATGCCTGCGCCGCTGCTGATGCTGGCAAAGTCGCCGTCCGTCAATTCGTTCGTTGCACTGATGACTTGCCTGGAGGGGTTGGCATTGGCGGTCAAGGGGTTAGGGTCGGGAACCAGGGGGGGGCGAGTCGCGGAACGCGGTTGGACCTCCCGCATCAGGACGATGACCCCATCGCCGGCCTGGACAGGCAGACTGATACTCGAACCCAATGCACATCCGATCAGCAGGAGGCGAAAAATGCCTTTATCGATATTCCCCACGACGGCAATTCCTTCTTAAAGTGCGCTGGCCCTTCTCAGCGTTGCGAGGAAGAGAGCAGAAGGTGTGCCGCCTTTTATTTTTATAGTTAAAACAGTGGGTTGTGATTCTTTGTTGCAGGAGTCAAAATTTGTTGTAACGACGCTGAGACAGATGGCCGGGCATTGCGCCGTTTATCTGTCCGCCATTGCTCATCATGGACTGTGTAGATCGACTGTTTCCGTTGATTAACACTTTGCCCCCGGCGAGGCTTGAGCCGCTTCATTTGGCGGGTTTGTGGGGAGGAGGGTGTTTCAGGAATGGACATCTTGCCGGGCGGGGCGTGCTGAAGTCAGGCGCCCAGCAGCCGATTAACCGCCTCGAATGCATCGCGCCTGCGCTGTGCCCAGTCGCCACGCAGCATCTGGTAAGTCTGCTGGTGCCGGTCGAGCCAATCGCGACTGGCCTGGAAAAATGCCTGGCGATCGGCAAGATCCGGCTGACAGCGTTGACCGTCGTCAGTCCAGACGACCGCCTCCGGGCTGAGCAGCAGGTGCAGATCGTAGTGCCGCGCCAGCAAGGCTTCTTCGATCCAGGCCGGGCAGTCACCGAACAGCGCATGGCTCCAGAGCATGTTGCTCAGCAGGTGGGTGTCGAGGATCAACAGTGATGGTTGTCTGGCGCGAGCCCTGTCCTCCCACCGTAGCTGGCCAAGTGCAATCACCGAAATATCCTCGTAGCAGGTTTCGCGGGCCTCCTTTTCGATAAAGCGCCGCACGTACTCGCCCACCAGCAACCCGCCGAAACGGGCTTGCAACTCGGCGGCCAGCCAACTCTTGCCGCTGGATTCCGGGCCGCTCAAGACCAGTACTTTCATGCGCGCAACGCCGGAGCAGCGCGCCATTCCCGCCAGCCTTGCACGGCCAGCAGGGTAAACAGGCCATAGAGCGCGGCTGTCAGGTACAGGCCCTTGTAGACGAACAGACCAACGAAAATCACATCCACCGCAATCCACAGTGGCCAGCACTGCACGCGCTTCTGCGCCATCCACAGTTGTGCGACCAGGCTGAATCCGGTCAGCGCGGCGTCCAGCCATGGCTGAGCCGCATCCGTCCAGTAGGCCATGGCAGCCCCCAGCAGCAGACTGCCGACTGCACCGACAGCAAGGCCAAGCAGCATCGATGGAGTGTCCAGTTGACTGACTGGCCGTCCCTGCCGAGCCTCGCCCGCGCGAGTCCATTGCCACCAGCCATAGAGCTGCAACGCGGCATAGATCACTTGCAGGAGCATGTCCGAATACAGTTTCACCTCAAAGAAGATCCAGCTGTAGAGCAGCACCATGACCAGGCCGATCGGCCAGCACCAGGGGTTCTGTTTGACTGTCAGCCAGACGGCAATTACACCGAGCGCGGCGGCAAACAGTTCAAGCCCGGACATGCGGATTCCTTGGGGTAGTCGAAGAGGGGGGGCGATTGTAACCAGAGAGTGGCCTGACGCGTTAATCAGCGTGATCGGGGTATTTGCGCAAAGATCGGAGCCTTGCTCAACGGCCCGGGCCACATCAATGGCCGCATTGAGCACCCGCTTTTGATAACCCGTCACGGCGTATTCTTTTTCTTGTCATAAATGCCCGCCAGCATCCCGGAATGCTTTGGGAGCCAACGTTACCCAAGTGTACTAAGGCTACAGCGTTAATCGGGTATGTCTGGTAGCATTTCGGCCGCGCATGAAAAACCTGAATACGGCTTGTTTTTTCAAGCTTTTTTACGGTTTTTGTTGATCTTGTGCGCGCAGGAATTCAGCTGCGCTATCGCACTGTACGCTATGAAATATATTAACGAGGCATGCCTGGGGCATGGCTTCATGGGGGATAGATGGATCTTTGGACCGCCACTCAGGCATTGATTTTAGGAGTTGTAGAAGGGCTCACAGAGTTCTTGCCCATTTCCAGTACCGGGCACCAGATTATTGTCGCGGACTTGCTGAATTTTGGTGGGGAAAGGGCCATGGCCTTCAACATCATCATCCAGCTCGGGGCGATTCTGGCTGTGGTCTGGGAGTTTCGCCGCAAGATCCTGGATGTTGTTCTCGGGTTGCCGACACAACGCAATGCCCAACGATTTACCGTCAATCTGCTGATTGCCTTTATGCCGGCCGTGGTGTTGGGGGTGATTTTCGCCAACCTGATTCACCATTACCTCTTTAACCCGATTACCGTCGCTACAGCGTTGGTGGTGGGCGGGATCATCATGCTCTGGGCCGAGCAACGTCAACATGAAGTGCATGCCGAAAGCGTCGACGAAATCACCTGGAAAGACGCGTTGAAAGTCGGCTTTGCCCAGTGTCTGGCGATGATTCCTGGCACCTCCCGCTCCGGCTCAACCATTATCGGTGGCTTGCTGTTCGGCCTGTCGCGCAAAACCGCTACGGAGTTTTCATTCTTTCTGGCAATGCCGACCATGGTCGGTGCGGCGGTGTACTCGGGCTACAAATACCGTCATTTATTCCAGCCCGATGACTTTCCAGTCTTCGCCATTGGCTTCGTTACCGCGTTCATCTTCGCGATGATTGCGGTCAAGGGGCTGCTCAAGTTCATTGCCAGCCACAGCTACGCGGCATTTGCCTGGTACCGGATTGCCTTTGGCCTGCTGATTCTCGCCACCTGGCAGTTTGGCTGGGTCGACTGGGCGGCTGCCAAACCGTGATCGAACTTCGGCCGCGTAGCAACTTCGGGCCAAAGCCCGGGGTTGCCATTCAAAACCCGCGATTCAAAGGGCTGGTGTTCCTGGTGTTGTGTGCGCTGCCGGTCTTGGGCTCGGTACTCCTGTGGCTGCGGGGTGTCTCTTTGATTCCCTTGGCAGCCTATGGAGTTGTGAGCGTACTGGCGTTTTTCCTGTACTGGAGTGACAAGCGCAAGGCCCGCGCCGACAGTTGGCGAACTCCGGAAAACGTCCTGCATGCCCTGGAACTGGCCGGTGGCTGGCCAGGGGCTTTGTTGGCTCAACAGTTTTTTCGGCACAAGACGCGCAAGGTCTCGTATCAGCTGGTGTTCTGGGCGATCGTCCTGCTGCACCAGGTGTTCTGGGTCGACCGGTTGTTCCTTGGCGCCAGGCTGTTTTCCCTATAGCTGTAAGCCGATCTGCATGCGCTTGGGCAACTTGCTGACCACCAATTGATGGGAGCGTTGCAGCAAGCCTTGCAGTTCTTCGGTGGCCAGCGGGTAGGGCGTTTCCATGATGATCCACTGCGCCCGTGCCAGATAAGGCGCAGGATGAATGCCCGGGCGGTCGACATGGCCGAGAAACAGCTCTTTATCGACCTTGAAGGCCAGTGACGCACCCCGCAGGTTCTGCAGCGCAAACATCTTGTTCCCGGCAATCGAGAACACCCGCACACCACCCCATTTGTAATCTTCCCTGGCACCGGGCAGTGCCAGGCAGAAGTGCGCCACATCTTCTTCAGTCATGGGCCTGGCTTTCATAGCAGTCGATCTCCGCAGCTTTTGAACGAATCGGTCAGATGATCAATCCAGGCGCGCACCGCAGGCAGCAGGCCGCGTCGATGAGGGTAGACCGCCAGCAGCCATCCGCCAGGCAACGACCAATCGGGCAGTAGCTGCACCAGCTGGCCGTTTTCCAGCTCCTGCTCGCAATACATCATCGGCAGGATAGTGAAGCCCAAACCTGCCAGCGTGCTGGCTTTGCGCACAATAAAATCATCGATGCCCAAGCGCGCTTCAAGGGTCAACTCACAGATTTTTCCGTGCTTATCCAGCATGCGCAAATGCACCATGCGGTCGGCCTCCAGCGCGCCCAGCACCGGGACGTTTTTCAAGTCCTCAGGACTGTTGATTTCCCGTTCGCGCAGAAAGGCCGGGCTTGCAATCATCACCATTTGGGCCTGGCGCAGACGGCGGGTGACCAGCAGTGGATCTTCATCCCCGATTTCTCGCACTCTCAAGGCGACATCGATGCCTTCGGTCACCAGGTCAACGCGGCGGTTGAGTAACGTCATCTCAAGCTGAACCTGGGGGAATTTCTCCAGAAAAGTGCTGATCACCGAGGGCAGAAACTCATGGGCCAGGCCAACCGGGCACGACACCCGCAGGCGTCCGCGAGGTTCGCTGGACATGCTGGCGACAGCTTCGTCGGCCATTTCCGCTTCCAGTAGCATGGCTTGGCAGTGCCGCAGGTAACGCTCACCGACGGCGGTCAACTTCAATTGGCGTGTGGTGCGCTGCAGCAGGCGGGCGTTGAGTCGCTCCTCCAACTCGGCAATGCGCCGGGACAGACGCGACTTTGGAATGCCCAGCAAGCGCCCTGCGGCGGCGAAACCGCCGGCTTCCACGACCTTGGCGAAATAGTAGAGGTCATTCAGGTCTTGCATGGTCAGGACTCGATTGTTCTATCAGTGGGACGAACTATCGCATTATTGTCGACTAATCAGCCATTGGTTTCATCTGTAGGATTGTCCTCACTTGATCGCCCGGTGGCGATCCTCACTTGGAGATCCCACATGAAACTCTTGCATATTGATTCGAGCATCCTGGGCGACAACTCGGCTTCCCGTCAGCTCAGCCGCAGCGTCGTTCACGCCTGGCAAGCCGCAGAGCCGGCAGCTGTGGTGACTTACCGTGACCTGGCAAGCGACGCGATCAGCCACTTCTCCGCCGCCACTCTGGTTGCCGCCGGCACCACCGCTGAACTGCGCGATGCTGCACAGCAGCACGAAGCGCAGCTGAGTGCTTCGACCCTGGCCGAATTCCTTGCGGCTGATGCCGTAGTCATCGCCGCGCCAATGTACAACTTCACCATTCCAACCCAATTGAAAGCCTGGATCGACCGCATCGCAGTTGCCGGCCAGACCTTCCGTTATACCGAAGCCGGTCCTGAAGGTCTGTGCGGTAACAAGAAAGTCGTCGTGGTTTCGACTTCCGGCGGTATGCACGTCGGCCAGGCTACCGGCGTCGGCCACGAAGAGTACTTGAAAGTCATGCTCGGCTTCATGGGCATCACTGACATCGAGTTCGTCCGTGCCCACGGCCTGGCCTACGGTGACGAAGTCCGCGTTAAAGCCATGAGCGATGCCCAGGTGCAAATCAGCGAGCAGTTGTTCGCCGCTGCGTAAAACTAGTGTAAAAAAGTAAATGGCTCAGGTAATACCCACTAAACTCTGTACCCTGCCCATCAGTAGATGGTCAGGGTACGGAGTTTTTTGTTTTTGACGTTTCAGGTTTTGGCCCGGGTTATGCACTCATGGGTTACCGACCCCGCGCTGTGCATGCCTCAGAAGTGGCCAGGACTGGCACAAAGCCTTGGCTGTAAGGGCTGGCAGCAAAAAACGGGCTTTCTAATTACGCAGCAAAGGTAGGGCATCCCATGATGCGTCTTTGTGCAGTGTTACTGATCTGCCTGCTCAGCAGCCTGAATACAGTGCAAGCCGCACCTGCGCCGCACCCTCATTGGAGCGTCGGCTTCCATGAGATGAGCTTTCTCGATCCGCTGGATTTGCAGCCAATGCGGGCGATTGCCTTCTACCCATCGACCGGCATAGAGCATTCAAGCAAGGTTGAGGGGTATAAGATCGAAGCCTCCAAAGATGCCAAAATTGCGATTGGCCGGTTTCCGATGCTGATGCTGTCCCACGGCAATACCGGGACCCCGCTGGCTTTGCATGATCTGGCCACGTCGCTGGCGCGCAAAGGTTTTGTGGTGGTAGCAGTGATACACCCCGGTGACAACTACAAGGATCACAGTCGCCTCGGCACATTGAGCAATCTGTATGGCCGGCCGATCCAGATTTCCGAAGCGATCACCGCAACACTGGCTGATCCGATGCTGTCGCCGTTCGTCAATGCCGACCAGGTCGGCGTGATTGGCTATTCGGCCGGCGGCGAAACCGCATTGATCCTGTCCGGTGCCACGCCGGATCTGGATCGCCTGCGCCGTTATTGCCAGGAGCGCCCCGACGACAACGACGCCTGTAACACCCAGGGCGAATTGATCGTCGATCGCGATGACTTGCGGCCAGTCGCTGACCCGAGGGTTCATGCATTGTTACTGATGGCCCCGCTGAGTCTGAAGTTCGGTCGTAATACGCTGTCCGGGGTGCATGTGCCGGTGCTGCTTTATAGCGGTGATGGCGACAAACTGGTGGCTATCGATAAAAACGCTGCTGCGCTGGCGCGAAAACTGCCGACTGCTCCGGATTTCAAGCTGCTGGCCGGTGCCGGGCACTTTGTGTTCATGGCGCCCTGTACAGAGGAGCAGCTGGTGGCGATGCCGGCCTTGTGTACCGACGCTGTCGGCGTCGACCGCGAAGACATTCACCGCAACTTGATCTCTGAAGCCGGCCGCTTTTTTTCCCATGAGCTGGGCAAGCCAAGCAGGGCAGGGTTGCAGACCGCCGATCAATAGTTGTTCCTACACGGATCGGTACTTCAATAACAGGGTCAGACCCAGCCCCGTCATCGAAAGCAGTGCTGCGCAGAAGAAGATCCACGAGTACCCCAGGTTCAGCGCCACGGCGCCCATCAATGGCCCGGCAATCGCCAGCGCCAGATCGAAAAACACCGCATAAGCACTCAGCCCCGCACCGCGACTGGTGTTGGGTACCTGCTTGATCGCCTCGACGCCCAGGGCTGGGTAGACCAGCGACAAACCGAATCCGGTCATCCCGGCGCCCATCAAGGCAACGCCTGTCGATGGCGCAAGCCAGAGCAATACCAGCCCCACGGTTTCGATGCACATACAGGCAATCGCCGCTGTGAAACCACCGAACCGGCTGATGCTGGAGATAAACAGCAGACGCGACAGAATAAAACACATCCCGAATACCGTCAGGCAGTACGCGGCACCGGTCCAGCCGCGGCTGACATAGAAGAGCGTAATAAAGGTGGTCAAGGTGCCATAGCCGATCGATGCCAGACTCAGGCTGGCGCCAAACGGGGCAATGCGGCCAAACACGGCCCGGAAGGGCAGGCGCTCGCCGCGAATGACGGGAACCGAGGGTTTGTTGCGAATCATCAGCAAGGCTGCCAGTGCCAACAGCGACAGGGCGATGCCCAGACTGGTAAAGCCCAGCTCACCGACCATCACCACCCCCAGCGGTGCGCCAATGGCGATGGCGCCATAAGACGCTATGCCATTCCAGGAAATCGAGCGGGCGGTATGCTCCACGCCGACCTGGCCCATGCACCAACTGATGGTGCCGACCCCGATCAAACCTTGGGCGATGCCCAGCAATAAGCGGCCGCCGATCAAAATCAGCAGACTCAGCAGCGGCAAGCTTTGCAGCAAGGTAGAGATCAGCGTGAGCCCGCCACTCAGAACAATCCCTATCAGGCCATAAATGATCGCGCGCTTGGTGCCGATGCTGTCCGACATGCGTCCCGCCATGGGGCGGCTGAGCAGGGTCGCGAGGTATTGCGAACCGATGGTCAGCCCGGCCACCACGGCACTGAACCCAAGTTGTTCATGGACGTAACCGGGCAGCACGGCGATCGGCAAGCCGATGCACAGAAATGCGATGAAGGTATAGAAAACGATGGAGACGATCTGCCGGGTGATCGCCATGGAGCTGAGTGTGGCCATTTGTTGCGCAGACATGAGGGCTCGTTCGCGGGCGGCGGTTGGAGAGTTGCATCATGGCGTGGACGTGGAATAAAAGGAAGCAGGCTAACGATTTGTTTGCCGAGGCGGGGCTGCCGATGTCTCGGTGGGTGGGATTCGTTTGGTGGATGGAATGCTTGATCGTCGCTACGGAACTGGCGAAACATTCGGTGATAGAACACCTTTGAAGCAGTCGGATTGAGATGATAGTTTTCGTCCCCCATTAAAAAGACCTGAGGACAATCCGAATGCGCCCAATCGCAAAGCGTTGCGCAGAATTTCTCTTGCTCGCCTGGGCAGTCTTTTTCGGCAAATTCGCCATGGCCAATACCCAACAGCCGGATATCGATACCCTCGTGCAAGATGCCGCTCGAGAGGTCATGCAGCAATACAACATTCCCGGCCTGGCCATTGCGGTTACGGCCAATGGCAAGCAGCGGTTCTACAACTACGGCGTGACCTCCAGGGAAACACAGCAGAAGGTTACGAGCGATACGCTCTTTGAAGTCGGCTCGATCAGCAAAACATTCACGGCCACGTTGGCGACTTACACTCAGGCCAATGGGCAGCTTTCACTCACCGACAGCCCAGGCAAGTATCTGCCTCAACTCCAGGGCAGTCATTTCGACAAGGTGACGTTGATGAATTTGGGGACTCACACGGCTGGAGGCTTCCCTCTTCAGTTTCCTGACGACATACAGAATACCGGGCAGATGATGGACTACTTCAAGGCCTGGCAGCCCAGCTACGCCCCTGGCACGTACAGGACCTATGCCAACCCCAGTATCGGGATGCTCGGCTTGATCGCGGCCAAGAGCATGAACATGCCGTTTGAAGAGGCGATGGAGCAACGGCTGTTTCCCAAATTGGGTATGCCTGAGAGCTTCATCAACGTTCCGGCAAGCAAGATGCCCCTCTACGCTCAGGGCTACAACAAAGAGGATGCTCCGGTCCGGTTGAACCCCGGTGTACTTGGAGCTGAAGCCTACGGTGTGAAAACCACCGCCAGGGACCTGATCCACTTCGTCGAGGCCAACCTGGGCCTCACGCAGACAGAGACAAAACTCAAACGTGCGATCGTCGATACCCATACGGGCTACTTCAAGCTGGGTTCGATGACGCAGGATCTGGTCTGGGAGCAGTACAGCTACCCGGCGGAGCTGAATACGCTGATCGAAGGCAACTCCGACAAGATGATTTATCAGAGCAATGCCGTCACAGAACTGAATCCGCCCCTGCCGCCGCAGGAGGCTGTCTGGATCAACAAGACCGGCTCGACCGGTGGTTTTGGTGCCTACGTGGCCTTTGTGCCTGCGAAACAGCTCGGCATTGTGGTGCTGGCCAATAAGAACTATCCCAACGAGTCCCGGGTTCGCCTGGCGCATCGAATACTGAACAAGCTGGATTGCTGTTTACCAATAGCGAACTGAGGTCACCTGGATAGACGGGTTGCTTACGGACACCGCCGAGCGGATGTTTGACTGGCTGAAGGAAAGCCAAGGATCGGTACCCGCTACGACAAACCGGCAAGAAGTTTTGCTGCCATGGCCTCGCTGGCTTGCACGCCGCGGCGCCTATGGCAGCACTATTGGTTCAGAGCCGGACCGTCAGCGAAGATCCAGCTGATGCCGATACGGCAAATCCGGCCCGGTTTTGCTGCAGGTCAGGGCGGCGGCGCTGACAGCGAAGGTGAGCATGGCGCTGATCTGTTCGCGGGTCAGGCGTTGCAGGCCTTCGATTGAATCGAGTCGCTGTTCGGTCAGCCAGGCGATCAGGGCCGCCTGGAAGGTGTCGCCGGCACCCACGGTGTCAGCCATCACTACGGGGCAAGCCGGTACCGACCAATTGCCATGGCGGCGGCTGAATACCGTTGCGCCCTGACTGCCACGGGTGAGGAATACCAGCTGACAGCGGTGTTCCAGCCAGCCTTCGATCACGCTCTGCGGATCACACTCCGGGTAGAGCAGCTTCAGGTCTTCATCGCTGACCTTGATCAGGTCGGCATGTTCGACCAGTGTGCTGATGCGCTCGCGCCACCGTTCGATATCCGGTTCGGGGTTGAGTCGTACATTGGGGTCGAGGCTGATCAGACGCTTGCCGCTTTCCCGGCGCACCAGGGCAAGCAGGGTATCGGCAATCGGCTGCACCACCAACGAGAACGAACCAATATGCAAGCCGCGCACATCGGCGCCCAACACAGGCAAATGTGCAGGCAACAGCAGACGATCAGCACAGCCTTCACCGCGGAAGCTGTAATGCGGCGAGCCATCGGTGCCGACGGCGACCATCGCCAGAGTGGTCGGTGCGTCGAAGTCCAACAGGTAGTCCGGGCGCACGCCTTCCTCCTGCAACACCTGCCGCAGACGTCGACCCAGGTAGTCGTTGGACAGCCCGGCGAGCAGCGCCACGTCGATGCCCAAACGCCGTAAACCTACGGCCACGTTGAACGGTGAACCGCCAGCAATCGCTTTGTAATTCACTTTCGAAGCCTGACCGCTGATGTCGTTTTCGCTGAAGAAATCGAACAGCGCTTCACCACACACCAAATACATAGTCGTTCTCTCTTTTAAAGGGTTGCCACATGCTGTTGATAGCGTTCATAGGCCTGTTGATAGGCGTTTACGCTGGCCGCGCCCGGCAAGGTTTGACTGACTGGGTCGAGGCTGACACAACGCTCGCACAGTTCAAACAGGCTTTGTTCTGTTCCATTTGCCCAGGACTCGCACCAGGCAGCCTGAATCGCCGCACCGAGGGCCGCGGCTTCGCTTTGTTCGGGGCAGATCACGGGGGTGTTCATGATATCGGCGACCATCTGCCGCCATATCGGGCTTTTTGATCCGCCGCCAGTCAGCCGAATACTGCGGCTCTGCAAACCGTTGTTGCGCAACAGATCCAGACCATAGCGCAAACCGAAGGTGGTGCCTTCGACCACGGCGCGGCACAGGTTGGCCTGAGTCAGGTTGGTCATGTTCAAACCCAGCAGGCTGCCGCTGGCATGGGGCAGGGCGGGGACCCGTTCGCCGTTGAGGAACGGCAGCATGCACACACCTTCGGCGCCAATAGGCGCCTGGGCGACAAGCTGGTTGAAGCGATCGATGTCCAGCTCGAACAACTGGCGAATCATCCCCGTGGCGTTGGTCAGGTTCATGGTGCAGATCAACGGCAGCCAGCCGCCGCTGGATGAACAGAAGCTTGCCACCGACGCGTCCGGGCTGACGTGCGGCTGTTCGGCGTAGGCATACACAGTGCCGGAGGACCCGAGGCTCATGGTGATCGCCCCGGGCTGAATGTTGCCGGTGCCGATGGCGCCCATCATGTTGTCGCCACCGCCACTGGATACCAGTGCTTTGGGATTGACACCCAGCAGCTCAGCGATGTCTGGAAGCAAAGTGCCCACCGGCGTACGGGCTTCGATCAGTTGTGGCAAGGCCGCGGCCAGCCGACCGCGGGGGTCGATATGGTTGAGCAATGACACATCCCATTCACGGCTGCGCACATTGAAATAACCGGTGCCTGAGGCATCACCGTATTCGCTGCAACGGCGGCCGGTCAGCCAGTAATTAAGGTAGTCGTGGGGCAGCAATATCGTCGCTATCTCGGCAAAAACCTCAGGATGCCGCTCTTTGGTCCAGAGCAGTTTCGATACCGTATAGCCAGGTGCGATGACCACGCCGAGGCGTTCCAGCGAACCACGTTCGCCGCCCAGATGAGCCAGCAGCCGATCATTTTCCGGGGTGGACTCGGTATCGCACCAAAGCTTGGCCGGGCGCAGTACCTGACCTTCATCATCGAGCAGCACCAAGCCATGCTGCTGGCCGGAAACGCCGATGCCAAGGATGTCCTGACCACTGACATCGGCCGCCTGCAGCGCTCTGCGCGTCGAGAGTATCAAGGCGCCAAGCCACTGGTCAGTGTCCTGCTCGCGACGGCCATTGGCGCCGCTGATCATGCTATGGCTGGCTGCGCCATGGCCCAGAACCTTGCCACTGACCGAGTCGAGGACAATGGCTTTGGTACCTTGGGTGCCGCAGTCGATGCCCAGGAATAGTTTTTGGTTTGCCATGCAAAGACCTTGATCATTCCCACGCTGCGCGTGGGAATGCTTCACTGGACGCTCTGCGTCCGTTCTTGGAGGTGACGCGGAGCGTCACGGGCTGCATTCCCACGCAGAGCGTGGGAACGATCAGTTTGCGAGTAGCTTCTCTAACGTCCTGGTCACCCCATCCTCGCGCAAGCTGTTCAAGCACCGCTCAAACGCCGCGACAAACTCGGCCGATTCAGGAATCGCCGTACCAAAGATCTCCTCAACCGCGAGCAATCTCTGCGTGACCAACACATCATCCGCCACCAACGCCTGACAAAACTCAGCTCGAGGGTCAGCAATGGCGTAGCTGTCACCATTCTCATCGACGCCTTTGAGATACAGCGCCCAAGCGGCAACCACTAATGCCGCGCGCTCTGTTTCTTCGCCATTGGCGATCAGCCGATTGATGGTCGGCACGGTGAACTTGGGAAATTTCGAGGAGCCATCAGAACACACCCGTTCAAGCTGATCGGCAATCGCCTGGTTGGAGAAGCGATCTACCAGAGTGTCTTTGTAACGTGTCAGATCGATTCCCGGGACCGGCGCCAGTTGCGGCGTTACGTCGAGGTCCATGTAGGCGCGCATGAAACGTACGAACAGCGGGTCGTTCATGGTCTCGTGGACGAAGCGATAACCTTTGAGAACTCCCAGATAGGTCAGCGCCAGATGGCTGCCGTTGAGCAGTTTGATCTTCATCTCTTCATAGGGTGTGACGTCGTCGGTGAACTGCACGCCGACCTTTTCCCAGGCTGGACGACCGTTGACGAATTTGTCCTCCAGCACCCATTGCACAAAGGGCTCACAGACCACCGGCCAGGTATCGTCGATGCCGTGTTCGTCGTGCAGTTGCAGGCGATGGGCGGCGCTGGTCATCGGCGTGATGCGATCGACCATGGCGTTGGGGAAGCTGACGTGGGCACCAATCCAGTCGTGCAGGCCGGCATCGCGCAGGGCAGCAAAGGCCAGCAGCGCCTTGCGGGCCACCGCGCCGTTGTGCGGCAGGTTATCGCAGGACATCAGGGTGAACGCTGGAATGCCAGCGGCGCGGCGCTTGGCCAGGGCTGCACAGAGAAAACCGAACACGGTTTTCGGGCTGTCCGGATGGGCCAGATCATGCCGGATCTGTGGCAAGTGCGCCATGAACTCGCCGTTGCTGTCGTCAATGCAATAGCCGCCCTCGGTGATGGTCAGCGAGACGATGCGAATCTGCGGGCTGGCGAGCTTGTCGATCAGCGGATCGGCACCGTCTTCGGCCAGCAGCATGTCGCTGATGGCGCCGATGACCCGGACCTGAGTGTCATCGGTATCGCCCAGTTCAAACAGGGTGAACAGGTAGTCCTGGCCGGCCAGGTCATCCCGGGCGCGGCGATCCTCGGCGCGCAGGCCGACGCCGCAGATGCTCCAGTCCAGGCCTTCACCCAAGTTCATCAAGGCGTCGGTGTAATACGCCTGATGGGCGCGGTGAAAACCACCGACACCGATATGCGCGATACCTTGCCGGGTGTCCGCCACGGCATAGGCGGGCACCGCCACTTCAGGCGCCAGACGGCTAAGGTTCTGCTTGTTCAGTTTCATGTTGAGCTCTCGGCAATCAGGCGGCGGCGCGTAGCGGTCGGGTAACCGCCACACCGTTGGCATCGAATAAATGGCAGTGTTCAGCGTCCAGGTGCAGGCTCAGCTTCTCGCCATAACGGCTGGCCAGGTCACCGCGTATGCGCATGGTCAGGGCTTCGCCGGAGGCGGTCAGGACGTGGCAGAAGGTGTCGCTGCCCAGGCGCTCGCTGACATCGGCTGTGACCTGCAAGGTGCAGTCGCCCGGTTGCGCCAGGTTCAAGTGTTCCGGACGAATCCCCAGGGTGATCGGGCCGCCAACGCTCAACGTCGCGCCACTGAGCGGCAGGCGGATGCGGGTGCCGGCGTCCAGTTCGACTTCACAGCCCTGAGCGTCGATACGGCTGACCTTGCCTTTGAGAAAGCCCATTTTTGGCGTGCCGAGGAAGCCAGCCACAAACAGGTTGGCTGGCTGGTGATAGAGCTCCAGTGGCGAGCCGACCTGCTCGATGCGTCCACCATTGAGTACTACCACTTTGTCGGCCAGGGTCATGGCTTCGACCTGGTCGTGGGTCACGTAGATCATCGTCGCTTGCAGTTCTTTGTGCAGCCGCGCCAGTTCCAGACGCATCTGCACCCGCAGGGCGGCGTCGAGGTTGGACAGCGGCTCGTCGAACAGGAAGATTTTCGGATTACGGACAATCGCCCGACCGATAGCCACGCGCTGGCGTTGACCGCCGGAAAGCTGCTTCGGTTTGCGCTCCAGCATTGGCGCAAGTTCCAGAATCCGCGCGGCGTCGTTTACCTTTTTATCGACTTCGGCCTTGGCCACGCCAGCGAGATCAAGAGCGAAGGACATGTTTTTGCGCACGCTCATGTGCGGGTACAGGGCGTAGGTCTGGAACACCATTGCCAGGTCGCGTTTGGCCGGGCTGACTTCGGTGATGTCGCGGCCATCGAGCTCGATGGTTCCGCTGCTGACTTCCTCCAGCCCGGCGATCAGCCGCAACAGTGTGGACTTGCCGCAACCGGACGGACCAACAAAGACCACGAACTCGCGGTCGTTCACTTCCAGGTCGATGCCTTTGATGATGGAAAAGCCTTCGAAGCCTTTTTGCAGATTCTTGATTTTCAGGTTGGCCATGATGGGCCTCCATTTTTAATTGTTCTGATTGGGTTTATGCAGGAGCCGAAGATCAAAAGATCACAGGCTGTACCAGCTCCTGCATTGGATCGTGTATGCCCCGTGTCCCTACTTCACCGCGCCAAATGACAAACCACGCACCAGCTGTTTCTGGCTGATCCAGCCGAAGATCAGGATCGGCGCACAGGCCAGCGTCGACACCGCCGACAACTTGGCCCAGAACAACCCTTCGGGACTCGAATAGGAGGCGATCAACGCGGTCAGCGGCGCGGCTTTCGACGAGGTGAGGTTCAGCGACCAGAACGCTTCGTTCCAGCACAGGATCAGCGACAGCAGCACGGTGGACGCCAGGCCGCCCTTGGCGATCGGCAGCAGCACCCGAAGCATTTCCTGAGCGAGCGTCGCACCGTCCAGTCGCGCGGCTTCGAGGATGTCTTTAGGAATGTCCTTGAAGTAGGTGTAAATCATCCAGACCACGATCGGCAGGTTGATCAGCGTGTAGATCACGATCAGCGCGATGCGCGTGTCGAGCAGGCCGAAACTCTTGGCCAGCAGGTAGATCGGCATCAGCACGCCCACCGGTGGCAGCATCTTGGTCGAGAGCATCCACAGCAGCGTGCCTTTGGTGCGCTGGGTTTCGTAGAACGCCATGGAGTAAGCCGCCGGCACCGCAATCAGCAGGCACAGGGCCGTGGCACTGAAGGAAATCACCACGGAGTTCCAGGCGAAACTGAAGTAGTCGCTACGCTCGTTGATGTGCAGGTAGTTCTCCAGCGTCGGGGTGAAGAGGAACTGCGGTGGCGTGGCGAACGCGTCGATTTCGGTTTTGAAACTGGTCAGCACCATCCAGAAGATCGGGAAGAAAATCAGGATCGCGATGGCCCAGGCCAGAGTGCCCAGCAGCAGGCTTTGCAGACGACGGGATTGTTGAAGGGTCATGGTGCAGGCCTCAGGCTTTGTCTGTCAGGTTTTTGCCGATCATCCGGACCAGCACAATCGCCGCGATATTGGCAATCACCACCGCAATCAAGCCGCCGGCGGACGCCATGCCGACATCGAATTGCACCAGCGCCTGGTTGTAGATCAGGTAGGCGAGGTTGGTCGAGGCATAGCCGGGGCCACCGTTGGTGGTGGTGAAGATTTCGGCGAACACCGAGAGCAGGAAGATGGTTTCGATCATCACCACCACCGCAATCGGCCGGGCCAGGTGCGGCAGGGTCAGGTGCCAGAAGATCGCGATCGGCCCGGCACCGTCCAGGCGCGCGGCTTCTTTCTGTTCCTGGTCGAGGGACTGCATGGCGGTCATCAGGATCAGGATCGCGAAGGGCAGCCATTGCCAGGAGACAATGATGATGATCGACAGCAGCGGGTAATGCGCCAGCCAGTCCACCGGTTGCGCGCCGAACAGCTTCCAGACGTAGGCGAGAATCCCCGACACCGGATGGAAAATCAGGTTCTTCCAGATCAACGCACCCACGGTGGGCATGATGAAGAACGGTGAGATCAGCAGTACGCGGACGATGCCGCGCCCGAGAAACTCGCTGGCCTCCAGCAAGGCGCTGATCAACACCCCCAGTACCACGCTGATCAGCAGCACGCTGCCGACCAGCAACAGGGTATTGGTGGCGCCGGGCAGGAAGCCCGAATCGCTCAGGAAGTAGGTGAAGTTCTCCAGTCCCACGAACTGGTTTTCACCAGGGTAGAGCAGGCTGTAGCGGATCAGCGAAAAGTACAGGGTCATGCCCAGTGGCACGATCATCCACAGCAGCAACAGCGCCACCGAGGGGCTGACCAGAAACCAGCCGGGGTTGGCCAACCGGCTTTTGCGAACCGGCTGGGGAATTTCCATATGTGCTTTGAGCGTCGAAGTATTCATGGTGATCACAACCGATTGGTGACAGGCAGATGAAGATCAAATGTGGGAGCGACGGTGCGGCGATCCCACAGGGGGGTCCGGGTTATTTGGGATAACCGGCGCGTTTCATCTCGCGTTCGGTGGTTTGCTGGGCGGAGGCGAGGGCTTGGTCGACGCTGCTCTGACCGGTCAATGCGGCGGAGAACAACTTGCCCACCTGAGTGCCGATTGCCTGGAATTCAGGAATGGTCACCAACTGGATACCAACGTAAGGCACGGGTTTGATAGTCGGTTTGCTCGGGTCGGCCGCTTTCAGCGATTCCAGCGTCACCCTAGCGAACGGAGCCGCGCTCATGTAGGCCTCGCTGTAGGTAGAAGCGCGGGTGCCTGGGGGAACGTTGGCGATGCCGTCTTTCTCGGCGACCAGTGCGCCATACTCTTTGGAAGTCGCCCAGCTGGTGAAGGTTTTTGCCGCATCCTTGGCTTTGGAGCTGGTCGGGATCGCCAGGGACCAGGAGTAAAGCCAGGCCGAACTCTGGTCACTCACTTGATGGGGCGCATAAGCAAAGCCGACATGCTCGCTGACCTTGCTCTGGGTTTTGTCGGTGACGAAGGAACCGGCCACCGTGGCATCAATCCACATGGCGCATTTGCCGCTGTTGAACAACGCCAGGTTTTCGTTGAACCCGTTACTGGACGCGCCTGGCGGGCCGGATTTCTTCAGGGTGTCAACGTAGAAATTCACCGCGTCTTTCCATTCGGGGCCGCTGAATTCCGGCTGCCATTTCTCATCGAACCAGCGCGCTCCATAGGCATTGGCGATGGTAGAAATCAGCGCAATGTTTTCCCCCCAGCCGGCCTTGCCGCGCAGGCAGATGCCGTATTGGTCCTGCCCGGGTTTGTTCAGCAGGGTGGCGAACTCGCCGATCTGCTTCCAGGTGGGATGTTCAGGCATCGTCAGCCCGGCATCCTTGAACAGGTCGGTGCGGTAGTAGGTCATGGAGCTTTCGGCATAGAACGGCAAGGCGTAGAGCGTGCCCTTGACCGACAGGCCTGCACGCACCGAAGGGAAAACATCGTTGAGGTCGTAGGAGGCGGGCAGGTCCCGCATCGGCTCCAGCCAACCCTGGGCGCCCCAGAGTGCGGCTTCGTACATACCGATGGTCAATACGTCGAACTGTCCGCCCTGGGTGGCGATGTCCGTGGTCAGTCGTTGGCGCAGGACGTTTTCTTCCAGCACGACCCAATTGAGCTTGATATCCGGGTGCTCGGCTTCGAAGGTCTTCGAGAGCTTTTGCATGCGGATCATGTCGCTGTTGTTGACCGTGGCAATGGTCAGGGTTTGTGCGCCAAGGCTGACGCCGCTGAGGGTCATGCAGGTGGTGACAAGCAGAGCTTTTACAGAGGGTTTCATCGCGCACTCCTCTTCTACGCCCGGTGGGCAGCAGAAGGACCGTTATTGTTTTTGTGTCTTCCACAGGTAAGGAAGAATGTGGGCTGATTACAGCCCTCAAACGGTGCGATGACAAATCATCCATGACACTTGAATCGATACTATTTTGCACTGGGGGACAAGATGAGGATAATTCGGGATAAACGATTCAGCAGAATGTCAGCGCTGATCGTTCCCACGCTCCGCGTGGGAATGCATTCCGTGACGCTGCGCGTCACATTCGCGTACGGACGCGGAGCGTCCAGGGCGGCGTTACCACGCGGAGCGTGGGAACGATCAACAAGGGGTGTATTTTACAGATTCTGCTCAGTCAACCGTTGCACCGCCAAGCGTCGATAGTGCGAAGGCGTCATGCCCTTGAGCTGCTGAAAACGCCGGTTGAAATTGGAAATATTGTTGAAGCCAGATTCGAAACACACATCGGTGATCGGCTTTTTGCCATCAGCCAGCAGCTCGCAGGACTTGCTGATGCGCAAGCGATTGACGAACTCGATGAAGCAGCGCCCCGTGGCCTGCTTGAACACCCGGGAAAAATACGTAGGTTTCATGCCCAGATATTCGGCGACTTCTTCAAGCGGCAATTCGCGGGCGTAATGAGCAAAGATGTAATCCACCGCGCGGTTGGTGCGGTCGATATTGTGCTCATCGGCCAGTTGCGGGGTAGTCGCGCCCGAGAGCACCTGGTAATCGTCGCACGTGCTGAGCAGTTCCAGCAGAATGAAAAAGTGCCCAAGCCGGGTAGCACCTTTGGAGTCGGCGATGTGTTGCATCAAGGTCATTGCCTGGCCAATGGTGTGTTTGCAGCGGAACTCGATTCCGTAATGCGCGCGCTCGAGCAAAGGCGTGAGCGCCTTCAGCTCGGAGAATACCTGATGGCCGCTTTCGAACAGCTCGTCGGTGAAGTTCACCAGCATGTCGCGCTTGGGCACCACTTCGTCTTCGGCAACCTGGCTGATCCAGTTGTGGGGTAGGTTGGGGCCGGTGAGGAAGAGCGTTTCGGGGTAGAAATTGCCGATGTAATCGCCAATGAACACCTTGCCGGAGCTGGCAACGATCAGGTGCAGTTCGTACTCCTTATGGAAATGCCAGCGCACTAGAGGGCATGGGAAGCCGTGCTGCCGATAGATGATGGACAACCCGTTGTGGTCGTCCATCAATTCGTAGGAAGGGTCGGTGATTCTGGCTGCTCGGGTCATCTTGGGGCGCTTTTATTGTTCTTGCGTCCTGATGATGCCCTCTCCAGACAGGCAGCACCAGCCCGCCGTACCCGTAGGAGAGGTATCGGCTTTTCCAAAGGTTCAGTGTTTGTTTCGCCCCGTCGCCATGTTGACTTCCCGGCAATAATCAACGAGCAAAGTATCGCCCAGAAAATCGACATTGATAATGCTGCATTTTGGTGTCCAGCCAGACGTTGGACCAAACCATTCATTCAGCTCTTTGGCAATTCTTTTCACCCCCGCCAGTTTTTCATAACTGGTTGCAGATAGTGACCAGGGCATTGCACCCGAAGGTGGGGATTTTAATGTGCGAGCAATGTGTTGTTTCAGTTCATCAGGGGAAGTAATGTCGTTACGACTCCACTTATGTTCGATCTTTGGCCAGAATATCGGGCTGTCCATGTCAGGATGCCTCCGGGTCGCCAGTACAATTCGTTGCTGGTTGCTAATCTTCTTTAATTCCCCCGGAGTCAAGTATTTATTTTGTTTGGGGATCAGTCGCGATCCCAGTGCCTCCAGAATGGCACTGTTAAAACCTTTGAAGTCGCCATAATGCATTCCATCGCTCAATATCAATAGGGTAATAAGTTGCTTTGTAGTGTGATCCACGGTGTGTGTCGCCAAGGCTGCTGGTCACACAGTTTTATATATAGTTCAATGATCGGCGAGTGGCGGGGAATTGAAATGTCTGGATAACTAATCGCACCGTGACACCTTGCTGGCGGAGCAAGCAAGGTTAATGTCAGGGGCAGAAGTGCAGCGTATTCAATGGCAAAAAATCATGAACCATTGAAGTGTGTGGCTTAAGGGGCAGTTCGGTTCTTCGCCTCGATCCACTGCGCCATGTATTGAGTGCTTTTATGGTGGTGGTGCCGAAGCATACTGCCGGTAAAATTGTCCCGTCGTAGTTGCAACAGATCTATTCGGCACGACTGCAAGCGTTCAATCAACGCCGGGCCATGCACCTGTTGCTGGTAACGGGCGGCCAGTAGTTCACGGCCACGATCCTGAGCCTGATTCCACAGCGTCTTGTCCTTATAGAGCTGCACCGAGGCATCGGCCAGCGTGCTCGCGGTTTCGGCTATGGCGCCTGGCCAAGGCAGGTCGCCACCCATGGCTTCGGCGCCAATCGGGGTCGTGACGTTAGGGGTGCCACAGAGCATGGCATCGACAATCTTGCCTTTGATCCCGGCGCCGAAACGCAGCGGTGCAAGACAGATTCGCGCCGCCGCCATGACCTGTAAGGCATCCTCAGCCCAGTTCATCACATGAAAGCCTTGGGCCGGGTTGTGCAACGCTGTGGCCTTGGGCGGGGTATAGGCACCATAGATATGCAACTGCGCACCGGGCAGTTGCTGACGGATCAATGGCCAGAGGGTGGTTTTCATCCAGAGCACTGCATCCCAATTCGGCGCATGGCGGAAGTTGCCGATGCTCAGAAAGTGCGCGCGGTCTTCAAACGGGACGAACGACTGTGCCGGCGGGTCGAGCATCAGTGGGCACCAGTGCAGCAAATTACGTGGCACCTTGAATTGCTCGACCAGCAGTTCGATTTCGACCTCGGAGATCATCAGGCTGAGATCGCAGCGATAGAGTGCGGCGATTTCCCGTTTGGCCAGATCAGTGTCGGCCATGTGCTCGAATTCCTCGCGCAGGGCTGGTGCGAATAGCGTACGGAAGTCATCCTGGTCATCGCCGGCTTTGAGGCGGTCCTTGAGCCGCTGATGACGCGCATGCCGCAGGCTTTGCAGGTCCGACGTCTCCAGCACGCGCAGGGCGTCGGGGCATTGTTTTTCGACGCGCCAACCGAATTGCTCTTCCATCATGAACTGGTCGAACAGCACGATATCCGGCGCCAGCTCGGCGACAAAGGCGTCGAAACTGCTGTTGTTCAATTCGATCGGGCATTCGCGAATGCCCAACGCAAGCAGGTCCGCCTTATGTTCTCCGATGCCCGCGGGACTGCTGAAGGTGACGTCCCAACCCTGTTGCAAAAAAGTCTCAAGGATCTGCATCACATGCCCGCTGGCGGCGGATGAGCGTGGCTCGGGCCAGACGTAACCAATGACCAGGACTTTGGTTGCAGGCTGACTCATAGAACGGTTCCTTTGATGCGAGCGGGTGGCAGGGGACGCGAAAAGGGCGCAATTAAACCACGCTTCAGATGAAAGTCGCTTCGCAGATTCTCACGGCATTTCAGCCTGGTGAGTTGGCGCCCGGCAGCCACCTCAAAGAGGTGGAGCTGACCGGGTGGATTGGGTCTTGTTAAAGCTCAATCAGTGAGGGGTGATGCTCAACGTGCTGCTGTCGGTGATGGGGCAATCTCTAACTGAAAATTCATGAGTTTGGGTCCCCTCGGCGTCAGCGTGTCCAAGTCCAGCATGTACCAATCAAAACCGGTTTTTACGATATAGGGGGTGAGGATCGTCCATCCCGTGTTTGTCAATGCATGGAAATTCCTGTCCTCGAGCGAAATCGATGCGTTCATGGCAAGGCGAGCCGAAAAACACAGTCGCGAAAATAATCAAGAAGGCTGAACTCTAAAGCGGCGTTCAGCGCCCTTGTCGGAGCATGCTCTGAACCTTGTCCCGCAGTTGATCTATAGAGAACGGCTTGCCGATGACCGACATGCCGACCGGGGCTTCAATGCTTTCGGCATAACCACTGGCAAACAGAACTGGCAATGTGGGTCGAAGCTCACGGGCACGGACCGCCAGTTCTTTACCGTCCATGCCCGGTAGTCCGACGTCTGTCATCAACAGGTCGATGGTCTGCCCGCTGTCCCCGAGAAGTTTCAAGGCGGTTTCGCTGCCATCGGCTTCAAGCACCTTGAGCTCCAGCTCTTGCAATACGTCAACGATCAGCTCGCGTACGATGGCGTCGTCTTCGACTACAAGGACGGTGGAGGCGATGGCGGACATTGCGGGGCTCTCTAAAAGTGAAGGCGCGGGTGCCGGTCGGTGAAACAGACTCGCTACTGGCATGAGCCATTAGCGAGTCCCGACAAGTTCTCGAGGTTGTACAAAACAGCATAGCGGTATACCGGCCGACAAGAATAACCTTCTGCTTGACCCAGGGCAGGTACGACATAGGACATTGCGCGCTAAGCTGTCAGAAAAATAGCAGCCCGGCTCAGGAGCAAGCCCCGTGTTTCAGCACTTCACCAAGGCCTTTAAGCGGTGTGCATGCGCAATGTTTCGCGGTTCCGCACCGGCAAGCTGTCGATCCTCTCCAGCCGGTTTTATCTGGCACAATTTGTGCTTTTCCTGTTGCAGAACTTCGCGCTGCAAGTCGATTCGGCTGAATCCTCGGTGAGCTTCGTTGCCGATCTACCGGTAGAAGGCAACCGGGACGAGTCCCCCATCGAACAGGTAGTATCCAGCCTGCTGACAATTGCTTTGCGTTATGGCGCCAAGGGTCCGATCGACCTGCACGTGTACACCGAAGGCGGCCAGGCACGGCTCGAAGCCCATGCTGGCTCCATCACTGTTGAATGCAAGATTATGAAGGCTCCTTATTTCGCGTTTGCCTGCTGCTGTAGAAAACAGCTACAAGCGACGCAACCTCTGCTTGACCGGATGGTCGTATCCGGCAGCTATTGAACGAACAAAGGCTTCCCATGAGTGAAGATGCACAAGACGTCGTACTGATCGTCGAAGATGAACCGGTAATCCTGATGCTTCTCGCCGACTACCTGTCGGGCCTGGGCTATCGGGTATTACAGGCCGAGAATGGCGAGCAGGCCTTCGAGATTCTGGCCAGTAAACCGAACCTGGACGTCATGATCACCGATTATCGACTGCCCGGTGGCATCACCGGGGTGATGATCGCCGAGCCTGCGCTCAAGCTTCGCCCGGACCTGAAAGTGATCTTTATCAGTGGTTACGCGGCTGAAATTCGAGAATCTGGCAGCCCTATCACGCGGACTGCACCGATCCTGGAAAAGCCCTTCAACCTGAGTACCTTGCAGCAGAAAATTCAGGAAATGCTGGCGTAGCGAGCGGTTGTTCTCTACGAGACCGCAACCGGCGGACCAGGCATTCGCGCAGATCCTGCATCGACCTGGTACAGCCGTGGATGATCAGGTGTACGCATAACCTGCAGGAGTTGCCGAGCCCGCGTTCGGACGATCTTTCGGGGGGTTGTCGCAGGCTTGGGCCTACAACCCCTGCTGCAACGCCGGGTCATCCGGATTCTGTTGTTCCAGCTGCGCCAGCAGGATTTGCACGTTTTGCAGTTGCCCGCTTTCTTTCCAGTAGTTGATCAGCAGTACCCGCGCCTTGCGATTGGCTGGCTGGCGTTGAACGATCTCTTCGAGCTGCTTTTGTGCGGCCTCAAGTTCTTTTTCGCCGTGCAGTGTGGTGGCCAGGTCGTATCGGTATTCGTTGTTGTCCGGTTCAAGCTCCACGGCTTTGGACAGACCCAGCAAGGCGTATTCACCTTGCCCGTGATGCAATAGCCAGAGACCCAGGGCATGCTGCAGATACGCCGAGCCGGATTGCTCTTGCAGCTGCCTGGCAAGCAACTGCCGGGCAGCATCAGCCTGACCTTGTTTGTCCAGCACCTCAATCTGCGTGACGACGGCGCGTAGATTTTCAGGCTGCAGGCGCAGCACCGTTTCGAGAGCCTGTTGTGCCTCTTTCAATTGAGCGTTGTGCAGGTGCAGGCGCGCCAGTTGGTATTGCGCCTCGACACTCTGGGGCTGGGCCTTGAGGACTGATTCATACTCGTCGAGGACTTGCTCCAGGGGACCGAAATACAAACCCAGATCGTCCGGCGAAAGCCCCAGTAGCGCGTTAGCCGCGGCGAAACGCACACTTTGTTCCCTGTCCTCGAGCAAGGGCCCGAGCAACAGGCTCCTTTGCCCGCCAGGCACCAGCCCGACAATGCTCTGTATTGCCGCCTGACGAACCACTATCGAGGGGTTGAGCAAATCGGCTTCGGCCAGTTTCAAGGCTTGCGGGCTGGGGTAGTCGGGAAGTTCGGCATGTAGCCTGACCCGTTGGCTGTCCGACAGGTCCGGGCGGGCCAGTTGTTGATAGAGCACCCGCGCCGCGCCCGGTTGGCCATTGTGGGCCTGTTCCAGCGCTTTGCCATAACCCTGCTTCACCGCAGGAGGCACGACTGGCGCAGTACTGCGCATAAAAAACCAGGCAATGGCGCAGGCAAACACGATAAGCAGACCGATGATCAGATAGCGGCGGGGCTTGGGCATGCAGGAGTCCGGGGGCTGGCAGCTTTTACAAAGGCGTCAGCTTCGGTCAGGAGGGGCCAGGAGTCAAACCCTGACTCAGGTCAGTACGTACTCGATGGGCTTGGGACGCACAAGCATGGGGCTGGGCTTTATCGAGTGACGCTTTCGCAGCGGTTCCAGCCTGGAAGCGCGGCTCGTTTCTGTCCAATCGCTATGGCTGAAGGGTGATCGAGTATATCTATCGGAAGCGTCTGACCCATCGGCGAGTTTGCCTGGAACTTGTGTCGACACTGAAACCTGTCGAGGCACCGAAGCAGTGACTACGCTTGCTGGAGATGACTCGATGAGTGTTCCCATGCAACCGCTACTTCAGTACTTCAAGGCGATACTCAACCCCGGGCAAGGGGTGCTGTTGTTCGCCCTGAGAACCATCGCGGCCGGGCTATTGACGCTGTATCTGGCCTTCTTGTTCGACCTCGACCAGCCCAAGTGGTCGATCATGGCGGTGGTCATCGTCAGCCAGCCACTGGGCGGCATGGCCCTGGCCCGCAGTTTCGGCCAGGTCATCGGCACCACCCTGGGTGCGGTCGTGGCGGTGTTGATCATGGCGATCTTTCCCCAGGCGCCGCTGCCTTTCATCACCACCCTGGCCTTGTGGCTGGCGCTGTGTACCGCCGGCGGCACCTTGTTGCGCTACACCAGTTCCCAGGCGTTTGTTTTGAGCGGATACACGGCAGTGGTTGTTGCACTGCTGGCGGTGCCTGATCAGGACGGCACGTTCCTGCTGGCCGTCACCCGCGTGACCGAGACACTCTTGGCGGTTGCCTGCGTGTGCGTTGTCAGCCTTCTTACGGCGCGACCGGAAGCCGTGGCCCGGGATTACTTCGCCAAGATCGATCAAGTGATCAAGCTGCTCGCGACCCACGCTGCTGCCGTCATTCGAACCGAAGAAAGCGAAGCCGATTTCCACCGGCGCCAGATGCAGCTGCTAGGCGCGATCAGCGCCCTGGAAGGCGTACGTCGGCATTTGTATTTCGATGCGCCACGTTTGCGCAGCGCCAATGGGCTGGTGCAGTTGCTGGGTAATCAGCTGGTGCTGCTGACCTCGCGGTTGACGGCTTTGCGCCACCAGCGGGAGCTGCTTGCCGAGCGCTGGGAAGGCGCGTTGCCGGAGGAGATACAGCGTTTGCGCGTCGAAGAGCTGGCCTTTCTCGATGAATTGGCCCAGCAGGGACGCTCGTTATCAGCCGAGGCTCGCCATCATTTTTCGGCGCTGCAACAGCGCTTCGATGACCAGGCCTACAAGGCCGAACAACTCACCGAGACGATGCCTGCCACGCTACGCTCACTAGCCTGGGCTCTGCGCTGGGAGCAGGCGCGGATGCTGGAGCAGCTCGGCCAGATTCTCGAACTGAGCGACGCGATCCAGGACGGGCGTGAAGCCAGTTGCGTGTTTCGCGGCCAGGACAATCCGCTGCATCTGGACTTCACCCTGGCGGCGATGAACGCGATCCGGGCATTTACCGCGTTGCTGGTGGCCGGCCTGATCTGGATCGAGACCGCTTGGGACGGAGCTCGTGGCGGGATGATCGTGCTGGGGATTCTCTGTTCGCTGATGGCGACTTTTCCGCGACCGTATCTGGCCAGTCAAAGCTTTGCCAGGGGGCTGGGTCTGGCTTTGGTGGTGTCGGCGCTGTATCAGTTCATGCTGGTACCGATGATCAGTGACTTCGAGTTACTCGCCTTGTTGTTCGCCCCATTGCTGTATGCCGTCGCGGTAGGGCTGGCCAGTCCACCAACCACTGGCACAGGCATTGGGCTTGGACTGACGACGATGCTGTTGCTGGGCCCGCAAAACGTGGGAATCGGCCAAAACACGGCCATTCTGTGGTTCGAGTTTGCCGCTGCGTATACCTGCGCAGCCACGCTTGCGCTCAGTGTCTACGCCTTGATCTTTCCGTTCAGGCCCGTTTTGCGGATGCGCCGGCTGTTCAAAGAAAACTGCGAGCAGGTCTACGCTTTGCTGAAGACACCGGCCACCGATGAGCAGCAATTTGCGTTTGAAAGCCGCATGGTCGATCGTCTGACCATGATGTTGGGATTATTACCGGCCACCCACGACAAGCAGTCCAGCGAGCTGTTCGAAGTCAGCCTCGGGTGCATGGCACTGGGTGTGGCGTTGAACCAGCTAAGGCAACAGGGACGAAGCAACACGCTGCTGAGCACTGAACAACAAAACCGTCTGCTGGCTGCAGTCCGTGAGACTGGACGATTGGTCGCCGGACGGCCAGGGATTGACCTTGAGCAATTGCTCGGAAACCTGCGGGTCCTGGGCGACGAAATGGACGACTTGCATTTAGACGTTCACGAACACCTGTGGTCGGTCTTCAGGATGCGCGTGGCGCTGCTGATTGTGGTGTCGTTTCTGGAGCGACATCGCAAACACTTTCAACCCGTAGACATGGAAGGAGTTCCGGCCCTTGCCCATTGATCTGGAAGTGGGTGGCGTCTACTTGCCGCCAATCGCCCAGGCGCTGCTGCTGGCCTTTCCGGTTTTCCTGCTGCTGGACTGGATCCTGCGCCGCTTCGGTGTGCTGCGGTTCGTCTGGCATGAAGCCTTGTTCGAAGGCGCGTTGTACGCCTGCGTTTGCGCAACGCTGATTCTGGTGATGGGAGCTTGATGCGTTGAAGAAGATCCTTGCCCGACTCGTGACGGTGGCGGTGGTTTTGCTGGCCTTTGTTCTTGGCTGGTTTGCCTGGGAGCATTACACCCGCGCGCCCTGGACGCGGGATGCACGGGTACGTGCCGATGTGGTGACCTTGTCCGCCGATGTCTCGGGGCGCATCGTCGGCCTGGGCGTCCAGGACAACCAGCATGTGGACAAAGGCCAGCTGCTGTTGGAGATCGACCCGGCGCGCTACGTCCTGGCGGTGGAGCATGCCAAGCGCTCGGTGGAGGTGGCGAAAGCCACCCTGGGTCAATCCGAAGCAACGATTGTTGCCAGTGAAGCGCTGCTCAGCCAGCGTCAGAGTGAAGAGCGCCGACGGCGCACCCTCAAGCAGCGCTTCGCGATCTCCGGCGAAGAGTGGGAAAAATCCAGCACGGAAGTGGCGGTGGCGCAGGCTGAGTTGCTGCGCAACCAGGCCAACCTGGGGTTGGCTCAGGCCAACGTGCAACTGGCAATCGCCGCATTGACCCAGGCTGAACTGGATTTGCAGCGCACCCGGGTCGAAGCGCCTGTCAGTGGTTACGTCACCAACCTGCTGACCCGCCAAGGCGACTATGCCGCCGCCGGTGGCGCGCTGTTGGCGCTGGTGGACAGTGACTCGTTTTATGTCAGCGGCTACTTCGAAGAAACCAAACTGCCGCGAATCGAGGAGGGCGACCGCGTCAGGATCGAATTGATGAGCGGCGAAACCTTTGGCGGCACCGTGCAAAGCATTGCCTTCGCCATCGCCGACCGGGAGAACTTGCCCGGCGGTCGCTTGCTGGCCAACATCAACCCCAGTTATACCTGGGTCAAACTGGCGCAACGGGTGCCGGTGCGGATACAGATCGATCCTGACTATGCCGGTAAACGTCGGCTCAGAGCCGGTACCACCGCCACCGTCACGGTGCTTGAAACCAATGTGGTTCCTGGGTCAGAACGCGGTCCGTAGCAGCTGCCGAAGGCTGCGTTCGATCGTTCCCACGCTCTGCGTGGAAATGCCGCCCTGGACGCTCCGCGTCCATGTGACGCAGAGCGTCACCGGGATGCGTTACCACGCAGGAGCGTGGGAAC
>NZ_JBWKTM010000019.1:0-100464 GCF_059420325.1 Pseudomonas sp. GW821-FHT04C07
ACCACACTGCGTCGCGAGTCTTCGAGATCGAAGGCCAGGTCGCAGGCGATGGCATTGGCGCTTGCGAGAGTCTCGGAAGCACTGGCCAGCAGCAATTCGGTGTCGAGGTCGGGGGCTACGGTGAAGATATTGACCGGCCGCGCACCAGGGGACTTATCAAGCGATGGCGCCAGGTAATGATCAAGGGCCCGATCCGCAGCGGCACGGTCCTTGAGCAGGTCTTCGGCACTCAGAGCATCCGGGATTGGCGTGGTTATATTGAAGGGTGGGTCTGGGACGATCTTGTCCATGCATAAGCTCCTACTGAAATGGGAGCCATCACTTACCGGTCTCACTCGACAAAGAGGTGGCAGCTATGTACGGGGTGAGAATACCGGACAGTAGGACTCCGGCCAGACCGAAGTCTGCCCGCACACAGCCGCCATAACGCATTTTGCAGACGAAAAAAACGCCGACAACGATTATGGTGGTGCTGGCGCTTTGCGCCTACTGATTCCTGGGTTCTCACGCCCTATCGCTGATTCGCAGCAACGACCAAAGGTTAGGCAAGCTCCAACTCCCACGCAACCGCCAGAGTTCGTCGGAAAATTCTCCCCCGCAGACTCGGCCGACAGCGCTTTCTGTAGGAGAAACGCACCCCCCAAAAAAAACAGGCCGGCCGGTAGGCCGCCTCGCCTTGCTTTTGATCTGCCCGCCCCTTCGGAAGGCCGAGTGGAGGTGTTCATCAGGGGGGTGGCGCGAAGCGCCGTCAGCGAAGCTGATTCCGCCGCAATGCGGCGACCCCTGATGAGCGCCGGAGCGAGGGAACGCCGAGCCTTGGCGAGGTGCCGTACGCTCGGGGCAAGCGTTTTTGGTTCTTTTTTAGCTGGGCCGGCATTCCGGCGTCTGTAAAAAGGGACTCGCTGTAAGAGCGAAACCCTAAGTGGCCGTTACCGTAGGAACGGATATGTACACCGGCAAGAGATTGGTCGGCTGTCAGGCCGCCATCGCGAGCAATCGAGCGTCGACCGGCTGCTCCTACAAGGGATCTGTGTACACCAGCAAGAGACAGGCCGCCTTCGCAGACAAGCGATCGATTCACGCCTACCGACAATTTGACTCCACACACCCCAACAGCGCTACTCTCGACGACCACCGTACTCATCAAAACCGCTCTAAACGGCCATCCCAGGGGACTCCATGGAAAGAATCACCTTCAAACCGCTACTGCTCGCTGCCAGCCTCCTCGCCTGCGCGCCACTGGCTCAGGCCGCGACCACACTGGTGTACTGCTCCGAGGCCAGTCCCGCCGGCTTCGATCCCAGCCAGTACACCAGCGGCACCGATTTCGACGCCTCCGCCGAAACCGTCTTCAACCGCCTCACGCAGTTCAAACGCGGCGGCACCGAAGTTGAACCTGGACTGGCGACAAGTTGGGATGTATCCAGGGACGGTCTGACCTACACCTTTCATCTTCGTGAAGGGGTGAAATTTCACACCACCGACTACTTCAAGCCGACGCGCGATTTCAACGCCGACGATGTGCTGTTCACCTTCCAGCGCTTGCTCGACGCCGACAGCCCGTTTCGCAAGGCTTACCCGTCCGAGTCGCCCTACTTCACCGACATGGGCCTGAACACCACGATCAAGAGCATCAATAAAGTCGATGAACACACCGCCAGTTTCAGCCTGAACAACGTCGACGCAGCCTTCGTGCAGAACCTGGCGATGAGCTTCGCTTCGATCCAGTCCGCCGAATACGCCGCGCAGTTGCTTAAAGAAGGCAAAGCCGCAGACATCAATCAGAAACCGGTCGGCACCGGGCCGTTTGTGTTCAAGCGCTATCAGAAGGATTCGCAGATCCGCTACAGCGCAAACACCGCGTATTGGAAACCCGAGGATGTGAAGCTCGACAATCTGATTTTCTCGATCACCCCGGACGCCTCGGTGCGCCTGCAGAAACTCAAGGCTGGCGAATGCCAGGTCAGCGGCTATCCGCGTCCGGCCGACATCGAAATCATGGAGCAGGACCCAAACCTGCGAGTGCTCAAACAAGCCGGTTTCAACCTGGGCTTCCTGGCATACAACGTGACCCACAAGCCGCTGGACCAGCTCAAGGTTCGTCAGGCCCTGGACATGGCCATCGATAAGCCGGCGATCATCAAAGCCGTCTACCAAAGTGCCGGGCAGCTGGCGCAAAACGCTCTGCCGCCTGCGCAATGGTCTTATGACCCGAACATCAAGGACGCGCCCCACGACCCGGTCAAGGCCCGTGCGCTACTGAAAGAAGCAGGCATTGCCCCCGGCACCACCATCGATTTATGGGCGATGACGGTGCAGCGCGCCTCCAATCCCAACGCGCGGATGTCAGCACAGATGATCCAGCAGGACTGGGCCAAGGTCGGGATCAAGGCCAACATCGTCAGTTTTGAGTGGGGTGAGTACATCAAGCGCGCCAAGAGCGGCGAACACGACACCATGATTTATGGCTGGACGGGAGACAACGGCGACCCGGATAACTGGCTCGGTGTGCTCTACAGTTGCGCCGCGGTCAAAGGCAGCAACTACGCCAAATGGTGCGACCCGGCCTACGACCAGCTAGTACAAAAAGCCAAAGTCAGTACCGATCCTCAAGAACGTATAAAGCTCTATCAACAGGCCCAAAAAATTCTTAAGGAACAAGTACCTATCACACCGATTGCGAATTCGACGGTATTCCAGCCGCTGCGCAAGGAAGTGCAGGACTTCAAAATCAGCCCGTTTGGCCTGACTCCGTTCTACGGTGTGGGTATAAATAAGTAACACCATTGCCCCAACCGGGTGCGTCAGACGCCCCCGATTGACCTCATTCGGTGCGCCCAATGCACCGAGTAAACCGCTCGCAAACGGTAAAATGCGTCAGAACTTACAACAATGCGACATTCGTGTACGTTCGTACCACTGTTTCAGACTTGTGACCGCTCAGGATCTTGCATTGGGTATGGGGCCTGCATAAGTATCCGCAGGTCGACTCACGAGGTCGTCCTCTAACTCCAAAAATGACAACAAATCATGAGGCCACCATGCTTAAACACGCGGTCATTCCGTTTTTAGTCGGCGCAAGCTTGTTAGCTAGCGCACCTTTCGCCCAAGCTGCGACTAACCTGGTGTTCTGCTCCGAAGGGAGCCCGGCCGGTTTCGATCCTGGTCAGTACACCACCGGAACCGACTTCGACGCCTCAGCAGAAACCATGTTCAACCGTTTGAGCCAGTTCGAACGTGGCGGCACCGCCGTTGTTCCTGGCCTGGCCACCAGCTGGGACATTTCCCCGGATGGCCTGACCTACACCTTCCATCTGCGCGACGGGGTGAAGTTCCACACCACACCGTATTTCAAGCCGACGCGTAACTTCAACGCCGACGACGTGCTGTTCACCTTCAATCGCATGATTAACAAGGATGACCCGTTCCGTAAGGCGTACCCGACCGAATTCCCGTACTTCACCGACATGGGGATGGACACCAACATCACCAAGATCGATAAAGTCGACGATCACACCGTCAAGTTCACCCTCAAAGAAGTTGATGCCGCGTTCATCCAGAACATGGCCATGAGCTTCGCTTCGGTCCAGTCCGCCGAGTACGCTGCCCAGTTGCTCAAGGAAGGCAAAGCCGCCGATATCAACCAGAAGCCGGTCGGCACTGGTCCGTTCGTGTTCAAGAGCTACCAGAAAGACTCCAACATCCGTTACACCGGGAACAAGGACTACTGGAAGCCTGACGACGTCAAGATCGACAACCTGATCTTCGCCATCACCACCGACCCGTCGGTGCGTATTCAGAAGCTGAAAAAGAACGAGTGCCAGATCACTCTGTTCCCACGCCCGGCCGACCTGAAAGCGCTGAAAGAAGACAAGACTCTGAAGGTGCCTGACCAGGCTGGTTTCAACCTGGGTTACATCGCCTACAACGTGATGGACAAGATCAAGGGCAGCGATCAGCCGAACCCGATGGCTCAACTGAAAGTGCGTCAGGCACTGGACATGGCCGTCAACAAACAGCAAATCATCGACTCGGTTTACCAGGGTGCGGGTCAACTGGCGGTCAACGCCATGCCGCCAACCCAGTGGTCTTACGACACCACCATCAAGGATGTGCCGTACAACCCTGAGAAAGCCAAAGAGCTGCTCAAGGAAGCCGGCATCAAGGAAGGCACCGAGATCAACCTGTGGGCGATGCCGGTGCAGCGTCCTTACAACCCGAACGCCAAACTGATGGCTGAAATGCTGCAGTCCGACTGGGCCAAGATCGGTATCAAGGCCAAGATCGTGACCTATGAGTGGGGCGAGTACATCAAGCGCTCCAAAGGCGGCGAAAACGGCGCGATGCTGATTGGCTGGAGCGGCGACAACGGTGACCCGGACAACTGGCTGAATGTGCTGTTCGGCTGCGATTCGCTGCAGGGCAACAACTTCTCCAAGTGGTGTGACAAGAAGTTTGACGGCATCGTGAAAGAAGCCAAGCGCACCACCGATCAGGCCAAGCGCACCGAACTGTACAAACAGGCGCAACACGTCCTCAAAGACGCCGTTCCAATGACACCTATCGCTCACTCGACGGTGTTCCAACCCATGCGCAACAACGTGCAGGACTTCAAGATCAGCCCGTTTGGCTTGAACTCCTTCTACGGCGTCAGCGTCAGCAAATAAGGTCTGGCAACGGCGGCGTCCCTGACGTCGCCGTTGCTTTACCTGCCAGGACCGCAGAATCCGCTTACATCCGAAACCGCTGCGTACTACAGCAGCGGCTCTAGGGCGTATTGCCTTTTCCTACGCGTCTTTCAGGCCTTACGCATTTACCGCCTCGCCTGCGACTCATACCGTCGAGGCACGGCAGTTCTACGATTTTGGCCGGCACTGCTGTACGCGATGGTTTGGGATCAGTGATACCCGCACGTCCCGGGACGGGGCGATTACTCGCTGATCAAGACACTAACAAGAGAAGGAGCGTCATGCGCCACACCTTGGTTACATCCGCATTGCCGGGCACAGGCTTGCTGGCCGGCACATCGATCAGTCAGGCCTCCAGCAATAGCCTGGTGTTCTGCACGGAAGGTAGCCCGGCTGTCGGCATCACTTCGTAAATAACTGACCGAATCCCGGAGCGCGAATTTCGCTCTCCAGCAATCGTGTTGCCTGAAATCGGCCAACTGGCCTCTAGCAAACGTTTGCAATGCCTTGATTGAATTAAAAACCAATAGCCGGACGAGCAAAAACCGGCATCAAAAAAAGAAAGAACGGAGCTTCACCCATGAGATTGAGCAGCACCGCGTTATTAGCCTTGGCCATCAGCAGCATTACGGCCACCGCCTACGCAGAAAGCGTGAGCCAGGACTTCGTTCCAACCCAGCTCAACAGCACCAGCGCACAGGCCGATACCAAAGGTTTTATCGAAGGGCAAAGCCTGTCGGGGACTACCCGTAACTGGTATGCAAACGAGTTGAAGCGTCGTGATGACCGCTTCAAATATCAAAAAGACGGCGTGCTCACCACGACTCCACGTCGTATCAACTGGGTTCAAGGCACAATCCTCAATTACACCTCGGGCTTTACCCAAGGCACTGTAGGTTTCAGTACTGAAGTCGCGGCGTACAACGCGATTGCTCTGGATCGCAGCCGTCACGACGTCGCGGCTGGTAACGGTGGCGCCAGTGGGAGCAACCGGACCCTGACTGACAGCAGCGGTGATCCGCTAGATCAATGGAGCAAACTGGGTCTGGCCAACGTCAAGGCGCGTGTATCCAACACCACCCTGACAGCCGGTCGCCAGAACTTCAGCACACCGATTGTCGATGTCATCGGCAACCGCCCTCTGCCTTCAAGTTTCGAAGGTGTGAGCATCCACAGCGAAGAGTTCAATAACCTGTCGTTCGATGCCGGTACCTTCGATCGCGTGTCGCCACGGACCGAGCAAAGCCTGTCGAAATTCCGCTCGGAATACTCCAACAACGGCGCTGAAACCGACCACGTGAACATCGTCGGCCTCAACTACCAGCCGCTGAAAAGCCTGAAGACCAGCCTGTATGCCTCCAATGTCGAAGACTTCTGGAACCAGTACTACTTCGGCGCCACTCACGAACTGGGCGATAGCTCGGTTCTGAGCCTGACCACTGGCCTGAACTACTACAAAACCGTCGACACCGGCAAAAAAGAGATGGGTGAAATCGACAACGATGCCTACTCGCTGTCGTTCGGCCTGACTCACCAGGCCCATAGCCTGACGTTCTCTTACCAGGGAATTAACGGTGACGAGTACTTCGACTACCTGCACGAAACCAACGGTATCTACCTGGCCAACTCCCTGCTTTCGGACTTCAACGGCCCGAACGAAAAGTCCTTCCAGATCGCCTACGGCCTCAACATGGCTGAATACGGCGTTCCAGGCCTGAAGTTCAACATCTACCAGGCCCGCGGCTGGGGCATCGACGGTACGCATTACACCGGCACCGCCTATGACGTGAAAAACCTGGATGGCGAGCACCACTATGAATACGGCATCGGTGCGTCCTACGCCGTACAGAGCGGCCCGCTGAAAGCCACCGCCGTTCGCGCGACCTACACCACGCACCGCGCCAGTGAGAATCAGGGCGACGGCAACATCAACGAATTCCGTCTGGTCACCACCATTCCATTCAACATTCTCTAAAGCGCCAGTTGAACGGCGGATTCATGATGAATCCCCCGTTCAAGCCAGTCTGGTTCAATTGATTGCAGAGGGCTCCTAATGAAGATGCTCCCCTTACAAGCCGCTATTGCCGCCGCGCTGTTGAGTGTCGCTGTCGGTATTTCGGCCAAACCCTTGGTGGTCTGCACCGAAGCCAGCCCGGAAGGCTTCGATATGGTCCAGTACACGACTGCAGTCACAGCCGATGCGGTGGCCGAAACCATCTTCAATCGTCTGGTGGACTTCAAACCCGGCACGACCGAAATCGCCCCTGCGCTGGCCGAAAGCTGGGACATCAGCCCGGACGGCCTGAGCTACACCTTCCACCTGCGCAAAGGTGTGAAGTTCCACACCACTGACTACTTCAAGCCGACCCGCGACATGAATGCCGACGACGTGGTCTGGAGTTTCCAGCGTCAGCTGGACCCGAAACACCCATGGCATGACAAGTCCAGCGTGGGCTTTCCGTACTTCGAAAGCATGGGTTTCAAAGAGCTGCTCAAAAGCGTCGAAAAACTCGACGACTACACCGTCAGGTTCACCCTGACCCGTCCCGAGGCACCGTTCCTGCCTGACGTGGCCATGGCGTTCTCCTCGATCTTCCCGGCCGAGTACGCCGACCAGTTGCTCAAGGCTGGCAAGACCAACGACCTCAACAGCAAACCGATCGGCACCGGCCCGTTTGTCTTCCAGCGTTACGCCAAGGATGCCCAGGTTCGCTTCAAAGCCAACCCCGATTACTTCCGTGGCGCACCACCAAGTGAAGTGCTGATCCTGGCCATCGCCGTCGACAACAATGTGCGTCAGCAGAAGCTCAAGGCCAACGAGTGCCAGATCGCCCTCTATCCAAAACCCGATGACATTCCAAACCTCAAGGCTGATCCAAACCTGAAGGTCGATGAAATCGAAGCGATGACCACCTCGTATACCGCGCTCAATACCTCCCGCAAGTACATGAGCGACGTGCGAGTACGTCAGGCGGTCGAAATCGCCTTCGACAAGCAGGCCTATGTCAACGCGCTGTTCGGCAAGGGTAACGCCCTGACCGCCGTCAACCCGTATCCGCCGACCTTGTTGGGCTACAACAGTAAACTGCAGAACCCGCCCCACGACCTGGACAAGGCCCGCGCCCTGCTCAAGGAAGCCGGCGTGCCGGAAGGCACTGTATTCACCTTGTTCACCCGTAACGGCGGCGGCCCGACCAACCCCAACCCGATGCTCGGCGCACAGATGATGCAGGCCGATCTGGCCAAGGTCGGGATCAAACTCGACATCCGCGTCATGGAATGGGGGGAAATGCTCAAGCGCGCCAAAAACGGTGAACACGATATGGTGTCCGCCGGATGGGCGGGCGATAACGGCGACCCGGATAACTTCCTGACGCCTATGCTCAGTTGTGAGGCGGCGAAAAACGGCGAAAACTACGCCCGCTGGTGCAACGAGAAATTCCAGGCGCTGATCGACCAGGCCCGTGAGAAGACTGATCCGGCCGAACGTGCGGCGCTCTATGAGCAAGCCCAGGAGATTTTCCACCAGGACCAGCCCTGGATCAGCATGGCACACACAAGAATGTTTACTGCCATGCGCAAGAACGTCGAGGGCTATCACATTAGCCCTCTGACCACTAACAACTTCGCTACCACCCTGGTGAAGTAGATAAGAAACGTCCGTCACCGTTGATCCCAGCGGTGCCGGACACGCCTAACCGGCTGATGAGGTACACCAGAAGATGTTTAGTTTTATTGCCCGCCGCGTGGGGTTGTTGATCCCCACCTTCTTCGGCATCACCTTGCTGACTTTCGCTTTGATTCGCATGATCCCCGGCGACCCCGTGGAAGTGATGATGGGCGAACGTCGGGTCGACCCTGAGATGCATGCCCAGGCAATGGAACGCCTGGGTCTGAACAAACCGCTGTATGCCCAGTATCTGGACTACATCGGCAAACTCGCCCACGGCGACCTTGGCGAATCCCTGCGTACCCGTGAAAGCGTCTGGACCGAATTCACCTCGCTGTTCCCGGCGACCCTGGAGCTGTCCTCGGCCGCCCTGCTGTTCGCCGGTGTCCTCGGGCTGCTGGCCGGGGTGATCGCCGCCTTGAAGCGAGGATCGCTGTTCGACCATGGAGTGATGGGCATCTCCCTTGCGGGTTATTCGATGCCGATCTTCTGGTGGGGCCTGATCCTGATCATGTTCTTCTCGGTATCGCTGGGCTTGACGCCAGTCTCCGGGCGGATCGATCTGCTTTATGACATCGAGCCAAGAACCGGCTTCATGCTGATCGACACCCTGCTGGCCAATGACACCAGCGCCTTCTTCGATGCCCTGCATCACCTGATCCTTCCGGCCATCGTGCTCGGCACCATCCCGCTGGCGGTGATCGCCCGGATGACCCGCTCCTCGATGCTCGAAGTGCTGCGCGAAGACTACATCCGTACCGCCCGGGCCAAAGGCCTGTCGCCAGCGCGCGTGGTATTTGTGCACGGTCTGCGTAACGCCTTGATCCCGGTACTGACCGTTGTCGGTCTGCAAGTCGGCACCCTGTTGGCCGGCGCGGTTCTGACCGAAACCATTTTCTCCTGGCCCGGCATCGGCAAATGGCTGATTGAAGCCATTGGCGCCCGAGACTACCCGGTGGTGCAAAACGGCATCCTGTTAATCGCCTGCCTGGTGATTATGGTCAACTTCGTGGTGGACATCCTCTACGGCTTTGCCAACCCACGCATCCGTCACCAGCGCTGAGATCATACTAATGAGCACTCCAACATCCTCAATAGCAGTCGATCAAAGCCTGCTTTATCCATCACCGTACAAAGAGTTCTGGCAAGCCTTCTCGAAAAACAAAGGGGCGGTCGCCGGTCTGCTGTTCATGATCCTCGTGGTGTTTTGCGCACTGTTCGCGCCATGGGTTGCCCCACACAACCCCAGCGAACAATTCCGTGACTTCCTGCTGACCCCGCCAGCCTGGCTAGAAGGCGGCCAGCTGCAGTTCCTGCTCGGTACCGATGAGTTGGGGCGTGACCTGCTGTCACGGCTGATCACCGGCTCACGCCTGTCGCTGCTGATCGGTCTGTCATCGGTGGTCATGTCGCTGATTCCGGGCATTCTGCTGGGCCTGTTCGCCGGGTTCTTCCCGCGCGTGCTCGGCCCGACCATCATGCGCCTGATGGACATCATGCTGGCCCTGCCCTCCTTGCTGCTGGCTGTGGCGATTGTTGCCATCTTAGGCCCTGGCCTGATCAACACCGTCATCGCCATTGCCGTGGTTTCGTTGCCGTCCTATGTCCGTCTGACCCGCGCTGCGGTGATGGGCGAACTGAACCGCGACTACGTGACCGCCGCGCGCCTGGCCGGTGCCGGTCTGCCGCGCCTGATGTTCATCACCGTGCTGCCTAACTGCATGGCGCCGCTGATCGTTCAGGCGACCTTGAGCTTCTCCTCGGCGATTCTCGATGCCGCAGCCCTGGGCTTCCTCGGCCTTGGCGTACAACCGCCAACCCCTGAGTGGGGCACCATGCTGGCTTCGGCTCGCGACTACATCGAACGCGCCTGGTGGGTCGTCAGCCTGCCTGGTTTGACCATTTTGCTCAGCGTGCTGGCAATCAACTTGATGGGTGACGGCCTGCGCGATGCGCTGGACCCGAAACTCAAGAACGCCGCCTGAGGAGATTCAAATGTCACTGCTAGAAATCAAGAATCTCAACGTTCGCTTTGGCGACAAAAACGCCGTACCGGTGGTCGACGGTCTCGACCTTTCCGTGGACAAGGGCGAAGTACTGGCCATCGTTGGCGAATCGGGTTCCGGCAAGTCCGTGACCATGATGGCGCTGATGGGCCTGATCGAGCACCCGGGCATCGTCACCGCTGACGCCCTCAGCTTCGACGGCCAGGACATGCTCAAGCTCAGCGCCCGCCAACGTCGGCGCATTGTCGGCAAGGACCTGGCGATGGTTTTCCAGGATCCGATGACCGCACTGAACCCGAGCTACACCGTGGGTTTCCAGATCGAAGAAGTGCTGCGTCTGCACCTGAAAATGTCCAGCAAGGCCGCCCGCAAGCGCGCCATCGAGCTGCTGGAAAAAGTCGAAATCCCGGGCGCCGCGAGCCGTATGGACGCCTACCCGCATCAACTCTCCGGCGGTATGAGCCAACGCGTGGCGATTGCCATGGCGATTGCCGGCGAACCCAAACTGCTGATCGCTGACGAACCGACCACCGCGTTGGACGTGACGATTCAGGCGCAGATCATGGACCTGCTGCTCAACCTGCAACAAGAGCACAACATGGGCCTGGTGCTGATCACTCACGACCTGGCGGTGGTTGCCGAAACCGCTCAGCGCGTGTGCGTGATGTACGCCGGCCAAGCGGTAGAAGTCGGTCAGGTGCCGCAGTTGTTCGACATCCCGGCGCACCCGTACAGCGAAGCGCTGCTCAAGGCCATTCCCGAGCACAGCCTGGGTTCCTCGCGCCTGGCCACCCTGCCGGGCATCGTTCCCGGCCGTTATGACCGTCCGCAAGGCTGCCTGCTGTCGCCGCGCTGCCCCTACGTGCAGGACAGCTGTCGTCAACAACGTCCAGGTCTGGACCCGAAAACCAACAGCCTCGCCCGCTGCTTCTACCCCTTGAATCAGGAGGTGGCGTAATGAGCGTCGTTCTCACCGCCCGCGACCTTACCCGTCACTACGAAGTTTCCCGAGGCCTGTTCAAAGGCACCGCGCTGGTTCGCGCGCTCAATGGCGTGTCGTTCGAACTGGAAGCCGGCAAGACCCTCGCTGTTGTAGGCGAGTCGGGCTGCGGTAAATCGACCCTGGCCCGCGCCCTGACGCTGATCGAAGAACCCTCCTCCGGTTCGCTGAAAATCGCAGGGCAAGAAGTGGCCGGTGCCAACAAGGCCGAACGCAAGCAGCTGCGCAAAGATGTGCAGATGGTTTTCCAGAGCCCTTACGCCTCATTGAATCCACGGCAGAAAATCGGCGACCAGCTCGCTGAACCGCTGCTGATCAACACCAGTCTGTCCGCCGCCGAGCGTCGCGAGAAAGTCCAGGCGATGATGAAACAGGTTGGCTTGCGCCCTGAGCACTACCAGCGTTACCCACACATGTTCTCCGGTGGTCAGCGCCAGCGGATTGCCTTGGCTCGAGCGATGATGTTGCAACCCAAAGTGCTGGTGGCGGACGAACCGACTTCGGCCCTCGACGTGTCGATTCAGGCGCAGGTACTCAACCTGTTCATGGACCTTCAGCAAGAGTTCAACACTGCCTACGTGTTCATCTCTCACAACCTCGCGGTGGTGCGCCATGTCGCCGATCAGGTGCTGGTGATGTACCTCGGCCGTCCGGTGGAAATGGGTCCCAAAGAAGACATCTACACTCGTCCTCTGCACCCCTACACCCAGGCACTGCTATCGGCTACACCGACCATCCATCCGGACCCGAGCAAGCCGAAAATCAAGATCGTCGGCGAATTGCCTAACCCGCTCAATCCGCCGTCCGGCTGCGCCTTCCACAAGCGCTGCCCGTACGCCACCGAGCGCTGCAGCACCGAAGAGCCGGTCCTGCGCTCACTCGACAACCGCCAGGTGGCCTGCCATTACGCCGAGCAATTCGTCGTATAAGCCGGGCATGAAAAAGCGCCCTCTTGGGGGCGCTTTCAACGAGTTATCCAAACCCCTCCATCAGGATTGCGCATCAGTCCGGCAAGAGGGGTTTTCTTTTGTCTGGATCCTTAACCCTGGGTATCGTCTTCGGGATTATCGTCGGTGGTCGAGTCGTCATCGCCTTTACTGCCGCCCTGATCCTGCCCCCCAGATTCGGATTCGGACTTGGCGGCTATCAAACCACTGCCCTGAACACTTTTTGCCGCCCAGAAACCCTGGTCCTGTACCGCGCCGCTGCTCGCCCACGCTGCCGAAGTGCCCACCGACAGCAACACCAGCACTTTGATCAGTAAAACCATGCGTTGAAAAATGCTCATAGCTGATTCCATCCTTTCGTAGGTGAATCACCGAAGCCACAGACCTTGTGCGCAAGGACCGCAGCGCTGTCTGAAATCTAGTCCGGATATTCGGGATACACCAGATATGACACTAATGGAGGTCACCAAATGCCCTTCGTCAACAGACGGGTTTGGACTAATGTTTATTTCAAATCGCTATTTAATGAATGACCAATACTTGTGGCTAGAGAGCTGGCTCCCACTGGTCGGTCCGCGCTCGGGCGCAGCAGAAGTGAAACAGTTAGATGCGGTGTTCCTGAAACACCGTGCCGGATGAATTCAGGGCCGCAGCCCAACGGGAGCAAGCTCCCTCGCCACAATTGACCGCGCTCCACCGTAGGTCCTGCCGCAGGCTGCGATGTTTTTCGGGCCAGCACCGCACGTCCTACACCCGCCTCGGAAATCCCGCCACATCAAGAATGGGCGACCTCAGAGCCGCCCGTTTTTTGATTACTGGGTGTCAGATCTGCCAATGATCGTTCCCACGCTCTGCGTGGGAATGCAGCCCGTGACGCTCTGCGTCACTGCCGAAGCGGACGCGGAGCGTCCAGTGAGGCATTCCCACGCAGAGCGTGGGAACGATCTATCCCATTCTTCCAGACACACCGCATGCAACGACTTTACGACTGCTTCGCCCGAGCGCGGACTGGCCGGCAGAAGCAAGCTCTCTCGCCACAAAGATCGAAGTCGCCTGCAAAAAAAAGCCCACTGTTTTCACAGTGGGCTTTCGGGTGTCACCAGCCAGTGCTTAGTGATGCTCACGCGTCGCACGGAATTTCACGTCCGGCCAGCGCTCTTCCATCAGGGCCAGGTTGACCCGGGTCGGGGCCAGGTAAGTCAGGTGACCGCCGCCGTCGAGGGCGAGGTTTTCCACAGCCTTGACGCTGAACTCTTCCAGCTTCTTCTTATCGCTGCAATCAATCCAGCGGGCGGACCACACGGTGATCGGCTCATAAGCGCACTCGACCTTGTATTCCTCTTTCAAGCGGCTGGCGACCACATCGAACTGCAGCACACCAACGGCGCCAAGGATGATGTCGTTGCTGCGCTCCGGGAAGAACACCTGGGTTGCGCCTTCTTCGGCCAGCTGTTGCAGGCCTTGTCGAAGTTGCTTGGACTTGAGCGGGTCCTTCAGACGCACGCGACGGAACAGTTCCGGGGCGAAGTGCGGGATCCCGGTGAAACCCAGTACCTCGCCCTCGGTGAAGGTGTCGCCGATCTGGATCGTGCCGTGGTTGTGCAGGCCGATGATGTCGCCGGCGAAGGCTTCTTCCAGTTGCTCACGCTCGGAGGAGAAGAAGGTCAGCGCATCGCCGATCCGCACATCCTTGCCAGTCCGTACGTGGCGCATTTTCATGCCCTTGTCGTACTTGCCGGAACAAATACGCATGAAGGCAATCCGGTCACGGTGTTTAGGATCCATGTTTGCCTGGATCTTGAACACAAAGCCGGTGAATTTCTCCTCAACCGGCTCGACCGTACGCTCGTTCGCGACACGGGCCAGCGGCTTGGGCGCCCAGTTGACCACGGCATCGAGCACGTGATCGACACCGAAGTTGCCCAAGGCGGTCCCGAAGAACACCGGGGTCAGCTGGCCGTCCATGAATTCCTGTTGATTGAATTCGTGGCAAGCACCCTGCACCAGTTCCAGTTGATCGACGAAACGGTCGTATTCATCACCCAGGTGCGCGCGGGCTTCATCGGAATCGAGCTTCTTGATGATTTTCACATCGGTGCGCTCGTGGCCGTGGCCGGCGGTGTAAACAATGATGTAGTCGTCGGCGAGGTGGTACACGCCCTTGAAGTCGCGGTAGCAACCGATCGGCCAAGTGATCGGCGCGGCTTTGATCTTCAGGACCGCTTCGATCTCGTCGAGCAGCTCGATGGGGTCACGAATGTCCCGGTCGAGTTTGTTGATGAAGCTGACAATCGGTGTATCGCGTAAACGGCAGACGTCCATCAGGGCGATGGTCCGTGGTTCGACGCCTTTACCACCGTCGAGCACCATCAGCGCCGAGTCGACCGCAGTCAGGGTGCGGTAGGTGTCTTCGGAGAAGTCTTCGTGGCCCGGGGTGTCGAGCAGGTTGATCATGTGATCGCGATACGGGAACTGCATGACCGACGTGGTAATGGAGATACCACGCTGCTTTTCCATTTCCATCCAGTCGGAGGTGGCATGACGGTCCGACTTACGGGATTTGACCGTACCGGCCACCGCAATAGCCTTGCCCATCAGCAACAACTTCTCGGTGATGGTGGTTTTACCCGCATCGGGGTGGGAAATAATGGCGAAAGTGCGGCGTTTCGCGACTTCGGCGGCCTGTTTGGTCATGGGAAATCGCCTGGCAGGTGATTCAAAAAAAGGGCCGCGATTATAGCCCAAGTTGAACCCGGAACCGAACCGTTGAGCACATCAGGAACCGAAAACCAACCCATCAGCCTGACAAAGCGGCGCCGGCCTGATCTGACGACATCGCGGGCAAGGACTCGGTCTGTCAGAAAATCCTGCCCATTTCCCCCGATCGGGGAACATCAGCCTGTCATCTGGGTCGGTTACATAAGTGGCTGGCCAGGAGCTCGCGACGGACGCGTGCAAAAACGCGACATTTTTTGTTGATCTCAAGCTCCTCACGCCCTAAAGTTCGCGCCGAACGTCCATGCTGGAAACGATCCATCCGGCTCAAGTACTGACGACGAGACAGCAAGGTCACCCGTAGCGCTCTGCACGGTTGACCTTTTTGCTTTCGGCGGACATGCCTTGGGAAGTAGGCGAACCAAAGTGGGGATACGGAGGACGTTCATTTGCACCCATTGTTTTTACCCGTTTGCCATTAGGAGCTCCCAAGTATGTCGATCAATGTCGAAGACTATTTCGCGCGCGAAACCTTTCAGAAAATGAAGGCCTTCGCCGACAAACAAGAAACCCCGTTCGTGGTCATCGACACCGCGATGATTGCCCAGGCCTATGACGACCTGCGCGCTGGTTTCGAATTTGCCAAGGTTTACTACGCGGTCAAGGCCAACCCGGCCGTCGAAATCATTGACCTGCTCAAAGAGAAAGGTTCGAGCTTCGACATCGCCTCGATCTACGAGCTCGATAAAGTCCTGAACCAGGGCGTCAGCCCGGATCGCATCAGCTACGGCAACACCATCAAGAAATCCAGGGACATCCGCTACTTCTACGAGAAGGGCGTGCGTCTGTACTCCACCGACTCCGAAGCGGACCTGCGCAACATCGCCAAGGCTGCACCGGGCTCGAAAGTCTATGTGCGCATCCTCACCGAAGGCTCGACCACGGCTGACTGGCCACTGTCGCGCAAATTCGGCTGCCAGACCGACATGGCCATGGACCTGCTGATCCTCGCTCGCGACCTGGGCCTGGTGCCATACGGCGTATCGTTCCACGTTGGTTCGCAGCAGCGCGACATCAGCGTCTGGGACGCAGCAATCGCCAAGGTCAAAGTGATCTTCGAACGTCTGAAAGAAGAAGACGGCATCCACCTCAAGCTGATCAACATGGGCGGCGGCTTCCCGGCCAACTACATCACCCGCACCAACAGCCTGGAAACCTACGCCGAAGAAATCATCCGTTTCCTCAAGGAAGATTTCGGTGACGACCTGCCGGAAATCATCCTGGAACCAGGCCGTTCGCTGATCGCCAACGCCGGCATCCTGGTCAGCGAAGTGGTGCTGGTAGCCCGTAAATCCCGTACCGCCGTAGAGCGATGGGTGTACACGGATGTGGGCAAATTCTCCGGCCTGATCGAAACCATGGACGAAGCCATCAAGTTCCCGATCTGGACCGAGAAAAAAGGCGAGATGGAAGAAGTGGTCATCGCCGGCCCAACCTGCGACAGCGCCGACATCATGTACGAGAACTACAAGTACGGCTTGCCACTGAACCTGGCCATCGGCGACCGCTTGTACTGGCTGTCCACCGGCGCATACACCACCAGCTACAGCGCCGTTGAGTTCAATGGCTTCCCGCCGCTGAAGTCGTTCTACGTTTAAACGCAGATCGCTGAAATTAAAAAGCCCATGACGTGTCATGGGCTTTTTTGTGTGCCGTGTCTCGTCCTGAATAAGGTTTACACCTGTTTCAGGACTAGACACCGCTGATCGTTCCCACGCTCTGCGTGGGAATGACTCCATGGACGCTCTGCGTCCAATGTGACGCAGAGCGTCACAGGCTGCGTTCCCACGCGGGAGCGTGGGAACGATCTAACTTCTCCCGCCAACTCGGCCGCCCGCTGCTGATAATCCGTGGCCAACGCCTGGATCTGCGGATCGCTCGCGCTCAACAGCGCTGAGCCTGCCACTCTCATGAAGTCTGATTCACATGTGAAGTCGCCAGGCCCCGCTCATCACGATGAGCGGGGCTTTTGCATGTAAAGAGGAATGTTTCTCGACAACCCACGGCATAATGCACGCCGTGAATTTTTCTTGAACAAACAGTTTCAGATGAACAAGGCGGTCGACGTGTTGAAGAAAACCCTGTTCCAGCTGCATTGGTTCTTCGGCATCAGTGCCGGGCTGGTGCTGGCCTTGATGGGCATTACCGGTGCGGCGGTGTCGTTTCAGGACGAGATCCTGCGGGCACTGAACCCACAGGTCTTGCAGGTCGGGAAGCCGCTGGCCGGTGTGCTGCCGCCTGCCGAACTGGTGGAGAAAATCGAGGCCGCTGAAGGCAAAAAGGTCTCGATGCTCTGGGTCGAAACCGACAGCGGTAACGCCGCGCGGGTGTTCTTCACCCCGCCGCCCGGCGAGCGTCGCGGACAGATGCGCTACTTCGACCCCTACACCGGCGACTTCATGGGCGATGCTACAGGTCAGGACTTCTTTGGCCTGATGCTGCAGCTGCACCGCTTCCTGGCGATGGGCGATACCGGCCGGCAAATCACCGGCGCCTGCACGCTGATTCTGATTTTCTTCTGCCTGTCCGGCCTCTATCTGCGCTGGCCGCGGCAGGTCGCAAGCTGGCGCGCCTGGCTGACCTTCGACTGGGCAAAAAAAGGCCGCAGCTTCAATTGGGACCTGCATTCGGTGGCCGGTACCTGGTGCCTGATTTTCTATCTGCTGGCGGCATTGACCGGATTGTCCTGGTCCTATGAGTGGTACAACAAAGGCCTGAACAAGCTGCTCTCGGATTCTCCCGATAGCCAGATGCGTAAAGGCGGCCGAGGCGCACCGCCGTCCGGCCCGGCACCGACCGCCGATTACCGCGCGATGTGGAGCAGCATCTACAGCACTGCCGGCCCAGGCTTGAGTGCCTACAACATCCGCATGCCGCCAGTGGCCGGACAACCGGCCACGGTGTTTTACCTGCTGAAGAACTCGCCCCATGATCGTGCGCTGAACAAGATCATGCTCGATCCGGCCAATGGCGCTGTCAGCCGGCATGATCGCTATGCCGACAAAAGCTTCAAGGCACAACTGCTGACCAGTATTTACGCGCTGCATGTCGGCAGTTACTTCGGGATTGTGGGGCGCATTGTGCTGACCCTCGCCGCCCTGACCATGCCGCTGTTCTTTGTCACCGGCTGGCTGTTGTACCTGGATCGTCGACGCAAGAAACGCCAGGTAAAAGACGCCCGCAAAGGCCTGGGTCATAACAACAGCGATGCAACGGCCTGGCTGATCGGTTTCGCCAGCCAAAGCGGTTTTGCCGAACAGCTGGCGTGGCAAACCGCCGGCCAATTGCAGGCCGCCGGGGTGCCGGTCAAAGTGCAGCCATTGGCGGATGTCAGCGAACAGCATTTGCGAGAGTCAAACCACGCGTTGTTCGTGGTCAGTACTTTCGGCGACGGTGAAGCACCGGACAGCGCCCGAGGCTTCGAACGCAAAGTGCTCGGACAGGCGTTGACACTAAACAACCTCAATTACACGGTGCTGGGTCTCGGTGATCGGCAGTATCAGCACTTCTGTGGCTTTGCCCGACGTCTGCACGCCTGGCTCGCAGAACATGGCGGCGCCACGCTGTTCGCCCCGATTGAAGTCGACAGCGGCGACCCCTACGCCCTGCGGCACTGGCAACAGCAACTCGGTCAGCTGACCGGGCATACCCCGGTGGACACCTGGAAAGCACCGAGTTTCGACAACTGGACGCTGAGCCAGCGCAGGCTACTCAACCCTGACAGCAGTGGCTCAGGCGTGTATTTGCTGGGGCTGACCGCGCCAACCGCCAGCAGTTGGCTGGCCGGCGATCTGGTGGAAATCCTGCCGCGCAACAGCGGTGCTGCAGTCGAGCATTTTCTGAGAGGGATGAGCCTGCCTGCGACAGCTCCAGTCCAGCTCGACGGCTTGCAGGAAACCCTGGCCCAAGCCCTGGCAGGTCGCCAGCTGCCCGACAATCGTGTTCATCTGGTCGGTCTGCAAGCCCAGGCATTGGTCGATGCCCTGGTGCCGTTGGCCATGCGCGAATACTCGATTGCCTCGATCGCCAGCGACGGCCTACTGGAACTGATCGTGCGTCAGGAGCGTCACGCCGATGGCAGTCTGGGCATCGGCTCCGGCTGGTTGACCGAACACGCGCCGCTGGGTTCTGCCATCAGCCTGCGGGTGCGGCGCAACAGCGGTTTCCATCTACCCGCAGAACCACGACCGCTAATCCTGCTAGGCAACGGCACCGGGCTGGCGGGGCTGCGCAGCCTGCTCAAAGCACGCATCGCCGATGGTCAGCAACGCAACTGGTTGTTGTTCGGTGAGCGTAATGCCGAGCATGACTTCCATTGCCGGGACGAGCTGCACGAATGGCTGGCATGCCGCGATCTGGCGCGCCTGGACCTGGCGTTCTCGCGGGATCAGCAAGAGAAGATCTATGTGCAGGATCGACTGCGCGACGCAGCCGAAGAGTTGAAAAAGTGGCTGGCCGATGGTGCGGCCATTTATATCTGCGGCAGCCTGCAAGGGATGGCGGCGGGTGTGGATCAGGTGCTCAATGACGTGCTGGGGGCTCAAGAGGTTGAGAAGCTGATCGAGCAAGGGCGTTATCGACGGGATGTTTACTGATACACCGAGTAACTGATCGCTCCCGCGTGGGAATGCATCCCGTGCCGCTGCGCGTCACATCCAAAGCAGACGCAGAGCGTCCAGAGCGGCATTCCCACGCAGAGCGTGGGAACGATCATAACGCGGTGCGCCAGCTAGACCGCGTTGACCTTATCGCAGGCAACAGCTAGGCGCCCCCCTGCTTCCTACAGGCATCAGGCTTCTGCCGGCTCCAGAACCAACTCAACCACCTCAGGCCGCTTGATCAGCGCATACGTCACCGCCGTCAGCAAACTCCCGGCGACAATCGCCAAGAGATACAACAACGCATGGTTGATTGCATTCGGGATCAGCATAACGAACAGCCCACCGTGCGGCGCCATCAGCTTGCAGCTGAAGTACATCGACAGTGCGCCAGTCAACGCACCGCCGGCGATGCTCGCCGGGATCACCCGCAACGGGTCCTTGGCGGCAAACGGGATCGCCCCTTCGGAGATAAAGCACAGGCCGAGCACAAATGCCGCTTTGCCGGCTTCACGCTCGGCCTGGGCAAACTTGCGGCGGGCGATGAACGTAGCGATGCCCATACCAATCGGCGGCACCATACCGGCAGCCATGGTAGTGGCCATCGGTGCATAACTTTGCGATGCCAGCAGGCCCACCGAGAACGCATAAGCGGCTTTGTTGATCGGCCCACCAAGGTCAACGCACATCATGCCGCCGAGCAACACACCGAGCAGAATCGCGTTGGTCGTGCCCATGCTGTCGAGGAAGTGAGTCAGCCCTTCAAGCAACCCGGCAATCGGTTTACCCACCACGTAGATCATCACCAGCCCCGTGAACAGGCTGGCCAGCAACGGGATGATCAGGATTGGCTTCAACGCTTCGAGACTTTGCGGCAAGCGCGCCCAGCGATTGATCGCTTGCGCGGCATAACCGGCGATAAAACCGGCAATGATCCCACCGATAAAACCCGCCCCCAGGGTACTGGCTAACAGACCGCCAATCATCCCCGGCGCCAGGCCCGGACGGTCGGCGATCGAGTAGGCGATGTAACCGGCAAGCAGCGGCACCATCAGCTTGAATGCGCTCTCGCCACCGATCTGCATCAGCGCCGCGGCCAGGGTCCCTGGCTCTTTGAACGCCGTGATACCGAAGACAAATGACAAGGCGATCATCAACCCGCCGGCCACCACCATCGGCAACATGAACGACACACCGGTCAGAAGGTGCTTGTAGGCACCGGTTTTTTCTTGCTTGGCCGGACCTTTGGTGCCGGTCGCAGCACTTTCCTGCTGCCCCTCGGCCAACGCTTTATTCAGCGTGGCTTCGGCCTGTTTCAAGGCGATGCCCGTGCCGCAGCGGTAAATCCTCTTGCCGGCAAAACGCTCAGTGGCGACTTCGATATCCGCCGCCAGCAATACCACATCGGCGTCGGCAATCGCCGCTGCGCTCAAGGGATTACGTGCACCGACCGAGCCCTGGGTTTCCACCAGCAGCTCATAGCCCAGGCGCTTGGCCGCTTGCTGTAATGCTTCGGCCGCCATAAAGGTATGAGCGACGCCGGTCGGGCAAGCGGTCACTGCGACCAGCCGTGGCGCGCTTTTGCCAACGGCGGCCGGCGTGGCAACCACGTCGGGCGCGGCATAGACCTGCGCCTCCTCGGCACCGCGTCGCAATACCGCTTCGACGTCTTGCAGCGCTTGAGCCGGCGAGCTCTGAAACACTCGCTTGCCAACAAAGCGCAACATATCCACCGGCGCGCTGCTGACCACCAGCACCCACTCAGCAGCTTCGATGGTCGCGGCCGACAACTGGCGTTCCGGATGCGCCGCGTCATGCACTTCGACGCTGGTGCTCCAACCCTGGCGTTGCGCCGCTGCGTCGAGCAAACGCGCGCAGAGCACACTGGTGACCATGCCATTCGGGCAGGCAGTAACAATGGCTAACTTCATTACGAACCCTCTTATTGTTCTGTCAGGGGATGAATACGAACACCCTGTTCGAGCTGCGCCAGTTGCGCGGCATCGTTGATTCCAAAACCGATCTGGGTAACGGCCATGGCGGCAATCGCGGTGGCCGTGCGCAAGGTATGTTCAGGGGTATGAGCACTGAGCAAACCGTGCAGCATCCCCGCCAGCAATGAATCGCCAGCACCGACGGTACTGGCGACACGGACCTTCGGTGGCAGTGCCTGCAAGGCACAACCGACGCTGAACCAGTTCACACCGTCGGCACCTTGGGAAATCACCACATGCTCGACACCTTGCGCCCTTAACCGGCTTGCCGCCTCGGTTTGCGCAGCCACCGACACGACCGGATAATCCAGCACTTGGGCCAGCTCTTCAGTATTGGGCTTGACCAGCCATGGACCTGCCGCGAGCCCTGCACGCAAGGCTTCGCCGCTGGTATCCAGGGCAACTTTCAAGCCGAGATTTTTCAGGCGGATCAGCAACGTCTGCAACCACTGCGCACTGACGCCCTGCGGCAGACTGCCAGCGACCACTACCGCATCATGCCCGACGGCGATCTGATCGAGACGATCAAGCAGCGCCTGTTGAGCGGCTTCACTGACCAGCGGGCCCGGCCCATTCAAGTCGGTGATACGCCCATTGCTTTCAGCCAGTTTGATATTGCTGCGGGTTTCTCCGGGCACGCGAATGAACGCATCGACAAAACCACGCCGGGCAAACAGGGTTTCGAAGGCCTGTAGATTGTCTTCGCCGAGGAAACCGCTGACGGTCAGCTGATGCCCGAGATCGGCCAGCACCTGCGCCACGTTCACACCCTTGCCGGCGGCGTGGGTGTGCATGGCATCACTGCGGTTGACCTGACCGGGCTCCAGGCAGGCCAACTGGACAGTGAGGTCCAGCGCCGGGTTCAGGGTAAGGGTAAGAATCTTAGCCACTACAGTGCCTCCACTAAAGCACGCACTTCATTGGCGCTGCCCACGGCCAACGCCTGCTGAGCAAGGATTTTTGCCTGGCTCAAACCGAGCTCGCGAACCCGCGCCTTGACCTCGGCAATACTGCGCGCCGAGACACTCAATTCATCCACGCCAAGCCCCACCAGCACTGGTACGGCCAACGGATCAGCCGCCAGTTCTCCACACACGCCGACCCATTTGCCATGGGCATGGGCCGCACGCACGGTGATGTCGATCAGTTGCAACACGGCTGGGTGCAAGCCATCGGCCTGGGCCGACAACGTCGGATGGCCGCGGTCGATGGCCAGGGTGTATTGGGTCAGGTCATTGGTACCGACGCTGAAGAAATCCACTTCCCTGGCCAATACCGGAGCGAGCAACGCCGCCGACGGCACTTCGATCATGATCCCCAATTGTAGATCGGCCACCGGGATTTCCAGACGCAGGCGCTCGGTCATGTCCCTGGCCTGGCGCCACTCATCGACGCTGCCGACCATCGGGAACATGATCCGCAGCGGCCGGTTATCAGCGGCGCGCAGCAAGGCGCGCAACTGGGCTTCCATGATCTGCGGACGTTGCAGGGTCAGACGAATGCCGCGAACACCGAGGAAAGGGTTTTCTTCCTTGGCGATAGGCCAGTAAGGCAGCGGTTTGTCACCGCCAACATCCAGGGTACGCACCACTAAAGGCCGGCCGGCCAAACCATCGAGCACACGGCGGTATTCGGTTTCCTGGGTCGCCTCATCCGGCGCTTGCGTGTGGGCCATGAAAATCAGTTCGGTGCGCAGCAAGCCAATGCCTTCGGCGCCCTGCTCCACGGCACTGACGACACCTGCGCTTTCACCGATATTGGCGAACACTTCAACGGCGTGGCCATCGGTGGTCAACGCCGGTTCGTGGCGCTGGGCCGCTGCGGCTTGCAGACGTTGCTCGCGGGTATCGCGCTCTACGGTGGCGCGCTGCAATGTTGCGGCATCGGCGTCCACATGCAGGCGGCCACGCTGACCGTCGAGCAACAGGGGCGTGCCTGGCGCCAGCAGCAATACCGCAGCGCCGGCACCGACCAGCGCTGGAATGCCCAGCGCCCGCGCGACAATCGCACTGTGGGCGGTGGCGCCACCACGAGCGGTAAGAATCCCGGCAACCCGCGCTGGATCGAGACGCGCCACATCCGAGGGGCCGACCTCATCCATCACCAGAATGTACGGTTGCTCAGGTTCGACCCGGGTTTCGACGCCACACAGCTGCGCCAGCACCCGGCGACCGACATCTCGCAAGTCCGCCGCACGCTCGGCCAGCAGCGCATCATGCAGCGATTCCTGTTGTTTGGCCGCTGCCTCGACCACCGCCATCCATGCAGCCTCGGCGCTTTCACCTTGCTTGAGGCGAGTGTCGACTTCGTCGGTCAGCTCCGGATCGTCGAGCATTTCCTGGTGAGTAATGAAAATCTCGCGGATGGCCTTGGCCTTGCTGCGCTGAATCAGCCCTTCGATGTCACCACGGACATCGGCCAGCGCCTGTTTCAGACGCTCACGTTCAATGGCGGCGGACTCACCACGCAACGGGTAATCGATCGGCTGCAGAACATGAATGTGGGCCGGACCGATGGCAATCCCGGGTGCGGCGGCTATCGCCTGAATCAGACTGCCCGAGGCCGGAACTACCAGCACCGGCTCCACTTCAGCGACGATTTCACGCGGTGCGCTGACCGCCGGCAACGGCTCGACTTCTTCGCCAAGCCCTTCTTCGATGGCCGCCAGCAACGCGGGCAAGGCATCGGCAGCGATGTTCGGTTCAGCGATAAACTCCAGCACCTGGCCACGATGGGCGCCGAGGCTGAGCAACTTGCTCAGGCTCTTCACCGACACCGCACTGTCCTTGCCGTCGACGATCCGCACGCGAATCTCGCCTTCAAAGCTTTTCGCCAGTTGCGCCAGAATCTTCGCCGGACGCGCATGCAAGCCGTGGGCATTGGCCAAGGCGATCCGGGCGCTCGGCCAGTCCGCCGGCAATTCGCCACCGAGTACTTCCAGGACCGCGCGGCTGCTGGTAGCTCGTCCCAACTCGTGGCCGCGACCTTCAATCAGCAACGCGCAAAGGCGTTCGAGCAAGGCTTGGTGGGCTTCACCCAGGCTGGCCAGACAGAACAGACCGCTCAGCGGTTGGCCGAGGTAGCGGATCGGCTTGTCCGGCGTGACGAAGGCCAGGCCTGGACGCTTGACCGTCTGTTCGCTGTGCAACCACCACAGGCCGTCGCCCAGCGGCAGTGCTTCAACCTGTTGCAGCACTGCGGAAAAACCATTGCTCACACAGTCGGCCTGACGCAGCAAACGCGCGCCACGCCAAACCAGCTCTTCGAAATCTTCGGCGGGCACGCCCAACCCGATCATCTGCGCATCCAGCGCCAACTCTTGCGGCGCACCTTGCAGCAGCTTCAACAGGGACTCGGCGGAACTGGCGCGGCGCAGAGCCTGGCCCAGATCGGTTTCACCCAGGGCGCGGGTGAGCAGTTGCAACAGGTGCAGGTGCTCATCGGATTTGGCGGCAATGCCGATCGCCAGATAGACGATCTGGCCATCACCCCAGTCCACCCCTTCCGGGAACTGCAACAGGCGCACACCGGTGGTGAACACCTTATCGCGGGTTTCAGGGGTGCCATGGGGGATCGCAATACCTTGACCGAGAAAGGTCGAGCCCTGGGCTTCCCGCGCCTGCAAACCGCCGAGGTAACCCTCTTCGACCAGGCCATCAGCGACAAGATGTTCGGCAAGCAGGTGCAGTGCCGCGGACTTATCCACAGCCGACTGGCCCATGGATATCTGCTCTATGGTGAGCTCGAGCATGCTTTCTCCTATTTAGCGCAAGTTCGCGCTAGGTATTGTTTTGAATGAATCAGCTTAGGCTTATTGTCAGAACAGCCTCGGGCGGCTTCTCGGCAGAACCGGCCCAACTCCTTTATACCCCTGAAAACACGCTTGCTGAAACGTTTAATCTAGAATGTTTGGCACGTTACTCGATAATCGCTCATCCTTGAAGCCCTATCTGTCGGTCGCAGTTGCGACGATGGTCGCCCCCTCATTTCGGTTACGATTGGACAAAATGTCGGGGCAAGCTCCAAAACAACAAGGAAATCCCGGGTTGAAACTCAGTGATATCGCCCAACTGGCCGGTGTGTCTGTCACCACCGCCAGCTATGTCATCAACGGCAAGGCCGAACAACAACGGATCAGCCGCAGCACCGTCGAGCGTGTGCAGGCGGTGGTCGAACAACATGGCTTCACGCCTAACCCACAAGCGGCCGGGCTACGCAGCCGGCATACGCGTACCTTGGGTTTCATCCTGCCCGACCTGGAAAACCCCAGTTATGCCAGGATCGCCAAATTGCTCGAACAAGGTGCCCGCGCACGCGGCTATCAGTTATTGATTGCCAGTTCCGACGATGCGCCAGACAGCGAGCGACAATTGCTGCAATTATTCCGCGCCCGACGTTGCGATGCATTGTTCGTCGCCAGCTGCCTGCCGCCCGATGATGACAGCTATCGCCAGTTGCAGGCCAAGGGCCTGCCGATCATTGCCATCGACCGGGTCATGGAGCCCGAGCATTTCTGCTCGGTGATCAGCGATGATCAAGAAGCCAGCTTGCAACTCACCCGCAGTCTGTTGCAACCCGCACCTCGGCAGATCGCGCTCATCGGTGCGCGTCCCGAGCTGAGCATCAGCCAGGAACGTGCAGCAGGCTTCAAGCAGGCCTTGTCCGGATTTGACGGCAAGATCCTGATCGAGCACGGCGAAGCCTTCAGTCGCGATTGCGGACGACAGCTGATGGAGGAGTTACTACAACGCCTCGGCCACTTACCCGATGCGCTGGTAACCACCTCCTATGTGCTGCTCCAGGGCGTGTTCGATGCGCTGCATGACTTCCCGCTCAAATCCCGACCGCTGCGCCTCGGTACGTTCGGCGACACCCAGTTGCTGGACTTCCTGCCGCTGCCGGTGAACGCCATGGCCCAGCAGCATCAACTGATCGCGGACAAAGCGCTGCAACTGGCGTTGGCGGCGATTGAAGAACAACACTACCAACCGGGTGTCCTGGCCATCGCGCGGACCTTCAAGCAGCGTATTCACGAGGCGTGAACGTGGAGCTGATCGACAGCCATACCCATCTGGACTTTCCGGATTTCGACGAAGATCGCCAAGCGCTGCTGGCTGACAGCCGCATCCTCGGGGTGCGACGAATGGTGGTGCTGGGGGTTTATCAGCGAAATTGGCAGCGGGTATGGGATCTGGTGCAAAGCGACCCGGACCTGCATGCCGCGTTCGGCTTGCATCCAGCGTACCTTGATGAGCATCGCCCGGCGGACCTGACCGAGCTTGGCGACTGGCTGACCCGTCTGGCCGGCCATCCGCAGCTGTGTGCGGTGGGAGAGATCGGTCTCGATTATTTTCTCGAACATCTCGACCGCGAACGGCAACAAGCGCTGTTTGAAGCGCAGTTACAACTGGCGGCAGATTTTCAGTTACCGGCGCTGCTGCATGTCCGCCGTAGCCATGCGACCACAATCGCGACCCTCAAACGTTTTCGCTTGAAGCGCGCGGGCATCATCCATGCCTTTGCCGGCAGTCAGGAAGAGGCCCGCGAATACATCAAACTCGGTTTCAAACTGGGCCTGGGCGGCGCCGCGACCTGGCCGCAGGCGCTGCGCATGCACAAAGTCATCAAAGGCTTACCGCTGGATGCCGTCGTGCTGGAAACCGATTCGCCGGATATGGCGCCCGCCATGTATCCAGGCCAGCGCAACAGCCCGCAGCACTTACCGGCGATCTGTTCGGCGCTGGCCGAAATCATGGCCATCAGCCCCCAGCAACTGGCGGCGGCGAGCACTGCCAACGCCTGTGATTTGTTCAACTGGAATCAGTCGCAATAGGCCTTGGCAGCCTACAGGATCATGCTCACTCGCCACATGGCCTGGAAGCTGCCCACTCAATGATGGCTGCCGACCTCAAACCCGGAACGCACTGATCAACGCCTTCAATTGCACCACCTGTGCGGAAAGCTGACGGCTGGCATCTTCGGTCTGGTGCGCACCTTCAGCGGTGCGCTCGCCGGCGCGGTTGATCTCGACGATGTTTTGATCGATATCGTGGGCCACTGCGGTTTGTTGCTCGACTGCCGCTGCGATCTGTTGGTTCTGATCGACGATCATCCCTACTGCTCCAAGGATGTTTTCCAGCGCCTGCTGAACCTTTTCCGACTGGCTGACCGTTCCGTTGGCCATCTGATGGCTAACACCCATGGCTTTCACCGCCGCGCCGACACCGCTGTGCAACCTGGCAATCATTTGCTCGATTTCTTCAGTCGATTGCTGAGTACGCTTGGCCAATGTCCGGACCTCATCGGCCACCACAGCAAAACCGCGCCCCTGTTCACCGGCACGCGCCGCCTCAATGGCCGCATTGAGCGCCAACAGGTTGGTCTGCTCGGCAATGCTTTTGATCACTTCAAGTACACGGCTGATGGATTGGCTGTCACTCGCCAACTGATTGATCACCAATACTGACTGGTCAATCTCGCCGGCCAGCTGAGCAATGCTGCCCTGCTGAGACACCACCAAACCACGGCCGCTGACCGTTTCGTCGTTCACGCTGTGGGCGCTACTGACCGCCGCCGCTGCGCTACGGGCCACTTCCTGGGCAGTCGCCGACATCTGATTCATGGCCGTGGCAACCTGTTCAATCTGGCTGCGCTGACCGGCGACGGCCTGATTGCTGCGAGCCGATACCGATTCAACCTGACCGGCCTGACGCTCGACTTCACTGACGGTCTTGCCCACCAGTTCGATCAGGTCATGGATTTTCGCCACGGTACCGTTGAACACATTGCCCAATTCACCCAACTCGTCGCGACTGTGGGCGGTGAAAGTGACAGTCATGTCCCCCGCCGCGACCTTATCCATCACCGCTCCCAGGCGTTTGAGGGTAGTGCGGGTCGAAGCGTAGAAACCGCCGTAGAGGTAAACGATCAATAAAAACACCGCGGCCAGTGCAACCACCAACGCCACCATCTGCGTGCGGTTCTGCTCCAGACGCTGCTGCAATTGCGCACCAAGGAACTTCAACGTGGCCTCATTGAGTTGGTAGGTCTGCGCCATTAATCCGCTGACATGATCGTAAAAAGCTTGCCAGGGAGCATCGAGGGTATCGGCCATCACCACCTGCTCTTCGAACAGTTCGCTACCTTGCTTGAGCGTCGCTCTGCTGGCGCTGGCCAATGGGTCCAGAGCGTCGTGGGCCGCTTTGCTCGAGCCCAAAGCATCCTGCAGCTTCAAGCCATACTCGGCCTGGAGCTTTTCAATCTGCTGTAACAGCTCATCGAAACGAGTGCTCGACGACGAATTGAGGAAACCCAACCCCAGCGAATAGCTGCCTATGGCCCGGCCTTCGCCCAGGATTTGCGTGACTTGCGGGGTGACCCCAGTGATCAACTCACTCAATTGGCGCATGTCACTTTGATTGTCGCGGCTCAAGCCGGACTGGCTGGCGATAATCTGGCTGAACACTTGCGCACTGCCGAGCAACTTGCCGATCAACGCGCTTTTGCTTTGCAAAGAGTTTTCGGCTTGCTGAGCCTTGAAGGCCGTAATCATTTCATCGCGTTTGCCATCGAAAACGCTGATCTGCCCGGGGTCGATGGTCACAGCCGCCAGCCCCTTCATGCGTTCCAGGACGCTCTGTTCAAGGCCGCTGATCTTCGGCTCGACATCTCCCGCTTTGCCGGACTGGCCAAGGGTGACATTGATCTGCACCAGGTTATTCAGGGTTTCCAGATCACGCCGTAGCGTCAGGCTGCTGCCCAACAGGTCAAGACTTTGCAATTCGACCTGGGTGCCCTGGAATTCGCGATAGGAGTCGCGGACCAGATAGAAGTTGGTCACCAGCATCGGCAGGAAAAACAGAACACTGATCAGGCTGAACTTCATACCGAAGCTCAGGCGGTTCATCAGCGCTACAGCGGGATAGAGCAAGCTCTTCACTGAAAGTCTCCCTTTTCTTTTATTTTTATTGGCAGGCACGCGAAGACAGCAGATAGCCACTATTCGGCGCTACGTCTGTATAGCTCAAATCAAAGGGAGGTTTTGTAACTTAAAGTTAACCGCGTGAGTATCGGTCTGGTGAACGGGGGAAGCTCCTTTGTGGCGAGGGGCTAAGCCCTCTCGCCGCAATGTTTTTCTCACCTCAGGTTTTGTGCACGTCTCAGAGAAACACAGTCCAGAGTGCAAAGCCGGCATACCAAAGCACCGCAGCCCGGAGCAGCAGTTCCCATAACCGGTCCAGACTGGTAATACCATCCGCGCCGACCATTGGTGCCGGGATCTCGCCAGCCCCCAGGCCGACTTTCTCCAGCAACTGAGCGGCACTGATGTTCCAGTTGAGCAACTCATGCAACATCACCCGGCTGACCGCAACAAAGTTGCCCACCAGCGCAAAGCTTGCTGCCAACAATCGCACCGGCAACCAATCGAAGGCATGACGCAGTTGCTCGGCGCGCTCGGCCAGCGCCGGATTTTTCCCGTGCTCAGCCGCCAATGCCAGCAAGCGATAGCTCAACGCCGCGACCGGACCGAGCAGGAAGTACCAGAAAATCACCGCAAAAAAGCTCTGATAGGCTTCCCACAGCAAGTATCCTTGAACCCGCCCAAGCAACTGTTCGCCGCTGTCAGCGCAAATATCCAGGTCACGCTTGGCAACATGAGCCGCTGCTTGCAGGTCCTCACGACGCCAGGCATCGCGAAACGGCCCCAGAGCACCCAACAAGTCGCCGCGTCCCAGGCTGTAAATCACCACTAACAGATGAACGGGTAACGCCAACAAACCGTAGAACACCGGTTCCAGCACCACCAGCCCTAATCCCAGCACCGTAACCGGCAGTAAAACCAGCAGCGCTAACACTAACCAGGGTCGGTTCGTCAGTCGCGGACTGGCCTCAAGCTTGGCCAACTCGCGTAACCATCCACTGTCGCGCTGTACCTGATGACGCAAGGCCGAGAATTTTTCGACCCAAACCGCCAGCAGCAACACCAGAAAACTCATTGTTCGTCCCCTTTATCCAAGGCTGCACGAAAGCGTACCCAGTCGAATGCCGGCCCCGGATCGGTTTTTCGCCCGGGAGCAATATCACTATGACCGCAGATGCGCTGCACAGTGATCGCCGTGTAGGCGCTCTGCAACTGCCGGGTCAAGGCAATCAACGCCTGATATTGAGCATCGGTGAATGGCAACTCGTCAGTACCTTCCAATTCGATGCCCAAAGAAAAATCATTGCACCCTTCCCGCTCATCGAAGCGTGAGACGCCCGCGTGCCAGGCACGCTCAAGACAGGAGACAAACTGAGTGATCGCACCGTCACGTTCGATCAAAAAATGCGCAGACACGCGCAGATCGGCTATCCCTGCAAAATAAGGGTGCTCCGTGACATCCAGGCGATTCTGGAAAAACTCCTGCACTTTACCCGTTGCGAACTGCGCCGGCGGCAGACTGATGTTGTGGATCACCAGCAGGGAAATCTCGCCTGTGGGGCGCGCATTGAAGTTTGGCGACGGACAATGACGCACGCCCTGACACCAACCGCTAGCGGGGTCCAACTGCATACAGATTCCTTGAACAACGACTTTGATGGCCCAGTATGCCGCGATCAGCACTCAGGTTGCGATCACTTGCGATTGAGTCGACGCAAGTTACCAAGCACCGACTCCAGCGCCCGGTCGAACAACAAGGTGTCATCCAGTTTTCGAACAGCCCCGCAGTGGAACTCCAGCGCCAGCGCGGTGCGGGTTCGCTCCAGTACTCTCATGCCGGTACGGTTGACAAAAATGTACTTGCCGGATGGCTGGATGATCGCTGCCAGTTTGCATCGAGCCGTATTTTCATCGTCTTCCTGGAATTCGACCCAACACCCTGGCCGCAGCTGATTAACCTCAAGCAGGCCCGCGTCATCCTTGTCCAGGCGCACAGCGGCAACGTCGACAGGCCCCTCGTCGGCGGTCCTCAGAACAATCTTCTGGACTACCTCAACCATCGTCGGCAAATCATCATTGCCCACAATAGCCGGGCTCTTCTCAAGCTCCTGGCCCGACAGCCGCTGATTCAGCTCCTGTTCGACACACTGGTGGGCCAGTTGCATTTTGGCGCGGCCTTCTTCGGCATCACGGGTGCACTGCTCCAGCAATTCGCTGCGACGGCGTTCGTCAGCGGTGAAGGCCAGAAAATCGGCCAATAGCTCGGAGAAGATCGCCGGGTCATCGACAAAGTCATTCAACAGCCGCTGCACGAGCTGCTCGATACGCAGGTACAGACTGTCGCGCTGGTAGTCATCGCACTCGCCCCAGCCCACCGCGGCGGCGGCAATTTCATTGAGCAGGCGCCGGGCCGGATGATTGCCGCGACTGAAAAAACTCTTGTCCAGCACCGCGACTTTCAGCATCGGGATCTGCAAGCGGCCGATTAGCGCCTTGAGCGAATCGGGCAAATTGCGATCACCGAGGATGAACTCGAAAAGCATCGCAATCAGGTTGATCACATCCTCATCAGCGACGCCGACGACCCTGGACTTGCCGCTTTTGACGCTGACTCGGGTCAGCAATTGCTCAAGCTGATTACGCAGATCGAAATCATCCTGAGTACTGGGCCCTGGTACGTACTGCTGTAGATGCGAGAGCAGGCGCAACAAATCCCGGGTCGAAATAGGCTGAGTCTGCGCACTGACTTCGAAGGTCGGTGCAACGCTGCCTCTGACGTGTAAAAGCAGTTCCTGCAACGCCGCGAAAACCTCCTGCCCCCCCTTGTCGATCTGTGCGCCGCTGGATTTGGTCGTGCCAGGGTCGGTTTGCACGGCACTGGCGTTGACGGCGGCCCGCTCGGAACCCCGGCGGGTGGGAGCGGCCTTGAGTTCGGGCAGTACGCCAGTGACTATCAACAATTGATTGGCTTCAGCATAGAGCTGGTCACCATCGCTGAGCACATACTTCTCGAACAGCTTGAGAATGATCAACTTGACCTTGGTCTCCACACCCAGATTGCGCCCGGCCTCCAGGAAATGCTCGCAGAGCATGGCCGGCCCCATCGGGTTGTGCTGATCATCGAGACGCTTGCCGAGCAACGCACTCAAACGCGCGGTCAATTGGCCCAGGGCAAAGCCGTCACGACTGAGCGCCTTGGCGACCATGGCCTCCAACGCTACGGTCAGTTCCAGCTCGTCGTTGGGAGCCTGTAGCAATGGGTCGCAAAGCACCGACCGGGGAAACGCCGTTTGCGTTATGTCGTACTGAGCAAGGCCGGCAAAGGCCTCGAAAAATTTCTCGAGAAAGCCACGCTCAATGCTTTTTCGCTTGAGACGCAAATCGCGCATGGCTTCGAAGAACGTGCTCTGGTCAACATTGTTCTGAGCTCTGTCAGCCATTTCGAACAAAGTGTCATAGGCATTATCGAACAACGCTTGCAGGCCATGCTTGAGTTGCTGCGCGGCTTTGTCGCGAACCTGGAGCAGAATGACTGGCAGGCGGGCGAGCGGCGAGTGAGTCGCCTGATCAGTAGCAGCCTTGTGCAAAGGCACTACCTTCCCGTCATTGTGCATCCAAGCCTCCTGAAACGGTCATCCTTCGGTTCTGTGTAAATGATCGGCAGCCTGCAACGCGCGCGGCCCGGTTTGGGGCGGGTACGGATGCACTGCGCGGCAATTCATCGATCGAAAGAACACAGCGACGTCAAAGCCATGACGTCAATTACAAGGCAGATTATCTGGTAAAAGATGCCACTTGTGCCAGCAGACCCTGCACTTCATTTTGAAGCAGCCCCTCAAACTCGTCCCTCGCCCGAACCTGACGGCTTAGCTGAAGCGACCAAATGCAGGGTTCAGAGCGAAGTGAAGGTGTATGTCGCCTTGGGTTAGCTCACGGCATGGCCCTATAATCGGGCCACTTTGTTTGTGGAGCCCGTTATGCCGAATCTACGTCTCGCCGACCTGACCGCCGAAATCGAAGCCAACGTGCGCCGTGCGTTGCTTGAAGACATAGGCAGCGGTGACATCACCGCACAACTGATCCCGACCGGACGCCTTGCCAAAGCCACCATCATCACGCGCGACGCGGCCGTCATCAGCGGCACCGCCTGGGTCGACTCGGTATTTCGGCAACTGGACCCGCGGGTCGCGGTGCACTGGCAGGTGCGTGACGGCGAGCGCGTCAGCCCCAATCAGGCGCTGTTCCACCTCGAAGGCCCCGCTCGATCGCTGCTCAGCGGTGAACGCAGCGCGCTGAACTTCCTGCAATTACTGTCCGGAGTCGCCACCCGCGCGCAATACTTCGCCGACCAGGTTGCCGACACCCAGGTCAAGCTGCTGGATACCCGCAAGACCCTGCCTGGTCTGCGTCTGGCACAGAAATACGCGGTGACCTGCGGTGGTTGCCACAACCATCGCATCGGTCTGTATGACGCGTTCCTGATCAAGGAAAACCATATCGCCGCTTGCGGGGGCATCGCCCAGGCAATCGCTGCTGCGCACAGGATCGCCCCAGGCAAACCGGTAGAGATAGAGGTGGAAAGTCTTGCGGAATTGAAAGAAGCACTCGCTGCCGGTGCCGACATCATCATGCTGGACGAACTCAGCCACGACGACATGCGCGAAGCTGTGCGCCTTAACGCTGGCAAAGCCAAACTCGAGGCAAGCGGCGGGATCAGCGAAAGCACCTTGCGCCCAATCGCCGAAACCGGCGTGGATTACATTTCTATCGGTACAATGACCAAGGATGTGAAGGCCGTGGACCTGTCGATGCGCTTGAGTCTCTGATGTAGCAAAACGCCAGCCTCAATGAGGCTGGCGCTGGCATCAAACCACCAGATTGTTCATCTCGCAGTATTCTTCCCACGCGACGCCCAACACTTCGGCCGCTTCCTTGTGCAATGCAAGGCGTGTCGCTTCGTATTCTTCCGGCGTCGAGGTGTACTTGAGCGTCAGCTCCCAGGGCTGCAAGCCCTGCGCTTCAGCCTCGTCCTCGAACGCCCACTGAATCTGATCTTTCTGATCGTCAGCGCTCAAGTCTTTGATCTCGTCCATCAACTCGGGCGCATCAAGAATGTATTTCTTGAGGGCCTCTTCGTGCCGGGCTTCTTGTGTCAGTTCTTTAATGGTCATTTCGTTCTCTCTGATCTGGGGAATGGAAGATGGATCTGGATCATCAAGGATCTCTCTGACGCAGAAAAAACCGCGTGCAATCCGGTTTATCTGGCCTTCAGAACCATTCGGGATCATCTGAAAACAGGTGGTGCCTGGTGCCCGAGACAGGAATCGAACCTGCGACCTTCGCGTTACGAGTGCGCTGCTCTACCGGCTGAGCTACACGGGCGGTGGGCTAAACCTAGCACTGACTTTCAGGTCAGGCAACTTGCTGCGTATCTGAATTTCTACAGACTTGCGCGCAACCCTCTGTAGCAGCTGCCGGAGCCTGGGTTCGGCAGCGGCTACGTTTCCTGCACACAGCAAAACGCCCCGAACCAGTCGGGGCGTTTGCGTGTTCAGCGATCAAGCGAAGGGAGTATTAAACGCCCGAAGCCTTGGCAGCTGCTACGTCTTTGATGGACAGCTTGATACGGCCGCGGTTATCCACGTCCAGTACCAGTACTTCCACTTCCTGACCTTCTTTCAGGATGTCGGTCACTTTCTCAACGCGAGCATCGCTCAACATGGAGATGTGAACCAGACCGTCCTTGCCCGGCAGGATGTTGACGAATGCGCCGAAGTCGACGATGCGCTCAACCTTACCCACGTAGATCTTGCCGATCTCGGCCTCAGCGGTGATACCCAGAACGCGCTGACGAGCGGCTTCAGCGGCTTCCTTGGTTTCGCCGAAGATCTTGATCGAGCCGTCGTCTTCGATGTCGATCGAAGCCTTGGTTTCTTCACAGATCGCACGAATGGTCGCGCCGCCTTTACCGATGACATCACGGATTTTGTCGGTATCGATTTTCATCGCGATCATGGTCGGAGCGTTTTCCGACAGCTCGGTACGCGACTGGCCAATGATCTGGTTCATCTGACCGAGGATATTCAGGCGCGCTTCCAGGGCTTGGCCCAGAGCGATTTCCATGATTTCTTCGGTGATGCCCTTGATCTTGATGTCCATCTGCAGCGCGGTAACACCTTTGGAGGTACCGGCTACTTTGAAGTCCATGTCGCCCAGGTGATCTTCGTCACCCAGGATGTCGGTCAGGACGGCAAACTTCTCGCCTTCCTTAACCAGACCCATGGCGATACCGGCAACCGGCGCCTTCATCGGCACGCCAGCGTCCATCAGCGCCAGGGAAGCGCCGCAGACCGAAGCCATGGAGCTGGAACCGTTGGACTCGGTGATTTCCGATACGACACGGATGGTGTACGGGAACACGTCAGCGGCTGGCAGCATGGCCTGAACCGAACGGCGGGCCAGACGGCCGTGACCGATTTCGCGACGACCAGCGCCACCCATGCGACCACACTCGCCCACCGAGAACGGAGGGAAGTTGTAGTGCAGCATGAAGGGGTCTTTTTTCTCGCCTTCCAGGGTGTCCAGCAGCTGTGCGTCACGGGCGGTACCCAGAGTCGCGACTACCAGAGCCTGGGTTTCACCACGGGTGAACAGTGCCGAACCGTGGGTCTTCGGCAGAACACCGACTTCGATGTTCAGCGGACGTACGGTGCGGGTGTCGCGGCCGTCGATACGTGGCTTGCCGTTAACGATGTTTTCGCGAACGGTGCGATATTCGATTTCACCGAAAGCAGCTTTGACTTCGCTGGACGAAGGCTGGCCTTCTTCACCGGACAGCTTGGCAACAACCTGGTCTTTCAGTTCACCCAGGCGAGCGTAACGGTCGGCCTTGACGGTGATGGTGTAAGCCTGGGAGATCGCTTCGCCGAACTCGGCACGGATAGCGCCCAGCAGTGCGGTGGCTTCTGGCTGAGGAGCCCAGGTCCACGTTGGCTTGGCAGCTTCGGCGGCCAGCTCTTTGACAGCGTTGATCACCACCTGGAATTCGTCGTGGGCGAACAGTACCGCACCCAGCATCTGGTCTTCGGTCAGCTCTTTGGCTTCCGATTCAACCATCAATACCGCTTCCGAAGTACCGGCAACGACCATGTCCAGGCTCGATGCTTTCAGTTGTTCGTAAGTCGGGTTCAGCAGGTAGCCGGTGCTTTCGTGGAACGCAACGCGGGCAGCGCCGATCGGGCCATCGAAAGGAATGCCGGAGATTGCCAGCGCAGCCGAAGTACCGATCATCGCAGCGATGTCCGGATCGGTTTTCTTGCTGGTGGAAACGACGGTGCAGACAACCTGCACTTCGTTCATGAAGCCTTCCGGGAACAGAGGACGGATCGGACGGTCGATCAGTCGGGAAGTCAGGGTTTCTTTCTCGGAAGGACGGCCTTCGCGCTTGAAGAAACCGCCAGGGATCTTACCGGCAGCGTAAGTCTTTTCCTGGTAGTGAACAGACAGAGGGAAGAAGCCCTTGCCTGGATCGGCTTGCTTGGCACCGACTACAGTCACCAATACGCTGACGTCGTCGTCAACGGTGACCAATACTGCGCCGGAGGCCTGACGGGCGATACGGCCAGTCTCGAGGGTAACGGTCGACTGACCGAACTGGAATTTTTTGATTACCGGGTTCACGGTGTCCTACCTTCTTTGTGGCTCTTGGGGGAACTGGTTTCTTGCGAAATTCTTGGGCAACGCCGGGAATCGGCCCGACTTGTATTGTCCAGATAAAACTACTGTCCAGATAAAACTTGAGGCTGGGAGCCTGCCATGCGCCTGCGGGAAACCCGCTGACGCACGACAGACAACCAACCTCTAGCGCAATCGCTTATTAGCGACGCAGACCCAGGCGACCGATCAGAGCGCTGTAACGGCTCAGGTCTTTGCCTTTCAGGTAGTCCAGCAGCTTACGACGCTGGTTTACCATGCGGATCAGACCACGACGGGAGTGGTGGTCTTTACCGTTGGCCTTGAAGTGACCTTGCAGTTTGTTGATGTTGGCGGTCAGCAGTGCAACTTGCACTTCTGGCGAACCGGTATCACCAACAGCTTGCTGGTAGTCGGTAACGATTTGAGCTTTTTCTTCAACGCTGAGAGCCATGAGGCAATCCTTTTATCAGGAAACTGTTTCAAAGAAACAGCTTCAACAGGCCAGGGACAAATCCCTGTATCTATAAATGAGTAGTGACCGTGCCTGTTAACAGCCACCCTCGTCCGGTCATTCTGACCGAATCAGTCGACGAGGCGCGATACGCCCGTCTTCGCTCACTTCACCGATACCGATGAAGCGACCGTTATGATCCTGTACCCGTACCATGCCGAACTTCGGTGCATCCGGGGCTCGTACCGGCTGGCCGTTAAGCCAGTAGAACGAGCTGTGCTCCGAGAACTGCAACAGTGGCCAATCCAGCAGGCCGCTGTCCGATGGCATCAGGAAGCGGTCAACCGCCTCATTGCCGCCTTCGGCATGTACTGCTTCCAGCTCTTCCAGCGTAACCGTCTGGGCCAGGCTGAAAGGACCGGCCTGGGTACGTCGCAATTGAGCAACGTAAGCGCCACAACCGAGTTGCTCACCAATATCCTCCACAAGGGTCCGGATATAAGTGCCTTTGCTGCAATCCACTGCAAGCCGGGCAGTATCGCCCTCGAACGCAAGCAATTCCAAGCGCGCAATAGTAACAGAACGCGCTTCGCGCTCCACCACTTCACCTGCACGGGCCAACTTGTAAAGCGGCTGGCCATCACGCTTGAGAGCTGAGTACATCGGTGGTATCTGACTGATTTGACCGCGAAAACTCGGTAAAACCGCTTCAATATCGGCGCGACCGACGGTCACTTCCCGTGTCTGCAAAACCTCACCTTCGGCGTCCGCCGTGGTGGTGGTCTTGCCCAATTGCATCAAGGTTTCATAAGCCTTGTCCGAATCGAGCAAATATTGCGAGAACTTGGTGGCTTCACCGAAGCACAACGGCAGCACGCCAGTGGCGAGCGGGTCCAGGCTGCCGGTATGCCCGGCCTTCTCGGCATTGAGCAACCAACGGACTTTCTGCAGCGCTGCATTGGAGGTGAACCCCAACGGTTTGTCGAGCAGGATGATGCCGCTGACGTTACGACGGATACGTTTGACCTGAGCCACCGATTACTCCTTGGCGTCTTCGGGTTCAGCCGCAACCAGGTGCTGATTGTCTTCAGCCACTGCGCGTTCGATCAATGCCGACAGATGAGCGCCACGCACGACGCTTTCGTCGTAGTGGAAGTGCAGCTGTGGAACGCTGCGCAGCTTCATCTCACGAGCCAGTTGCATACGCAGGAAACCGGCGGCCGAGTTCAGCACCTTGATGCTTTGAGCGATGTCGTCGGCGCTGTCCTGCCCCATCACGGTGATGAAGATCTTGGCGTGACCGACGTCACGGCTGACTTCAACAGCGGTAATGGTGACCAGGCCGACGCGCGGGTCTTTGACTTCACGACGGATCAGCTGTGCCAGCTCACGCTGCATCTGATCGCCGATACGTTGGGTACGGCTGTATTCTTTTGCCATGTATTGTTACCTGTTACTGCCTCACGGTGAAACCCGTGTGGTCTGAAAGCGGCAAACGCCCGGCCTGACAGAAGCCAGACCGGGCGTTGCGTTTAGAGTCCGGGTGATGCGCCGTGCATTTGCATGCGGCTGCCCATCACGGCTCTTGAAGTGCGCGAGTTAGAGGCTGCGAGCAACCTGAACCTTCTCGAAGACTTCGATCTTGTCACCGACCTTGACGTCGTTGTAGCTCTTCACGCCGATACCGCATTCCATGCCGGCACGTACTTCGGAAGCGTCATCCTTGAAGCGGCGCAGGGATTCCAGCTCGCCTTCGAAGATAACGATGTCTTCACGCAGTACACGGATTGGACGGTTACGGTGCACAACACCTTCGATAACCATACAACCGGCGATCGCGCCAAACTTCGGCGAACGGAACACGTCGCGGACTTCAGCGATACCCAGGATGTTCTCCCGAACGTCGCTGCCAAGCATACCGGTCAGGGCTTTCTTGACGTCTTCGATGATGTCGTAGATCACGTTGTAGTAACGCATATCCAGACCTTCCTGTTCGACGATCTTGCGAGCGCCAGCATCGGCACGCACGTTGAAACCGAACAGTACAGCGTTGGAGGCCAGTGCAAGGTTGGCGTCGCTCTCGGTGATACCACCGACACCGCCACCGACTACGCGCACTTGCACTTCATCGTTACCCAGGCCGCCGAGGGCGCCCTGCAGAGCTTCCAGAGAACCGCGGACGTCGGATTTGAGGACGATGTTAAGCGTCTTCTTCTCTTCCTGACCCATGTTCTCGAAGATATTTTCCAGCTTGCCAGCGTGAGCACGAGCCAGTTTGACTTCGCGGAACTTGCCTTGACGGAACAGGGCAACTTCGCGTGCCTTCTTCTCGTCAGTCATTACGCTCATCTCGTCGCCAGCTTCCGGCGTGCCGTCCAGACCGAGAATCTCGACTGGAATCGAAGGACCCGCTTCTTTGATCGGCTTGCCGTTCTCGTCAAGCATCGCCCGGATACGGCCGAAGTTCGAACCAACCAGAACCATGTCGCCTTGACGCAGCGTGCCGTCTGAAACCAGAACGGTTGCAACCGGGCCACGACCTTTGTCGAGGCGCGATTCAACCACAACGCCACGACCAGGAGCGGACGGGGTTGCTTTCAGCTCGAGAACTTCAGCTTGCAGCAGGACTGCTTCCAGCAGGTCGTCAACGCCAGTACCCATTTTCGCGGAGACTGAAACGAACGGAGTATCACCACCCCATTCTTCGGACGTAACACCGTGGACAGACAGTTCGCTACGAATGCGATCGAGATCGGCACCCGGCTTGTCGATTTTGTTCACAGCAACAACCAGCGGAACACCGGCGGCTTTGGCGTGCTGAACAGCTTCGATGGTCTGCGGCATTACACCGTCGTCCGCCGCAACTACCAGAATCACGATGTCGGTCGCCTTGGCACCGCGAGCACGCATTGCGGTAAACGCAGCGTGACCAGGGGTGTCGAGGAAGGTGACCATGCCGCGTTCGGTTTCAACGTGGTAAGCACCGATGTGCTGGGTGATACCACCGGCTTCGCCAGCAGCTACCTTGGCACGACGGATGTAGTCGAGCAGCGAAGTCTTACCATGGTCAACGTGACCCATTACGGTCACGACTGGCGCACGGGCGAACGCCTCACCTTCGAACTTCAGCGATTCTGCCAGGGAGTCTTCCAGGGCGGTGTCGCTGACCAGGGTCACTTTGTGGCCCAGTTCTTCAGCTACCAGTTGAGCAGTTTCCTGATCGAGTACCTGGTTGATGGTCGCCGGAGTGCCCATCTTGAACATGAACTTGATGACTTCAGCGGCCTTGACCGACATCTGCTGAGCCAATTCGCCAACAGTGATGGTCTCGCCGATTTGTACGTCACGAATCACAGGGCCGGTTGGGCTCTGGAAGCCGTGGGCATTGCGCTTCTTCAGCTTGGCCTTGCCGCGACCACCACGACGGAAGCCATCGCTTTCTTCGTCGGTAGTACGAGGGGCAACGCGTGGAGCCGGAGCCTTCTCTTTAACGGTTGCACGATGCGGAGCATTGCTCTTGCGCTCGCCATCGCCGCGACGACTGCTGTCATCACTGCGTGGTTTGTCCGGGCGACGCTGCTCATCTCTCTTGCGAGCGTCGGCAGCCGGCGCAGCAGCCACAACAGGGGCCTCTTGCACTGGGGCGACGAAAGCAGCAGGCGCCACTACAACAGCGTCATTTGCAGACACTTGCACAGGAGCAGGCTGGCGACGCGCTTCTTCTTCGGCGCGACGCTTGGCTTCTTCTTCAGCCTTTTGACGAGCAGCATTTTCTACTGCGCGACGTTCTTCCAGTTCGCGTTTGCGCTCGGCTTCGATTTCTTCCGGGCTGCGCTGTACGAAGACTTTCTTCTTGCGCACTTCAACGCTGATGCTTTTGCTGCCAGCAACACGCAGGGTGCTGGTGGTTTTGCGCTGCAAAGTGATCTTGCGCGGTTCTTCCACTTTCGCCTTGTGGCTGCTTTTCAAGTGAGTCAGCAGAGCCTGCTTCTCACTGTCGGTCACATCTTGCTCGGCGGCGGTGTGCGGCAGACCTGCCTCACGCATCTGCTGCAACAGGCGCTCTACCGGTGTTTTGACCTCATCGGCCAGTTGTTTCACCGTGACTTGCGTCATGCACTTCTCTCCTCAGGCCGCGCCTAATTACTCGAACCAATGGGCTCGGGCGGCCATGATCAACTTGCCGGCACGATCATCGTCAATGCCGTCGATGTCGAGCAGGTCGTCAATAGACTGCTCGGCCAGGTCTTCGCGGGTAATTACGCCGCGCACCGCCAGTTCCATCGCCAAATCCTTGTCCATACCCTCAAGCGAGAGCAGGTCTTCGGCCGGATGGGCGTCTGCCAGCTTTTCCTCAGTAGCGATGGCTTTAGTCAACAAACGGTCTTTGGCGCGAGCGCGAAGCTCGTTGACTGTATCTTCGTCAAAGCCGTCGATGTTGAGCATTTCTTCCAACGGTACGTAGGCAATCTCTTCCAGGCTGGTGAAGCCTTCATCGACCAGTACCTGTGCCAGATCTTCGTCGACTTCCAGCTCGTCGATAAAGTTGCGCAGGATGTCGCCGGTTTCTGCTTGCTGCTTAGCCTGGATGTCCGATTCGGTCATCACGTTCAGGGTCCAGCCAGTCAACTGGCTAGCCAGACGCACGTTCTGACCACCGCGACCGATGGCCTGAGCAAGATTGTCTGCGCCAACGGCGATGTCCATGGCATGGGCATCTTCGTCAACGATAATTGCCGCAACTTCAGCCGGTGACATGGCGTTGATCACGAACTGCGCCGGGTTGTCGTCCCACAGGACAATATCCACACGCTCGCCGCCCAACTCGCCAGACACTGCCTGGACGCGCGAACCGCGCATGCCAATGCAGGCGCCTTGCGGGTCGATGCGTTTGTCTTTGGAACGGACCGCAATTTTGGCACGAGAACCCGGATCGCGGGATGCTGCCATCACTTCGATCAGGCCTTCGGCAATTTCCGGCACTTCAATACGGAACAATTCGATCAGCATTTCCGGCGCGGTACGCGACAGGATCAACTGCGGACCGCGGTTCTCGGTGCGGATTTCCTTGAGCAGCGCACGCAGACGCACGCCAACACGGAAAGTCTCACGAGAGATGATGTCTTCACGGGCCAACAACGCCTCGGCGTTGTTACCCAGATCGACGATCACATTGTCGCGCGTCACTTTTTTCACGGTGCCGGAGATGATTTCTCCCAAGCGCTCGCGATAGGCATCAACGACTTGAGCACGCTCTGCTTCGCGGACTTTCTGCACGATGACCTGTTTGGCGGTCTGTGCAGCGATGCGGCCAAACTCGATCGAGTCGATTTTTACTTCAACGATGTCGCCAGCTTTAGCGCCCGGCTGGGTTTCCTGAGCCTGCTCGACCCACATCTCGACAGCCGGATCGTCCAGATCTGCTTCTTCGACTACCGCCCAGCGACGGAAAGTTTCATAGGCACCGGTGTGGCGGTTAATTTCCACACGCAGGTCAACTTCGTCTTCGAAACGCTTTTTGGTAGCGGTGGCCAGAGCCAGCTCCAGCGCTTCAAAAATAACGTTTGCCGGTACGCCCTTTTCATTGGATACCGACTCAACAACCAGCAGTACTTCTTTGCTCATCGTACGCCTCGCCTTTCGCAAGCCATTGGATCCGCGGGATCCGCGTCTCAGTCAAAACTGGGAATAATGTTGGCCTTGTCGATCATATCGATCGGCAACAGGAACTCATGGTCTTCAACCTGCACCACGATATCCTGCTCTTCTACGCCGCGCAGAAGGCCTTGAAAGTTGCGTCGACCTTCGAAAGGCGAGCGCAGCTTGATCTTCACTTGTTCACCGGCAAATTTTGCAAACTGCTCAATAGTGAACAGTGGGCGTTCCATGCCAGGCGAGGAAACTTCAAGGGTGTATTCAACGGCGATCGGATCTTCAACATCCAGGACACCGCTGATCTGACGGCTGACGATGGCACAATCGTCCACCAGCACGCCGCCTTCTTTATCAATATAAACGCGCAACATTGAGTGGCGACCTTGAGCCGAAAACTCAATACCCCAGCATTCATAGCCCAGGGCCACGACCACCGGGGCCAGCAAGGCCTGCAACTCTTCTAGCTTGCTCGACACCTGAACCCCCTCGTGCATGTATGTGCATGCTATGCAAAATAAAAAAATGGGCGAAACGCCCATCCTTGAAACGCCGTCGAACAGCGGCGTAGAAAGTGTCCAGCTAACAAAAAGCCCCTAAAAAGGGGCTCCGCTAAAACTGGTTGCGGGGGCCGGATTTGAACCGACGACCTTCGGGTTATGAGCCCGACGAGCTACCAGACTGCTCCACCCCGCGACAAAGCTGGGGCGGAAGTATACGACCGATCCCTTGCAGGGTCAATCGAACCTCCACCTACAAGAAAGCCCGCAACAGCGGGCTCTCCTGATAATTGGTACCGAGAAGGGGACTCGAACCCCTACACCCTATGGGCACAACCACCTCAAGGTTGCGTGTCTACCAATTCCACCACCTCGGCAATACAACGTTACTGCATGAAACCCTTCTTACTTTTGCTCTTGAGCTGGAGGCACGTCAGTCGCATTGGTTGCCGACTTTTGCTCTTGAAGCACCGGGACATCATCAGAAGCCGGTTTTTGCTTTGGAACTTCCAACACCGCTGGATTTGGCAAACCTACTTGAGTCAGCTCATGAGCTTTCTCTTTAGCAAAGTAACCTAACCCTAAGCTGGTCATGAAGAAACCTGCGGCAAGTATAGCAGTAAACTTACTAAGAAAGGTAGAGGAACCTTGGCTTCCGAACACAGTATTTGAAGCACCTGCTCCGAAAGACGCGCCAGCGTCCGCACCTTTACCCTGTTGCAGCAATACCAGAGCAACAACGCCCAGAGCACCCAACAGATGAAAAACGACTACGACTGTTTCCAGCATTTTCTCAGTTTCCCGCGGCGCGACAAATCGCACCGAACTCATCTGCATTCAGGGAAGCTCCACCAATGAGCCCCCCATCGATATCCGGCATGCCGAACAGTTCGACCGCATTGGCCGCCTTCACGCTGCCGCCGTATAGAAGCCGCACACCTCGTGCGACTTCAGAATCCTCTGCCGCCAACTGGGCGCGAATGGCTGCGTGCACATCCTGCGCCTGTTGCGGTGATGCAGTCAGCCCGGTACCAATAGCCCAGACCGGCTCGTAAGCGATTACTGCCTTTGCAAATGCACCTACGCCCAAGTCCTCAATGATGCTGCCCAGCTGACGCCCGACAACTTCAAGGGTCTTCCCGGCTTCGCGCTGCTCGAGAGTTTCCCCTACACACAACACCGGAATCAAGCCACATGCTTGCGCCGCGGCGAACTTGCGATTGAGAGCCTCGTCACACTCACCCAGAATCAGGCGACGCTCGGAATGACCCACAAGCACCAGAGAACAACCTGCGTCCTCCAGCTGACTTGGCGCAATCTCGCCAGTCAAAGCACCTTGCATGGATTCCACCGCAGAATTCTGCGCGCCGACCGAAATCGACTGACCTTTCAAGCCATCAATCACTTGATTGATATACAAGCAAGGTGGGAATACCGCGACATCAACACCGCTTGGCAAGGCCAGATGACGAAGGCCATTAATCAGCTCAGCGACGCTGGCGCGGGTACCGTGCATTTTCCAGTTACCAGCTACCATAGGGCGACGCATGCTGTACCTCGTCGGTCAAAGTGGGCGCAGATGTTACCCAACCGCATCAACACTGGCAAGCCAAAATCAGGCGCAAACTTCAGTAACCAGTTTTGCCAGCTCATCGGCATAACCACGAACCTGCGCTTCATCATCGCCTTCGACCATTACGCGGACCAAAGGCTCGGTGCCGGACTTGCGCAAAAGCACCCGTCCACGACCCGCCATAGCCGTTGTAACACGGGCGCAAGCCTCTTTCACGGTAGTATGCTCGACCGGATTTACGCCGCCCGAAAAGCGCACATTGACCAACACCTGAGGACACTTGCGCAACGCCTGGCGGGACTGAGCAAGACTCTCTTTACGGCCTTTCAATGCAATCAATACCTGCAGCGCTGCAATGATCGCATCACCGGTAGTCGTGTGCTGGAAGCAGACGATATGGCCAGAGTTCTCGCCACCGACCTGCCAGTTACGCTCCAGCAGGTCCGCTATCACATAGCGGTCACCGACATTGGCTCGCACGAATGGAATACCCAGGTCTGCGAGAGCCAGCTCCAACCCCAGATTACTCATCAGAGTACCTACGACGCCGCCCTGCAACTTCTTACGCTCATGCAGATCACGAGCGATGATAAACAGCAACTCATCACCATCGACTACCGCGCCCGTATGATCGACCATCAACACCCGATCGCCATCACCGTCGAAGGCAATACCAAGGTCGGCATGCTCGGCAAGCACCGCCGCCTGCAGTTGCCCCATATGGGTCGAACCGCAGTTTTCATTGATGTTCAGACCGTTAGGCTGAGCTGAAAGCACCGTTACCTGCGCACCCAACTCACGAAAGACACTAGGCGCCACTTTATAGGTAGCGCCGTGTGCGCAATCGATAACGATATTCAAACCGGCAAAACTGGTACCGGTCGGCACGCTGCTTTTACAAAATTCGATATAACGACCTGACGCGTCGTTGATCCGTGAAACCTTACCGATTTTGCTCGACTCGACCACCGTCATCGGCATATCGAGCAACTCTTCGATCATCAGTTCGATTTCGTCCGGCAGCTTGGTGCCCTGCCCGGAGAAGAATTTGATGCCATTATCGTCATGAGGGTTGTGCGAAGCACTGATGACAATACCGGCCTCAGCCTGGAAGGTGCGAGTCAGGTAGGCGATAGCCGGTGTCGGCATCGGCCCCAACAGCATCACATCGGCACCCGCAGCAGACAACCCGGCTTCCAGGGCAGACTCGAACATGTAGCCAGAGATCCGCGTATCCTTGCCCACCAGCACCCGACAGGCGCCCATGCTTCGAAATGCCATACCCGCAGCCCAGCCGAGCTTGAGCATGAAATCCGGGGTAATAGGAAACTCGCCGACCCGACCACGAATGCCGTCAGTACCAAAATATTTTTTAGTCATAAATGCTCCATCACTCTTAATCGGCTGATTCTACCGCTTCGATCATCCGCACCACATCGACCGTCTCGGCTACGTCATGCACGCGCAAAATCCGCGCCCCTTTGACCACGGCCAATGCGGCGAGAGCCAGACCGCCATGCAGTCGCTCTCCAACCGGACGATTCAACGCCAGCCCTATCATGCTCTTTCGCGAAACCCCAACCAACAGGGGACGCCCCAAGGCATGCAGAGCCTCCATATGCTTGAAAAGACTCAAATTGTGCTGCAGGCTTTTCGCAAAACCGAAGCCCGGATCGAGGATGATTCGCTCGGGAGGGATGCCAACCATCGCACATTGAGCCATACGCTCAGCCAGAAACTCGCTGACCTCGCTTGTCACGTTTCGATATTGCGGATTGTCCTGCATATCTCCCGGCTCGCCGAGCATATGCATAAGACACACGGGCAGCCCTGCGGCCGCCGCCGCATCTAGCGCTCCATCACGTCGCAGTGAACGCACATCGTTGATCAGACCCGCACCCAGTCGCGCAGTTTCACGCATGACCGCGGGCGTCGAGGTATCGACCGAAATAGTCACATCCAGTTCACGATGAATTCGCTCGACAATGGGCGCAACGCGCTCAAGCTCTTCGATCGGCGAAACCACCCGCGCGCCCGGCCGGGTCGACTCACCACCGACGTCAATCAGCGTCGCACCAGCCGCAACCATCGCCTCGGCATGGCGCAAGGCCGCATCGAGCTGATTGAAGCGGCCGCCATCAGAAAAAGAATCAGGAGTGACGTTAAGAATACCCATCACATGAGTGCGGGCTAAATCAAGAACCCGGTTGCCGCAAGGCAACCGGGTCGAGGACTGTACAGAAGTCATTTAAAACCTTACACGTCAGCAGCTGGACCGCCGATTGGGGTTTGCGGACGTTCGCCCTGCACTACCGGAGGAGTTCCGGAAGTACCCGCACCATCCGACCAGTCGCGAGGCTCGCGCGGAGTCCGCCCAGCCATGATGTCGTCGATCTGCTCAGCATCGATCGTCTCGTACTTCATCAAGGCATCCGCCATGGCGTCGAGCTTGTCACGGTTGTCGGTAAGGATCTGCTTGGCAGTACCGTAGCACTGGTCAATGATGCTTCGTACTTCAGAGTCGATGAGCTTCGCGGTTTCACCCGAGAAACTGGCATGTTGGCCACCACCACCGCGACCCAGGAACACTTCACCCTCCTCTTCGGCGTACATCAACGGACCGAGCTTTTCCGACAACCCCCACTTGGTAACCATGTTTCGTGCGATCTGGCTGGCACGCATGATGTCATTGGAGGCGCCAGTGGTGACACCGTCAAAGCCCAAGGTCATTTCTTCAGCGATACGACCACCGTAAAGCGAGCAAATCTGACTGATCAACGCACGCTTGGACAAACTGTAACGATCTTCTTCCGGCAAGAACATGGTGACACCCAGCGCACGACCGCGAGGGATGATCGAAACCTTGTAGACCGGATCATGCTCAGGCACAACACGACCAACGATAGCGTGACCCGCCTCGTGGTAGGCAGTGTTCTGCTTCTCTTTCTCGGACATGACCATGGATTTGCGCTCTGCGCCCATCATGATCTTGTCTTTGGCCAGCTCAAACTCTTTCATCTCGACAACGCGCTTGCCAGTACGGGCAGCAAACAACGAAGCCTCGTTCACCAGGTTGGCCAGGTCCGCACCAGAAAAGCCAGGGGTACCGCGAGCGATTACTGCCGGAGCGACATCATCACCCATCGGCACTTTGCGCATGTGGACCTTCAGAATCTGTTCGCGACCACGAATGTCCGGCAGGCCTACAACGACCTGGCGGTCGAAACGACCCGGACGCAGCAATGCAGGGTCAAGCACGTCTGGACGGTTGGTTGCGGCAATGACGATGATGCCGTCATTCATCTCGAAACCATCCATCTCTACCAGCAACTGGTTAAGAGTCTGTTCACGCTCATCGTGACCACCCCCCATGCCAGCGCCACGGTGACGACCGACGGCGTCGATTTCGTCAATGAAGATGATGCATGGAGCGTGTTTCTTCGCCTGCTCGAACATATCGCGAACACGGCTGGCACCGACACCGACGAACATTTCGACGAAATCGGAACCGGAAATGGTGAAGAAGGGCACTTTGGCTTCGCCAGCAATAGCTTTAGCCAGCAAGGTTTTACCGGTACCCGGAGGACCAACCATCAGCACGCCGCGAGGAATACGACCACCAAGGCGCTGGAACTTGCCCGGATCACGCAAGAACTCAACGAGCTCACCAACCTCTTCCTTGGCTTCATCGCAACCAGCAACGTCGCCAAGAGTGGTTTTCACCTGATCTTCAGATAGCAAGCGCGCCTTGCTCTTGCCGAAGCTCATCGGCCCGCCCTTCCCGCCACCACCACCCTGCATCTGCCGCATGAAGAACATAAAGACGGCAATGATCACCAGGATCGGGAAGCTTGCAACCAGAAGCTGGGTCCAGATGCTTTGCTGTTCAGGCTGCTTGCCTTCGACGACTACGTGGTTATCCACCAGATCACCGATCAGGCCATTGTCCTGAATCGCAGGACGAATGGTCTTGAAGCTATCGCCGTCATTGCGCTTGCCGGTAATCACATAGCCATCTACCGCTACGCGCTCGACCTTGCCATCCTTCACTTGCTGGATGAAGTCGGAATAGTTGAGGGTCTGTGGCTCGTTAGGGCTGGAGAAGTTGTTCATCACCGTCACCAGGACAGCCGCGATGATCAACCACAGGATCAGATTCTTTGCCATATCGTTCAATTAACTACCCTCTGAAGCAAGCTCCGCTATTGGCGCGCGCTTCGCATGATATTCACCATCCTAACTTACTACAGAACCTACAGATGTGGCAGGCGCCGTCTGTAACCCTTTGTGAAACCTTGACTACACGATTTTCGTTTATGCTTCACTCGTAAAGCGACACAAAAAAAACTATCACCTGCATTAAAGACGCTCATCACTCGCAGCACCTTCAATTCCGCGAAACCCGCGCCCCAGCAAATACTGCTCACGGGACCTGTCACGGGAAGACAGCGGCTTGCGCATCTGCACCTTGTCGAACAACTTGCGAATGTCCTTGTGGTACTCGTCGAAGCCTTCACCCTGGAAGACCTTGATCAAAAAATCACCACCAGGACGCAAAACCCGACCCGCAAGGTCCAGCGCCAATTCGCAGAGGAACATAGCACGTGGCATATCCACAGCAGCCAATCCACTCATATTGGGGGCCATATCGGAAATCACAAGGTCTACTTGTGTATTACCTACGGCTTCGAGGATTTGTGCCAGCACCGCATCCTCAGTGAAATCCCCTTGAATGAAGGTCACATCAGGGATGCTGTCCATTTCCAGGATGTCGGATGCGATCAGTCGGCCTTGGCCGCCGATCAGACGACTGGTCACTTGCGACCACCCTCCTGGCGCCGCGCCGAGGTCGATTACACTCATCCCGGGACGGATAAGACGGTCCTTCTCCTGGATTTCCAGCAGCTTGTAGCTGGCACGCGAACGATACCCGTCTTTTTGCGCCATTTTGACGTACGGGTCGTTGAAGTGTTCTTTCAGCCAGTTATGGCTTGTCTTGGAACGGGCCACGGGCCACCTCAAAATTAAACTCAAAAATAAACGGGTCGTGATTAACTGGGCGGTCCCGGACTCGCTCGGGTAAACTGGCCGCCGCTTTTTACAAGATCAGACACAGGGGTCAGATTATGCCGCTCACTCAAGAGCAGAAGAAACAGTACAAATCCATTGGCCACCATCTGAAACCAGTTTTGACTGTGGCTGACAACGGTTTGACTGAAGGTGTGTTAGCCGAACTTGAACGCGCATTGAGCGATCACGAGCTGATCAAAATCAAGCTCAACATCCTCGAACGCGAATCCCGCCTGGGAGCCATTGCCGAGCTGTGCAAGGCCGGCAAGGCGGATCTGGTGCAAGTCATCGGCAAAATGGCATTGATTTACCGCAAGAACTTCAGCGTCAACAAGCAGCTGTCGAACGTCCATCGCTTCAAGTGATATCAAGGGTCAAGGGTGTGCTTCGCGCACCCTGCCACTCCACCCCGGCACCGACTGCAATACCAGTACCAATCCGGAAAAACCCAGAACAAGATAGCTGAACAAATGCCAGTGATGTGCCTCTGGCAGCCACACGCGCACCACGAAATACATCGCACACGCATACAACGCCATTAACAGCAACTGCCCGCGAATATCCCGCCACAGACTGGCCCGACCCTCGGCCTGAATCAGCACCAGAATCTGCAGAACCACGCAAACGGCTGAAAACCCCACAAGCAGCGCACTCAACATATTACCAATCTCTTCGATCAGTAACGGCGCCAGGCCAATTTGACCCAGCACCGGCAGCAGACCTATGTGCAGCAGCCAGACGCCGCCAACCCAGAGCATCTGGGCCAGCTGCCAGAGCATGGCGCCCGCTTGCAGCGGGCGCCTTCTCTTAGAGGTGACGGACTTCAACAATCTCATACTCGATAACGCCACCTGGCGTTTTAACCGCCACCACATCACCCTCTTCCTTGGCAATCAAGGCGCGAGCGAGAGGCGAACCGACCGAAATCTTGCCCAACTTGAAGTCAGCTTCATCCTCACCAACGATGTGATAAGTCACGCTCTCGTCGGTTTCGACGTTGGCGATTTCGACGGTAGTGCCGAAAATCACTTTGCCAGTGTGGGGAATGGTCGTAACGTCGATGATGACCGCATTCTGCATGCGACCTTCGATATCACGAATCCGCGCCTCGACCATGCCCTGCTGTTCGCGGGCTGCATGGTATTCGGCGTTTTCCTTCAAGTCGCCAAGCTCGCGGGCCGTACCGATGTCCTGGCTAAGCTTCGGACGGACGACCTTGGTCAGGTGAGCGTGTTCTTCTTCCAGGGCTTTAGCGCCCTGGACGGTCATTGGGTATTTGATCATGCCTTCAATCCTGCGTGTAGATCCTGCAAGCGGCGCACGGTCTTCTCGGGACCGAACTTGAGCGCTTCACAGATGGCTTCGCCAGCAGCAATGGTGGTAGTGCAGTAGATCTTGTGCTGCAAGGCATTGCGACGAATGGAATAGGAATCAGCGATCGACTGACGACCCTCCGTGGTGTTGATGATCAGCGTGACTTCGTCATTCTTGATCATGTCGACCACATGTGGGCGACCTTCGGTCACTTTGTTCACACGACGCACTTTCAGGCCTGCCGCTTCAATCAGCTTGGCAGTACCGGCGGTTGCGACCACTTCAAAGCCCAGGCTGATCAGATCACGGGCTACACCGGCAACCAACGGCTTGTCATCGTCGCGCACACTGATGAACGCGGTACCGCCGGTCGGCAGCACTTCGCTGGCACCCATCTGGGCTTTGGCGAACGCTTCACCGAAGGTGTCACCGACACCCATCACTTCACCGGTGGACTTCATCTCCGGGCCCAGGATCGGGTCAACGCCAGGGAATTTGGCGAATGGGAACACCGCCTCTTTCACACTGTAGAAGTTCGGGATGATTTCTTTGGTGAAGCCGATTTCCTTCAGGGTTTTACCGGCCATGACGCGAGCCGCGATCATCGCCAGGGAAACACCGATGCACTTGGACACGAACGGAACGGTACGCGATGCGCGCGGGTTGACTTCGATGACGTAGATGTCTTCGCCTTGCAGCGCCAACTGAACGTTCATCAGGCCGACCACACCCAGTTCCAGAGCCATTTTCTTGACCTGTTCGCGCATCTCGTCCTGGATGTGCGCCGGCAACGAGTATGGCGGCAGCGAGCACGCGGAGTCACCGGAGTGCACGCCAGCCTGCTCGATGTGCTGCATGATCGCGCCGATCACCACGTCGGTGCCGTCGCAGACCGCATCCACGTCCATTTCGATGGCGCAGTTGAGGAAGTGATCCAGCAGCACCGGGCTGTCGTTGGACACTTGCACTGCTTCACGCAGGTAGCGCTTGAGCTCTTCTTCTTCGTAGACGATTTCCATCGCCCGACCGCCCAGTACGTAGGACGGACGCACCACCAGCGGGTAACCAATCTTGCCGGCAGCACGAATCGCTTCGTCTTCGCTGCGAACAGTAGCGTTTGGCGGCTGACGCAGGTTCAGACGCTCAACCATTTGCTGGAAGCGCTCACGGTCTTCAGCGCGGTCGATGGCGTCAGGGCTAGTACCGATGATCGGCACGCCAGCCTCTTCCAAAGCGCGAGCCAGTTTCAGCGGAGTCTGGCCGCCGTACTGAACGATCACACCTTTCGGCTTTTCGACACGGACGATTTCCAGGACGTCTTCCAGGGTTACTGGTTCGAAGTACAGGCGATCCGAAGTGTCGTAGTCGGTCGATACGGTTTCCGGGTTGCAGTTGACCATGATGGTCTCGTACCCGTCTTCGCGTAGTGCGAGTGCCGCGTGAACGCAGCAGTAGTCGAACTCGATGCCCTGGCCGATACGGTTTGGACCGCCACCCAGGATCATGATCTTGTCGCGCGTCGAAGGGTTGGCCTCGCATTCTTCCTCGTAGGTCGAATACATGTAAGCGGTGTCGGTCGCGAACTCTGCAGCGCAAGTGTCGACACGCTTGTAGACCGGATAAACCTCAAGCTTGTGACGGTGGCGACGCAGGGCCTTTTCTGTCACACCCAGCAGCTTGGCCAGACGCGCATCGGAGAAGCCTTTGCGCTTGAGGCGGTACATCACGTCACGGTCGATGGTGGCCAGACCGAGAGTCTTGACCCGCTCTTCTTCCTTCACCAGATCTTCGATCTGTACGAGGAACCATGGATCGATCATGTTCATGCCAAAGATATCTTCGACAGTCATGCCGGCACGGAAAGCATCCGCGACGTACCAGATACGCTCGGCGCCCGGCACGGTCAGCTCGCGCTTGAGTACACCCATGCTTTCCGGATTGCTCAGGTCAAGCTTCGGGTCCAGACCGGATACGCCTACTTCCAGGCCGCGCAGGGCTTTCTGCAGGGATTCCTGGAAGGTCCGGCCGATAGCCATGACTTCGCCGACCGACTTCATTTGCGTGGTCAGACGAGCGTCAGCCTTAGGGAATTTCTCGAAGGCAAAACGTGGGAGCTTGGTAACGACGTAGTCGATAGACGGCTCGAAAGAGGCCGGGGTCTTGCCGCCGGTGATTTCGTTCTGCAGTTCGTCGAGGGTGTAACCGATCGCCAGCTTGGCTGCGACCCGGGCAATCGGGAAGCCGGTGGCCTTGGAGGCCAATGCCGAGGAACGGGATACCCGTGGATTCATCTCGATCACAACCATGCGACCAGTGTCCGGGCAAATACCGAACTGCACGTTCGAACCGCCGGTTTCCACGCCGATCTCACGCAGTACCGCCAGGGAGGCGTTACGCAGGATCTGGTATTCCTTGTCGGTCAGGGTCTGTGCCGGCGCAACAGTGATCGAGTCACCGGTGTGCACGCCCATCGGGTCAAAGTTTTCGATCGAGCAGACGATGATGCAGTTGTCCTTCTTATCGCGGACAACCTCCATTTCGTACTCTTTCCAGCCGATCAGCGATTCGTCGATCAGCAGCTCTTTGGTCGGCGACAGGTCCAGACCGCGGGCGCAGATTTCTTCGAACTCTTCACGGTTGTAAGCGATACCGCCGCCGGTGCCGCCCATGGTGAAGGACGGACGGATAATGCATGGGAAGCCGAGCTTATCGAGAACCGCGTTGGCCTCTTCCATGCTGTGGGCGATGCCGGAACGCGGACAGGCCAGGCCGATGGATTTCATCGCCTTGTCGAAACGCGAACGGTCTTCAGCCTTGTCGATGGTGTCAGCGTTGGCGCCGATCATCTCTACGCCGAATTTTTCCAGAACGCCTTCACGCTCCAGGTCCAGGGCGCAGTTCAGAGCAGTCTGGCCGCCCATGGTCGGCAGCAGCGCGTCCGGACGCTCCTTCTCGATGATCTTGGCAACGGTCTGCCACTTGATCGGCTCGATGTAGGTAGCGTCGGCCATGTCCGGATCGGTCATGATGGTCGCTGGGTTGGAGTTCACCAGGATGACGCGGTAACCCTCTTCGCGCAGGGCTTTGCAGGCCTGGGCGCCGGAGTAGTCGAATTCACAGGCCTGGCCGATAACGATCGGGCCAGCGCCGAGAATCAGGATGCTTTTAATGTCTGTACGTTTTGGCATGGGTAGTCACTCAAATCCGCAGGTCCGACGGCAATCCCCCGAGGAGAAGCCGTCTTGATCAATCTCTGAAGTCCTTCGGGGGCCGCCGGATACCGGGGCCACCCTCAGGAGCTTCTCGCTACATGCTCAAGGCCAACGATTAACGTCGCTTGGCCATCTCGTTGATGAAGCGATCGAACAGTGGCGCCACATCATTCGGACCAGGACTGGCTTCAGGGTGACCCTGGAAGCTGAATGCGCTCTTGTCGGTACGCTCGATGCCTTGCAGGGTGCCGTCGAACAGCGATTTGTGGATCGCGCGAACGTTGCCTGGCAGGGTTGCTTCGTCTACCGCAAAACCGTGGTTCTGGCTGGTGATCATGACGACGCCGGAGTCCAGATCCTGAACCGGGTGGTTCGCACCGTGGTGACCATGACCCATTTTCACGGTCTTGGCGCCAGAGGCCAGGGCCAGCAGCTGGTGACCGAGGCAGATGCCGAACACCGGAATCTCGGTTTCAAGGATGTCCTTGATCGCCTGGATTGCGTAGTCGCAAGGCTCTGGATCACCTGGACCGTTGGACAGGAATACGCCGTCTGGCTTGAGCGCCAGGACTTCGCTGGCCGGGGTTTGTGCCGGAACGACGGTCAGGCGGCAACCGCGCTCTACCAGCATGCGCAGGATGTTCACCTTGACGCCGTAGTCGTAGGCAACCACGTGGTAGGGCAGTTCGGACGCGTCGATGGTTGCGTGACTGTCGGTTTTCAACTCCCAGACAGTGGAACGCCACTCGTAGCTTGACTGGGTGCTGACGACTTTCGCCAGATCCATGCCTTTGAGGCCTGGAAAACCGCGTGCAGCTGCAATCGCCGCTTCATCGGAAATGTTGTCGCCGGCCATGATGCAGCCGTTCTGTGCACCTTTTTCACGCAGGATGCGTGTCAGGCGGCGAGTGTCGATACCGGCGATCGCCACAACGTTGTTGGCTTTCAGGTAATCGGACAGGGACATCGTGTTACGCCAGTTGCTCGCAACCAGTGGCAGGTCGCGAATTACCAGGCCGGCCGACCAGACACGATCCGACTCGGCATCTTGCGGCGTGGTGCCGGTGTTGCCAACGTGCGGATAGGTCAGGGTAACGATTTGTTGGGCATAGGAAGGATCGGTAAGGATTTCCTGATAGCCGGTCATTGCGGTGTTGAACACCACCTCACCAACGGTTTGACCGTCGGCTCCAATGGCTTCGCCGCGAAAAATGCTGCCATCAGCAAGGGCGAGTATGGCTGGCTTAGTCAAGAAGACCTCCCGTAAATAAAGCCTGAAGGGCAATCGCAGGTTGCAAAAAAGCGGAATGACGTATAGACACGTCACCCCGCTTCTTCGTCGAATTATCTGCGCGCTTTTAGTGGACACACTAAAGCTGTAGCTTACAGAAAAAGGCTTTTTTGGTCCACCGCTAATGAGCCTTAAAGGCAGGAGAATGCGACAGGGCGTCGCTTAGCGGTTGAAAACAGGGTTCAAACTCACGTTCGAACCCTGTTTGCGGCACATCTCAACGCAGGTCGAGCACGTCCTGCATATCATACAGACCAGGCGCACGACCATCGAGCCACAAAGCGGCACGAACGGCACCCTTGGCGAAAGTCATGCGACTCGACGCCTTATGAGTGATCTCCAGTCGCTCGCCCTCACAGGCGAACAGCACCGTATGATCACCGACAACATCACCACCACGAACGGTGGCAAAGCCGATGGTTTCGCGCTCGCGCGCACCGGTATGGCCTTCACGCCCATAGACCGCAACCTTCTGCAGATCACGATCCAACGCACTGGCAATGACCTCGCCCATGCGCAAAGCCGTACCTGAAGGCGCATCGATCTTGTGCCGATGGTGTGCTTCGATGATTTCGATATCGGCATCATCGCCCAGCACGCGAGCCGCCATATCGAGCAGCTTCAGCGACAGGTTTACGCCGACACTGAAATTGGCCGCGAACACGATCGCAATGTCCTTGCCCGCCTCGACCAGCAGCTGCTTTTCCGTGGCGCCCAATCCCGTGGTGCCGATCACCATGGCCTTGCCCGCCTTGCGGCAGAACGCCAGGTTTTTCAGCATGACCTCCGGGAGCGTGAAGTCGATCAACACATCGAACTCGTCAGCCACCTTCTCCAGGCTGCCGGTCAACGACACACCGATACGCCCCAGCGATGCCAGCTCACCGGCATCCACCCCGATCAAAGTACTGCCAGGACGTACGATCGCTGCGGTCAAACCAGTGAGCGGCGCGCGCTGCTGCACCGCCTCGACCAGGATCTTGCCCATGCGCCCGGCAGCGCCCATCACAGCTATACGTCGCATGCCTGTCTCCTTACAGATCGCCAAAGAAGCGCTTCACGCCTTCGAACCAGCCGGTCGTTTTGGGCGAATGAGTATTGTCGTCCGCCAAGGAATTGCGAAGTTCTTCGAGCAGTTCACGCTGACGACGACTCAGATTGACCGGAGTTTCGACCGCAACACGGCACATCAAGTCGCCCGCACCACCACCACGAACCGGCGCAACGCCCTTGCCGCGAACCCGGAATTGCTTACCGGTTTGCGTACCTTCAGGAATCCTCAGCTTGACCCGGCCATCGAGCGTCGGGATCTCCAGCTCACCACCCAGTGCAGCATCAACGAAGCTTATCGGCACTTCGCAGAACAGGTGCTTGCCATCACGCTGGAAGATCGCGTGCTCGCGCACATTGATGACCACGTACAGGTCGCCAGTCGGCCCACCCTGAGTACCCGCTTCACCTTCGCCAGACAGGCGAATACGGTCGCCGGTGTCAACGCCAGCCGGCACTTTTACCGACAGGGTTTTGGATTCTTCGACACGACCCTGGCCATGGCAGGAGTCGCATGGATCGGCAATGACCTTGCCTTGGCCATGGCAACGCGGGCAGGTTTGCTGCACCGAGAAGAACCCCTGCTGCATCCGCACCTGACCAATACCACCACAGGTCGAGCAAGTGATCGGCGAGGAGCCCTTCTTGGCACCGGAACCATCGCAAGGCTTGCAGTTGACCAGTGTCGGAACACGGATATTCACGGTCGTGCCGCGCACCGCTTCTTCCAGGTTCAGCTCCAGGGTGTAACGCAGATCGCTGCCGCGCTGAGCGCCGCCACGAGAACCGCCGCGACCACCGCCGAAGAAATCACTGAACACATCACCAAAGATGTCCGAGAAATTCTGACCGCCAAAACCGGCACCGCCGCCCCCCATGCTCGGGTCAACGCCTGCATGACCATACTGATCGTAGGCAGCACGCTTGCTGGAATCGGACAGCACTTCATAGGCCTCATTGGCCTCCTTGAACAGATCTTCCGATGCTTTGTCATCGGGATTACGGTCCGGGTGGTGCTTCATCGCCAGACGACGGTAAGCCTTCTTCAGGTCCGACTCGCTGGAGCCGCGCTCCACACCCAACACTTCGTAATAGTCACGCTTTGCCATAATTCTTTGCACTCTTAAGGACGTTCGGCAAACCCCTCCTGAGCCTCGCCAAACTCGTTGAGCCCCAATACAGGCCCGGACCCAACTCACGTCAATTCAACGATCCTGGTCTTTGATTTGCGGCCAATAAACTGGCCCGCGGGTGCGGTATTTGTTGACCGAAAAGCAGGAGCATCCCGACCGTACCGCCAGCACCCGAACGTTGTCGCATGCTGTAAAAAATTCACTTACTCCAGACACGCCAACGCGGGAGCAAGCTCCCGCGCGGCGACATCCTACCAGTCACCGCCCGAACGCAGTCAACCGGCCGACCAACAAGCTAGCTTACTTGTGGTCTTTTACTTCTTCGAACTCAGCGTCGACAACGTCGTCAGCTTTTCCAGCGGATTCAGCTGGCTTGGCCGCTGCGTCCGCCGGATTGGCTTGCTCTGCGTACATTTTCTGAGCAATCGGGGCAGACAGCTTGGACAGCTCTTCAACCTTGGCATCGATGGCAGCCTTGTCGTCGCCTTTAACAGCGGCTTCAAGTGCAACCAGAGCAGCTTCGATCGCAGTCTTCTCTTCAGCAGTCACTTTGTCGCCAGCGTCTACGATCATTTTACGAGTCGAGTGAACCAGGGCATCACCCTGGTTACGGGCACTGGCCAGCTCTTCGAACTTGCGGTCTTCGTCAGCGTTGACTTCAGCATCGCGAACCATCTGCTGAATTTCGTCCTCGGACAGACCGGAGTTGGCCTTGATCACGATCGACTGAGTCTTGCCGGTAGCCTTGTCTTTGGCGCCTACGTGCAGGATGCCGTTGGCATCGATGTCGAAGGTCACTTCGATTTGCGGCACGCCACGTGGAGCTGGTGGAATCTCGGCCAGGTCGAACTTGCCCAGAGACTTGTTCTGCGCGGCTTGCTTACGCTCGCCCTGCAGTACGTGAATAGTCACTGCGCCCTGGTTGTCATCGGCAGTCGAGAACACTTGGGATTTCTTGGTAGGAATCGTGGTGTTTTTCTCGATCAGCGCAGTCATTACGCCGCCCATGGTTTCGATACCCAGCGTCAGCGGAGTGACGTCGAGCAGCAGAACGTCTTTCACATCACCAGCCAATACCGCGCCCTGGATAGCAGCACCCATGGCTACAGCTTCGTCCGGGTTAACGTCTTTACGAGCTTCTTTACCGAAGAACTCGGTCACCAGCTTCTGAACCAGTGGCATACGGGTCTGACCGCCGACCAGGATCACGTCGTTGATCGCGCCTATGTCGATACCAGAATCCTTGAGTGCAATACGGCATGGTTCGATGGTGCGCTGAACCAGGTCTTCAACCAGCGCTTCCAGCTTGGCGCGAGAGATTTTCACGTTCAAGTGCTTGGGACCGGTAGCGTCTGCGGTGATGTACGGCAGGTTGACATCGGTCTGCAGGCTGGAGGACAGCTCGATCTTGGCCTTTTCAGCAGCTTCTTTCAGGCGCTGCATCGCCAGCGGGTCACCCTTGAGGTTCATGCCGCTTTCTTTCTTGAATTCGTCAACGAGGTAGTCGATCAAACGAATATCGAAGTCTTCACCACCGAGGAAGGTGTCACCGTTGGTGGACAACACTTCGAACTGGTGCTCGCCATCGACTTCAGCGATTTCGATCACGGAAACGTCGAAAGTACCGCCACCCAGGTCATAAACGATCACGGTGTGATCGCCCTTGGCCTTGTCCATACCGTAAGCCAGAGCGGCTGCGGTTGGTTCGTTGATGATACGTTTTACGTCCAGACCCGCGATGCGACCCGCATCTTTGGTGGCCTGACGCTGACTGTCGTTGAAGTAGGCCGGAACGGTGATCACCGCTTCGGTCACCGACTCACCGAGATAGTCTTCGGCAGTCTTCTTCATTTTCTTCAGGATTTCAGCCGAAATCTGAGGCGGAGACATTTTCTGGCCGTTGACTTCGACCCAAGCATCGCCGTTGTCAGCCTTGACGATCTTGTAAGGGACCATCTGGATGTCTTTCTGTACGACTTCTTCGTCAAAACGACGACCGATCAAACGCTTCACCGCATACAGGGTGTTGTGCGGATTGGTCACAGCCTGACGCTTGGCCGATTGGCCAACCAGGATTTCACCGTCGTTGGCATATGCAATGATCGACGGCGTGGTACGCGCGCCTTCAGCGTTTTCGATGACTTTGGCTTTGCCGTTTTCAAGAACGGAGACGCAGGAGTTGGTGGTCCCCAGGTCGATACCGATAATTTTGCCCATGTTAACTCTCCTGAAACTTTGGATTTGGTTGCCGCAGCAGTGGTGGCTAACTGCGGTAGCACTAAAACGTTTGACTTCTAAATGGGGGCCTTGCGGCTAATTTCAAGCTTGCTCGTCAATCGAAGGCGAAACTGCCGCAGGCGCCTTGCTGACCACGACCATGGCCGGACGCAGCAAACGACCATTGAGCTGATAACCCTTTTGAAACACCTTGAGCACGCTGTTTGGCTCGACGTCGGCGCTTTCCTGCATGGCCATCGCCTGATGAAGTGCCGCATTGAAAGGCTCGCCTTCAGGATCAATCGCTTCCAACTGATAACGCTTCAGGGTGTCCTGGAACATTTTCAGGGTCAGTTCGATCCCTTCGCGCATCGGACGGATGCTTTCGTCGTCCGGGTTGGACATCTCCAGACCACGCTCGAGGCTGTCGATGATCGGCAGCAGATCGCCAGCAAATCTTTCCAAGCCAAACTTGTGGGCTTTTTCCACGTCTTGCTCGGCGCGACGGCGGACGTTCTGCAGATCGGCAGCAACACGCAAAGCCTGATCATGGGCGCCAGCCAGTTGCTCTTCGAGCAGTTGCACACGAGCCGCCAGGTCATCACCCGAAGCCTCGGGAGCCTGATCGGCGTCTAGATTTTGCGTATCCAGCGTCTGTTCGTCAGCCATAGTTTTCTCCTTTCAATTTCGTCCGCGAGCTCGACTCGCTCTTCTGCCCCGGTATATGGGGTCGCAATTTTCAGCTTCAAGGGCTGACAGAGCGGCAAAAGCCCTTAACCCTTCATAAAGCCCGGATATCACAATTCCCGAGTGCGCTAAAAAACATCGCGACTCAAACAAATCAAGCTAAGGGAGGGCATTGTCAGCCAGAAACAAAACACTGTATAAATATCCACACCTAAAGCCTGGGAGCGGCCTCTATGCTGGTTCACCTGTCTGTACATAACTACGCCATCGTTGAACATCTCGATCTGGAACTGGATCGCGGGATGAGCGTAATCACAGGCGAAACCGGCGCCGGCAAGTCGATCATGCTCGACGCCCTGGGCCTGACCCTGGGTGATCGCGCCGACAGCGGCGTCGTTCGCCCGGGCGCAGACAAGGCCGATATTCTGGCGACCTTCGACCTGGTGGACATTCCAGAAGCCAGCGCATGGCTGGCCGAACGCGACCTCGACAGCGACGGCCCGTGCATTCTACGCCGGGTAATCACTGCCGAAGGGCGATCGCGCGGCTACATCAACGGCAGCCCCTGCCCGCTCGGCGACCTGAAAGCCCTCGGTGAGCTGCTGATCGACATTCACAGCCAGCATGAACATCAGTCCCTGCTGAAAACCGACACCCATCGTCGCCTGCTCGACGAATACGCTGGCGCCACTGATCTGGCCCGCCAGGTACAGCTCGCCGCCCAACGCTGGCGCCAGACACGACAGGAACTGGAGCATCTCTCCAATTCTGGCGATGAACAGCGTGCCCGGCATCAACTACTCAGCTACCAACTCGAAGAGCTGGAAAACCTGGGTCTTGGCGAGAATGAGCTGGAGCAGCTGGAACAAGAACACAAAAACCTGACCAATGCCGAAACCCTGCTGGGCATTTGCCGGCAAGTTGTCGAACAGTGCAGTGAAAGCGATTCAGGAAATGTCCTCAATGCCCTGACGGCCAGCCTTAATCGTCTGTCGAGCGTGAATAATTCAACAGGCGCCTTGGGCGAGGCAACCAATTTGCTGACGAGCGCGCAGATTCAGGTTGAAGAGGCCGTTGGCGAACTGAATCGGTTTCTCGATCACTTCGACGCCGATCCGGCACGCCTTCAACAACTCGAGGAGCGCCTCGATGCGATTTACACCCTGGCCCGCAAACACCGTATCCAGCCCACCGAAGTCTCAGACATGCAGCAAAAGCTGCTGGATGAGATCGAAACACTGAACGCCAACGACGAATCCATCGAGCGACTGAGTGATGAGCTGGCGTCATTCGCCCGGCATTATCAGGAGAAAGCCAGAGAGCTGAGCGATTTGCGCCATCAGGCTGCAACGAGCCTGGCCAGCGCCGTCGAAATTGAAATTCAGCGCCTGGGAATGCCCGGCGGACGCTTCACCATTGAGCTGCACCCCAACACCAGCAATGAACTACTGCCTAATGGCCTGGAACAGGTGGAGCTACTGGTCAGTGCCAACCCCGGGCAACCGCTCAAGGCGCTGGCCAAAGTAGCGTCAGGTGGTGAGCTTTCACGCATCAGCCTGGCAATCCAGGTGATTACCGCGCAAACGTCCCGAGTGCCGACGCTGGTGTTCGACGAAGTGGACGTGGGTATCGGCGGGCCGACAGCCGAGATTGTCGGCCAGCTGCTGCGCCGACTGGGCGAGCGCGGGCAAGTCCTGACCGTCACCCACTTGCCGCAAGTGGCTGCCCAGGGCCATCAACACCTTTTCGTGCACAAAGTACGCGGCAGCGATGCCACCCACACCGCTGTATCCAGACTGGGCAAAACCGAACGGGTCGAAGAAGTGGCGCGCATGCTGGGTGGCATCGATCTCACCAAGGAGTCCCTGGCACACGCGAAAAAGATGGTTGTCACCGCCAAAATCTAAGACAGCAGAAAGCACGAAGGCGACCCTAGGGTCGCCTTCGATCGTTTCGCGGTTTCCCACGCGACATGCTTACTTTTTCTTGCGTACGTACAACACCAGATTGTGATCCACCATCTCGAAACCATGCTTCTCAACGATCGCCTTCTGAAGCTTTTCGATTTCTTCGTCGAAGAACTCGATCACTTCGCTGGTCTCAACGTTGACCATATGGTCGTGATGTTTGCCGTCATCGAGCTCGAATACCGCGTGACCGCCGTCGAAATTATGACGGACCACCAGTCCAGCTGCTTCGAACTGAGTCAGAACACGGTAAACCGTGGCCAGACCGACATCCTCGCCAGCTTCCATCAGCGCCTTGTAAACATCTTCGGCGCTCATGTGTCGCTGCTCGGCAGAATCGAGCATTTGTAGAATTTTGACCCGTGGAAGGGTCACTTTAAGGCCGGCTTTACGTAGTTCGCTATTTTCAACCATGGTCAGCTTTCTCGCGGATGCTGCTTCGCAGCTTCTCTTAATGCGGGTATGATCGGGGTTTACGTTGTCCCAGCCAAGATAGTGGAAGTCGCCCACCGATGCAAAACACCAAGCTCCTGCTAACCAGTTTCACCTTCGTGGGACTGCTCGCACTCGCCGGTTGTTCATTCCCCGGGGTTTACAAAATCGACATCCAGCAGGGCAATGTCGTCACACAGGACATGATAGACCAGTTACGCCCGGGAATGACCCGTCGGCAAGTACGGTTTATTATGGGCAACCCTCTGCTGACCGACACGTTCCACGCCGATCGCTGGGATTATCTGTATAGCCTGCAGCCAGGCGGCGGTGAACGCCAACAGGAACGTATCAGCGTAATCTTCAATTCCAACGACCAGCTCGTCAGCCTTTCAGGTGATTTCAGGCCTGGCGTAAGCCGTGACGAAGCCATTCTCGGCAAGAGCAGCGGCACTACGGTGGCGGCTCCAGCGGAAAACGCCGAGAAGCCGAAACCAGAGAAACCAGAAAAACCGGTCAAGCCGGGCTCCCTGCTGGACCAGATCCAGAAGGACGTGGACAAAGTAGAAACCACTCCAGTCCCGACTCCAGAACCACTGGGAACCTCGCCGCAATAATTTGCGACAGACAACAAAGCCCGGCATGCCGGGTTTTTTGTTGCCTGTCGTAAAATAAAAGCTATTGGTCCCGCGCTTTCACTTGCGCGGCCTTGGCTGCACGCAATCGGCGGACCTCTTTGGGATCGGCCAGAAGCGGACGATAAATTTCTATTCGATCCCCCGCCTGCACCGCACGACTGTCCGGATCGGCGACCACCTTGCCGAAAATCCCCAGCGGACAATTCATCAGATCCAGCTCGGGAAACTGCGCACCGATCCCGGAACGCAACAGGACCGCCCGCACAGTAGAACCCGCCGGCACACCGACCTTGAGTAACACCTGACGATCTACAGCGGCATACACCACCTCGACCTCAATCAATGACTCAACCATGCAGTTGCTTGGCGCGCTGGCAGAAAGCATCGACCAGGGTATTAGCGGCCTGGTTGAACAGCGGCCCCAAGGTTGCCCGGACAATCGGGCCGGCATAGTCAAAGGCCAGATCAAGACTGATCTTGCAGGCCTTCTCACCCAACGGTTTGAACACCCAGACACCGTGTAGCTGATTGAACGGGCCTTCTTCCAGATTCATCTCAATCGAATGCCCCGGGACCAAGGTGTTGCTGGTTACGAAATGCTGGCTAAGCCCGCCCTTTGCGACGGCAAGGCTGGCGCGCATATGCTCGTCACTGGCCTCCAGAACCTCGGCAGAAGAGCACCAAGGCAAAAACTCCGGATAACGCGCCACATCATTGACCAGGTCATAGAGCGCTTGCGCCGGATACGGCAGCAGGGCCGAACGTTGAATATGTGTCGTCATGTCAGCGTCACTTCCACAGCTGTTTGTTGCCAGATATTGAAGGAGAACACCGTCCCCAAACCAACGAACCAGCAGATAAATGCCAGCCAGAAAGTCACCCAACCGCGACGGATGCCGGTCGCAACGAGTATAGAGTCCCAGCGACTAGCCCATCCGCCGTGGACAGAAACCTTGCCTGTCGACATCGTTAACACGCCCAACCGATCAAAAAAGAGGGCGCATTGTCCGGGATTCACTCAACGTGCTCAAGCACGCAGCTTCACCGTAGCCGACACGCGTGCAACTCCCTATAATGCCGCCCCTATGGCTAAACAGAAGAAACACCCAACAGGGACCATCGCGCAAAACAAAAAGGCGCGTCACGATTACTTCATCGAACATCGGTTCGAGGCTGGCATGGTCCTGGCCGGCTGGGAAGTAAAGAGTTTGCGTGCGGGCAAGGCACAACTGGTCGACAGTTATGTGCTGCTCAAGGATGGCGAGGCCTGGCTGCTCGGTAGCCATATCTCTCCCCTGACCACCGCCAGTACGCATGTCATCGCCGATCCTACTCGCAGTCGCAAACTGCTGCTCAACCAGCGTGAGCTGGAAAAGCTGTTTGCCGCCGTGCAGCAAAAGGGTTACGCCTGCGTCTGCCTCTCGCTTTACTGGAGCAAGCACTTGATCAAGTGCGAGATCGCTCTGGGCAAGGGCAAGAAGGAATACGACAAGCGTCACACCGAGCGCGAACGCGATTCCGATCGTGAATTGCAGCGTGCAGTGCGATCCAAGGGTAAGGAAGATTAATCTCCTTACCTGATCGTTCCCACGTTCTGCGTGGGAATGCCGCCATGGACGCCCTGCTTCCGCTTTGTGGCGCGCAGCGTTACGGGATGCATTCCCACGCGGGCGCGTGGGAACGATCATGAGCCGAACCTACATCCCCTTACGCCGCTCCGCCCGCGCCATGCGCTGCACTTCCTGACGCACTTCTTCCAGCACTTCTTGCACATACAAAATGTGTCGGCTGGAGACTTCCCGCGCCTGCTCCGCTCGCCCTTCGATAATCGCCAGATACAATTCCCGGTGCTGACTGATCAGCATGTCGCGGGTTTCGGTGCGCTGTTTGTACATGCCGCCGATGTTGGTCACCACATTGCGCTTGAGCAAATCGAACAGACCGCGAATGGTGTGCAGCAACACCGCGTTATGACTGGCCTCAGCAATCGCCAGGTGGAATTTCGCGTCAGCTGCGCCCTCTTCCGCCCGGCTCACTTCATCAGAACGCGAATAGCAGTCCTGCAATTCGTCGAACGCCGCAGCCAATCGTTCGCGATCGACTTCGGTCGCCCGCAATGCCGCGTAGTAAGCACATGACCCTTCGAGGGTGTGCCGGAACTCCAGCAGATCGCGTTGCGCTTCGGGATTGCTTTCCAACAGATGCAACAGCGGATCGCTGAAGGTCGAACCCAGCGATTCCACCACATAATTGCCACCGCCCTGACGGCTGACCAGCAGCCCTTTGGCTGTCAGCTTCTGGATCGCCTCGCGCAATGAAGGACGGGACACACCAAATTGCTCGGCCAGCGCCCGCTCGGCCGGAAGCCGCTCACCCGACTTCAGCGTGCCCTCAAGGATCATCCCCTCGAGCTGCTCGACAATATCGTCAGACAAACGGCGCTGACGAATCTGATCAAACCCCATAACTCACTCCCCACCATCCCGACGACTCGCCGGGCTCTCTATTCTGGCCTATTGGCGCCGAGCCAGCACCTACCAGACAGCGCTTGATCGAGCTGCTCAGCAGGCACTTGCGCAGCCCCTACGACAAAAGTTTCAGGGCGACAAATTGACACGCCACTCATAAGGCTTTTAACCTAGCCCACAGCGATTGTAAATTGGTATTACCAATTATCCAAGAACGCTGACCAGTGCCTGACCAACAACAACTAGGGGCCATCCCATATGCAAACCTGGCAACAGCTCTACAGCCCGCTCGGCAGTCTCGGCTTGTCTGCTCTCGCGGCAGTTATCCCCATCGTATTTTTCTTCCTGGCCTTGGCCGTGTTCCGCCTCAAAGGACACGTCGCCGGGAGCATTACCCTGGCTCTGGCTATCCTGGTGGCGATCTTTGCTTTCCAGATGCCGGTAGACATGGCGTTCGCAGCGGCGGGCTATGGATTTGCCTACGGCCTCTGGCCTATCGCCTGGATCATCGTCGCCGCGGTTTTCCTCTACAAGCTGACGGTCAAAAGCGGACAGTTCGAAGTGATCCGCAGCTCGGTGCTGTCGATTACCGACGACCAACGCCTGCAAGTGCTGCTGATCGGCTTCTGCTTCGGCGCGTTCCTGGAAGGTGCCGCCGGTTTTGGTGCACCGGTCGCCATTACCGCGGCGTTGTTAGTAGGTCTGGGCTTCAACCCGCTGTATGCCGCCGGCCTGTGTCTGATCGCCAACACTGCGCCAGTCGCCTTCGGCGCACTGGGGATTCCGATCATCGTGGCCGGGCAAGTAACCGGTATCGATGCCGTCAAGATCGGCGCCATGGCCGGTCGCCAACTGCCACTGTTGTCGGTGTTCGTGCCGTTCTGGCTGGTGTTCATGATGGACGGCCTGCGCGGCGTCAAGGAAACCTGGCCGGCAGCATTGGTGGCGGGTTTGAGCTTTGCCGTGACCCAGTTCTTCACCTCGAACTTCATCGGCCCGGAGCTACCGGACATCACCTCGGCACTGGTCAGCCTGGTCTCTCTGACCCTGTTCCTCAAGGTCTGGCAGCCCAAGCGTTCGTTCGCCGAAGCGACCGCCAGCGTCGGTGCCGCAACCGTGAGAAGCGCCGGAGGTTTCGGCCAACCGCGTACGACCCAGCCTTCGCCCTACAGCCTTGGCGAGATTTTCAAGGCCTGGTCGCCGTTCCTGATCCTCACCGCGCTGGTGACCATCTGGACCCTCAAGCCCTTCAAGGCGATGTTCGCCGCCGGCGGTTCGATGTACAGCTGGGTGTTCAACTTTGCGATCCCGCACCTTGATCAACTGGTGATCAAGACTGCCCCGATCGTAGCCGCCCCGACCGCGATTCCAGCGGTGTTCAAACTCGACCCGATTTCCGCGACCGGTACGGCGATTTTCTTCTCCGCGCTGATCTCGATGCTGATCCTGAAGATCAACCTTAAAACTGGTCTGACCACTTTCAAGGAAACCTTCTACGAGCTGCGCTGGCCGATTCTGTCGATTGGCATGGTGCTGGCCTTCGCCTTCGTCACCAACTACTCCGGCATGTCGTCGACCATGGCCCTGGTGTTGGCCGCGACCGGTGCGGCATTCCCGTTCTTCTCGCCGTTCCTCGGCTGGCTGGGCGTGTTCCTGACCGGTTCGGACACCTCGTCCAACGCCCTGTTCAGCTCCCTGCAAGCGACCACCGCGCACCAGATCGGAGTCAACGACACCCTGTTGGTTGCGGCGAACACCAGCGGCGGCGTAACCGGCAAGATGATTTCGCCGCAATCGATCGCCGTGGCCTGCGCCGCGACCGGTCTGGTGGGCAAGGAATCCGACTTGTTCCGCTTCACGCTCAAGCACAGCCTATTCTTTGCCACTATCGTCGGCCTGATCACCCTGGCTCAGGCTTACTGGTTCACCGGCATGCTGGTGCATTAAGAGCCACACGCATTACGGTAAAAACCGACGCCCTGGGCGTCAGCTATTCACAACCCGGTCTGCAAGGCTGCTGAAAGCTCCACACTCTACATTTCAGCAGCTGCGCCAGACAGATAACCGGGACCACCCGGAGACGCGCCTGATGAGCGAGCTTTTTTACAACGCAGTGCCAAACGCGACCCGCCTCGCCCCGCCGCTGCCCGAACCGCGCCAATACCCGAGCGAGAAACCGCAAAAGGTTTATCTGTTCGGAACGTGCGTGGTTGACCTGTTTTATCCCGAAGCCGGGATGGACGCGATTCACCTGCTCGAGCGCGAAGGCATTCGTGTCGAGTATCCGCAAGGGCAAAGCTGCTGCGGGCAGCCGGCCTACACCTCGGGTTACACCGAGCAGGCACGGCAGGTCGCGCGCGCGCAATTGGCGCTGTTCGCCGGGGACTATCCCGTGGTGGTGCCTTCGGGCTCCTGCGCAGGAATGTTGCGTGAACACTACGCCGACTTGTTCAAGGATGAGCCGGACACCTTGAAACAGGTTCAGGCCCTGGCGGCGCGGACTTACGAATTGGCCGAGTTCCTGTTGTTCGTCTGCAAGGTGCAGCTCAAGGACCGCGGCCAGCCGGTCAAGGTGGCGCTGCACACCTCGTGCTCGGCGCGTCGTGAGATGAACACCCATCTGCACGGCCGGGAGCTGTTGGCGCAATTGAGCAACGTGGAACGGGTAGAACACAGCCACGAAAGCGAATGCTGTGGCTTTGGCGGGACTTTCAGCGTCCGAATGCCGGACATCTCCGGTGCGATGGTCGCCGACAAGACCCGTGCATTGAAGGAATCCGGCGCGCACCAGGTGCTGAGTGCCGACTGCGGTTGTTTGATGAACATCAACGGCTCGCTGGAAAAACAGAACGAAGCGTTACGCGGGCAGCATCTGGCCAGCTTCCTCTGGCAGCGTACCGGAGGTGCGAGATGAGCACGCCAAGGCTGATTCCTGTTCACCAGGAGCACGTAGAAACGCAGGAAGATTTCCGCGCCCGGGCTCGCCAGGCGTTGGGGGACACGCAACTGCGAAACAACTTTCGCAATGCGATGGATTCACTGATGAGCAAACGTGCGGCGTCGTTCAGCGACGCCCACGAAAGAGAACACTTGCGAGCGCTGGGCAATGCCGTCCGCGCTCGTGCGTTATCCAGGTTGCCCGACCTGCTCGAGCAGCTTGAACAGAACCTGACTCGCAACGGTGTGACAGTGCACTGGGCGGAAACGGTGGACGAGGCCAATGACCTCGTCCTCTCGATCATCCGGGCTCACGAGGCGCGGCAAGTGATCAAGGGCAAATCGATGGTCAGCGAAGAGATGGAAATGAACCATGTCCTCGCGGCTCAAGGCATTGAATGCCTGGAGTCGGACATGGGCGAATTTATCGTCCAGCTCGACCACGAGAAGCCTTCACACATCATTATGCCGGCGATCCACAAGAATGCCGGTCAGGTCGCGTCCTTGTTCCACGACAAACTTGGCGTGGAGTACACCAAGGACGTTGACCAACTTATTCAGATCGGTCGTAAGGTCTTGCGGCAGAAATTTTTCGAGGCGGACATCGGTGTCTCCGGCGTCAACTTCGCCGTGGCCGAAACCGGCACCCTGCTGCTGGTCGAGAACGAAGGCAACGGCCGCATGTCGACCACCGTTCCGCCCGTGCACATCGCCGTCACCGGGATCGAGAAAGTCGTCGAGAACCTGCGCGACGTGGTTCCCCTGCTCTCGCTGCTGACCCGATCGGCCCTCGGCCAGCCGATTACTACTTACGTCAACATGATCTCCGGCCCGCGCAAAGCCCATGAGCTCGACGGTCCGCAAGAAGTGCATTTGGTGTTGCTGGACAACGGCCGCAGTCAGGCCTTTGCCGACAGCGAATTGCGTCAGACCCTGAACTGCATCCGCTGCGGCGCCTGCATGAACCATTGTCCGGTTTACACCCGCATCGGCGGCCATGCCTACGGCGAGGTCTACCCCGGCCCGATCGGCAAAATCATCACCCCGCACATGGTCGGTCTGGCGAAAGTCCCCGATCATCCGAGTGCCTCATCGCTGTGTGGTGCTTGCGGTGAAGTCTGCCCGGTGAAGATTCCAATCCCGGCATTACTGCGCCGCCTGCGCGAAGAAAACGTCAAAGCCCCCGACAGCCCAAATCAAGTGATGCGCGGCCAAGGCAGCAAGTACTCGCGCAAAGAGCGCTTCATCTGGAACACCTGGGCGCGGCTCAACAGTTCGCCGACGCTGTACCGACTGTTTGGCTTCTTCGCCACCCGCCTGCGCGCCCTCACACCGAGCAATGTCGGCCCCTGGACGCAAAACCACAGCGCACCCAAGCCTGCCGCCCGTTCACTGCACGACATGGCCCGCGAGCACCTGGCCAAACAGGGAGATCGTTGATGAGCGCCAAACAGAACATCCTCAACAAACTGCGCAAAAGCCTGACCGGCACCACGCCGCTGGCCGACAACTTCGACGAAGCGCTGGTGACCGAGCCGTGGACTTATCCACCAGAACAACGCATCGCCCAACTGCGCAAACAGATGGAAGCGGTGCACACCGAAATCCACCTGACGTCCGAACAGGCGTGGCCCGAGCTGCTCGCGCAACTTTTGCGTGACCGCCAACTACCAAGCCTGTTGATCGCGCCGACGACGCCACACGGCAAGCGTGTGACCGAGCACTGGGCGAGCAAGCCGCAGCCCTCGACGCTCAAAGCCTATGACCGTCCCGTGGAAGAATGGAAAGCCGAGCTGTTCAACGACACTCCGGCCAGCCTCACCACCACCCTCGGTGCCATCGCCGCCACCGGCAGCCTGATCATCTGGCCGACCCGCGAAGAACCCCGCTTGATGAGCCTGGTGCCACCGGTGCATTTCGCCCTGCTCAAGGCCAGCGAAATCCATAACAACTTCTATCAGGTGCAGCAGCAATTCGAATGGGCCCAAGGCATGCCGACCAACGCCCTGCTGGTGTCCGGCCCGTCGAAGACCGCCGACATCGAACAAGTACTGGCTTACGGCGCCCATGGCCCGAAAGACCTGGTGGTACTGATCCTGGAGGACCAATGAGTCTGCCAGCCGCTTTTGTGCGTGATGCACAGCTACTGATTCCTCAAGATCGGCGTTTCGATGATCCGCTCTCGACACTCGCGTTCGGCACCGACGCCAGCTTCTATCGACTGATCCCCAAACTGGTGATCCGCGTCGAGTCTGAAGACGAGGTGGTCGCCCTGCTGAAACTGGCCCAGCGCGACCAGGTACCGGTGACCTTCCGCGCGGCGGGCACCAGCCTGTCCGGCCAGGCCATCAGCGACTCGGTGCTGATCGTCCTCGCAGACACCTGGGGCGGCAAAGAGATTCGCGGCCAGGGCACGCAGATCCGTCTGCAACCGGGCGTCATCGGCGCGCAAGCGAATGCCTGGCTGGCGCCGTTCGGACGCAAGATCGGCCCGGACCCGGCCTCGATCAACGCCTGCAAGATTGGCGGCATCGTCGCCAACAACGCCAGCGGCATGTGCTGCGGCACCGCGCAAAACACCTATCACACCCTGGCCGGCATTCGTCTGGTGCTGGCCGATGGCAGCTGTCTCGATACCGAAGACGCCCACAGCGTTGCGGCCTTCCGTGACAGTCATGCCGAGCTGCTGGAACGGCTGGCGACCCTCAGCCGCGAGACTCGCGCCAACACCGAACTGGCCGCGAAAATCCGCCACAAATATCGCCTGAAAAACACCACCGGCCTGTCGCTCAACGCCCTGGTGGATTTCGATGAGCCGCTGGATATTCTCAGCCACTTGCTGGTGGGCTCCGAAGGCACGCTCGGGTTCATCAGCGCGGTGACCTACGACACGGTCATCGACCATCCGAACAAAGCCTCGGCACTGATCGTGTTCCCTGATGTCGAGACCTGCTGCAACGCCGTCACCGTACTCAAAAGCCAACCGGTCTCGGCCGTCGAACTGCTGGACCGTCGCAGCCTGCGCTCGGTGCAGGACAAACCCGGAATGCCAGCATTCGTTCAGCAATTGTCCGCCAACGCCTGCGCCTTGCTGATCGAATCCCGCGCCGCCACCTCAACGCTGCTGCAGGAGCAACTGGCGCAGATCATGGCCTCGCTGGCCTCATTCCCGGTGGAAAAGCAGGTCGACTTCACCGAAGACCCTGTGGAAAACGCCAAACTCTGGGCGATCCGCAAAGACACCTTCCCTGCGGTCGGCGCGGTGCGCAAAACCGGCACCACGGTGATCATTGAAGACGTGACCTTCCCGGTGGAACAACTGGCCATCGGCGTGAACCGTTTGATCGAGCTGCTCGACAAGCATCACTATGACGAAGCGATCCTGTTCGGCCACGCGCTGGAAGGCAATCTGCACTTCGTCTTCACCCAGGGCTTCAACAGCGCCGAAGAAGTCGCGCGCTACCAGGCCTTCATGGACGACGTCGCGCAACTGGTGGCGGTGGAGTTCGGCGGTTCGTTGAAAGCCGAACACGGCACCGGGCGCAACATGGCACCGTTCGTTGAACTGGAATGGGGCAGCGACGCCTACCAACTGATGTGGCAGCTCAAACGCTTGCTCGATCCGCACGGGATTCTCAACCCGGACGTGGTGCTCAGCGAAGATCCACAAATCCACCTCAAGCACCTCAAGCCGCTGCCCGCCGCCGACGAGATTGTGGATAAGTGCATCGAGTGCGGTTTCTGCGAACCGGTCTGCCCCTCGAAAGGCCTGACCCTGAGCCCACGCCAGCGCATCGTGATCTGGCGTGATATCCAGGCGAAAAAACGCGCTGGCATTGATACCTCGGAGCTGGAGGAGGCCTACCAATATCAGGGCATCGACACCTGTGCCGCCACCGGTCTGTGCGCGCAACGTTGCCCGGTGGGAATCAACACCGGCGAACTGGTGAAGAAGCTGCGCGGCCGCAGCGCTAACCACACCAAAACCGCCGAATGGCTGGCGACGAACTTCAAGACTGCGCTGCAAAGTGCCCGCTTCACTCTGCACGCCGCCAACGGTGCACGCAGGTTGCTGGGTGCGCCGCGGCTGGCGAAGATGTCTGCTGCGCTGAGCAAACTGTCCAAAGGCAAAGTCCCGCAATGGACCAACGCCATGCCGCAACCGGAACGGGCGATTCGCTTCAGTCCGCCAGTGACGGATCAACGTCCGCGTGTTGTGTACCTGGCCGCCTGCGTGTCTCGAATCATGGGGCCAGCGGCGGGCGATAAAGAGCAGATATCGCTCTACGAAAAGACCCGCAGCCTGCTGGAAAAGGCCGGTTACCAAGTAGTGTTCCCGGACAATCAGGACAACCTTTGCTGCGGTCAGCCGTTCGCCTCCAAAGGCTACACCGAACAAGCCGAACACAAGCGTCAGGAACTGATCGGCGCTCTGCTGCACGCCAGTCGCGGCGGGCTCGATCCGATCTACTGCGACACCAGCCCCTGCACCTTGCGCCTGGTGCAAGACCTCGGCGATGTACGGCTGGACCTCTACGACCCGGTGCGTTTTATCCGCACGCACTTGATGGACAGGCTCGACTTCACGCCTCAGGAAGAACCCATCGCGGTGCATGTCACGTGCAGTACTCAACACCTTGGGGAAAGCCAGGCGCTGATCGATCTGGCCCGCCGTTGCAGCAACAACGTGGTCATTCCCGAAGGCATACACTGCTGTGGTTTTGCCGGCGACAAGGGCTTTACCACGCCAGAGTTGAATGCTCATTCACTACGCACATTGAAGGATGCGGTGCGGTATTGCAGCGAAGGCATCTCCACCAGCCGCACCTGTGAAATTGGCCTGAGCCTGCATGGCGGGATCGATTATCATGGGCTGGTCTACCTCGTGGACCGGGTCACCCAGGCCAGAGCGGTCTGAAAGCGAGGCACTGAAAAAGGGGCATTTTTGCCCCTTTTTCGTACCCGCTCCCCGGAAAAATCTTCACCTCATCGCAAGCAAAACAGAACCCTTACACGCCGCCACAGTCCATGTGTTAAGCCTCAACGAGTGTGGCTCAAAGACCATCTGTTCCAGGAGATACCCATGAAGCGTTCTGCCCTGGCTGGACTGCTCATCACCGCAACAATGCTGGCCTCGCCGGCATTCGCTTCAAACGATAGCGATCAATGTGTGATGAACCTTCAAGCAGTCAATAACAAGCTGGCCAGCACTACCACGCTGGACGCTGCCACCAAAGGTGTCGTCGTCACCAAAACCGAACAAGCCAAGGCCGCCCACAACGCAAACAATGACAAAGAGTGTGTTTCCCTGGCGCAGCAGGCGCTCCAGGACATTCAAAGTCACACGAATGGCCAATAGGGCCGGGCCAGAGCCAATCCAGAGCAGGCCCTGACGCACAGGCGCAGACAGAAGGTCGACTCGCCGCGCGCATTGGCGTACACTGCACCTACCTGCTGGTTATGCACAGCAGGTTCGGGGCCGTTTAGGATTCGACGCCGGTTGCGAAACTCTAGGTGCATGCCGAGTTGGTAACAGAACTCGTAAATCCACTGTTGCAACTACTTATAGTTGCCAATGACGAAACCTACGGGGAATACGCTCTCGCTGCGTAAGCAGCCTTAGCCCTTCCCTCCTGGTCACTTCGGTGCCAGCAATCATCAGGGGATGTCTGTAAACCCAAAGTGATTGTCATATAGAACAGAATCGCCGTGCAGTACGTTGTGGACGAAGCGGCTAAAACTTACACAACTCGCCCAAAGCACCCTGCCCGTCGGGTCGCTGAGGGTTAACTTAATAGACACGGCTACGCATGTAGTACCGACAGCGGAGTACTGGCGGACGGGGGTTCAAATCCCCCCGGCTCCACCAAACGAAGCACCAACGAAGCCCGCCTTGTGCGGGCTTCGTTGCATCTGGGGTTTAGGTGATCCCCGTACAGGAGCGAGGCTTGCCCGCGAAGAGGCCCGTACGGCTGGCATCCATCGTCGCCAACACAAGCCGCTGACGTTTACTTGCGTCGGCGGTCCGTTGCGCTCTGGCCAAAAGCACCGGTGACGACTGGCAGAGCTGGGCCAACAACCGTCTCTTACCCTTGAGTATCTTTCGCAGGGGGCGATCATGAAGCGATTCATTGAAGGTGACGGTACCTGCAAATCGACCGGCACATTCTCGAATGGGTTGTTGCCGACAACCCACCAACTACCGCGAAAGTGTTCGCGGCAGTTGGTACTGATTGACAGGCGAAACTGCACCACGACCCCAGTTGGGATGTTGCCTATCAATTAAAGGTGAACCTTCAGGAAGGCTTGCGAAAATGGGCTCCCTTAAAAAGGGGTGTCGTGTCGATTAGTACCGATATGTTGCCTGCACTGAAATTCCATTCGCACTGTTTTCGTAACTGGCACTGTATGCAGGTTGAAGACCGGAGGTGTTCCGCTGATTTACCGAGACTTTGGAATCCCAGAGATAACCATAAGCGAAGTCTATCGTCAGATCGGGATTCGGCAAATAAGCGCCGCCCAAGGTCACGGCTTGGCGGTTGCCAACCGGAATGCGCACGCTGCGATCGGCATTTCCTACTGGCGACGGATCATAGGCGTAGCCTGCGCGCATCAGCCATTGCGGGGTCAATTGATAGGATGCGCCAACCGCGGTGGACCAAGTGTCGTGCCAGTTCAATGGTTCGCCCACACTCCCCAGGCCGACACTCTGACCAGCGGCGGAAACATCGCTGTTGATTGCTTCGAACTTGTCGAGCCGGCTCCAACGTTTCCAGGTGGCCCCCAGGTATCCGGTCCAGCGACTATCGAAATGATGGGTGATGGACGTATCCACTGATTCGGGCATAACAATAGCTATCTTGGCGGGATAACTTCCGTCCACCGGGAGAACAGCCGGGGAGCCGGAAACCGTAGTATGCCCTTTGAGTTGATAGCTCACCTTCGAGTGATAGTTAATCCCCCAACTCGTTGCATCACTCAAGTCGACCAAGAGGCCGACGTTGTAGCCCAATGCCGTGTCATCGCCCTTGATGGTGACCCGTGTGTCCTGGCCGTTGTTCAGGGCGCCGGTGGCCAAGTAGTTCTCAAGTTTTGCATCGAAATGGTTTATGGTCGGTCCGCCACCAATGGACAAGTAATCATTGATCCGATAGGCAATGGTGGGCTGCAGGGTCACCTCCTTGGTCGAGCTATAGGAACCATGGTAGCGGCCCTGAAAAGTGCTCTCGTAGTCATTGATCAGTCCACTCGGAGCATAGAGGCCAAGACCAATCGAAAGACGATCATCAAGCGGCGTCGACATATAGAAGAAGGGCACTACCCCCAAAGGTACCGAGTTCCCCTTACTTGTTCCTGCAACTCTGCTCTGCGCATCACTGATGTCGTTGCTCACCGAGACGACCGCGGCCCCGCCGGAAATTTCACTGCGCTGCAACTTGGTCAAACCTGCAGGGTTTCCGTAGATGGTGCTGGCGTCCAGCGCGGATGACGACCTTCCCGCATAAGCAGTTCCCGCACTGCTGGCACTTTGTTCGTTAAGGGCAATGCCATTGGCTCCTGCAATTGTAGAGGCGCTGAGTAGTGCCATGGTACTGGTGAACTTAATCCACGCAGCACACTTTCGCTGAGCAGAGAGACACGGGATCGCACGGCTATTCAGTTTCATATTCCACCTCTTATTTATTGTTTTTGTTGATTGCACGCAGGCAAGGCTTCGCCTTCCTGTGCACTTGTCAGTGCCGGTTGGAGTTGATCGAAGTTGTGTAAAAGGCCCTGACTGATTAGTACCAGGGCATGTTTGCTGGACTTACGGAAGCGAATCCGGGCTCATTTAAGCCATTCCACTTGAAAGCTGTAGCGACCTAGAAGGAGGGCCAGGTTTTCCTCATCGGCCCCGGCCCGGATACATGCGACTAGCCCACGACGACCATCCTGTACCACCTCTACCGCAATCTCCCGCAGACACAGGCGCTCCACTTCCTGCTGGACTACCCTGCCAATCTCACGCTGCTGCAAGGCGGGCTTGAATATCTTGCCCACGGCAGTCAGTGGCAGCGTTTCGAGGATTTCAATGCGCTTGGGAACTGCAGCCCGCTCGCTGATGTTGAGCTGAGCGAACACCTGAAGGTCTTCGGCGTTGCAGGCTTGCCCGGGTCGCAGTTGAACGTAGGCGACCGGCACCTCGCCCGAGTAGGCATCCGGGCTGCCGATTGCAGCGGCTAAGGCTACGGCGGGATGTGCCTGCAGCGCCTCCTCGATTTGCTTGGGATCGATATTGTGGCCGCCACGGATGATCAACTCTTTCTTGCGTCCGGTCAGCCAGAAGTAACCCTGTGCATCCTGGCGACCCAAATCGCCCGTATTCAGCCAGCGCTGACCGTCGATATCGATCCAAAGACCCCGGTTATGACTCTCCTCCAGATAGCCATCGAAGAGGTTCGGACCACTGATCGTGATGACGCCGATTTCATCCACATTGGCGTCACGCAGGTACTCTCCAGAATCATTGAGCAAGACCGCGCGCATATTCTGATGGGCGATCCGTATCCCGATGGAGCCCATACGGCGCTCGCCATGGGGAGGATTGACCGAGGAGACACAGGCGCCTTCCGTGAGGCCATAGCCTTCGAGGATCTTCACCCCGGTCCGGCGCTCGAATTCTCGGAAAAGCTCCGCTGGCATTGGGGCGGCGCCACACATTGCATAGCGAAGACTGGATAGGTCGCGACCCTGCCATTCATTTTGCAAAAGTGCAGCATAGACAGTTGGCACGCCGGAAAAGAAGTTGATACCGAAGTGCTCGACCATCTCCCAGAATCGTGGGATCACCCCCTCGCCACGATACCCGTGAGGCGTCCCAAGGATCACATGGTCGCCTTGAGTCCAAGGCATCAGTCCAGTCACCAGTTGTCCATTGACATGAAATAGTGGCAGACCACAAAAGATAACCTGGCCACCATCGCGCGGCTGCAAGTGAGCGGCCACGGCCCATGCATTGAATACTTCAGAACCATGGGTGCGCGCGGCGATCTTGGGAAGCCCGGTGGTGCCACCGGTACAGATATAGGAGGAGCATTCATCCGGGCAGATTTGCCGACCGCTCTTCAGGTGCGTGTGCGGCTGAGTATTCATCAGCGATTGCAAATCGTGGATCGCGATACCGCTGTGTAAGTCTCGCTCCTTCAGGGCCGCTGCTCTCAGGGCCTCACGCACAGGTTCGACGACATAGTCCTGCATGCTGACCCAAACGACATGCCTGATTGTTGGTAATTGATCCAGCTGCGAGGCCAATTTGGGCCATAGATCGCTGCCCGCAGTCGGCGCAAGCGTCACCACCACGGTTGCCTTGGCGGCATTCAGCAAGCCAGCCATCTGCTTGGCCTCGAGCAGAGGATTGATCGCCATGACGATGCCTGCCGCCTCGCCGCCCCATATAGTGAAGTGAGTTTCCGGCAAGTTGGGCAGGATGAAGGCAAGCACCTCGCCTGGTTTAATCCCCAGGTCGTGGAAAGCATTCGCCGCGCGGGTTATATCCGCGAAAAGCTCAGAATAGGTCCACTGGTAGATGCGCCTGAAATCGGCGGCATCGGCGAAGAAGCTGAGGGCTGGCGCGTGGGGAGTGCGTTCGACCGCTTGTCGCAACGCGTCGTAGGTACTGGCCGCCAAGCCGCGCTCCGACAAGGGGACTCGTTCGAGACTCTTGATGTCGCTCAGGGTCTGTACCGTCATCAGACTTCCTCCACGACTCGGTTGCGTTGTACGCCGAGGTCGATCACGCCATCGGCGCTGCGAATGCGCGCCTCGACCATGTCACCTGGCTTGAGATACTGCGGCCGGCTCTCCTGCGCCTTGAGGAACAGCTTCCACTTGGTGGCTTCTGGCATCAGGGCCGCAATGCGCTGTTTGGCAGGCGAAGGTACCGTTAGAGCACAGCCGGCAGGAGTGCCGGTGGCGATCAGGTCTCCAGCGGCGAGATCTTGCAGGGAGGAGAGCTCGGTAAGGGTTTCAGCCGGGCCGTAAACCAGGTTGGCCGTGCTGTCGTTCTGTCGTACCTGATCGTTGACCGTCAGGCGCAGTTGCAGTGCTTTCAGGTAATGCATGTCCTTGGCACCCAGAAGGCAGAGGTAGGGGCCGACCGGGCCAAAAGTGCGGAAGCTCTTGCCCTTGTAGAACTGCATCTGGGGAATCTGAATGTCACGAGCCGAGTAGTCATTGACGATGACGACGCCTGCGATGAACTCATGCAGATTGGCGTCGGTGACAGTAACAGCGCCGGTGATCGCGCGTTTCATCACCAGCCCCAGTTCGATCTCGTAGTCAAGGAAGCGCACAGTGCGCGGCTTGATCAGGTCGCTGTCAGCCGCCACCAGGCAACTCGTCGCCTTGGTGAAGATCATGTTGAATTTCTTCGCATCCGGGTCCATGCCCGACTCGATCATGTGCTGACGGTAGTTGGCGCCCTGGCAGACGAACTGCTGGTTACGGGTCACCGGCGACAGCAGTTTCACTTCGCCTTCATCCAACTCCGCACCTTTCATTCGAGCGAGGTCGTCGAGACTGTTCTGGCGAATGAAGTCACCGGTGGTTTCAAAAGCACCGGGGACAACAGTGATACGGCCTTGGCGTAGCACGCCCCAGTGGATACCGTTCTGAAACTCAAAGCGGACTACGTGTACAGCAGACATTGAAGGTACTCCTGGAGCAGCGTTGTCCCGCGCGCGGCGGCGCGAGAACTGTGGTGTTGTTCTGAGGAAGGGCTGGCGGATCTACCCGAACATCCGCATAAGCGTTATCAACTTGCGAACTGTCAGGTCCGGGCTGCGTCGCAGGTTACGGATCAGCGCACGCAGATTGGTCAAGTTCATCTTGGGTTTTGTAAAACTCTTGGGCATGCGCTGCCCCCACTGCGCCATTGCCTCGGGGCTCACGGGATGAATGCCTGTAGGCTGTACGGCCGTGAAGATATCCCCGTCGCAGTAATGCTCGTGCTTATCGCCCCAAGGGTCTTGCCAGTAATCGAAGATCTGACTGCCCAGGATGTGCCGGCCAATTCCCCATGAGTGCTCCCAACCCCGCTCCCGCAGGACGCGCTGCCCCATGCCCACCGCGTCTGCATCGACGACCTCATAGGCGCTATGGCTATAGGTAGCCATGAACCCTTGCGCTATCGCGAGCGTATGGTGAGCCGTTGGAATATCACCGAGGTCAAGGCGCATGAAGGCGACGATAGGTGTGCCGTCGGGGAGTACCTGCACATCGCTGGGAATAAACCCGAAATGCTGCGTATACCAGGCACAGGTCGCCTGGTAGTCGGCCACTTCAATCACGACGTGGCCAAGTTTGAGTACTTCAGGCGGTGCAATCGGCGGGCGCTGCGTGGAGTTGATGCGCGGCTGCTCTTGCGCCAGATTCCAAGGAAGTGGGGCTCTGTGTACCAGCGTTTTACTTTGAGCCTGGTCGCAAACAGCTTCCACAATGAACCCGGAAGGATCGGTCAGCCTGACGTAATGTCCGCCTCCAGGATGTACCGATTTCTCGACCGCTGACGCGCCTGGGATTCGAGCCAGCTTTTCCAGATCCTTGAGAGACTGGACTGCCAGTCCGAACCCGACAAAGCGAGCATGTTCTGCACGATGAACACGGTAACAATAGGGAGCCGGTTCAGAGGCGCGCAGATAGAGCGTATCGGCGTTCTGATGACTGACCGTCAAGCCGAAGTCAGTCAGGAAACGCGCCGCCTCGCTCAAGTCCGGCCGTTGAAAGATCAAGTGAGTCAGATCCTGGGCCTTCACCGTCGGCTGCGGATGCCGGGCAGGATGTTGTGTCGCCAACTGGGGCATTTCATTTTTGTTGTTCATTGTTCTTGTTTTCCGGTTTTTCAGGGCAAAGCGATCCCGACCCCCTGAAAATGCCAGAGGTGTTTTTTGTTGAGTCGGTTACCGCGCTCAGTCGAGAGGGGGAAGTGCCGGCAACTCTTTGGTCGCCAGCGCTCGCGCCTCCCCTGCCGGCACACCCAATGCCCGCAGCACTAGCTCGGCCGTGTCAGAGCCCGATTCGCGCCACGTTCTGTGCCCTTCCAGCACCAGGAAAATTGAGCCGAGGACGCTGCTCGATATCAGCGTCAGCACTGAGAGCAATTGATCCTGCGCAAACGTGTACCGCCCACTGGATAGTCCGCTCAGAAGATCCGTAGTCGCTTGGCTGCTAAACATTTCGCGCAACGAAGAGTTGCTCATGGCGAATTTATGTATGAACGCCCCCCACTGGGGGTCCTCGTGAGCTCGACGAATGAAGAATCGAATGCCATTGGCAAGGCGCTGAGCCGGATCGGAGAGGGAATTGAAGCTCTTGTTGACGCGCTCATGCATCTCCCTCGCGAGATAGCCCGCGACCTCCTCGAACAGGTTTCCCATGCTGTCGATATTGCTATAGATCGTTCCGCGCGCCACTCCTGCCTCTTGCGCAAGGTCGAGGATGTTCACCTGAGAGGTGCCTTTTTCAGCGAACAGGCGGAAGGCGGCTTGATGAATGCGGCGCTGTATCGGATTTAGGGATTTCACGCTCTCTCTCTCCAGAATTACCTTATGGCTGAATTGAACACTCGTGTTCAGCTGCCGTCAACAAGGATTTTTGAATCAAGAGCGCGTCTCACAATAAAAACCGTTCTATGCCTCATGAATCTGGATGTTATGAGTGATATGGCAAGGTCCATGGAGGGTCTTTAGATTTCTACATATTGACTTAAATGAACACGCGTGTTCATCTGCGTCGTGCTTCTGGCCCATCTTCTCGGTAGGGCCATCAAACCGGCCCATCGATGTAAACCAGGACCTCAATAAACCTGAGGAGCACCGTGCCTGTGTTGCTCCTCAGGTATTGCCCCTTCGCGACGGCTGGCCGATTTTTCATTAACTGAAGGACAGAACATGACCGGCTCAAAGCTCTTCGAACCGCTTCGATTGCCTAACGGCACGGTGATTCCAAACCGAATCGCCAAGGCTGCCATGGAGGAGAACCTCGCCAATGAGGATCACGCTCCAGGGGAAGCGCTGGCCAGGCTCTATCGGCGTTGGGCGGACGGTGGAGCCGGTCTGATCATCACTGGCAACGTCATGGTTGATCGCCACGCCTTGACCGGACCGGCTGGCGTGGTGCTTGAGGATGATCGGAACCTGGGCAAATTCACGCTATGGGCCGATGCTTGCCGCAGTCGCGGAGCCCAGGCCTGGATGCAAATCAATCATCCCGGACGGCAGCTATTGGCTTCAATGGGGCAATCGGCACGAGGGCCCTCCGCGGTTGCCGTCGACATTCCCGGTCTTTCAAAGGCTTTTGTGCCGCCCCGGGCCTTGAATGAGCAGGAGATCGAAGAGCTGATTGAGCGCTATACCCATGCTGCAGTGCTGGCCGAGCGTGCCGGATTCACCGGCGTGGAGATTCATGCGGCGCATGGCTACCTGTTCAGCCAATTCCTTTCGCCCTTGACCAACCGGCGTAGCGACCGCTGGGGTGGCAGCCTGGAAAATCGTGCGCAAATTCTCCTGCAAACCATCGACGCCATACGTCAGCGAGTGGCACCGACCTTTTGCGTCGCGGTGAAGCTCAATTCCGCGGACTTTCAGCGCGGCGGTTTCGATGCCGAGGATGCGGCTCGCGTGGTGGAAATGCTCAACGCCAAAGCGGTCGACCTGGTCGAGTTGTCAGGTGGCAGCTACGAAAGCCCGGCGATGCAGGGACAGACCCGCGATGGCAGCCGTCTGGCTCGAGAAGCCTATTTTCTCGAGATCGCGCAGAGAATAGGAGAAATAGCGCGCATGCCGCTGATGGTCACCGGCGGCGTGCGTAGAAAGGAGGTCGCGGAGCGAGTGGTGAGCGGCTCGGTGTCGATGGTGGGGCTTGCCACTGCATTGGCAATCGAGCCGGCCCTGCCAAGCCAGTGGATGGCAGGTCAGAACACCGAAGTGGAGCCCATCGTCGTGCGTTGGAAGAACAAGGCGCTGGCATCGCTTGCATTGGCATCGGTGGTCAAGAAGCAGCTCGGCTTGTTGAGCCAAGGGAAGCGGACAAAACCCGGGACGTCGCCACTCTTGGCATTGATCGGCAATCAGCTGAAATCTCGTCGCCAGGCGAAGAACTATCGGCAATGGATTGGCCGGGCCTAGCGGGTCGAGGATGACATCAGGGTAGCGGCTTGCCGGCGATTCTCTTGGCTTTGGCAGGTGTTACGCCCAGAGCCTTGAGAATCATCTCGGCGACCCGCATATCGTGCTCCGCCACCGTGCGTCCCTCGACAACCGAGCGCATGGCTCCGGTTGTGCAGGATACGACCAAGTCCAGGGCGATCCCTTCGTCCTCGTAAGCGAAAGTGCCCGCGCGCAGACCTTCACGCAGGTCGCCCAGCACATGGTCAGCCAAGCGCGAGCGCATGGCCTGATCGGAATGGATGATGCGCAGCAATGCGTTGGCCCATTGATGGTCGTACGCGGCCCGGCATACGAACATGCGCACGCCAATCGAAAGCCGCTGTGCGCCGCAGTGCACGTCCGAGCTCAGGGCGGAAATGGCATCGGAGAACTCGGCCGCCATGGCGATGCCGACCGCCTCGAGTACTTCATCGCGAGTTCGAAAATAGTTGTAGATCGTGCCGTTGGATACCTCGGCCTCTGCGGCGACCTCGAGCAGTGCGATCTCCCCCACCTCCTTGCGTGCGACAAGACGCAATGCCGCGTCCACCAGGCCGCGACGGGTGCGTTCACGCTTCTTGTGGCCTCGAGTGAGAGGCTCTTGCGCAGTTGCTACTGAAGGAAAAATGGGGGACGGCATCTTCAGGCTCTTAATCGAGGTGGTTCGTTGATGGTAATGGAAACGCTTTCGGCAGTGACATCTTCGCTGGCCAAAATACCTCGGCAGTCTCTGAGGAAACTGGCCGCTTCTGCGCCAGGGGCGTGGTGCATGATGATACGGTCGGGGCGAACCGCGACCAGCGTCCCTTTAGCAGCCAGCGGCAGGATGTCATGGTTCAAGTCTTCGATGAAGTCGCAACTGCCGCCTGAGCGCTGGCCGCATGTTCTGATCTGTAAGAAGTGGCCTCCCATTTTTTCCCAGGAAACGATCTGAGCAGGTGTCAGCACTGACAGCGGGTCAACACCGAATCCAACCAGGGTCAGGTTGTCTCCAAGAGCATCGTCGCTCAGCTTGATCTGCTTTTGCATGTTGCGAACCCAGGCCTGGGGAAACAGGCTGCCACGTACCAGCTTGTCGCCCCGACGGTGCTTCACGAACAGGCCGTGTTTGAAGATGTTCTTCGGCTTGATGTCCAACTGTTCGAAGTACCTCCGGGTAGCGGGGGTCAACGTCAGCATGCGCATCAGGCCGTGGATGAAGAAAGCTGCGATCTTGTTCTTGGGCATCACCAGGCGACCCATGAGTTTGGCTAGATTGATCATCGCCTGAGCATGAGGACGGCGCTCTACGTCATAGGTGTCGAGCACCGCAGGCGCGGCATAGCCGCGAAGGACCCAGGCCAGTTTCCAGGCCAGGTTGGCGCCATCTCGAAGTCCCGCTACGAGACCTTGCCCGACAAAAGGGGGCGTGATGTGCGCTGCGTCGCCGGCGAGGAAAACGCGTCCCTTGCTGAATCTGTTGCAGCAGCGCGCATGAAATCGATACACAGCCTTGCGCTCGATTTCCAGCTCCCGCGGATTGATCCATGGCGCTATCAGCCGGGCGATGCTTTCCGGGCTTTCCAGTTCTTCGCGCGATTCGCCGGGTTGCAGCATGAACTCCCAGCGCTCCCTGCCGCCGGGTGCGGGCATGTGCGGCGTTGGGCGCCGTGGATCGCAGAGAAACTCAATGTGATCAATCGCCGACTTATGCCGGTTCATGACATCGACAATCAGCCAATCCTCCGCATAGGTCTGCCCTTCGAACTCCTGGCCAATCAGTGTTCTGACCCTGGAGCTTGCGCCATCCGCACCGACCAGGTACTGGGCGCGAACGGAGTGCGAGTGACCCTCCTGATCCCGTACGGAGGCGACGACGCAGTCCGACTCCTCGACCAGGCTTTCGAGCTCGAAGCCGCCCAGGCTGGTCACTGACTTCAGCCGGGAAACCTGGCTGCGCATCGCTCGTTCGAGGTCAGGCTGATAGAAGGTCACAAGCTTGGGGTGGCCGTCGATACACCCGGCAGTATTGGCGCGACCGAATTGCCCGAGAACCGGAGAGTGCATCCTCACTTCAGGGATAGCGATCTTCTCGAAAGCGTCCTCCGACAATCCGGCGAGTTGCAGGATACGCAGCGCCTCGTTGTCCAGGGCAATGGCGCGGGGCATTAGTACGACCTCATGGGTCTTGTCCAATACCAGTGTCTTTACCCCATAGCGGCCGAGCAGCGCTGCGATTGTCGCACCTACCGGACCGTTACCGACGACCAGCACATCGACGGCGGTGGGAGGCAGTTCGGATACTTTCTTGTTGTTGTTCATATCGAGCCCTTGTTGTGATTGAAGTCGTGGGACGCGCAGGTCTCATCGTCAGGCAATGTGAAGATATGTAAAATTGAGACAATTTTCAATATTGATGTTTTTGTCATTAATCTATGAAGTCATTACTACACCGGTATGAGGCCACGTGGGCTGTACTGAGAGTGTCAGGAGGCTTGCGAATCGAGCGGTCCGAAGAGATGAATCCCGGATGCCTGAGGAGTGAAGTCGCGCTTGCGTCAGTTTCCGACCGGTGAGGCTTGGCTTCTGAGCCGAACAGCGTTGTCATTGGAGCCATGCTTCACAGCGCACAACTATGTTTTAGTCTTCAGGAATCCAACGTGGCGCGTCCGCAGCCCCATCCGAACCCAGTCCAGCTCTGCTTCGTTGACTTCGAGCTCGACGAGGCCAACGCCTGCTTGTCACGTAATGGAGAAGCCGTGGCGTTGGCGCCAACGCCCTTCACCCTGCTTTGCGCACTTGCACGCCAGCCGGGATCGCTGGTGACCAAGGATGCTTTGCTCGATGAAGTGTGGGGGCATCGGTTTGTCAGCGATTCGGTGCTGAAGACGGCCATCAGCGATCTGCGCAAGGTGCTGGGCGACGACCCCAGGCGGCCCCGCTTCATCGAGACTGTGTCGCGGCGCGGCTATCGCTTCATCGCCGCGCCGTCCCCTGCCCCTTCGATGCCGCCTGCATCCACGACGTTACCCACGGCTGGCGCGCATCCGTCGCCGCCATTCATCGGTCGCACCGACGAGGTTTCAAAGCTGCAATGGGCGTGGGAGCGGGCTTACGGTGGCCAACGTGCAGTGGTCTGGCTCGCCGGAGAACCGGGGATTGGCAAGACCACGTTGATCGAACATTTCCTCGCCAGCCTTGGCGGCGGCATCGCCTGCGCACGTGGCCATTGCGTGGAACACTACGGTGCCGGCGAGCCGTACCTGCCGGTGCTGGAGGCGTTGGCCGATCTGTGCCGCAGCGACCCCACCCTGCCAACGCTGTTGCGCGCCGTGGCGCCGACCTGGCTGCTGCAACTGCCGTGGCTGAGCACTATGGAGGAGCGAGATGCATTGCGGCGCGAGCTTGCTGGCATCGGCCCGGACCGCATGCTCCGGGAAATGGGCGAACTGCTGGACCGCTACACAGAGCAGCGCCCACTGTTGCTGGTGACCGAAGACCTGCACTGGAGCGATCGGGCGACGGTCCAGCTCATCGACTATCTGGCGCGGCGACGTAGCCCCATGCGGCTTATGTGGCTGTCGAGCTTTCGCCTCGCCGAGGTGGTAGCGCTCGATCATCCGCTCAGCTCGTTGCGCCACGAACTGCGCCTGCAACGCCTGTGCGAGGAAGTGGTGCTCGATCCGTTCTCGGAAACCGAGGTCGCTGACTATATTGCGCTGCATTCCCTCTCGTTGGCGCGAGATGAAACTTTCGTACGTGCCCTGCACGAGCGTACTGACGGTGTGCCGTTGTTCGTATCGTCAGTCATCAGTGAAGTGATGGACCCAACGGACGACGACGCCACCATCGAGGCTCGGCTGGCGGGATTGGCGGTCCCCCAGAACCTCGCGGCCATCATCGATCACTACATCACCAAGCTCGGACAGGAGCAGCGTGCGCTGCTCTCGGCGGCAGCGGTGTGCGGAGTCGAATTCCGGGTCGAGACGGTTTCGCTGGCCCTCGAGCGCGACCTCGCATCTGTGGCCGACACCTGCGAAGAACTGGTGCGCGAGCAGGTATGGCTCACACGGTCGCGGGCCACCGACGTCGAAGAGACGGTAGAGCCACCCTACTCGTTCCGGCATGCCCTCTTCCGCCAGGTGCTGTACGACCGCACGCCACGCTCATTGCGCACCCACCTCCATCGCCAGGTTGGCACTGCCCTCGAACGCGAGCGCACGGCCGGCATGCCGGTCGCTGCCTCGGAGCTGGCAATGCACTTCGACCGGGCTCGGCAGCCGATGGTCGCGCTGCGCTACTACGCCGAGGCCGCAGAAGCCGCGCTGCTGCACTTCAGCCCGACCTTGTGCATCGCCCTCACTGAGCGCGCGTTGGTCCTGCTGACGCAGGCACCAGAAGGGACCGAGCGCGATACGCTCGAAATTACCTTGGCCACGCTGCAGGGCGTGTCGGCTTTTCACACGGTCGGTGTCGGCAACGAAGCCAGGAACGCGTTCGAACGCGCGTACACGCTGTTAGCGGATGTACCCGAACATCCAATGCGCGGTCGCCTGCTGCACGGATTCGGCTATCTGCTTGGTCTGCGCGGCGACTATGCGCTGGCGCTGGAGGTGGCGGAACGCGCCGAAGCCCTTTCGTGCGAGGCGAACGATCCAGCGCTCATGCTGGCAGCGTGCATCGTGCAGGGCGAGGTACATCATCTCCAGGGTCGCACGCAGACAACCCGCAGTTGGCTAGAGCGCGCCCTCGCGATTGCCGAGCCGCTGGACATCGGGGCGAACGAGATTTTTGCGGCCGATCCTCAGGTCATGCTGCACGGTATGCTGGCCATAGAGCTCGTGCGTTCTGGCCTGATTGAGCAAGGCCGAGCCCACATGCAGCGGGCGCGGACCCGCGCGCAGGTGCTTCGCCAACCCATGACCTGGCTGGTCGCCACCTGGCAGGAGGTGTTGATCGAGGTGCGGATGGGCAACCCTGTGCGTGTAGCAGCGCTGGCTGACGACATGCAGAAGCTGGTCGATGAGTATTCGCTCGCACTGGGGCGTACGGCTTGCCGCTGGTGGCGCGGCTGGGCCGATGCGCGCAATGGCGCGCCACGCGACGGCTACCGACGCATCCGCGAGGCCTACGAAGAACACACCGGGCTCGGCATGCGCTCCGGTGCCAGCGAGGTGCTCGGCTACGCCGCCGAGGCGTTGCTGCTGGCGGGTGATTGCGACGCCGCGCGAGTCGAGCTGGAGCAAGCACTACGGGTGGGGGAAGAACTGGGCGAGCGCGTATACCTGCCGCAACTGTTGCTACTGGAGGCAGCGATTGCGCGGACGCAGGGCCGCTTCGACGCCGGCAACACTGCGGTTCGGCATGCGATTGAGGAGGCTCGTACCCAGGAAGCACCATGGCTGGAGCTGCTCGCGCTGGTCGAGCTGTGCGGGCACCACAACGCCACGGCCGAGGACCACCAGGCATTGGCGACGCTGGTTGACCAGTCACCCGAAACTGACGGAACCGAGCTGGTGAAACGTGCACGCTCGCTGCTTCAGGCTGCAAAGCTGGCTTGAAGCGACACGACTTCTGTGCGGGGCAGGCGCAGTCCCGACCGAAGTCTGACCTTTCGCTTACGACTCGACCCAGGGGGCGGCCTACGCTGTCGTCGAACTTTCTTGCCCCCCTGGTCTGCAATGAGCCTGAACCCTGAATCCAAGTACCCGAACCGCCGCTCGTACGTCGTGAAGCTGCGTAGCGATGCCATGCCCGGGGCCCTCGTGGGCCGCCTCGAAAACCTGGTCACCGGGCGTCAGCGTGACTTTTCGTCCGCCGAAGCGTTGCTGGAGTCGATTGACTCGGACCTCGCGTCAGCGGCCGGCGAGCACACGGCAGATGCCGACGGCGAATGACGTCTCCAACATAAATGAGCGCTCGATATGGCGACCGAACGGCGACGCTTCGCTGACGACTTCGCGCACACCGGGCCCTACGCTGATGCCATCTCGAATCTACACGAGTCCAACCCAATGCAGCGACTTCCACCCCCCCATCCGCTGACCCGCTACGCCGGGCAGACAACCTTCCAACATGCCGAACGCCTGGTCGGCGTCGTCGTTGGTGCGGCGCTCGCCGCGTCTATCGCCCTGATCTTGACCGGTTGCTCCACGGAGGTCCTCAAGCCGTCGGTAGACCTGCCGGCAAAGTTCGCCGCAAGCACGGCCTCCGAGATGGAACCCGAAGCCGCGTGGTGGAAGACCTTCAACGACCCGGTGTTGACGGATCTGGTGCGCCGCGCGATGCGCGAGAACCGGGACATCAAGATCGCCGCCGAGCGCGTGCGCGCCGCACGCGCCGGCGAGACGATCAGTCGCTCCTGGCTGTCCCCGAGTGTTGGCGTGTCCGCCTTCGGCGCCAACGGCAGCACCAACTACGACACTGCCAAAAAGCAGGGTTTTCCAGACACCAAGACCGTCGGCGCGGGCCTGGACGTCTCGTGGGAGCTTGACCTGAGCGGACGCCTGCGCGCTGGCGCGACCGCGGCCGAGGCCGAGGCACTGGCCGCGGAGCACGGCGTGCGCGGCGTGCGTCTGCTGGTGATGAGCGACGTCGCCAGCAACTACTTCACGCTGGTCGGCGCGCTGCGCCAGGCCGAAACATTACGCGCGATCTCGGCGGCGCAGGACGAGACACTGCGCCTGGTTACCGCGCGCCACCGTGCAGGGCTGGCAACCTCCTTCGACGTCGAGCGCGCGCAGACTGATGCCGCATCGGCGCGCGCGCAGATCCCGCCGTTGGAAACGCTGGCAGCCGTATCGCGGCACCGCATCGCAGTGCTGATCGGTGACCAGGCCTTTAACGCCACGAGCATCCAGCCCTCGCCTGGCAACGCGGTGGCCCCCGAGGCCCGGCAGGGGCAGCCCGCCACCCTGCTACAGCGCCGGCCTGATGTATTGGCGTTGATGGCGCAGCTCGATGCCGCCAATGCGCGCCGTAAAGAAGCCGCAGCCGAGTGGTTTCCGCGGCTGTTCCTTGGGGCATCCTACGGCCGCCAGGGCCTTGAGATGAACGGTCTGGACTTCGGCGCCGCCCGCTTCACCAACGTGGCGGGTCTGCTCACCATGCCGATCTTCAACGCCGGGCGCACGCGCGCGATCAACGAGGTCGCCGAGAGCGGCCAGCGTGAGGCACTACTGCGCGCCGAGGACGGCATCGTACGGGCGCTCGAGGATGTGGAGAACGCCCTCGTCACGCAGGCGCAAGAGCGCCACCGCGCCGAGTCTTTGCAGTCGGCCACCGAGTCCGCGGAGGCTGCGCTGAGTCACGCGCAGTCGCTCTACGATAGAGGGCAGATTGATCTGTTGCCGCTGCTGGATTCGCAGCGGGCGCGCCTGGCGGCACGCCTGAACGCCAACGACAGCAACACCCGCCTGCTGCTCGACAGCGTGCAGCTCTACAAGGCACTGGGCGGGGGCTGGCAGGTGTTCGAACAACCCGCCACCTCCACCGCAGCCACCGCAGCCGACCGGCCACCACTTTCCTAAGAATCTGTCGTTTTTCAAAGAGGAACCGCCTTGAAAACCTCCCTTACTGCGGCCGGCGCCCTGGCCGTCGCCGTCATGCTGTCCGCGTGTAGCCCGGACCAGCCCACCGTGCAGGCACCACGGCCAGTACGCACCGTTGAAATCAACTATGACAATGCCCGCGACATCAGTCGCTACGTGGGCACCGTACAGTCGCGACATGAAGTCGACCAGGCCTTCCGCGTGGGCGGCAAGGTCGCCCAGCGCAAGGTCGATGTAGGCCAGTTTGTGCACGAAGGCGACATACTGGCTGCGCTGGATGACAGCGACTACCGCCTCGCTGAGCAAGCGTCGCAGCAACAGTGGGCGGTTGCCGTCGAGCAGACGCATCAGGCCGACTCGGACCGCCAGCGCCTGACCGCGCTAAAGGTTGACGGCTCGGTCAGTGCGGCCGACGACGAGCGTGCGCATACCAATGCCCAGACCGCGCATGCGACCGCCGAGGCCGAGGCGCGAAAGCTTGAGCTCGCGCGCAACCGGCTCAAATACACCGTGCTGCGCGCCTCTCGAAGCGGCGTCGTCACGGCTGTGCGCTTTGAGGCGGGGCAAATCGTGGCGGAGGGCCAACCGGTTGTCTCGATTGCGAATCCGGATGAATCCGAGATCGTCGTCGATGTGCCCGAGGATCAGCTGTCAGTCTTCAAGGAGGCGCGTTTCAAGGCCTCGCTGGCCAGTGCGCCAAACGAGACCTTCGATGTCACGCTGCGCGAGTTGTCGCCACAGGCTGCGGCGCAGACGCGCACCTATCGCGCGCGGCTTAAGCCGGTGCAGGCGCTGCCGCTGGGCGCCACTGCCACGGTAACGGCCGAGCGCATGATGACAAGTATCTCCGTGGCGGCGGTGCCGGCCACGGCACTGACGCAAAGTGGCGGCCAGCCAGCGCTGTGGGTGGTCACACCCGCGGGCAAGGATCCGGTAGGCACCGTCGAACTGGAGCGCGTGGCCGTTTGGGGCTACCGCAACGACGAGGTGCTCGTCTCCGGGCCGCAGGCCGGCGTATTGGTCGTCACTGCCGGGGTCCAGAAGATGACGTCCGGACTGAAGGTCGCGTTGCCCGGCGCGGCGATTGTTGACGCGAACACCACGCAGCAGGCCGCCCGATGAACAATTTCAACCTCACCGACTGGGCGCTGCGTCATCGCGCCATCGTCCTGTTCATGCTCCTCATTGTCGCAGTGGCCGGCGCCTTCAGCTTCACCAGGCTCGGTCAGCTCGAGGATCCGAACTTTTCCGTGCCCTCCATGACCGCGATCGTCATCTGGCCGGGCGCAACTGCCCAGCAGATGCAAGACCAGGTCCTCAATCGCATGGAGAAGAAATTCGAGCAGATCGACAACTTCGAGAAGGTGGTCACCTACGCGCGACAAGGCTACGCTGGCATGACGCTTACCGTGCGCGGCGGCACCTCCAAGGCCGACCAGCGCGAGGCCTGGTACCAGGCGCGCAAGAAACTCAACGACCTGAACCGTGAGCTGCCTGACGGCGTGATCGGCCCAATCGTAAACGACGAGTACGGCGACGTGTATGGCCTGATGTACGCGGTCAAGGGTGACGGCGTCGGCCACGCCGACCTGTCGGACGCGGCCGAGGACATCAAGCGCCGCATGCTGAAGGTACCGATGGTCAAGAAGATCGATGTCATCGGCAAGCAGGCCAAGCGTGTCTACGTCGAGTTCTCGCACGAACGCCTGGCAGCGCTGGGCATTACACCGCTGGCCATCGCCGAAAGCCTCAAGAGCCAGAACGCCCTGTTGCCCGCAGGCCAGATCGACACCAACGGCGACCGCGTCATGGTGCGCGTGAGCGGCCAGTTCGCCAGCGAAGAGGCTATCCGCAACGTGCCCATCGCCGCGGGCGGCCGGCTGATCAAGCTCGGCGACATCGCGACCGTCTCGCGTGGCTTTGAGGACCCGCCAACCTACACGGTCCGCCACAATGGCCAGCCGGTGCTGATGCTTGGCATCACGATGACCAACGACGGCAATATCGTAGACCTCGGCAAAGCGATGGAGACAGCGGTCGACAAGATCCAGTCCGAGCTGCCGCACGGCGTGGAACTGGAGCGCGTGGCCGACCAGCCCTCCACTGTGAAGGACGCGATCTGGGACTTCGAGCGGTCGCTGATGGAGGCGCTGATCATCGTGATCGCGGTGAGCCTGGCCAGTCTGGGCTGGCGCACAGGCCTTGTGGTCGCGACCTCGGTGCCGCTGGTGTTGGGTGGCGTGGCGTTGGTGATGCTGGCAATGGGCTGGAACCTTGAGCGCATCTCGCTCGGCTCACTGATCATTGCTCTTGGCCTGCTGGTCGATGACGCGATCATCGCTATCGAAATGATGGTGGTGAAGATGGAGGCCGGCATGGACCGCGTGAAGGCGGCCGCGTTCTCCTACCAGTCCACCGCCATGCCGCGCCTGACCGGTGCACTAATCACCGTCGTGGGCTTCTTGCCCATCGGCCTCTCGAAGTCCACCACCGGCGAGTACGCGGGTGGCATTTTCTGGATCGTCGGCGCCGCGGTGCTGTTCTCGTGGATCTGCTCGGGTATCTTCACGCCGTACCTGGCGGTCAAGATGCTGCCCAATGACTTCGGCAAGCACCAGCATGCCGGCGATCCGTATGACTCGAAGTTCTACCGCAAGCTGCGCGGTCTGATCGACACCGCCATTGAGCGTCGCTGGGTGGTCATCGGCGCAACGTTTGGCGCCCTGGCGCTTGCTCTGGCCGGTATGAAGTTTGTGCCCCAGCAGTTCTTCCCCAACAGTTCGCGCCCTGAGCTGGTCGTCGACCTGCGCATGAAAGAAGGTTCGTCCTTCGCGGCGACCACCGAGCAGGTGAAGCGGATGGAGGCGCAGCTGTCGAAGGACGAGGAAGTCAAGTACTTCACCGCCTACACTGGCGCCGGCGCACCGCGCTTCTATCTCTCGCTCAACCCCGAGTTGCCGAATCCTGGATTTGCCCAGTTCGTTGTGATGACCAAGGATCTGGATGCCCGCGAGCGGGTGCGTGCGCGGTTGATGGCCGCGGCCGACCAGCAGTTCCCGCAGGCGTGGGTGCGGGTAACCCGGCTTGAGCTGGGGCCGCCCGTCGGTTACCCGGTGCAGTTCCGCGTCGTCGGCCCCGATACCCAGGTGGTGCGCCAGATCGCCCGCGATGTGGAGAAGGTGGTCGGGGCCAGTCCGAAGGTGCGCGACCTCCAACTCGACTGGAACGACCCGGTGCGCACGCTGAAAGTGCAGCTTGATCAGGACAAGGCTAGCGCGCTGGGTCTCACGCCGGCTGACGTGTCACTGGCGACCCAGACCGTGATGAACGGCGCAACCCTGTCGCAGCTGCGTGAGCACGAGGACCTGATCGACATCGTGGCCCGTGCCGTGCCTGAGGAGCGCTTGAGCCTCGACACACTGAAAGACATCAACCTCTACACGCGCCAGGGCACGGTGGTGCCACTGTCGCAAGTCGCACAGCTGCGCTCCGAGCTGGAAGAGCCGGTGCTGTGGCGCCGCAACCGCGACATGGCGATCACGGTGCGTGCCGACGTGAAGGATGGCGAGCAAGGTGTATCGGTGACGCAGGAGATCCAGCCGTTGCTTAAGGACATCGAAGCCAAGCTGCCGACGGGCTATCGCATAGACGTGGGCGGAGCGGTTGAGGAAAGTGACAAGGCCAACAAGGCGCTGCTCGCCGTGGCCCCACTGATGCTGATCACCATCCTGTTGCTGCTGATGCTGCAACTGCAGAACTTTTCCCGCATGTGGATGGTGATGCTGACTGCACCGCTCGGCCTGATCGGTGTGGTGCCGGCGCTGCTGGTGTTCCAGTCGCCGCTGGGCTTCGTCGCGATCCTCGGCATCATCGCACTGGGTGGCATGATCATGCGCAACTCGGTGATCCTGATCGACCAGGTGCAAACCGAGATCGCCGAAGGGCGCGACCCGTGGAATGCCGTGCTGGATGCCGCCATTCACCGGGCCCGTCCGGTGATGCTGACGGCGCTGGCCACTGTGCTTGCAATGATCCCGCTAACGCGCAGTGTGTTCTGGGGACCGATGGCAATTGCGATCATGGGCGGCCTTACCGTGGCGACGCTACTGACGATCTTCTTCGTCCCGGCGCTGTACGCCGCATGGTTCAAGGTGGGTCGCCAGACGGCCGCTGACACCCAACAGCTACGGGGGGACGCCGCGCTCGCTTCTGAGTGATGAGTGCCGTAGCACGTGTGCAATTTCGCACGGTATTCCAACTAAAAAATCAAACCCGATATCAATGTTATAAATCAATAGGCTACTGAGCAGATTCAAATCACCCCGGCCCACCAAACAAGCTATACAAATCAGGCACTTAGCGTTTATCGCAAGTGCCTTTTTTGTGCCTGAATGGGTGGTTTTGGCTCGGTGATGCCGGCTTAATGACAGCATTTATGGAGTAGAGGATGCAGATAACTCGACGCGCGCTCACGCTCAGGACGGTCAGAAGAGACTTCTTGCAGGGCGATCTGACCAATAGGCTCGATGCGTACAAAGGCGGAGTGTCGGCGAGGTTTTCCGCAAAGATCGAAGCAGGGACAGATTGTGAGTTCGTGGTAAGCATCAGCACCGAAGAGCTTTTTGCCATGATTGATAAAAAGCTCTCGACTAGCATTGAGTCTCAAGAAGGGTTGGCTATCGGCAGGTCTTCAATCGAAGCACTCAAAGTGCTGCTTTGTGGAGCGGACCTGTAAGTGTACGGTTATCCGTATAGGATGAATGCCGCGACACGTTTTCAGAATCAATAAAACGTGTCGCGACACGACGCAACCCATTGATTTTGTTAGACCTTGAATCTCTCTAGACCGCCCTATGCCGCCCTATACGGTACAAGCTGGCTTGAATTTGGTATCGCCAATAGCCATAATCGGCTTGTCACCAGCGAAAGCTGGCAGGAGTCTGGATCCTTTTCGGGGTTGATCCAGCGGCGCAGAAGGGGCGATGCAAGCTCAGCTGCGTGTCGATTGAAGCCGCCTTCGGGCGGCTTTGCTTTATATGGGGATCAAGGATTGCCTCTCTACTACCACCCCAAGCAAGGCGATGTTCTTCTGTGCGACTTCACACGGGGCTTTGTTGCTCCTGAAATGCTGAAGATACGCAAGGTCGTGGTGATATCCCCTACCGCCACACATAATCGCAAGCTCTGTACTGTCGTCCCTATCTCCTCCACCACGCCGGAGATTCAGCAGGACTGGCACCATCTATTGCGTACCAATCCCCTTCCTACCGATGGCTACAAGGAGCTGTGGGTGAAGTGTGACATGATCTACACGGTCAGCTTTGAGCGCCTCGACAAGTTACACAGAAAAACTCGAAGCAGTGGTCGTGAATACTTTGTCCCCCGCCTAAGCGCCGAGGATATGCAGGGTGTGATTGCCTGCGTGAAGGCATACCTACCGCTTTAATATGCCGCTCCCCCCTATCGATTCAACTCCCTCACATACGCCTGGCACGCCGCCAGCGCAATCAATCTCCAGTGCCGTCGTCAGTGATGCCGATCATCGATTATGCGCGGTTCCACCTCGCGCCACTCAACAACACTGCTAGCCTCCTTGCGCAGTACCAACCCACACAAGGAAAAACAAAATGCCCGTTTTTTGGGTTGAAAGATATTTTAGGTAATTAGGGGGCAGGCCACGATCCCTGGCCTGAGGGATCACGCAGATGCGAAATAAATCGTGGTCTCCGATTTCCTTTGATAGCCACCTCGGCGTCCGGCTTTTCTGACAGCGACCAACCCACTAACGGGCCCGACCCCGCGTGGATTACAACTTGCCTGCCAACTCGATGATGACTTCGCGTACCCAGCGTTGGCCGCTATGGCCATGGTTGCGCTCGTGCCACAGCATGCTCACGGTGAAGCCCGGCACGGGGAAAGGGCATTCAACCACCGTGAGCGCCTCGCTACGATCGTGCACCAGCCGTTCCGGCACCAGGGCAATAAAGTCAGAGTTGGCGACGATTTCAGGTACGAGCAGGAACGATGCCGCGGAAAGCGCAACGTTACGTTTGTAGCCTAGCGCTGCGAGCCCGTCGTCCACTGGGGTTGTGAAGTCGCCACCGCGCAGCGAGACGACAATATGGTCCAGCCGCGCGAACTGTTCCACAGAAAGCCCTAGTCGCAGTCCCGGATGCCGATGCCTGCCGATAAGCACGTAGCGCTCGTCGTACAGATGCCGGCTGCGCAGACTGACTGGGCCATGCTCGGGCGTCATCAACGCCAGGTCCACTTCGCCACTGGCCATCTGCACTTCCAACTCTGGCGGATCAAGATGGCGCAAGGCAATCCGCACACCGGGTGCCTGCTTTCGTAGCGCAACCGCCAACGGCTGGACCACTGTCTTCTGCAGGTAATCGGTGCAGGCGATAGCGACAGTGAGTCGAGCCTTTATCGGGTCGAAGTGGCGGTGCCCGGCCACCGTGGCGCGCACCTGATCCAGCGCGAGGCGAAGCGGATCAAGCAGCTCAATGGCCTTGGCAGTGGGCGTCATGCCGCGCTGCACCGGTATCAGCAAAGGGTCATCGAACAGTTCGCGCAAGCGGTTCAACTGTGCGCTCACTGCCGGCTGGCTGAGGTGCAGGCGCTCAGCCGCGCGAGTCACGTTCTGTTCCACCAGAAGGGTTTCCAGAGTGACCAGCAGGTTAAGGTCCAAACGTCTTTTGGTATCCATTGCATGGATGGTAGCGGAAAATTATTTTGATTTCACGGATACCTTAGGCCAATACAGACTGCCACCTGTCTCATTACTCTGTGAAAACCAAGCCATGCACTCAACCAGCAGAAAAAAAGTTCTTATCGTCCATGCTCACCCCGAGCAGACTTCCGTGACCTGTCATCTTGTCGATATCTCCATCGAAGTACTGAAGGCCCAGGGCCACGAGGTAATGCATTCTGACCTGTACACCATGGGATGGAAGGCAGTGTTCGACGGCGAGGATTTTCCCAAACGTGCCAATCAGGAACGTCTGTCTTTCATCGAGGAATCGGGGCACGCCTTTTCCAACGGTTGCCAGACGCCCGACGTCGAAGAAGAGCAACGAAAGATCCTGGCGGCGGATGCGGTGATCCTGCTGTTCCCACTGTGGTGGTTCAGCATGCCGGCGATCATGAAGGGGTGGGTGGACCGAGTGTGGGCCTATGGTTTGGCCTACGGCTACCAAGGGGCCGGTAACGCCTATCGCTACGGCGAAGGCGGCTTTGAAGGAAAGCGCGCGCTGCTGGCGGTCTCTGTCGGCGGGCCGGCAGACGACTACTCTCCCCGTGGAATCAACGGGTCGTTGGAGCAATTGCTCTTTCCCATCACGCACGGTGCGCTGTTCTTTCCTGGCATGCAGGTGCTGCCCACCTTCGCGGTGTATGGAACGGGTAGAATCGACGCCCAAGCTATGGCCGAAGCGGCTGCAGCCTGGCGCGGCCGAGTGGAGCGTCTGTTCGACGACGCGCCGATTGCTTTCCGCCCACAGAACGGCGGTGACTATCCAGACCGCCACGTGTTGGCCGACCACATTGCACCGACTCAGACAGGATTGACGGCTCACATCGCCGATGCCCCTCAACCCGCTGCGGCCGAGGAATACAGCGCCCCTGTCCCTGCCACCATTCTGGAGCGCTGAGGTGAAAACGGTCGTGATCCTCACGCGCAAAGCGAACGCGTCTAGTGAAACGCTGGCGAGCCTTGCCGCGCCGGAGATGCAGGCCGTCTGGCAAGGCTTTGCAACCGGCTGCGTGCGCGCCGCACATGGGTTGCTGGAAGGCGCAGGCGCATTACTGGAACTGGAAACTGCCACTCCAGAAGAAGCGATGCATTTTGTAGAAGCCCTGCCATATGTGGCGCAAAAGCTGCTCGACGTGCAGTACTACGCCCTCAAGCCCTTTCCTGGCTTCGCAGCGCTGGCGGGGTGACTGCGTAAGCCCCACAACTTTCGGAGCCTACTGTGTTCTCGCACACGTTCATCGGCGTCAATAACTTCGAACGAGCACTTTCGTTCTACACGGCATTGAGTGGCGGTTGGGTTTGCGCTGTTTGATGCAGGGTTGCAGCCGACGTTGATTACGGATTTGACGGTGGGTTCGTCGCTGGATCGGACACAAAAAATCTGACAGTCCCGATTAGTCGCAATCTGTGAGCTTCAGACGTTTCCTGCAACCTATAACGCCTTGGGTGAACTTGCGCAGGATGACCCACGAAGATAATCTTCGCGGGCCGCTGCAAAATCAGCGACCGGTTTTGACAGACCGAATAAGATCAAGGCATGCAAGTGCCGCTATCCGATCAGTTGGCGCTTTTTTTGCGTCCGCTGTTTCGTATTATGGCGGCTGTGCGTGGGGCACCTTCGGGTGCGCCGGGTTCCTTGATCCTCGGTCTGTCAACCCGCGTCCAGCTGCCACCCATTCTTGTTTGACAGCAGGTAGTGGCTGCTCCATTTGATCAAGGAGCTTCACTATGAAAAAGATCACCCCCAATCTTCCCGAAATCCCAAGCCTCTCCACCTCCGAGGCCCTCGACTCCAGCAAACTCCACGAAGCCGCCGAGCGCGCCCTCGATTACCACCTGCGATCACCCCTCGATCAACCGAAGCTCGACAGACGTCCACGCACCATCTTCGCCGTTGCCCCCGACGTCGATACTGAAACGCTGTTGGTTCACGCCTGCGAGTCGCTCGCGTCGCTCAATGTCATGAGCACTGACCTGGCCTTCGAGCTTGAAGGCTCTCGCCGCAATGTCGCGCTGGCGATTCAGCAGATGGTTGTAGTGGTCTAATTTCCCCGGACACCTCGATAAGTGGAAAATGCATCTATCGAGGAGTTTTTCATGACCGACAAA
>NZ_JBWKTM010000020.1:0-93783 GCF_059420325.1 Pseudomonas sp. GW821-FHT04C07
TGCCACCGACCGTTTACGAACGGGCAATGGCGTCGAAACCACCTATTGAGGTGTCCGGAATTAGTTGACCACTGCACTGCTGCCCTCTTTGCAACAGGAGTAGGAATGGTCGCTGGTGGTGTCATCCAAATGCTCAGCCCCCAGGCCGGCGGTCTGAAGACCAGCGCCGCCCCTGAAAACACCCCCGGGTACGCCTTCGGCAGCGCGAAGAACACTACGGCATCCGGTAACCCGGTCCCGCTCTGCTTCGGCAAGCGCCGGGTAGGCGGTGCGATCATCAGCGCGGCAATTTATGCTGAGGACCAGATGTAGAGCAATTGACTATGGTCGCCTCCGGGCGGCCGTTTCATACCCGTAGACAGACCTATCTCGCTAGGCGGGTGCCGATATGGAGCTCTCCAGCCAGCGTGGTAACCACTCAGGTAACCACCAAAAGTAACCACCCCGCCTGGTTACCATCCATCAAAGGGATCTCCGTTACGGAGTCATCCAGCGGCCCCAACCTTGACAATAGTTAACAGGCTGGCAGCTTGGCCAAGTCCCAATACCGCATTTCCAACGTCAGGTTTTGTCAGGTTGCTCGTGTCCAAGAGCTTGCTCGCTATCGACGCCCAGAATCGCAACAAACCAATGCGCGCCCAGTGCAAGCTAACAGTCAGCCACTACACTGGACGCTCCCAACGTGAAGCATTTGGAGGTGTCTGTGTTTGTTTTCGAACTCGTGGTGCCAGGCACCTGGCTGGACTATGAAGACCGCGACTGGTCATCAAAGGTCGAAGATCTGCTACGCAATCTACAGTCCCAGTTCTTTGAATCGAATTTAGCGCTGAACTTGTTTGTGCGCTCTCAGCAGAGCCGGTCCTCACCCAGCATAAATCGAGATAAATGGGAGCAGGACACTCAGCTTCGTCGCGAGATTCAGCAAGCTGTAGAGCTAGAAAGGGGAGGCTTAAATACCCATGAGAGCTGGGAAGAAATTCGCTTCGAAACGGACGTGCGCTTTAAGCGGGAGCAGTGGGCTAGAGGGAGCGTTCCTAGAGAGTTCGAGCACAACACCTCATTTCTCTATGCGCGAGCTTTTTTGTACGCACTTGATGGTTTCGACAAGTTTTTAGGGGTTCTGTCGAAGACCGAAAACACTCCAGTCGTAGTAGCTGAGCTGTATAAAAAAATGGCTACTGAGTTTCCAAACCTCCGCGGGGTTCGAAACTCAGCGCAGCACCTGGAAGATCGAGCGCGTTTCTTAGGACAAGGTGGTAAGCCGCTGGACCTGAAGCCGGTTGATCAAGGCGGGGTGAATGCCCCCAGAGGGGCGCTGATACTCAATAACCTAAATGGATCAAAATACGGGTCAACCATGGCAGATGGTCATTATGGCGAAGTCGATGTCTCGCCAGAGTCTATGAGTTCTCTTCAAGGCCTACTCTCAGAAGTATTGAATTCATTTAACTGGAAGGGACCAAAGCAACACGCGCCAAATGCCTAAGGACCTTGAGCAGGCTGGTATCCACGGTTTGGCATCGTCCTCGCTGGATATCAGAATCATCACCTAGAGGAACAACCATGCTCTACAGAGGCGTTTCACTAGCAGTCCATAAGGCGTCAGCAGGCATAATTGAGGTGAATGGCGACCGCGGCGAAGTTGAACCTCTGCATGATGGAAAAGCACGGCATGACGGAACCTTCACATACGGAAGCTCCGCAGAAAACGCAGTGAATGCTCAACAGATCGAGACGGGGACATGGAGTTCAGCATTCATCTCGGCCACGCGAGATAAAAAGACGGCGGAGTATTTCGCTACCCATGACAGAGAGGGTAATAACATCCCTGGAGTGGTCTACTGGATCGACGACACACTGTTTGAGCGCTACGGCGTGGTAGCCATCGAGTCAAAACAGCCGAAGTATCCTGAAGAGCGCGAAATTTCAATCCGGCCAGGCTCAGGCCGAATGATTCCAAGCGAGGTCATTATCCGGATTGAGCACATTGATTCGTAGCCAGTCCCATTTGCGAAAACAACCCCATGGAAGGCTCACGTCAAGCGCTTATCGACGTGTTTTCGCGCAATGTTTCGCGCACGTCCGCCGCGCACTGGAGGATGCGCGAAGCCCTCCCCCGGCTAGGTTTCACGCAGCCTTTCACGCAGTGCCTTCACGCAACTGAACTGCGTGAACTCTCTGTGGGAGCGAGCGACGCGCCGCAGGTACATGCCCGCCGATGCGTTCGCACTTCTGGTTCTCACCCTCTTACGCGAAGCTGGCGCGAACCCGGCCAGTGGTTACCACGCTAGTTACCAATGCAAGCGGTTGCCAAGCACTGGTTTCCACTGTGGTTTCCACGGTATTGCAGTGGTTTCCACTGGCAACCTGGTCAGTTGCCGAACAAACCCACGGAGGTGGCGCGGCGAGCTTGCAGGCCCTTCACAAAAGCCGACGGACGCGTAGGATCAAGATGCGCAAATTGGAGGGCGCCCTAATGAAATTGATCATGGACTTCAAGGCAGACTGGCACGACACACTCAAGGAGATCATGAGCAAGGAATGGGGGATGGACACGACAGGACTTACTACAGACGTCCCCGTTCATTACTTCAACGCAGCACAAAGACGCATATCCGCGAGGCCTAGGACGCTACTCGTATCGGATACCTTCAAGTGCCCCGCAGAACACCAGGCTGGCTGGGACCTAATTCAGCAAAAAGTGAAAGATGGTCAAGATCTAACCCCGCACCTGAGCAAGCTGATCGAAAAAACGACAAAAACAGATCTGATGCTGAACGACTGGGGGGTTTACCACTTACACCTTGGAACTCAGATCAAAAACGGTTTTGTCGAAAGAGCAGGCCCTTTGCTCTTCGCCAGAATCACTGACGAATATTTTTATGCGATAGATGTTTACGACCATCATTCGTGGACGAACAGCGAAATAGTCGAAACCGTTCATCGCAACTGGCCCGAGTCAGTTGCTCGTTGGGTCATGCAAGGCGTGCAAGGCGAAAGGCTCACCGATGAGGAGCGAGCTGCGTTGAGGAAAGTCCACGCCAACTCCTTCTTTCTTACCAAAGATGACACCACATACGGCCCGCTTGGCGGCGGCACGGTGGCGTCGGGGCACAATATATTCTCAGTTATCCAAATGGACATCGAGCATGATCGCCTTGAGTGCTTGGAGCGTCGTCTGGTTGAAATTACCGACGAGGTGATGCCAGAGCTCAAAAAAGCTGGTTACACAGACGCGGCGGAAGTGACTGCCAAGCTCGTTCTAACGGAAGGGTTTTACGCTGCTTTCTTCCCTGAATACCGGCTCCTGGTGAATTTCTATCCCCGCACCGCTTGAGCGATTCGCCTGCCGGTCTCGAGTGTTTGATTGACTGCGAACACTTTGACCACACTTTGACGGAAGGTGAGACAGGCATGAGACGAACCCCGCACCTGGTCGGCGTCTGAGGCTTTATACATGCGGGGGCCGTCAAACAAGCAGGCTTGGTCGTCTCATCCCCCTGACAGACCCCAGACGGATTCTGGACAGGCTCTGGACGGCCAGCGCGGCGGTAGGTAATCCAACTCCGCCCAGGAGCCACGGACAGCATGGGCGGCGGCAGGTCGGGCAGCAGACTGGACAGCTATCCCGTCCAGAAAATGGGAGCGTCCACGACGGTGATTTGTGAGGCTGGCGAGTCATGAAGACGCTAGGGGAAGCGAACTCGTTCCCTGACGACCCTTGAGGAGCCTTGACGAAATTTTTGACAGGGTTTGACGGATTTCTCCAGCACCACCACTAGTTGGAACGCTGAAAGCCACGCAGTTCATGGCTTTGCGGGCATTCGCGCAGCTTGGCCAGCACCAGCCTTGTCAAAAATTCCAGACTTGGCCGTCAAGGTAACTGCTCGATCATTCGCCAGGCTTACGCCGGCCGTATGGGGCGGTGACCTACCGGGCGAGAAGATCCTTAGCGCGCCAAGCAATACTAGACAGGCCCTTGACGGTTTTCCCGCCTCAGACAAGGACCGATTTGACCGCAGCCCAATACCTACGTGCCTCTCAGCATGAGAGTTACCGTGCCGGTGCTGCGGCTCGTCAAGAGTTTACTCGGGTAATACGAGCACCCAAGCAGCAGGTTGGATCATGGAAGACGACTACACTCGCCAAACACATCCCCCATAGTGAAGGGTCAATCGATGAATTCTTGTAGCCTTTGCGATATTAAACTGACGATCAAGAACGATTCCAAAGAGCACATCATCCCCAACAGTATTGGGGGAAGAAAAAAAATCAAAGGCTTTCTGTGCCAAAACTGCAACAGCAAAACGGGCGACGAGTGGGACACAGAGCTCAGCAAACAGCTCAATCCATTAAGCCTCATATTTTTCATTCAAAGAGAACGAGGAACCCCGCCCTCACAAACTTTCAACACAACAGAAGGCACCTCCTTAATTCTTCACAGCGAAGGTGGAATGTCACCTGCCAAGGTGGACTTTAAAGAAGTGATAATTGACGGAAAAACCCATATCCGAATACTTGCGCGAGACATTAAAGAGACCAAATCAATTTTAAAAGGAGTGAAGAAAAAACACCCATCTATAGATATCGAAAAACTGACTTCCGGCCTACAACCTACGCAAGAATATCTTTATGGGATGCTTGAGTTTGACCTGACGTTCGGCGGCCCAAGCGCCGGGAGATCCTTGGTCAAATCGGCATTGGCACTAGCGCACAGTGCGGGTGTGGCGTCAAACTCATGCGAACAAGCGATTCAGTACCTTCGCCACGATGGCGCCCCGTGCTTTGGCTACTATTACGAAAGAGATTTAATCATCGACCGGCCGCCTAAAACCCCATTGCACTGTGTGGCTATCCAAGGCAATCCAGATTCAGGGCTACTATTAGGATATCTAGAGTATTTTGGCGTACACCGTGTAGTCATTTGCCTTTCTGAAAGATATAACGGAAAGGCACTTTCGGCGAGCTATGCCGTAGATCCGACTACGGGCCTCGAACTAAATTTAAGCGTCGATATACCTCTCAGTCAAGATGATATACAAGCAACATACAACTACGAAAAACATGACACTACCAAAGTGCATCAGTGCTATGAGGAAGTGATACCTGTCGCCCTAGAGATGTCAGAAAAAAGAGAGCAGGACAGAGTTATATCCGAGGCCACAGATTTCGCGTTTAAAAACTGTGGTGCGAAAGAAGGAGAAACGTTAACTGGAGAGCAGTATAAAAAACTATGTCAATTGATGGCGCAGAAACTTACTCCATATCTGTTGAGGGTTTGGAAGGCATGACAACCGAGGTATTGCACACCTGACAGCAGGCTGGAGCAGGTGCGATTTAATTGTGATCCAGGCTCACATTTGAGCTGTGGGGTTGTGAAGCGCTACCCCATCCAACTCTGTCCCTGAGACAGAATTGTGCCCAGATCAAACTGGCTGGTTCTACATGCAGATCGTAATAGACCTTTGGCGAAAGGGCACACTACCGAGGATTTCTCTGTGGATGAAAAATCCCACCGATCAGGGGTATTTCCCAGGCGGGGATCATCCAGATTTGGATGCATCGATCTGCCTCAGTACGCGACACGTTTTGCGAAATGCGGAAACGTGTCGCGACACCTGCCCTACCGAATTGGGAGGTTAGGTAATTCCGGGATAGTCCCGTATTTGCCTCGAACGACGATTGGAAAAAACAAACCCCACGAAAGAGCATCGAATGGTGCGCTTGTGAAAACACCCCATGAATTACCACTACCCTGATCCGGGGTGGTGATGACGACCGTACCTTTGAGTCAACAACGATTTCGGAGAGACAGGTTTACCACTCGTCAGGGGGTAAATCTGGAAATCCATGGGCATCATGAAACGGGGCAAAATCACCCCAGCAGTGAGCACCGTGTATCCCCACCTGTATCCCCATGAAAACAGAACAACACAAAGCCTAATGTTTACGGGGTAAAAACAGACCAGTTCAAACGACCCCGGCGACCGAACGAAGCTCGCCTCGCGCGGGTTTCGTTGTTTTCGACGGTTGAGCAAACCTGACCAATCTCAAAATGATCAGGGCAACGGAGGTCAGGCTGCGACACTTTCCGAATCTCGCCGCGGCCACTCTTGGACTCGAGCCTCGGAAATTTCCTGCAAGCTGTAGCGTCTTAAGTGAACTGGCGCCAGATGAATCGTGAAGATAATCTTCGGGAGTCGCTGCACATCAGCGATCGGCTTTGACAGGCCGAAAAGTGTAACCTTTCACACCGCTCGATTAGACGGCATGCTTCCACGCGTGCGGTTTTGTTTATGGCGGCTGTGCGTGGGGCATCTTCGGGTGCGCCGGGTTCCTACACTTCCGGTCTGTCAACCCGCGCACAGCTGCCACCCAATCCTGTTTGACAGCAGGGGAATGGCAGCTTCTCTAGACAGTGTAGGAGTTGCAACGTGAAAAAGATCACCCCCGATCCTCCCGAAATCCCAAGCCTTTCCACCTCCGACGCCCCCGATTCCAGCAAACTCCACGAAGCCGCCGAGCGCGCCCTCGATTACCACCTGCAATCCCCCCTCGATCAACCGAAGCTCGACAAGTGTCCGGGCACCATCTTCGCCGTTGCTCCCGACGTCGATACTGAAACGCTGTTGGTTCACGCCTGCGAGACGCTCGCGTCGCTCAATGTCATGAGCACCGACCTGGCCTTCGAGCTTGAAGGCTCTCGCCGTAATGTCGCGCTGGCGATTCAGCAAATGGTCGTGCTGAGCGAGTTGTTGGTGAACAGAGCGCTGGACAACCTCGACCCGCCCGATGCGCAGGCGTCCGGGGTCAAGCCAACCTCCCGCCACTGAGTGGTGGCGCTGTTTTATCGAATGGAGTTTTGCCCATGGCTCGATACATGGCCATCACCGGCCTGGACTGCACCATCCCTTCCCTGGTGATCGACACCGAAGCGCCCCTCGACGTACTGCACGAAACCGCGGCCTACCGTATCCGCACCGTGACCCAACTGCTGGAAAACCTCGCCCTGCGCGAGGAGACTCACAGCGACGCCGCGCTGCTGCACGACTTCGCGCGGGTGCTGGCTATCCCGCTGCGCGACGGCTGCGAATTAATGGACGTCGTCGGGCGACGCTTGCAGGCGCAGATTGCGTCATAAAAAACGGGCGACCTCAGCGTCGCCCTTTTTTGGGGTTGAAGGAAATTTTAGGTAATCAGGAGCAGACCACGACCCCTGGCCTGAGCGATCACGCAGATGCGGAATCCGTATTAGCACTTCTTCGCTTGCTCTTTCGCCTGTGCCCACACACGCTCTTCCTGCTCGCGCAGTTGCGGTGTGAACTCGGCGCCGAAATCCTCCGCCTCAAACACCTGGCGAATCTCGATCTCGGCGTCCGTACCCGGCATCGGGTTGGGGCAGCGTTTGACCCAGTCGATGGCTTCCTGCTTCGACTTCACCTGCCACAGCCAGTAGCCGGCGATCAGTTCCCTGGTTTCGGCAAACGGGCCGTCGATGACCGTGCGCTTCTCGCCCGAGAAGCGCACGCGGGTGCCTTTGCTGCTGGGGTGCAGGCCTTCGCCGCCGATAAGGATGCCGGCCTTGACCAGCTCTTCGTTGTAGTTGCCCATTGCGGTCAACAATTCTTTGGTGGGCATCACGCCGGCTTCGGAATCCTGGCTGGCTTTCACAATAATCATGAATCGCATCGTCTTATCTCCGCTGGATTTGTGTGACTCACTTCCTGGCCGACGGTCGGGATCGCCTGGTCGACAAGATGCCGGGCAATTTTGTCTATGCCGGCCTGATTCCGTTGATCTTGCCCGGTGCATGCATCATTCACTACCGCCGCAATCCGGTCGATACCTGCCTATCCTGTTACAACAAGCAATTCGGCGGTTAGCAACTGTTCAGCTACGACCACGCCGAATTGGGGCAGTTCTATCGCGACTACCAGAGCTTGAGGGTTCACTGGCGCCAGATGCTACCCGTCGAATCCTTTATTTAAGTGGACTACGAAGCGGTGGTCGACGATCTGGAAGGACAGGCGAAGCGCTTGATCGACTTCATTGACCTGCCTTGGAATGAGGCCTGCATGGACTTCCACAAGACCCAACGCGTGGTGCGCACCGCGAGCGTCAATCAAGTGCGGCAGCCCCTCTACAAAACCTCGAAAGGTCGCTGGCGCGCGCATGCCGAACAGCTCGGGCCGCTGTTGGCGGCGCTGGGACTTGCCGAAGCATGAACGACTCAAGCGCAGCGCCGGCACAGCGCCTGCTAACGGTGTTCGCCTGCGTGTGTGCGCTGCTCGGAATCCTCACAGGTTGCGCCGATCCGAACCGGCACGCCGAAACCCTGGCGCACACCGGTAACTTGCAGCGTGACCAGGTCGATACCGACAGCTTTGTGCTGACCAGCTTTTACCGGATAACCCGTCCAGACCTGCCGCTGACCCTCTACATCGAGGGCGACGGCATGGCCTGGCGCTCGCGTACCGTGCCGTCTGAAAATCCGACACCGCATCAGGCCCTGGGCCTGGCGTTGGCGGTGGCAGACCCCGCACCCAACGTCGTGTACCTGGCACGCCCCTGTCAATTCACGCCGCTGGCGGTCAACCCACGCTGTGAAAAAGCCTACTGGACCCACAGGCGTTTTTCAGAGGAGGTGGTCGCCGCAATGGACCAGGCAGTCACGCACTACGCCGCACGAGTACCCGGTCAGCGCATCCATTTGGTCGGCTATTCGGGCGGTGGTGCATTGGTGGTGTTGATCGCCGCCAGACGTCACGATATCGCCTCGCTGCGCACCGTGGCCGGTAACCTCGACCCTGTCGAAGTCAACCGCCTGCATCAGGTGTCGGCGATGCCTGAGTCGCTCAATGCCATCGATGTTGCACGCCAGGTCGCGTCGATTCCGCAGCTTCATTTCAGTGGTGCCGATGACAGTGTCGTGCCACCGGTGATCGCGCAACGGTTTGTCAGCGCCACTGCCAGTGGATGCGCGCACAGCCATATCGTGCCGGGCATGGGCCATGAAAGCGACTGGGCTCGCCGCTGGCCAGAACTACTCAGCCACCCTCCCCTCTGCTCCACGGCGCCCTGAAAAAGTCAGTCGACAATCCTTGAGTGAACGGCATTGCGTACTCGGCGAAATCGGCGGCCTTGATTTGAGAGAAGCAGACTGTTCCCCACAATACCTTCTAAGTACCAAACCATACTTACTCAATATTAGACGACCGAAAACACAGGAGAGGAAACTACCTGCAATTACAACAATACCTAGAGGATATACATATGATCCGCACATGCGAAAGCGTTTCGGCAGTATCCCCTTCGACCTTCAACACGTTGATCGGGTGACAAACATGCAGTCTTCTTCTTCCTGGATCGTCCTTTCCATCACCGGCATCTACATGCTCAGCCTCGCGCTGATCAGTTTCGGTGTTCGCCGGCACTCTCGCAGTGCCAATAACTACACCACCGGCGGCGGGCAGTTTCCTGCATTTTTGATCGGCTTTTTGATGCTGTCGGAATTCATCGGCACGGCGGTCAGTATTGGCACCGCCCAGACCGGCTTCAAAGTCGGGATCTCCGCCGCCTGGAACCTCTTCGCACTAGCACTGGGCTTTGTGTTGTTCGCCTGGTTGCTGGCGCGCAAGTACAAGGAGCTGGGCGACAACACCATCTCCGGCGTGTTGGCGCACAACTACGGTCAGAAAACCCGTTTCGCTACGTCAATCATCACCATCTTCGCCCTGGAAATTGTCGCGGTCTCGATCTACGCCAGCGGCGGCGCCGTCCTGGCCAGCGTGCTGCAAGTGGATCGCACCCTGGCGATCATCATCGTCGGCGTGGTCTCAGTGCTGTATGTCAGCATCGGCGGCATGCGTTCGGTGATCTACACCAACTTCGTGCACGCCAGTCTCAAATACCTCGGCGTCGCGTTGGCGCTGTGGTTCGGCCTGAAACAGGTCGGCGGGATAAGTGCGTTGCAGACTCAATTGCCGGAGCGAATGTTCGACTGGACCGCCATCGGCTGGGGTCAGATCGTCGCCTGGATGATTGCCGGAATCGGCTCGATCTTCTCCACCCAATACGTGATTCAGGCGGTGAACACGGTCAGCCATGCCGGCAAGGCCCAGCGCGCCTGCTTCTACTGCGCAATCCTGATGATCCCGTTCGGCATCGGCGCGGCACTGATCGGCATGTGCAGCGCGGTGTTGTTCCCCGCGGTCGATTCGCTGCAAGCCTTCCCGCGCCTGATCGCAAGCATGGACCAACTGACGGCTGGGTTGGTGGTCGCTGGCCTGGCAGGCTCGCTGTTCGGCACCATCTCGGCCGTTAGCATGGGTTCGGCCACCTTGCTGCTGCGCGACTTCTACGAGCCTTGGTTCAACCCGGAAAAAAGCGACGTCAAATCCCTGCGTTTCGTACGCCTGGCAACCATCGCCGTCGGCCTGCTGCCCATCGCTCTGGCGCTGACCTCAGACAAAGTACTGATGATCGCCTTCCTCGGCAAAGCCCTCCGTGCCTCCCTGGCCGTGCTGGTGCTGATGGTGTTCTACGCACCGAAATTCGGCACCGCCGCAGGCGCATTTCTGAGCATCATCGCCTCCCTGGTTGCCACCGTTGGCTGGTTCCTGGCAGGCAACCCGTTCGGCATCGACAACGCCTACATCGCCCTCTTCACCCCACTGGTGATCATGAGCATCAGCCACCTCAGCCGTCGAGGCACGCCGCCCGAGCAGGTGGAGCGGGTGGTTGTGGAGATTGGCTTGAAGTAGTTCGGTCGTGAAGCGTAGCGCGACACGCGATGTAAGCCGATCATCTGATTGGCGCCCAGCAACAACAACCGGCAACCAGCAGGTTTTCGCGGGCTGGCAATTATCGACGGCAGAAACTACATTGAGGCGGCATAGTGATAAACAAACGGAATGTTTTCGCCATATGGCAGCCATAGAGCTGAAAGGGGATAGCACAAATGAACGCAAACCAGCGCCGCCGACGCATCGTATTCTGGCGCGGATCATTCCCAGTGATAGTAGGCTTTGCTGTTCTGATTCTGACCTTGACTCTGGCTGAGCAAGCAGCCCCGGTAACGCCTCAAGAACTCGATGGCGTAAATTTGAGCCAGCAGGTGGTTCACTCCTCAAAATTGGGGAGCCAGACAACCGCGCCAATTCTGGCGGTATCTCAATAAGCCAACTCGCAGATAACAGGTAGACGAGCACATTGATCAGAAATACCAAAATGCCCAGTCATACCTGTATGCAGGGTGTCTCAGATGTGAAATGACCGGTATTCACCGAGAACACTACAGTGAATACCGGTCAAACCAGCAACTAGCGGTCGTTCTTCATCGTTGAGGTGGCGGCGTTGCTCAAACCTTTTGTGTTGTGTTCGCCTGGCGTGGTTTTAGCAATCGAAGTGGCCTTGGCCACCCCTCTGGTAGCTTTAGAGTGCGCCACTCCGGAAGTGACCGAACCATGACCTTTGTTATTATTGCGCAGGCTTCCAGAATGCTTGCCGCTGATGCCCCTATCCCTCACGGCTTTTTCAGCGACCCCAGCCTTTTTAGCCCTTTCAGCACGATCTTCAGCGCGATCTGCAGCCTTTTCAGCACGGTCTTCAGCGCGACCTGCAACCTTTCCAGCACGGTCTTCAGCTCGATCTGCAGCCTTTTCAGCACGATCTGCAGCTCGATCGCCACTTAACCCCTTGCCCATGCCTATCCCGCCCGCGCCATCAGAATGGCCAGCACCACCAGCCCCCCCACTATGACCACCGCCATTACCACCACCATTACCACCGCCGTGACCGCCACCACCACCGCTGCCTTTTGCATAAGCAGAGGAGATGGGAGATAGCTCACCAGGAAGCATGGATGCCCCGGCGAGCATCAAGGTGCATACAGCCATAACCATCAAATTTTTCTTCTTTATAAACATGATGCCTCCCGGCGCTTTGGATTCATTCCAATGAGACAGAGGTCTTGAAGTTAGGTTCTTGGCTGGCGATGAACGGCACGCTCACCGAACATGAGTCGGTGGTGAATTATTCTGCAGGTGCTTTATTGCCGTTCTCCGCCACCAGGCAACCTTTTGCCATCCATTGGTAATCCCGCGCCCACTGAGCGTGCGATCATCAGAAAAGCTTCGCTCTGGGGTATCTTTGCCAAGAGTTTGAGAACGCAGGCGTCGACATGCCGAGTTACTACATCACACCGTTGTTCACACTTTGTTGAGAACTAGTCCCGTATACTTTCCCGACTGCCTGAATGTTCTTCGGCCCTATTCCTTTCCTTGGTAGCCAGAAGCCTATGTCCCGACCCGCCCCACTCTTATTCCTGCTCACTTGCCTGTTGTTCTTTTTTGCCCTTGGCAATCACCAGCTGCAAGGTTCTACCGAAGCCCGGGTCGCCGGGATTGCAATGGAGATGCACCTGGATAACGACTGGGTGACGCCCCGACTATTTGGCCAGCCTTTTTTGGAAAAGCCACCGCTGAGCCTCTGGATCGACGCCGCAGCTATCCGCGCGTTTGGCGGCACGCCTTGGGCGGTGCGGCTGGCCTCGGCCTTCGCCGGGCTGTTTAGTGTGATGCTGCTGTACACCATGCTGCGCAGGTTCGATCGGCCGACGACTATCGCCTGGTCCGCGGCCATCATGCTGGCGACCATGGCCAGTTACTGGAGCAATGTTCGCGGGGTTGGTGAGGATGCGCTACTCAGCCTTGGCGTGACGATGGCCTTGCTGGCGTTTTTTCAGGCTAACCGGCGACAGGCTGAACAACAGTCAGTCATGGCGACCTGGTTGCTGTTCGCGCTGGGCATCGCCATCGCGAGCTTGAGTAAAGGTGTGCTGGGACTGGCAATGCCGGGGGTGGTGATCTTCGCCTATCTGGTGGCCGACAGCGTGATCGAGAAACGGCTCAAGCTGTCGGACTGGGTACGTCCGGGCCTGCTGACATTGCTCGGTCTGATCCCCTTGGTGATCTGGCTGTTCATGCTCTATCAGCGAGGCGGTTTGCAGGCGGTAGAGGAAGTATTGTGGACCAACAGCATCGGGCGCTTCGGTGGCTCGTTCGAGTTGGCCGGACACTATGAACCGTTCTATTACTATCTGGCCAAGCTGCCAGAGGCCTTTCTGCCATGGAACATTCTGGTGTACCTGGGCCTTTGGCATTTCCGCAAAAGCCTGATGAGCAATCGTTACCTGTTGTTTTTCACCCTCTGGATTCTGGCGCAGTTCACCTTGCTGTGCTTCGCCTCCAGCAAACGCACGGTGTACCTGATGTCACTGACGCCCGCCGCTGCCGTGCTGGCGGCTGAATACGCCTCGGTGCTGTTCGAGCGACTGCGCGAACGTACCAACGCTACGACGTTTATCGGCAAGCTTGCCCGGCACCGTCGAGGCCTGGTGGTCGGTGTGCTGAGCCTGGTGATCTGCATCTACCTGGCGGCCGCGCAATGGGCTGCGCCTCGCGCTGACCGCAAATTGTCCTTCCTGCCGCTGACACAGCAAATTCAGACAATGCAGGCCAACGGACAAGAGGTCGCGCTGTATCAGGCGAATGAACGTACAGCCGGAGCCAGCGTGTTTTATACCCAGAGCCTGCTCAAGGGGTTGGAGACCGAAGCTGAGCTGAGTGAATTTCTCACGGCATCACCCAATCATGTGGCGCTCATGGCCAGTAACACTGAACCACCAGCGTCCTTGAAAGTGTTGAAAAAAATGATTGTGGGCAAGCAGGATTATTATTTCGTTGGGCAATAGACCCATAGACCCACGCTAACTGCAGGAAAAAAAAACGGCACCTTCATCAGGTGCCGTTTTTTTTGTATTTCGCCAGAATCACACGAGCTTTTCCTGGACCTGAGTATTGATCATGGCATCGCCGCCCTTGGCGTTGATCGCAGCATCCTGAGCGCGGACAAACCGGTGGCTGTCCTTCGCCATGGCCAACAACGGTGTATTGGCTGCTATCCAGCGGTGCCCGTGCAACCGCTGATAGCCAGCGCAAACAGCTGGGAAGGCGACGACGTTCAGCCGGTCAGACTCGTTATTGGGGAATGACTGAACTCCAGTCGGACGCGTCAATGAAGCCGAGCATCTGAGGCTTTCCAGTCGCCAGCGCAGTTGAAATAAACAGCGATGCGCCATAGCCCAGCGTCGATGAAGCGAACTTCATGTTTTTTTCAAGTTCCGACATGCACTCACTGTGCGTCACCAGAATCAGGTTTCGGCCGGCGACCTTGTGGCTGAGGACGTCCTTCAACATACGGCCTTTACAGTTGATCAACCAATCCTGGCCCGCATCGACCGTCTTGAACATGAAGGAAGATGTCTGCGCCGCGCGGGTCAAAGGGCTGTGGTAGATGTCAGCCTTGTCCAGACCCAAATGTTCAAATTGCGAACCTACCGCGACGGCGACGTCGCGGCCGCGCTCGGTAATGCCATCGGCACTGCCAAGGCAAGTGGCGCTGGAGTGATCGCAGCGCTCGGCGTGACGAACCAGCACAATCATCTCGCCCTTGGCCCAATCCGCCCTCAGTTGCACTAACCCGGAGGTTTTGCCATGGACCAGATCGGGTACCGCCGCCGGCCTTAAAAGAACAACAGTCAGCGCAATAACAAACAACGCACACAACAGTACTACGACAATAGTTCTATATTTCGTAGCGCCACTTAAACCAAATCTTAATCCCACGATCAAGTTGCCCCTGTGGCGAAAAATCTATAAGCGAGCCATACCAAAGATACAAAACACCCATGGCAACTGCGCTATTGAAAACGAACAACCCGTGATTCGGGCGCCCAAGTGAACAAGAGACTCTATGGGGCGCGACGTCGGGCCCCAGTGAAATGAATGTGAAAAAAAGCTCAAAGAACAAGCACGTCCGGGCACCGGTATTTTCGACCACTCCTCCCCTGTAGATCAAACGCTGCACGCAATAGAGACGGCTCGCCCCCATTGTCCATGAAGGCAGGACAAAAACCGTTTCAGCTATCGCGTACGCTGCCGATACACCACTACACCAAAACCTTGCTGGCTACCAAAAACAACAAACTTCCAGCCAACTGACGACCAACACTCGCAACGTTCCTGGAGTAATTGCAATGAATAGCTGGTTCGGCAATATCAGCGTCAACCTGAAACTGGGCCTGGGGTTCGGCGTGGTACTGGCGCTCACTACGGTCCTGGCCCTGACAGGCTGGACCAGCCTTGGCGGTCTGATCGATCGTAGCAACTGGATGAGCGATATCACCCAACTGAACGCCGGCTTGACCAAACTGCGCGTCAGCCGTTTGCAATACATGCTGACCAACGGCGACGAGACCGCCGCACAGAATGTGCAAACCACCCTCGACGGGTTTGTTGCCCAGCAAAAATCCCTGCTCAATAGCTTCAAGAGCCCGGAGAACCTCAAGCTGCTCAAGCAGCAAAGCGCGACCATCGACGCCTACCAGCAATCGCTGAACAAAATGCGCAGCGCCTACCGCGCAGGCAACGCCGCTCGCCAGACCATGGGCAATAACGCCGAGAGCGCCAACACACTGATCGCCGCGATCAACACCCACGTACAGCAAATGCCTTTGAGCGATCAGCGCTTCGAGCAATTCCTGGCGATCAGCAAAGCCAAAGAGGCGTTCCAGCTCGCCCGCTACGAAGTGCGTGGCTACACCGCCGACACCAACCCTGAAACCGAACACAAAGCCGTCGCTCAACTGGACGCCGCCATCGCCGGATTGAATGACCTCAACCTGCATTTTAGCGGCACTCAACAGGACGAACTGCGTCAGCTGGAAAGCGCCCTGATCGGCTATCGCAGCGCGCTGCAGGCCTTTAAAGCAGCGGACGGTGACGCGGATCAGGCCCGCAAGGAAATGACCGATCAAGGCAATGACATCGTTGCCCGCAGCGATGAGCTGTACCAGATCCAGCTGGACCGCCGCGATGCCGAAAGCACCCGAGCCCGTAGCCTGCAATTGATCAGCACCCTGCTGGCGTTGCTGGTCGGCATTCTGGCCGCCGTGATCATCACCCGACAGATTACCCGCCCGCTGCGCGAAACCCTGGCCGTAGTTGAACGCATCGCCTCGGGCGACCTGACCCACGATGTGCATGTCACCCGTCGCGACGAGCTTGGCGTATTGCAGCAAGGCATCGCACGCATGGGTGTGACCTTGCGCGACTTGATCAGAGGCATTCGCGACGGCGTCACGCAGATTGCCAGCGCTGCCGAAGAACTGTCGGCCGTCACCGAACAAACCAGCGCCGGGGTTAACAGCCAGAAGATCGAGACCGATCAGGTCGCCACCGCCATGCACGAAATGACCGCCACCGTGCAGGAAGTCGCGCGCAATGCCGAACAGGCCTCACAAGCCGCCTCCGAGGCTGACGGCCAGGCCCGCGAAGGTGACAAAGTGGTCTGTGAAGCGATCGCGCAGATCGAACGCCTGGCCACCGAAGTCGCGCGCTCGACCGACGCCATGACCGTGCTGCAACAGGAAAGCGACAAGATCGGCAGCGTCATGGACGTGATCAAAACCGTGGCCGAACAGACCAACCTGCTGGCGCTCAACGCGGCCATCGAAGCCGCCCGCGCCGGTGAAGCCGGTCGCGGTTTCGCGGTAGTCGCCGACGAAGTCCGTGGCCTGGCTCAGCGCACGCAAAAGTCCACCGAAGAAATCGAAGGGCTGGTCGCTGGTTTGCAGAACGGTACCAAGCAAGTCGCCGCGGTGATGAACAACAGCCGCAACCTGACCGACAGCAGCGTCGAGCTGACCCGCAAGGCCGGTACCTCGCTGGGAAACATCACCCGTACGGTGTCCAGCATCCAGTCGATGAACCAGCAGATCGCCGCTGCCGCCGAGCAACAGAGCGCCGTGGCCGAAGAGATCAGCCGCAGCATCATCAACGTACGCGATGTGTCCGAACAGACCGCCGCCGCCAGCGATGAAACCGCGGCATCGAGCGTTGAACTGGCGCGGCTGGGCAACCAGTTGCAGACGATGGTCAGCCGCTTCCGGGTTTGACCTGGCGAGGACAAGCCGCTTCCACAGGATTACGCGGTCAACGGTGGGAGCGAGGCTTGCCCGCGATGGACTGCTTCGCCCGAGCGCGAACCGGCCGAACGGGAGCAGGCGCCCTCGCCGCAGCTTGTGCATTGATCAACCTTTATGTGGAGCAAACCTGCGCCGCAGATCCCCCGCCCGCGCCAAAAAACGCCCTTCACGCCGTCCATTCACCTGACCATCCGCATAACTGCACACGCCGTTGACCCATACCCCATCAATTCCCTCTGCTGCCCGTTGCGGGTCCTTGAAGTCGGCCACGTCACGTACCCGCGCCGGGTCAAACAACACCAGATCGGCCCAATGCCCTTCGCGAATTTCACCGCGTTCGACCAGGCCGAAACGTGCAGCCGAAAGCCCGGTCATTTTGTGCACGGCGGTGTGCAGCGGGAACAGCCCCACATCGCGACTGAAGTGCCCGAGCACCCGCGGGAAAGTGCCCCATAAACGCGGATGCGGGAACGGATCTTCCGGTAAACCGTCGGAGCCGATCATCGATAACGGGTGCGACAGGATGCGCCGCACATCGGCCTCGTTCATCCCGTAATACACCGCGCCGGCCGGTTGCAGGCGGCGGGCTGTGTCCAGCAGCGGGAGGTCCCATTCGGCGGCGATATCCATCAGGTCGCGGCCGCCCACCTCAGGATGGGGTGTCGACCAGGTGATGGTGATGCGAAAAGCGTCGGTAACCTGCTTGAGGTCCAGGGTCGAAGAGCTCGCCGCATAGGGATAACAATCGCAACCCACCGGGTGGCTGAGCGCGGCACGCTCAAGGGATGCGAGCAGCTGCGGGCTGCGCCCCCAATTGCCGGCACCGGCGCATTTGAGGTGGGAAATGATCACCGGCGAGCTGGCGTGACGAGCGATCTGAAAAGCCTCGTCCATCGCCTCCAGCACCGGCTCGAACTCGCTGCGTAAATGGGTGGTGTAAATCGCGCCGAAGGCTGTCAGCTCTTCAGCCAGTTGCAGCACTTCATCGGTCTGTGCGCAAAAAGCACTGGCGTAGGCCAGCCCTGTGGATAAGCCCAAAGCGCCGGCCTCCAGGCTCTCGCGCAATTGCTCACGCATGGCGTTGATTTCACCGCGCGTGGCGGTGCGATACAGGTCATCCAGGTGATTGCTGCGCAGCGCCGTGTGGCCGACCAGCGCCGCCACATTCAGGGTCGGGTGCGCCGCTTCGACCGCGGCCCGGTAGTCGCTGAACGTCGGATAGACGAAAACGCTGGCCGCACCCAGCAGGTTCATCGGGTCCGGCGGTTCGCCGCGCAAACTCACCGGCGAGGCGCTGATCCCGCAGTTGCCGACGATCACTGTGGTCACGCCCTGGCTGAGCTTGGGCAGCATCTGCGGCTGACGGATCACCACCGTGTCGTCGTGGGTGTGCACGTCGATAAATCCCGGCGCCAGCACTCGACCAGCGGCATCGATTTCTTCTTCAGCGCAAGCACCGTTCATGTCACCGATGCGTTGAATGCGGCCATCCAGTATCGCCACATCGGCGGGAAAACCCGGCGTGTCAGTGCCGTCGATGACCAGGGCATTGCGGATCAATGTGTCGTACTTCATGTCAGTTTCCCAGCGGCAGGCAATCGGCACCGGTGCGATCGCAATGAAGGGATTGACTCGGTAACGAGCGATCAAAACGATCCGCGCGATGGCTGAGGCAGTTTTTCTTCATAGTAGATGACGTCTCAAGCCTTATCACCGCTAGCATCGCCACCAATGCTTTCTCGCAGGTCACTCCCTGCGTGAATCAGCGATGGAGCGAGTATCGAGGACTGACCCCTGCTGCAGAAATCCGGATGCCCCTATTCAATCCTGAGCAGCGATCGCCAATCAACCTTCGAACACCGTCATGGCATAGGCCGCCAGCTTGCTCTGAATGAAGTCCAGGAAGCATTGAATACGCAATGCCAGCTGCGAATTACGGTAGTACACCGCATTGATCGGTTGGCGATAGCCGCTATTGGCCTCGGCCAAGACCACCTTCAAGCGACCGGCCTTGATGTCATCAATAGTCATGAAGTGCGACAGGCAAGCAATACCCTGCCCCTCCAGCGCCAGATGTCGCAAGGTTTCACCGCTGGAGGCGCAAATTCCCGGCTGAATCTGCCAGCGGTCACCCTGGGCATGACGCAACGGCCAATGATTGAGGCTTTCGGTCTGGGTGAAACCCAGCAGCGAGTGCCCGGCCAGTTCCGCCACGGTGGCCGGCGAGCCGTGCTTTTCCAGGTACTCAGGGCTGGCGAGGATGTGCAGCGGGCTGCAGCCCAGGGAGCGGGCATGCAGGGTGGAGTCCACCAGAGGCCCGATACGGATGGCGATATCGGTGCTTTGTTCCAGCAAATCGATGATCAGGTCGTTGCTGTTGAGTTCCAGCTGGATGTCCGGGTACAGAGCGCGAAATTCGCTGATGTATGGCACGACCGCGTGCAGCATGAACGGCGAGGCGGCGTTGATTCGCAGTCGACCTGAGGGCGTTTTCTGGCGCGAGGACAAGCGCTCTTCGAGTTCATCCATCTGTTCGAGAATCAGTTTGGCCCGCTCGAAGAAATATTTGCCCTCTTCGGTCAGGTCCATACGCCGCGTGGTGCGGTTGATCAGCGTGGTGTCGAGCTTGGCCTCGAGCCGCGAGAGCGTGCGGCTGACCGCCGAGGGCGTTTGCCCCACCTGTTCGGCCGCAGCCGAGATAGACCCGCACTCGATGACGCAGACGAAAATTTGCAACTCATCGGATCTGGCTTTCACGTATGTCCTCTGTATCGAGTTGTCCCGGCGGGTGACTTACTGTGGGAGGGGGCCCTGTAGGAGCGAGCTTGCTCCGGGCGGCGTTCCGACGATGGACTCAAGGGCGACGCGTTTATTCAGGACACACGCGTTATCGTTAACGTCCTATATCGCGAGCAAGCTCGCTCCTACACGGGCAGCGGCATTGGGGCAGCCCCCTCGCCACCGATAGTAGCCCGATGCGGGGCAAAAGGAACCTTACGCCGGCAGGCCGAACACCTCGCTCAGGTGCTGCTCGTAGCGGACAACGTCGGCCTCAATGGCCGGACGCTTCATCACATCGACGCAAAGGAACGTCGGCAGTCCGGTCATGCCAAGGAAGGTGTTGGCCTTATGGAACGGGAAATACACAGCATCCACACCCTTGGCTTCGAAGAAGTCGGCCGGGTCGTTGAAGGCTTGCTGCGGCGCGTTCCAGGTCAGCGACAGCATGTATTGCTTGCCTTGCAGCAGGCCGCCGCTGCCGTATTTTTGCGATGCGTCGGAACGAGTGCGGCCATCGCTGGCATACAGGCTGCCGTGGCCTTCGGTGAAGACTTCGTCGATGTACTTTTTAACGGTCCACGGCGCGCCCATCCACCAGCCCGGCATCTGATAAATGATCACGTCGGCCCAGACAAACTTCGCCACCTCTTCCGCAATGTCGTAGCCCTCGTCGATGTGGGTGACTTTCACATCGATTCCGCCGCGATCCAGCACGCTCAGCGCGGTGTCATGCAGCGTCGAGTTGTAGCGCCCGTCGGAGTGGGCGAACTTCTTGCCACCGTTGAGCAACAGTACTTTTTTCATGGGGTGCCTCATCAAGGTCCAATGCGCAGCGCTGTGGATAAGTCGCTGGATTGAGAAGGTTGAAAGTTGATGGCGGCAGGGTATCGATGCGGTGCCGAGGGAATAAGCCCGAAGCGGTCAAAATTCATTTGACCTATACGCACGAATTGCAGGTGGATTGTTGTCGTAGACTTTCCGAACCCGGAATTGAGGAGAGCGACATGAGTGACTTGCACGGTTTTATCTTGCAGGCAAAAACCAGACCGGAAAAAGCCGAGGCGTTCGAAGCGCTGTTTCGCGATTATGTCGAACCGAGCCGCGCCGAACCCGGTTGCATCGAGTACCACATGCTGCGCGACCAGCAGGATCCAACGCTGTTTATCTTTTACGAAATCTGGCAATCCCGGGCTCACCTGGACATGCATTCGAATCTGCCACACATGAAGCAGTTCTTCGACCAGCGCATGGATTACCTGGAGCGCGATTTCGATATCCGTCGCATCGATATGCTCAGCCCGTCATCAGCTAGCCGCTGATCCGCTAATCGCTGCCTCAAAGGCAGCTTTCATCCTCAGACCTTCCCTTCCCCCCAACCCACCGGGTTTGTGTACCTCTCTCACCTGTAGCAATCGCCGGTTCAGGCGGTCTCCAGCGGCAAATTATCAGCACGATTCCAGAAACCTGCTATCACTTGAATCTGTAACAGGAACGTCACCGATTCATTGTCGAACGCAAATATCCAGCTGGAACATCTGCATTTTGTCTGGATGATGGCAATTTGCTGCAATACAATCCGAAAACCGTCATAAAACGCTAAATGAGCATGGATGCCAAACAGATTCAGGTTGCCTCAAGTCCCTCATTTTGTCTGCACTCGGCCAATCGAACAGTCCGAGTGGACGAGCGCGGAAAATAATTAGAACCGGGTGGTTAATTGATGAGGGAAAGGACACCGGGCGGTATGTTTTCCAGCCTTGAGAATCACCGTGAGTGGTTGGGCGCATGGGTAATGCACCGGATAGTCGGGTTTATCGCAGATATATTGCCGGTTTTTTTCAGGTCGTTAGCGGTGCTACCCGAGGACTATGCCAATGTCCTTTGAGATAGCGATCAACGCCGAGCACCTGAGCAAGTGCTATCAAATCTACGACAAGCCGATGGATCGCATGCTGCAAATGCTGACCCGTGGCAGAAAACGCTATTACCGTGAATTCTGGGCACTCAAGGATGTGTCCCTGCAAATTGCTAAAGGCGAGACCGTCGGCATCATCGGTCGCAATGGCAGCGGCAAGTCCACGCTGTTGCAGTTGATCTGCGCAACGATGGCACCCACCCAGGGCAGCGTTGAAGGTCGAGGCCGTATTGCGGCGCTTCTGGAGCTAGGGTCCGGCTTCAATCCAGAGTTCACCGGCAGGGAAAACGTTTACCTGAACGGTGTAATACTGGGCCTGAGCCAATCCGAGATCGACACCCGTTTCGATGAAATCGCTGCCTTTGCCAACATCGGCGATTTTATCGACCAACCGACCAAGACCTACTCCACCGGCATGTTGGTCCGGCTCGCCTTCGCCGTCTCGGTGTGTGTGGAACCGGACATTCTGATCGTCGACGAGGCGCTCTCCGTCGGTGATGCGTCCTTTCAGTTCAAATGCTTGAACCGGCTGGAGAGCTTGATCGAGAACGGCTCTACGCTGCTGTTCGTGTCCCACGACATGAGCATGGTCAGACGCTTTTGCAACCGCGTCATTTATCTTCGCGAAGGTCAGATATTCGCCAGCGGTGCCCCCGACGAAATGGCCGAGTTGTACCTGCTTGATATGCGTGATGAACAGCGCCGCTGGGCAAGCGGCGGCGACGTTGCGGTCACGCGCAAACCTTTTCTGGGTGTTTCAAGCGATGCCAAAGAGGGTATTGCCTTCGGCACACAGGAAGGGCGCATTACTTCTGCCTTCTTTACAAACACCCGGGAACTCTTCTCCAGCTACCTGTATGGCGATGAGATCGAGATCCAGGTCGAAACCTTGCTGCGCGACAGCATCACCCAGCCATCGCTCAGTTTTACGGTCCAGGAGGCTCGGTTGATGGTCATCGGTGGGGCGAACTTTGCGCTGCAAATGGCACCGGCCGAGGACGGCTGGCGGCAGGCTTCGATCTGCGTGCGATTCCCGGCCAGTCTATCGGCAGGTCGCTACCACATTACCCTCAAGCTTCTACAGGGCGGGACTGAGGACACCTCACAGCTGATCGAGAAGCAGGTGGGGCTACTGGCATTCGACATGCTGCCCAATAACAGGGGTTTCCTCGGCGTCGTAGATCTGGGTTTGCAAAGCGTGGTCCAGCCTCCTGAACAACAGGGTCAAATAAAAAAAATGTGTAATGTCGATGTCCCGGAGAGTACATGAACGGACGCACCTGGCAGATCGCCATAGTTGGTACCTTCGACGTCGAGAATTATGGCGATCTACTGTTTCCGATCATTGCACAAGTCGAGCTGAGCAAACGGCTGGGAGCCGTACATCTACGGCGGTTTTCGTACAACTCCAGGCTCGCTGGGCAATGGCCCTATCCAGTGACGTCTCTGAGCGAACTGCCTGGTCTGGCCGAGCATCTGGACGGCTTGTTGATCGGCGGCGGCTTTCTGATTCGCTTCGATAAGCTCGTGGCTGAGGGCTATGGCCCTGCTTCACCGGATATCCACCACCCCACCGGATACTGGCTCACCCCGGCGCTGATCGCTTTGCAACACGCAACGCCCGTGATCTGGAACGCTCCCGGCATGCACTGCAACAGCATTCCCGACTGGGCCGCACCGCTAGTGAAACTGGCCCTGGAACAAAGCCAGTACGTGCGGGTTCGTGACAGCCTGTCACGCGATACCCTGGCTGCAATCTCGAGCGAGATTGACGTCGAAGTCCTGCCCGATACCGCATTTGGCTTACCCAACCTGATCGATGACCAGCAACCTTCCAGGCCATTCATCCATCTGTGCGAGCAGGCAGGATTGACCGCTCCGTATATCGTCATCCATGCCATCCACATGGTTGAGCCGTTTTTGCGCTTGTTCGAGCAATATCCGCAGGCGTTCGAACACTATCAATTTCTGGCGCTGCCCATTGGCCCGGTCCTTGGTGACCACCCCTCGATAGTCACCCGGCATTTGCCCCACGCAATCAGCCTGCCGGAATGGCCCGAGCCATTATTGCTGGCAGAAATCCTCAGCCGGGCAGAGGCCGTTATCGGTCACAGCTATCACCTGGCGATCAGCGCGCTGGCCTTTGGCGTCCCGGTGTTTTGTTCCGCCGATCTGAGTGCCGGGAAATACACCGCCCTGGCCGACTTCGAATCGCTGCACGCCCTGCCCGATGTCGAGACCATTGACGCACAGTGGTTTCTCGATCGAGCCGGCAAAACCCGGCCCTGCGCCGCAGCACAGGCGGCTGCGCTGCAGGTGAGCACTCACTGGGACCAGGTCGCGACCCTCATCAAGCAGGGAAAGACCTCTTCGACGCGGGCGCTAGACGCGTTTTGGCAAGGTTTGCCGACGCTGCTCGAAACGGCAGCAGAGCCCCGCGACACACCGTACATCGAGGCCGCGCCCCCGTCTGTCGATGTGGACCAGGCAAGCGAACGCGCTGTCCTGCACGCCAGGTTGAGCACTCAACAGCAACAGATAACGAGCCTCCACCAGCGCCTGGCACGAAGCGAGGCAAAAGTGCTTGAGTTGCAAAACTCCAGCTCATTTCGAATCACCGCCCCACTGCGCTCAATTGCACGTGGCCTCAGAACCCTGAGAGGAAGGTAAGGACAGGATGCTAAACCTGACACGGCTGCAATCCAGCGCGTTGAACACTCAACCGTATTCATGGGCCGAAATTGGTGATTTGTATTCGCCAGAAGACGCGTTTGCCCTGGCGACCACCTTTCCCCACGATCATTTCAAGACCGTGACGGGTTATGGCGGGGAAAAAAACTATGACTATGAGGCACGGCGCCTGGTGTCGATGGGCACCAACGCCGTTGTTTTTCCTGAGGAGCTGAGCGAGGCATGGCAGAAACTGGCTCAAGACCTCTGCTCTTCGGCCTATCGGGAAGCCCTGTCGCACTTGACCGACCATGACCTGCGCGATGTACCGATGGAGGTGAATGTCTTCCATTACGGTCCAGGCGCCAGCCTTGGCGCCCATCCCGACCTGAGCGACAAACTGGTCACCCACATCCTGTACTTCAATGAATCCTGGAACCGCATCGACGGTGGCTGCCTGAACATATTGCGCAGCTCAGACCCGACCAGCATTGCGGCCGTCATCGAACCGCAGGTGGGCAACTCCGCCGTACTGGTGCGTTCGAATCACTCCTGGCATGCCGTTTCACCGGTCGTCAGCGGCTGCCGCTCATCTCGTCGCAGCCTGACCGCGACCTTTTATCGTCCGGGCTCGAAGAGCTCCATGTGGCCGGATGATGACTGCACTGCATTGCACAGGTACCCACGTGACTGATCCGATCAAGCACGACACAGCCCTGGCCGAAAGAGATGCAGTACTGCAGGAGCGCGATGCCGCGCTCGCCAGGGTCGATTTCCTGCTGGGTAGCCGCTCATGGTTTGTGACCAGACCACTGCGTTTCATTGCCTGCATGATGCGCTATGGATTGCTCGAGGCTCTCTCTGGCGGTGCCGATGTTGCGTTTCGCGCTCAAGGGCTAACGCTCCCCAGCGACCCGGCGCGACATCCTGCACAGCGCTCCGTAGGCGAAGTAGTCCCCCACAAGAAGCTGGATATTCTGTGCTTTGCGAATATTGAGTGGGCCGCCAGGTTTCAACGACCGCAGCAGTTGATGAGCCGATTCGCGCACCAGGGAAGTCGAGTGTTTTATATCGTGCCCTCGAGGGTCCCTCCTGAAGGGCGGCCTTATAGTCTGACCCGTGTGGCGCACAACATTTTCGAAGTGACCCTTCAGCGTGATGCTCAGGATCTCTATTACGAGAAAGTCTTGACGCCCGAGAACACCCAAGCCTACCAACGTGCCCTCGACCTGCTGATAGAGGACTTCCAGATCCGGGATGCGTTTTCACTCATCCACATTCCTTACTGGAGCCCATTGGCCATTGAGTTACGCGCTGATCGCGGCTGGCCCATTCAATACGATTGCATGGATGACTGGGATGGTTTTCCGAATATCGGTGCCGGGTTGGTGACCGAAGAATGGAACCTCGTCGCCCAGGCAGATCTGGTAACGGTATCGGCGGCGCGTCTGCACCGTAAATGGTCCGCGCATTGCAAAAGATGCGTTCTGGTGCGCAACGCAGTGGACTTTGAATTCTTCCACCGGCACTGCATGCCTAACGATCTACTACCAGACTTTGCGGGACCTGTGATTGGCTTCTACGGAGCCCTGGCACAGTGGCTGGACTTCCCCTTACTCGCGGCGCTGGCGGACAAACGCCCGACCTGGAATTTCGTACTGGTGGGAGACGTCTTCGTCGACAACCTCGCAGGTCTCGAGTGCAAACCCAATGTGCTGTTGTCAGGAATAAAACCTTACGCTCAAATGCCTCTCTATCTTCATCGCTTCGATGTCTGCCTGATCCCTTTTCTGCTCAACAATGTGACCCACGCCGTGGATCCGGTGAAGCTCTACGAATACCTGAGTGCGGGAAAACCAGTGGTTTCGGCGCCCCTCGAAGAGTTGAGCCGCTACAAAGATATTCTGTACTTCGCGAGCGACGTCGATGAGTACCTGGTGCAGATCGAGCGCGCCTTGACTGAAACCGCACAAGACAGGATCCGGCAACGGGTGGAAACCGCCCGCAGCAATGACTGGAAAGAGCGCGTCGAAACCACCCGACAAGCCATCAGCGCGCTCGATGTGCGGGCGTCCATCATTGTCGTGACCTACAACAACCTCGATCTGAGCCGAGAGTGTATCGACAGCATTGTGCGTAACACCACGTCGGTCCGTTACCAGCTGATCATTGTCGACAACGGTTCAGCGGATGGCACCCCCGCCTACCTGCAACAGCTGAGCCGCGACAATCCTGATGTCGATATCATCCTCAATGCCAATAACCGCGGGTTTTCTGCCGCCAACAATCAAGGTTTGCGTCGGGCCAGAGGCGAGACTCTGCTGTTGCTCAATAACGATACGGTGGTGCCCAAAGGCTGGCTGACGCCACTGATCAAACACTTGCAGGATCCAGGCATCGGACTGATCGGCCCCGTCACCAACATGGTCGGTAACGAGGCGAAAATCGCGGTTCCGTATACCAGTATCGGACAGATGCACGACTTTGCATCCCGCTACACTGCCGAACATAAAGGTCAGGTGTTCGACATTCCAATGCTGGCGATGTTTTGCGTCGCCATGCGCCGGGATGTTCTGCGCCAGGTAGGGTATCTGGATGAAGCCTTTGGCATTGGTCTGTTCGAGGATGATGACTACAGTCGCAGGGTTCAGGCCGCTGGTTACCGTACTGTCTGTGCCGAAGATGCATTCGTCCATCACTATGGACAGGCATCGTTCAAGAAGCTGATCGTCAGTGGCGAGTATCAGGCCCTCTGGGATAAAAATCAGGCGTACTTCGAAAGCAAGTGGCAAACCTGGACGCCTCATACTCACCGTGCGAGTGCCACACCCGGCAAGAACGAAACGGCTCCGCCACTGGCAGAGCCGACATAGTGGCCTGAACTGCCGGACATCAACGCCCACAACAACTGGCCCTGATGCAGAAGACCTGCTTTTGCGTACACAACGCTAGCCGCTGATCAACAGATGGCCTCCGAGCACTCCGAGGCCAATGAAAAATACGCGTTTGAACAGCACGGCGCTGATTCGCTGGCGTAGCCATTGCCCCAGCAACATACCCAGTACGGCCGGTATCAGGGCGAGCAGCGAAGCACTCAACTCGCCGCTGCCCAACGCCCCACGCCACAACAGGCCGGCGGCCAGCGCCAGTGTCGAAACGCTGAACGACAGGCCCAGCGCCTGCACCAGTTCATCCTTGTTCAGAGCCAGTGCCTGAAGGTATGGCACCGCTGGAATCACGAAGACTCCGGTAGCCGAGGCGATGATGCCGGTCAGCACGCCGCAGACCGGGCCAAGCCAGCGCTCGGTGCTGGCGTTCACATGCAGCGTCGGCAATAACAGACCGCTCAGGGCGTAGAGCAGTAACGCCGCGCCTAGTGCCCGCACTACCCAATGGCCTCCATCGATACCCAGCCACAGCGTACCCAGCCCAGTGCCGATAAAAATCGCCAACAGCATCGGCCACAGCCGTTTGATCAGCGAACTCAAATGCCCACCGAAGGCCAATTGCCAGATATTGGTCAGGGTCGCCGGAATGATCAGCAACGCCGCAGCCTGCGCCGGAACCATAGCCAGGCCCAGCAGGCCCATGGCAATGGTTGGCAGACCAAGGCCGATTACACCTTTGATCATCCCGGCTAGCAGAAAGGTGCCAATGACCAATAATGACAAGGCCGGGCCGAGGTTTTGGTAGAACGCGACAAGTGTCTTCATGGCACTATCCTGGGCCCTGTGCTCGACCTTTAAAATTCGCCATATACTGAGGCAGCCTCTTGTTAATGTTGAGGCTGATCGTTCCCACGCTCTGCGTGGGAATGCATCTCGTGACGCTCTGCGTCACAAAGGGAGGACGCAGAGCGTCCAGGGCGGCATTCCCACGCGGAGCGTGGGAACGATCCAATATACTGAGGCGGCCTCTTGGGAACGATCCATCGAAGGCGACCCTACATGCACTTTGATCTGACCGATCTGCGGCTGTACTTGAACATTCTCGAAGCCGGCAATATCACCGCAGGTGCCAGCCGCAGCCATCTGTCGCTGGCGGCGGCCAGTGCCCGGGTTCGGGCGCTGGAAGCTTCGCTGGGCACTCCATTTCTAGAGCGTGGACGCCGTGGCGTCAGTCCCACGCCGGCCGGCAAGGCCTTGGCCCAACATGCTCGGGTGCTGCTGCAACAGGCCGAACACATGCAGCAGGATCTGGCCGAGTACGCCAAAGGCGTCAAAGGTCAGGTGCGGTTGTTGTGCAACACCACGGCAATCACCGAGTACCTGCCGGAATTGCTGGCGGACTTTCTGCGCAGCCATCCCAACCTCGACATCGACCTGCAAGAATTGCCAAGTCTGCGTATCGCCCACGCCTTGCGTCAGGGCTCGGCTGACCTTGGCATCGTCTCCGACGCGGTGGACACCCAGGACCTTCAGACCCGGCCCTTTCGCGACGACCCGCTGGTGTTGATCATGCCGCCCGATCATCCCTTGGCCAACGGCAGGCCGCCGGGTTTCAGCGATACCTTGCTTCACGATTACGTTGGTCTGGCCGCCAATAGCGCGCTGGCGGTGTACCTCGAAGAACAGGCGCTGCACACCGGCGTACGCATGCAAATACGTATCCGCGCTGAAGGCTTCGACGGGGTGATTCGTATGGTCGCCCGCGGCGCTGGCGTGGCGATCGTGCCACTGGCCGCGATCCGGCGCTGGACGGTCGAGCAACCATTCAAAAGCTTCGCGCTGAAGGAAGAGTGGGCTCAGCGAAAACTGCTGCTGTGCGCGCGCTCATTCGACAGCCTGCCTGGTTATGCCAGAGCCTTGCTTGAGGCCTTGTCCGTTGAATGAGCCACCCATTGACTCTCCCGTTAGGGGCAGACTCTACCCTGAAAGCTCCACTTTCAGGATTTAGTCACGATGAGCAAGCGAGTACTGGTGATTCTGGGTCACCCCTCAACCGATAGTTTCTGTGGAGCCCTTACCAATACCTATGTCGAGGCCGCAAAAAGTGCCGGACATGATGTACGTCTGCTACGACTCGATGCTCTGAACTTCGACCCGGTACTGCACGATGGTTACAACCTGATTCAGATGCTGGAGCCCGATCTGCTCAAAGCCCAGTCCGATATCACCTGGGCTGAACATCTGGCGTTTGTTTATCCGATCTGGTGGGGCGGCATTCCGGCCTTGATGAAAGGCTTTTTCGACCGGGTTTTCCTGCCCGGTTTTGCCTTCAAATACCGCAAAGGCAAAGCGTTCCCGGACAAACTCCTGAAAGGACGAACCGCTCACCTGCTGGTGACCATGGATACACCGCCGTGGTACTACAAGTGGGTCTACCGCATGCCCGGGCTGCACCAGATGCGCAAGACCACGCTGGAATTCTGTGGCATCAAACCATTGAAGACCCTGACGTTTGGCCCGATCCTCGGCTCGAAGTCGACACAACGGGACGCCTGGCTCAAGCAAGCCCAGGCTATCGCCAGTCACTGAAGCCTTGCTACGGGCGATGCCGGCTTCGTCGCGCCCTGCGCCCCACACCCGCGCCATTTAATACGCCCGGGTTCCCGCCTCGGCATGCTTGTGTAAAGATGCCGCGCCGAAGCTTGCCTATCCGTGGAACGATTGATACCACGGGGCCAATCGATAGCTGTTCAGCTGGAACATTGCCTGTCATCACGTCAGTTGATACAGGTGCGGCAGGCGCGTGAACGCTCGGCCTCTTTGTGCACATAAAAAAGGACTTTTCATGTATATCGGCAAAGCCGCCCAGCTGTCGGGCACGACGGTCAAGAGTATCCGGCACTACGAAGAAATCGGCTTGTTACCGCCGCCACAGCGCGAAGGTAAATATCGCGTCTATAGCCAGCAGAGCGTTGAGCTGCTGACGTTCATCAAGTGCGCCCAGCAACTCGGTTTCAAGCTCAAGGAAATGCAAGCGATCCTGCAGGATCACAGGGGCCAGGAACTGCCATGGGACCTGGCGAACAAGGCTATAGCGGACAAAAAACAGGAGCTGATGACCCAGATTGAAGCGTTGCAGAAGGTGCACTCGGGGCTGGTCGAATTCGAAGCCAGCCTCAAGGACGCTCAGGATCAATGCCAGTTCGAACATATCGCCAAAATCGCCTGAACACCGTCACCCCGCTGCACAGAACTGAAACAGTTGTTAAGCCGCTTTGCGCTGCCAAGGCACGCCGGCAATGAGTGGTTACTACAAACCCAATGCCGGCGCATCCTGCTGCAGCAGCAGCCCTTGCGCTTAACTCAAGGCGCCATCACGCAATGGGTGTTCACGTTCATCCACGGGCGACTCAGGCACGATCGCGGCGAAGAACCACGGCGAAATCAATGTCACCAGCAAGATGGTCATTACTCCACTGGAAAATAGCGCCAGCGCCACCAGCGTTCCCAGGTCAATGACCGGCTTGTAGGCGGAAAACAGCAACGCCAGGAACCCCACCGAAAAAATCACCACGTTGACCACGGTCGAACGCCCGACGCTGTGCATGGCCGTGAGAATCGCCTCATCGACATGCACGCCTTGCTGAACCAGCAACTTGATCCGCGACAGCAGGTGTACGGCGTAGTCGACCACCCCCACCACCAGGAACGTCACCAGCGTCGTGCCAATGTTCAGCTCGATGTCCAGCAGATACATACAGCCATAGACCGTCACGGACGTGGTCAGCAGCGTGAGCATGCCAAGAATGCCCAGGCGTACCGACTTCAACCAGTACATCATCATCAGCGTGACCACCACCAGCGCCAGGGAGAAGCTCAGCACCTGGCCCTGGGTGATTTCCTGCAGCACTCCAGTCCAGATGTAGGGTGTACCGGCATGGGTCACTTGCAGGTTGGCCGGCTTGTTCACCAGCAGCCAGGCATCCAGGCGATCAAGCATGTCCTGATAGTCGCTGGCGACCGAGGAGGTCATGGTGTAAAGCGTCAGCGCCTTGGAATAGTCGGCATTGAGCACGTTCTGCAAATCCGAGCCGCCGCCGTTCTCGAACATCATGATGTGTTGCTCGATCAGCGAGTTGCCGTCGACCTCAAAGGTTTCTGTCTGCCCCTCGTCATTGACCGACTTCACCTGTTCCAGCGCCTGCGGCACACGCAGATAGTCGGGCTTCATGTCATTGAGCACCAGGTTCATGCGTTTGACGTAAGTGGCCACCGAATAGGTGTAACTGACGTTCGGCTGGGACTTGATGAATTGGTCGAGCCTGTCGAGGAACTGCACCACCTCGGTGGTCAGGACACCTCGCGGGGTCTTGCTGTCGAAGGCGATCCAGCCCGGAGAAGTGCCGGCGACATGGGCCCGATTGATGAACTCATCCGAGACCCGGAGCGGGCTGTCCTTCTTGAAGTAGGCAATCCCCGAGTCCTCGATATTGACCATGAAGGTGAATACCGTCATCAACGCCAACAACGGTAGGGTCACGACCAGAACCGGCTTGCGCCACTGGATCAAACGCGCACAGAACGCTACCAGGTAGCGCGAGATGATCGACTCTTTGTGGACTACTTTGCGCGGTGGCTGATCCTTGCCCCAGATGGAGATCCACGCCGGGATCAGCAGCAGGGAAATGATCAAGGCCGCCGTCAGCCCGATAGACATGAAGAGACCGAAATTGCGAATGCTGACGATATTGTTGGTGGTGGAAATCATGAACGTGGCAATGGTGGTGACGGTGGTCAGCACCACTGGAACGACCATCATCCGCATGGTCTCGCGGTTGGCCTCACGAAAGGATTTGCCGGCATTGAGCTGCTCGTAATACTCGGCCATCACATGGATCGCGTCGGCACAGCAAATGGTGAACAAAAAGACCGGCAACACGCTGGTCAGCAAGTCCATCGGTACCTGAAACAGCGCCATCAGGCCCAAGGTCCAGATGGTGCAGAAGAGGATATTGAACAGCGGCAGGAGCACACCCAAAGGCTTGCGGAAAAAGAACACCAGCAGCGAAGTCACCAGCAGGAACACGATCGGGAACAGCAGCGCCAGGTCGTGATCGATGATCTCCTGCTGCGCCGCAATAAAGATCGGCATCCCGGCGATGAACACCTCATCGGTGAATTGCGGATGTTTGGCCTGGTAGTCCGCGATGATTTGACGGACCTGGTGATAGGCGCGTAGTTGAGCCTGGGCGTCGTCCTGTTTGGTCCCCAGTTCAGCGACCACCATGGCGACTTTCTTGTCGGCGGAAACTACCCCGCCGACCATTTGCTCGTTGCCCATGATCTGCGCTTCGACGACCTTGGGGTCCATGTCCAGGCCATGCAGGGTCTTGTGAATCCACAGTTCGCCATCGGGGCTCAGGCTGATGTTTTCCAGGTCGGCCATGGAGGCCATTTCCTTGATCGGGTTGATCCGCTCGACGAGAAAGCCGAGGAACTGCTGATCGCGTTCGCCCCAGCCCTGACTGCGGGCGTGATCGAGCAAAACCTTGGCCTGGGCGTAATCGTTCTGGGAAAAACCCTCGTTGAGAATGTCCGCGGCCAGCAGTTGGGCGCGACTGTCCGCCCCATGCTTGCCGACAATGCGCTGAAGTTCGACTTCATCCTCTGCGTTGGCCAGCATCAGCCGCCGCAGGGCTTGCGAAAGTTCGAACTGGGCATTGAGCGAGTCGGTGTTGAAGACACTCTGCCGATTGTTCAGCGCCACCATGACCGAGTCGTAGGTACCGGTGAATTCGTGCTGCAGGTCGAGAATGGTTTTGCGCGCCGGATGGGTTTCCTTGAGTAAATAGGGATTGGTGTCCGACATCAGCGAGCCGAGTGTGTAGGTGAACCAGGCGGTGATCGCCACCAGCACAAATACAATCGCCCGCGCATAGCGCTCAACGAAGTTCAGGTATCGTTCCATGATCATGCGTTCCACAAAGGTCGGAGCAGTGCTTAGCGAGCGGACACGGCGAATTCAGGCAGGTCGCCGGTCTTCAGGCCGCGTTTGATGGCGGTCTGGGTAAACAGTCGGTCGTCCAGCTCAACGTTGTACTGCAACTGGTTGAAACGCAGCTGGGAGCGAGTGCCCGCGATGAAGTCTTCGGTCTCGCTCAGGGTGATGCTGTCAATCTTATCGACAGCCTCGACTTTCAGCGTGCGCATCTGTTTGAACATCACGCCTTTGACATCGAAGAAATCCTGACGCATGACCAGCAGATTCTTTTTGTCGATCCAGACCTTGAGCTTGTTGTAGCCGGTCTTGGCCAGGACTTGCGCGGACGCAGGCGTGCGCTCGATGACATAACACTCACGACCGGCAATGTTCTCTTCGCCGACCAGGGTCTGGCGATAATCGTTGGCCCGGATCTTGTCCAGGTCTGCATAGGAATAATCACTGCCCATGAAGGCACCGCGCTTGTCGGTGGTCGAAATGCGCCGGGTCTGCCGGCTGACCGGCAAGTACATCCACTGGCTATCTTCGGTGCTCAGTGCTTCGTGGGGGTTTTCAATGTGGAAGGCGACATCGCGCACGTCATTGGGCGCCGAGAAATACATGGTGAACTTGTTGCTGTCCGGATAATCCTTCTGCAGGTAGTTGAACTCGCGCACCCGGCTATTGCCCTGCTTGTCGAGCAGGATCAACGACACCTGCGACATGAAGCTCTTACCGTCGTTGCGATCTCTGGCCTGGCGGATGATTTCGTCGGCGTCCTGGCCCTCGGCGGCAAACACCGAAGCGCTCGTCAGCATCAACACACCAGCGGTCAGGACCTTGAATAGCGGCAACATAGAATTTTCCTTTTCATCATGTGAGTGAGTTGCTCGCCAGCGCACGGTGCACGCAGGCGCTGTATGTTCAGAACAAGCTGTATGGTTAAAACAAATAGCCCGCCGAAAGCCGAACCTGATCGCGCTGGTCGTACTCGCCAAATGGCCGGTCCTGCTTGCCAAAAAACACATCCACCTCCAGCCCAAGCTTGAGCCAGTCGACCGGTTTGTAGGTGAAGATGCCCTGCAGCAAGGCGTCGTCTTTGGCCGGCGGTGACATAGCCAGCACCAACCGACTCTTGAGCCGGTCCCGCAGATGTGTGCCTTCGGCAGACAGGGTGAAGAGATCGGCACGTTTGTCTTGCAACATCCCGACCTGCCAGTCGAGCAATTGCTGCTCCTGCCATTGCAGGGAGATCAGCCAGTTGCGCAGCAGATAGTCGACGCCAAGCAGTGACTTGATCATCGGGCTCTCGTCGCTGCCGTACTGGCGGAAGGGATTGGTCACTCTCCAGTCATCGAAATAGGCCACCTCGCTGCGCACGACGATACTGTGCCCGGCATCGATCGCCAGACCGGCCCCGGCCATGCTGTAACGCGGAAACTGCCGTTCCAGGCGAATTCGCTGATCGTCGGCCACACCCTCGACCGCATACACCGGATCTTGCTGACGGGCATTGAGTGCGACGAAGCTGGCGTCCACCGCGCCGATCCGGCCGTTGGCGCTCAGGCCATAGGAGAAACCGCGTTGAGCGTTGTAGTCGGGCGTGGAATCGACGATGAACGTTGCCGGGTCCGGCCGGGCGAACAGCGGTGCATCGAACTCACTGCCTTGGGCCGGTGCCTGGTTCTTCACAAAGTCGGTAATCCACAGGGCTTCCAGCTCCCACTCGCCCACCGGCTGGGTCAGACGCACCATAGGCACCGCAATGCGGCTGTCTTCGAGCAAGGCAGTCAGGCCCTCGCGGTAGTCGAGCGGGTTGATCTGATCGAGCACTCGCAGTTCATCCGCGCGGCCCCAGACCACCTGCTGCCAACCCACTGTCAGCTCACCGTCACCGACGTATTGTCCCCAGTACAAATGCCGCCAGTCGGCGCCGAAGCGGTAGTCTTCCCGGGCTTCCTGGCTGTAGGGGTTATTGCCGTCGTAGCGGGCGTCATAACGCACCCGGCCCTTGGCCTTGTAATAGCCACTGTCCCAGTTGTCCTCCAGATTGGCCTTGAAGTAGACGGCCTTCTGCGTGACCTGGTCGTCACCATGCAAGCGCAGCGCGGTGGCCACGCCGACTTCAGCATCGGCATGGGCCGGCACGATGTTGGCGCTGGCCAGCTGCGGGCCGAGACAGGCCAGCACGGCAACCAGCCCCTGCCTGAATCGCTCTCTGGCCATGACTACATTCCCAACCCGACGCCGCCATCGATCATCAGGCTCTGCGCCGTGACGCCCGCCGCCTCGGGACTCGCCAGGTAACGCACCATCGCCGCCACTTCATCGCCCTGAATGAATCGCCGCAGCGGCAATTTCTTCTTCGCGTTGCGCAGGATCTGCTCTTGGCTGATCCCCGCGATACGGGCTTGAGCCGCCAACTCGCCCTGCAACATCGGCGTATCGATCCAGGCCGGCAGGATCGCGTTGACCGTGATCTGGCGGGGTGCCAGGTCCATCGCCAGTGCCTTGGTCATGCCAATGATGCCGTGCTTGGAAGCGCAGTAAGCGCTGTTACGCACCTTGCCGGCACGCCCCAGAATCGACGACATGTTGATGATCCGCCCACGGTCCGCCATCAGCGGCAGGCACAGCGAGGTGACATAGAATGTTCCGTTCAGGTTGATCGAAATCACCTTGTGCCAGTTGTCCAGGTCCTCAGGCTCGTTTTCGTTGCAGACACCGGCGCTGTTCACCAATACATCGATGTAACCCAGACGCGCGGCCAGTGTCTTGAACAGCACCTGTAAACCGGCAAGGTCGGCGATATCGGCCCCATGGGTTTCGATGCTCGCCGCAAACGCCTGCCCGGCCACCCAGCCTTGCAACTGCGGCAGATCCAGATCGAGCAGGATCAGTCGGTTTCCAGCGTCGGCGGCGAAGCTTTCCGCCACCGCCCTGCCAATGCCTTTGGCTGCACCTGTAATCAAAAGCGTTCGTAGCGCGCTCATGGCATTTTCAATCCGCCGTTGACGGACAACACTTCACCCGTCAGGTAATGTCCGCGCTCGGCGATGTACAGCACCGCCTCGGCAATGTCCTGTGGTTCGGCGAAGCGTTTGATCAACAGGCGCGACTGGATTTCCTGCTCGTGGGCCCCCAGCAACGCGGCGGTCATGTCGGTATTGACGATGCCTGGCGCAACCGCGTTAACGCGGATGTTGCGCGGTGCCAGCTCAACGGCCAGGGCACGGGTCAGCGCCTCGACTCCGCCCTTGGCGGCGGCATAGTTGCTTTGGCCCTTGCCGGGCTTTTGCGCGGCCACCGAGCTTAAGTTAATGATGCAGCCGCTACGTTGGCGCATCATGCCGGGCACGACCTGCTGGCAGCAGAGCAAGGTCCCGATCAGGTTGGTCTGGATCACCTCGGTGATGTCATTGATCGACAGCGTCGCCAGCAAACCATCGCGGGTGATCCCGGCGTTATTGACCAGCAGATCGATGCGTTCGAACCGCTGTTCGACGCCTTCGAAAAAGTCCTTGATGCTGTTGCCGTCTTTGACGTCGCATTGCGACGCCAGGCATTCGCGCCCCATTGCCTCGACCTCGGCACGTAACAGCATGGCCGCCTCTTCGTCGCGCACATAACTGAATGCAATCTGATAACCGGCGCCGGCCAGTGCCAGGACAATCGCTTTACCGATGCCGCGACTGCCCCCGGTCACTACCGCTATTTTCTGGTTCATGGCCGTTCCTTAGAGTGAGTTGTTGGTCTTGAACTGAGCAAGGCCGAAGCCATGAATCGCCGCCAATGCGCGGATTTGCTGCACTTGCTCACGGCTGATATCGCCATAGGAGTAATGCTGCTTGATCCCCGACAACCCCATCAGGACCGACTCGGCCATGCAGGCATACAACTGACCCTGTTTCAGATAGGCCCGGACATTTGGCGCAAGCCCATCGCCAAGCGGCGTCTGGACAATGCCGCCATGCATGTACAGAACATCCGCACGCTGGCTGCAGAGCGCCTGGTCAACGTTCAACGGCACCGCGATATCGCAAATCACACTGTTCTCGGCAAAATGTCCGGCATCCAGGAACGGCTGCGCAGCGTTCGCCGCACACAGCACGACGCGGGCTCGCTTGAGTGCTTTCAGATCATTGGTGACGGTGATGAACGCATTCACCCCGACGCGCTCCTGCACCAGCCGCGAGATACGCAGACCCAGGTCCGGGCTGCTGCCATGTTCCTGGAGCAACTCCTCGATACCGTTGAGCTTGAGCAGACGCATCGCCAGCCGATCCTGTTCGGCGTTGCCCTTGAGGATCGACCGGGCGGCGTCGGCGTAGATCAGCTGCGCGGTTTTCTCCAGGCGACGCACCGAGCCATCGCGACCACTGCCGATCAGGATCAGGTGATCGACGGTGGCCGACAGCAGGGACGCGTAAGTCGAAGCAACGTTGCCGGCCGCCCCGACCACGGCCGCGGTTTGCCCGCGCAGCTCAAGCTGCTGTTGTTTGCAGCCTTGCTCAATGGCTTCCAGCCCCATGCCGATGGTCAAGGCATTGCCGGACGTCAGCGCCATGTCCGGGATCTTCAGCGCCTGGCAGTTGTTAGTCACGATGGAGGTGTACATCCCCAGCCCCGCGACGCTGTAACCATCGGCGCGAGCGTCGAGAATGCGGTTGCCGACCTCTTCGCGGATGACCTCCAGGTCACCGCTGATGATGTAGTCCGCCATGGCGTTGGAGTCCATGCACAACGGATACAAGGTGAACTCCACCGCAGTACCGAGCCGCGAGCGAATCAGCACCGGTCCGACTGGCGCAGCCCGGCGTTCCGGCGCTGTGCGCGTAATGAAAGCGCGCTTCTGTTCGGCGCTCAGCTGGCCTAACGACGGATCGACATCGCCAAGAATGTCGGCATCGATCAAGTGGTTGATGAAGGCAACGCGAGCGACGACCGGCGTGTCCTGGTCGGCTTTGATGCCGCTGGCAGGCCTCTGGAAACTGGCGTCACGCGCGGGCACAACCGGAATCGAATCGGCACAGATAGTCGCCGCCAGCGGGAAGGCGTCGCCCCGGCGAAGCATGTCGCAGACATTTTGCAACGCGCCGATCAACCCGTCGATTTCAGCGAAGGTGATGCAGGCCGGCGGCTCCAGGCGAATCACATTGGAGTTGCTGCCCGATGGCGCCACACGCAAGCGTTCGAACTGCAGCAGGTAGCCGGCGATGAGATAACCCAGTGCATCGTTGTACTGGGCCGAGGCCTGCACCAGCGAACTGTTGCCGCTCTGGTCGTGCAGTTCGAAACCGAGCAACAGCCCTCGGCCGCGGACATCGGCAATCACATCGGGATAAGCCGCCTTGAGCTCGAGCAGCGAGGTCTTGAGGTACTCGCCCTTGTTGTGCACGTCCTTGAGCATGGCATTGTCGTTGGCGAACAGCCGATTGAGGGCCGACAGCGCAATATGGCAGGACGCATCGTCTTCGGCGAAGGTCGAGCTGTGGATATAGCTGAAGTCGTTTTCATAGTGGCTGCTGCGAATCACAGTTGCCGCAATCTTCATCAAGCCACCGCCCAGCGCCTTGGACAGGCAGTAGTAGTCGCCTTGCAGATTGAAATGGCTGCTGGCCAGGAAGGTGCCGGTACGCCCGAAGCCCGACTGCACTTCATCGACGATCAACGGGCATTGCTGTTCGTTACACAGACGCCGCAACGCGAGGTAGAAGTCGGAGGCGAATTCGATGATTCCGCCTTCTCCCTGAATCGGTTCAAGCAACACCGCAGTGATTGCACTGAACGCCTGCCGAGCGACCAGTAACTGCTCGCCGCTCCACTGCAGGGTCAGCCAGTGACGGCTATGACGCGCCGGCAGTTCCTGGAGTTGATGCGGCTGTTGCGGATCGATGAACTCGACGTTCAAGCCGAAGCGGGCGAATGGCTGGCGATATTGCCGGCCATAAGTCAGCTGCACGGTATTGACCAGCTTGCCGTGGAAGCTGCCACGCAGCGCGACGAACACCGGCTCGACATGCAGCTGCGCCAGGTTGTACTGACGCACCGCCTCGACCACCTGACGTACCGTTACACTCGTCAGGTGAGCCGGTAGCAGCCCGGCCGGCAGGTCAAGGTCATCGACATCCAGTTCCCGATAAGCCCGGTCGCTGGCCGTCAGATTGGCCAGGGCAAAATCCAGATCGTCGAACTGCTTGTGCAGGGTTTTCTGACGACGATACTCGGCATGCTTGACGGCGATTTCCACCGCTTCGGCACCGCTGTTGGAGAAGGTCGAAATGTACCGTTCGGTGTTCTTCAACTCACGATTGAAGGCCTCGCTGAGCGCACGGCCCAACTCTCCGGCCGGACCGCGTATTGACATTTGCGCGTTGAAAGGCACGTCGTCACGCAACAGCGTGCAGAGCTGGTCGACGAACTGCGGATCGTTGTGCCCGAACAAGGCTGCGCCGTAACCACCGAGAAAATCGGTGACGGTGACTTGTGCACCGTGGCGGTCGCGATAGAACAGTTTACTGCCCAGCGCCCGCTGGAACTCGCACTCCAGGCCCAGTGCCTGCAGCAGGTCAACGAACTTGGGGCGAACGAAATTACGGTAATCCATGACAGTCATATCCCTTGAAAGAAGAAGGCGGTTCACAAAAAACGTCAGGCGCTGGCTGCCTGAGCGCTGTACTCGAGTTGGTAACAAGCACTGAAACCGTTGTCGTCGCGGTTGATGACCAGGCAGTCGCGCAAGTTCGCCGAGCGACTGGCGCCCATCACAAAGGGCAAATGCGCAGCAACTGGCAGTTGCAAGCCGAAAATTGGCGGCACGCTCTGGGCCTGCAGGGCACGTCTGGCCAGAATCAGATCGACCAGGCTGGGGGCCGCGCTGAGAATTCCGGTCACCGGCAGCCCACTGGTGATATGTGCAGCGCCCGTACGGGCCAGGGTCTGGCTCAGCTGACGATCCTTCTGCGGATCGCCGCTGCCCGCGCACACCAGCAGATCGACTTGCTTGTCGGGCAGGTTCAACGCTTCAAGATCGACGTGGGCGGTCATGCCCACCAGGCAAACCTGCGGGGGCATCGCACAGGTCCTCGCGTCGGCGCAGGATTAATGCCGCCGCGCCCTCTCCGGCAATGCCGCCCGTCCCTTGCACATCGAAAGGTCGCAGCGTTTGCGAACCGTCGGCGCTGATGATGCCCGCCTGCACCAGTGCGCACAGTGCCAGCGCGTCGAGTTCACTCCCGGAACCAACGATGATAGCGGCGTCGATACGCCGGCTCTGCAGCGCCGCACTGGCCTCGCGCAACGCTGCCAGATTGCCGGAGACGCCCTGCATGTAAGCATTGCATTCGCACTCAAGCTTGAGGGCCAGGCTGACCACGCCGAGCAAGATGTTGCTCAGGCCTTTGAGCACCAGAAATGGATCCTGCACCCGCTCCTGCAGAATCCGTCGGGCCAGCAGGCGCATGTCGGCGCCCTCGCCCTTGCGGCATTCGTGGAGCAACTCGCCATAAGAGGCGAGCGAGGGGTGGGTGAATCCGCCCTGACAGCAATAGAGGCCATAACGCAAACCGTCCTGACCCGGAGCAAGGTTCGCTTCGGCCAACGCCTGGCGTACCGCGCTGACACCCCAGATCACCGCCGGCGCGCAATAGCGCTGCAGGTTCTGTGCGAGGTCCTGACGGCTGCGCTGGTGATCTTCATCCGAAATTTGTCCGAAGGCCGTCACCCGGGCGCTGTGAAACTGCCTGGAGTGCAAGGGCGCAATTGCACTGCGTGATTCACAGACCGCCGACCAGAAACGCTCCACACCCCAGCCGCTGGGCAATACACAGCCAGCACCGGCAATCGCGACCTGAGCGTGTGCAGCCCCCATCATGCGTGCTCCCGATATTTGCCAAGCACCAGGGAGGTGTTGAGACCACCGAAACCGAATGAGTTGCTCAGTGCCACATCGACCCGGCGGTTGACCGCCTGATGGGCACAGTAGTCCAGGTCGCACTGCTCATCGGCGCTGTGCAGGTTGATCGTTGGCGTAATTCGGTCGTACCGGCAGGCCAGTGCCGTGACGATGCACTCCGGTGCGCCGGCCGCCGCGATCAGATGCCCGAACTGCGACTTGTTGGCACTGATCGCCAACCGTCGATAGTGCTCGCGTTCAGCGAACACAGACTTGATCGCCAGGGTTTCGGCGGCATCGTTAAGTGGCGTCGACGTCCCGTGAGCGTTGATCAGATCCACCTGTTGCGGCGCGATCCCGGCGTCGTGCAACGCCGTCTGCATGGCCAGGGCAGCGCCACGTCCTTGCGGGTCGGGCGCGGTCACCTTGTAACCGTCCAGGCTGCTGCCAAAACCCAGCACTTCGGCGTAGGGAACGGCGCCACGCGCCAGCGCTCGCTCCAGGGTTTCGAGTACCACAAAGCCGCCGCCCTCGCCCGCAATCAAGCCACTGCGGTGGCGATCGAAAGGCCGGCAAAGTTCGGTTCCCCAGCGCTGCTCACTGCTTGCCGCGCCCAATAGATACAGCGCGGTCATGGTGTCCAGGCTCAACACCGAGTCTGCTGCGCCTGCGATAGCCACCTCGACCTCGCCACGACGAATCATCTGGAAAGCATTGCCGATGGCCTGGGACGCGCCGGCACAGGCACTGCTGATATTGATCACCGGCCCTTCGCAACCGATTCCGTCGGCAATGACCCGTGCCAGCCGATCGTTGCTCTGGCGCAACGAACCGGCCGGATTGACTTGATCGACCCGGCTCATCAGATGGCGCCAGGCCGGGGTCTGAGCAGGCTCGCCGGAGTAGGTCAGCAGCATGTCCTGGAGCATGTGCGCAGGTGCGCCGGAGGCACACAAGACAGCTGCTTCGCGCAGCCCGGCGGGCTCCAGACCACTGTCAGTAACCGCCTGGCTTGCGGCAATCCAGCCGAATTTGCTGCGCTTTTCCAAGGCCGTCTGCCAGGCTGAATGGTCCCGCAGATAACCAGGCAACAAGCCTGAATCCACTGGCGCCGCATAGCGAACCGGGAATGCTCCGTCCTTCACGCCTTCGGGCTGCCAGGGGCGGATGCAGTGTTCGCCGCGCAACATTTTTTCCCACATCGACTGCCATTCGAAACCGAATCCGGTCACGGCGCCCATGCCGGTTATCACGATCCTTGTCGCACTCATGCGTGCTTCTCCATGATTTCATTCACCAGCAATAGCGCGCCCCAATGCCCTGCACGGCTGTGATTGAGCAGCAGCGTGTAATGCGCTTGCGCAGGCTCACTACGATCGTCGAGTAACGTCAGGGCGACCTCGGTCAGCAAGGCACTCGCCCCCAGATCGCCAGTCATGTGCCGGGAGCTGTGAACAACCCGCCCTGTCTCTGCGAACAGGCTCATGAGCCGCGCATCCTGGGTATCTGCCACGATGCGTGCGACGTCGCTCAGGCAGAGCTTTTCCTGACTCAATGCCTGCTCGATGACCCTGCTCGCCACCGCGCTTGAGCGCTCGGGCGAGGCGCTATAACCACGCGCGAATCCGGCGATGCGGAACGCCATCGAGCCGCAGGTCGGCGCAGAGGATGTCAGCAACAACGCGGCCGCGCCTTCCCCGTAAGGCTGCGAACCCGCATTGACCGGTCGCTCGGCACGTTCTCGCAGGTATAATGCAGGGGTGATGTTCGGACTGCTGCTGACCACGACAGCCGCCTCGGCGCGACCTTCGGCAAGGTGTTCAAAGGCTTCGATCAAGGCGTCGACACCGGCATTGCCCTGGGAACAGAAACCACCCATGGGGCCATTGCAGTGCAGCGCTTGCGCGACGTGAGCCATGACGCTGCTATTGAGCATCATCAGTGCATGCAGCGGTGGCGTATGGGCAAAGAGTTGCGCGAGCAGTGTGTCGGGTTGCTCACCGATGGCCTGCACGGCATCCCAACAAGAGCTGGGGCCATCGACTTCCGGGATGGCCGCCATCAGCGCAATCCGCTGCGCAGGCAGATTCAAGGCACCCAACGCCGGGGCGATGCGCCCCGCGCAGTACAACAAGCGCGCACCTTGAGGCTCGATACCGCGCTGAATCTTTCGATCGAAAATATCCGAGGGCAATCGTGGCGCGGTCACGCAATAGGCCAATCGAGCAGGGTCGAAATCCAGCGGTTGCGGGGTCGTCAGCGGCCCCTGCAAGTCTGCGCACTCGCTGCCAGCCGCGTTGAACACCGAGGCCGCAGTAATGTAAACGGGTCTTGTATCCAGCGTATTCATCTCATGCCCTCCCCAGAACCAATGAACTGTTGACGCCGCCGAAGCCAAAGGAGTTGGACAGCACGACATTGATGGGCTGATGCAAGGGTTCGCTCAGAAAATTCAGCTCGGGGAACTCAGCCTTGTCCGGGTCATAATTGAGCGTTGGCAACAACACGCCATCGCGCAGACTGATCAGCGACAGGACTGCTTCAATGGCGCCACTGCCCGCCAGGGAATGGCCAACCGCCGATTTGTTGGCGGTGAATGTCACGTTGCTCACGGACTCGCCGAATACCTGCTTGAGTGCCAACGCTTCGCTGCGGTCGTTGGCCTGCGTCGACGTTCCATGCGTATTGACATGCTCGACTGCGCTGCTCGTCAGACCGGCATTTTCAATCGCTGCGGCCATGCAGTGGGCGTACTTGCTGCCATCCCGGCTGCTGGAGGTGATCTTTTGCGCCTCGCAATAATTGGCGTAGCCCAAAACGCGGCCAATCGGGGTGGCCTTGCGACGCTCGGCATGCGGCCTGGATTCGAGAACGATCAGCGCCGAGCCTTCGCTGAGCACAAAGCCGCAACGATCCGGCATGAACGGACGGCTCTGTTGATCCGCGGCGAAATCGGAGCGCTGGCACACTGCGCCAAGGCCGTCGAAGCTGTAATACGACAGTTCGTGGGACATCAACTCCACGGCGCCGCAAATGGCCAGGTCGATGTCACCGCGCTCGATGGCGCGATACGCACTGCCTATCGCCATGGTCCCGGCAGCGCAGGCATCGGAGTGGGTAGAGATGTGATCACGAATGCCGAGAAATCGGGCAAGGTGCAGAGTCTGTTGGTCGACCCGACGAGAAAATGCTCCGCCCGCCAGTTCGTGGTTTTGCAGATACAGATCAAGATCCACACTGCCAGCTTCGTCCATGTATCGACTGGCCTCCTGCAGATCCTGGCTCACACAGTATTTGTTTGAGCCGAGGAACAACCCGCTGGCGACTTGAGAAAATGCCGAAGGGGTCAGACCTGCATGCTGCAACGCCTGCCTGGCGACATACTCGGCCAGCACACTCTGTCGCGGTAACGTCAAAACATCGCTCTGAACCTCAGCGGTCATTTCCTGCCACTGACGGTGATCGATATAACCGGCTGCGGTATTTGCAAATCCAAGCTCGGCAAACACCGGATGTTCACGAATACACGAACGCTTCTCGCTGATCCGCGAAAACAGCGTGGCTGCGTCCATCGCCGTGGGCGCCACCAGTCCGTATCCCGTGACATAAACTTCTCGCAGCCGCATGAAGAAACTCCTAGGCCGTTTCTTGCAAGCGGGACGCGGCATATTTTTCCACCAGTTGGCGAGAGATTTCGTCCCCTTCCATCGGGACCAATCGAGCGCTGCAGCCGGAACAGACCACCTGCCGGCGTTCATTGAGACGCGCTTGGGTGGCGCCACACTCCGGGCATGTCGGGGGCAGGTAGTTGAAGACGCTGTGGCACTGTTGTGCCCAGTTGCGCACGGTGGTGGCAGCGAACACGTCCGCCGGCTGCATGCCGCCCCGCAGCTGACCCGGGGCATAGGCGCTCAGGCTTTGTTCGAGAAGCTCCACACCGGCGTCGGTGATACGGCCCTTGTCGACAAACTGGCTGACGTCGCCAAACACCGCTACCGCGTGATCCAGCACGCTGGTTTTCGGCAAGGTGCAGCCATAAGTGCGACCCAACTGAAAGCTCAGGTCGACAATATCCAGAGAGTCGGCACTGAGGTCTTCCACGATACTGCTGTGTTCATCGATAGCATCGACCTCCATCACCAGCAACTGCGCGAGGATTTCGCGAGTACTCGTAATAACGCTCTCCAACTCCAATGGATTGTTCATCATTTATCTCCGTATAAATTGTGCGCAGGGTTATTGAAAAACAGCGCAAGAGGTTTGATTCCCCCTGGGTCTTTTCCAACGGCGCCGGAGTCTAAACTCTCCCCTTGAGGGGAGAGTCAACGTGTGGTCATGGTTTTTTAAAGAACTGTTTTGCGCTTAAAACCGGCACTTTAAGCACCTGTTCGATGCACAGAAAAAGAGTGCAGCCGAAAGAGCAAAACTGGAACGGTAGTTCCACCATTCACACATTTTAAAGAGAGTGGATCAACTGATGAGGGAGAGTTGTGGCAATTAGCTGACTTCGAGAATGCTCAGAACAATGCCGGCCCGACGGTCTTTGAAAACCGCCGGGCCGGCAATGCACATCTCCTGCGTCTAAACCTTTGGCAGCGGATTCAATACTGTGGCTGCCTTGGATTTTCTAAAGAAGATCCAGTAGACAACCGTGAGGATCAGCAGAAAAGGCACACCGAATACCAGGGTCATCTTGAAGGCATCGGTAAAGTAGGTGGTGATCATCACAGCGCCCATCAGCACCAACCCCAACAGCGTGGTGTAGGGGAACAACCGCATGCGGAAGGACAGTTTCCGCTCGCCGTTGCGCTCCTGGTAACGGCGGAAACAGTAGTGGGTCAGGAAGATCATGAACCAGGTGAAAATGGCACCGAACATCGAGATCGCCATCATCAAGGTAAAGGAGCTTTCCGGGTACACCACGTTCAGCAACGTCGCCAAAGCGATGCCCGAACTGGACAGCAACAAGGCATTGAGCGGGATCCCGGTCTTGCTCAACACTCCCATGGACTTGGGTGCATAGCCGCCACGGGACAGGCTGAACATCATGCGCGTGGTGATGTAGAGCTGACTGTTCATCGCCGACAACGCCGCAATCAGAATCACGAAGTTCATCACCCCGGTTGCGCCGGGAATACCGATGGTCTGCATGACGGTGACGAATGGACTCTGGGCATGACCGGCCTGAACCCACGGCACAATCGCCAACATCAACGCCAGGGTCAGCAGGTAGAAGACCACCAGCCGCACGATGGTCGCGCGAAAGGCCTTCTTCACCGCCCGCTCCGGATCCTGCGCCTCACCGGCTGCCACCGCGATCATTTCCACGCTCAGGTAACTGAAGATCGACACGATCACCGCGACCCACATCCCTTGCAAACCATTGGGGAAGAAGCCGCCGTGAGCCGTGTAGTTGTGCACGCCGTAATCCGGATTGCCGGAACCGAACACCACATACACCGCGAGGATGATGAAGCCGACAATCGCACCGATCTTGATGGTCGAGAACCAGTACTCGAAGGTGCCGAAAGTCTTCACGCTGATGGCGTTGAGCACGATCAGGATGCTCGAAAACGAGACGATCCAGATCCATTCCGGCACGTTGGCGAACCAGTACTTCATGTACATCGCGACCGCCGTCACTTCCGTGCCCACCGCCAGCACAATCGCCGCCCAATAGGCGTAGCGCACCAGAAACCCGGCCAGCGGGCTGACATAGAATTCGGCATAGGCACCGAACGAGCCGGAGGTCGAATGGGCCACGGTCATTTCTGCCAGACAGCCCATCAACAGCAGCGTGATGATCGCGCCAATCGCGTAGCTGAGCAGCACGCTCGGCCCGGCATAACCAATGGCGTAGGCACTGCCCATGAACAGGCCGGTGCCAATCGCACCGCCAATGGCGATCATGCTCATCTGACCCGATGTGAGCTGGCGCCGCAGGCCCTGCTCACGATTGGAAATCGCTTCGAAACCTTTTTCGGAGGTGGTCACTTTGTGTGCCCCTTTTTATTGTGATTGCACGGATACAAAACCTTGACGTCAAGTGACGCTATGGCGGATCTGGAACTGCTCCTGGGACCAGGTTTTCTGATCGAGAATCTCGCCGAGGATCTGCACTGCGTCCCAGACCTCGGTGAAGCAGGTATACAGCGGGGTGAAGCCGAACCGCATGATCCGTGGCTCGCGGTAATCACCGATCACGCCACGGGCGATCAAGGCCTGGATCACCGCATAACCTTCGGGATGTTCGAAGCTGACATGGCTGCCGCGTTTGGCGTGTTCGCGAGGGGTGATCAGGGTCAGCTCGTGAGCGGCGCAGCGCTGCTCGACCAACTGGATGAACAAGTCGGTCAGTGCCAGGGATTTGCTGCGCAGGCTGGCCATGTCGGTCTGGGCGAAAATATCCAGACCGCACTCCACCATCGCCAATGAGGTGATGGGCTGGGTGCCGCACAAGTAGCGAGCGATTCCGCTGCTCGGCTCGTAGCGAGACTCCATGGCGAACTGCCGCGAATGGCCGAACCAGCCAGACAGCGGCTGCGTAACCAGATCGCACAGCTCAGGCGAAACCCAGACGAAGGCTTGCGAACCAGGGCCGCCATTGAGGTACTTGTAGGTACAGCCGATGGCGTAGTCGGCGCCCGCCTGATGCAGATCGACCGGCACCGCCCCGGCGGAATGCGCCAGATCCCAGATGGCCAGCGCACCACACTCGTGAGTCAGCGCGGTCAGGGCCTGCATGTCGTGCATGTAGCCGGTCTTATAGTTGACGTGGGTGAGCATCACCACCGCGGTGTCCTGGTCAATCGCTTGCGGCAGCTCTTCAGGGCTGTTGACCAGACGCAGGGAATAGCCCTGCTGCAGCAGGTCCGCCAGACCTTCGGCGATATACAAGTCGGTCGGGAAGTTGCTGGTCTCGGTGACGATCACCCGCCGCGTCGGCGCTCTCGTAGCCTGCACACGCAGGGCAGCGCTGAGCACCTTGAACAGGTTGATCGAGGTGGTATCGGTCACCACCACTTCACCGTCACCGGCACCAATCAGCCCCGCCAATCGATTGCCCAGACGTTCAGGCAGGTCGCGCCAGCCGGCGCTGTTCCAACTGCGGATCAGACCGTTACCCCATTGCTCTGCGATCACCGCCTGAGCACGCGCCAGCGCTGCGACCGGGCGAGCGCCCAGAGAGTTGCCGTCGAGATAAATCACGCCTTCGGGGAGCGCAAACTGCTGACGCAAAGGAGCCAGAGCGTCCTGCGCATCAAGCGCCAGGCAATCGTTTCTTGTAGTCATTGAGTGTCCTGTTTTTTGAATGAGGTGCCGTCCGGGCAAATCGCGATAGTCGGGTCGAGCATGGGTGTGAGTGTCGTGTTTCAGGCGTTATTTACGCCTTCACGGTGGAGAGATAATGAACGAAGTTTTGGAGAATTTTCGTGCAAAGTAAGTGGCCGTATAGTAGTTATCTCGAAGAAAATTCGAATCCAACCCAAATAAACGCGGATTTATTCTAGCCATGACTCTCGACTCGACAGACCTGCGAATCCTGCATCACCTGCAACAGGATGGCCGTATCAGCAATCAGGAATTGGCGGAGAAAGTCGCACTGTCGCCGTCGGCCTGTTTACGCCGTTTGCGGCTGCTGGAAAGTGAGGGAATCATCACCGGCTATCGCGCGGTGCTGAACGCCGAACGGCTGGGAATCGAGCTCGAAGCCATCGTCCATGTGTCATTGCGACAGGACGTCGAGGACTGGCACGAGACCTTCATCAAGAAGGTCCAATTGTGGCCGGAAGTGGTCACCGCCTACGTGATTACCGGGGCGAGCAACTATGTGCTGCGAGTCCAGGCGCGCAACCTGAAACATTTCTCGGACTTCATCGTCAATCAGCTGAACCGCACCGCTGGCGTCACCGATATCCGCTCGGAAATCGTCCTGCAGAAAATCAAGGAACGAGAAGAGTTGCTCAATCTGGTCGTACGCAAGTGAGTGTAGGAGCGAGCTTGCTCGCGATAGCATCACCGCGGTCATTCAGATACACCGCAGTGCCCGCATCGCGAGCAAGCTCGCTCCTACATTGGATTTCCTTTGCCTCAAGCCCGTGCTCGCAGGTGATCAGCCCTGATCACCACCACCCACCGGCAGTGTCATGCCGGTGATGTAGGACGCCTCGTCCGAGGCCAGAAACAATATCGCCGCTGCCTGCTCATCGACCGTGCCGTAACGCTTCATCAGGCTGCTGTCGCAGGTCTGTTCAACGATCTGCTGGTACCAGATTTTCTCTTGCGGCGTTTGTTCGGCACTGTTGCGCGGTATGCGCCGGGGCGGTGCTTCAGTACCGCCGGGGGCCGTGGCATTGACCCGGATTCCGCGCTCGGCGGTCTCGAAGGCCAGGCATGCCGTCAGCGCATTCACCCCGCCTTTGGCCGCGCCATAAGGCACACGGTTGATGCTGCGGGTGGCAATCGACGAGACGTTGACGATAGCCCCACTGCCCTGCTCCAGCATGTAGGGCAACGCGGCATGGCAGCACCAGAGTGTCGGGAACAGCGAGCGTTGTACCTCGCTCATGATCTCGTCCGGTTTGTAATGCTCGAATGGCTTGGCCCAGATCGTCCCGCCGACATTGTTTATCAGAATATCCAGCCGACCGAAGCGCTCGATGGCCTGGGCCATGACCCGGCCGCACTCTGCGTATTGCTCAAGATCGGCGGTCAGCGCCAGCACTTCGCTGCCGGCCGCCAGCTCATCGCGCAATTCGAAAATCAATTCAGAACGATCGACCACCACCAACCGCGCACCTTCGGCCGCCATGCGCTCGGCGACCCGTCGGCCAATGCCCTGGGCTGCGCCGGTGATCAACGCGACCTTACCCTTGAAACGTAAACTGCTCATGTCATCTCCTCAACCATGGGATTGGACTCAGGCCGCGCTGGCAGCGAACTTCTCGTAGTAGAAGTTCGCCGGCGCAATGCCCTGTTCGGCCAGGTAACGGCTGACCCCATCGACCATCGGTGGTGGCCCGCAGAGGTAGACGTCGACATCACCGGCGTTGAGGTGCTGCGGTTCGATATGTTGGGTGACGTAGCCCTTGAGCGGATGGCCGCTGTCCGGATTGGCGACGCACGCACTGAAGCTGAAGTTTGGAATGCTCGCCGCGAACCCTTGCAGCCGCTCCATTTCCACCAAATCGTGGTCGTTGGTCACGCCGTAGATCAGGTGCAACGGATAGTCACTGCCCTGCTCGGCGATTTTTTCCAGCATTGCCGTGAACGGCGCCAGCCCGGTCCCGCCCGCCAGCAACAACAACGGCCGACGAATTTCCCGCAAATAGAAAGAGCCCAACGGACCGGCCAGGTTGATCGAGTCGCCGGCCTTCGCAAGACCTGTGAGGAAACTGCTCATCAGCCCGCCCGGAACATTGCGGATCAGGAAACTGACCTCGCCCTCGCGCTGCAACGAGCTGAAGGAATAGGCGCGGGTCTGTTCGCTGCCGGGCACTTGCAGGTTGACGTATTGCCCCGGCAGGAACGCCAGTTTGCTCAGTGCCTCACCCTTGATCGACAGCGACAGGGTGCTGTCGGAGAGCTGGCGGATCTCACTGATGGCGGCGTTGTAGTGGGTCTGCTGAGTGCGACAAACGTCCGAAGACACCGGTACTCGCACCACGCAGTCGCTTTGCGCGCGCATCTGGCAGGTCAGCACGTAACCCTGAGCGGCCTCATCCTCGCTGAGCGCATCCTCGATGTACTCTTCGCCCAGATCATAGCGACCGGCTTCAGCGAAACACTTGCAGGTACCGCAGGCGCCGTCACGGCAATCCAGCGGAATATTGATACCTTGACGATAGGCCGCGTCGGCGACGGTTTCGCCAACATCGGCGGCGATGAAACGGGTCACCCCGTCTTCGAAATTCAATGCAATTTGATGGCTCATGGCAGCGGCCTCACAAATGGTAGATGTCGATGACCTGACGGACGTAATCGTTCTTCAGGATGACTTTCTTGGCCTTGATCAGTGGGGTTTCGCCGCGCACGTCGAGGGTGTAGAAACTGCTCCCGAAATAGCTGTCCACGGTCTTGTAGCGAAAGCTCAGGGTGTGCCAGTTGAAACGCACCTTGCACTGGCCATCGGCGACTTCCAGCAACTCGATATTGCTGATGTTGTGCGAGGTCCGGGTGTCCGGCACGCTGGCGCTGGAACGCTCGGTCTTGATACGGAAAACCCGGTCTTCCAGGCCACCACGGTTGCCGTACCAGATCAGCGAGATTTCTCGTTGCGGGTCTTCAGTCAGCTCGTCGTTGTCGTCCCAGGACGGCATCCAGAAACTCGCGTCAGAGGCGTACAGTTCCAGCCAGTTGTCCCAGTCCTTGTCGTCCAGGTAGCGCGCTTCGCGGTAGAGGAAGTCACGCACCGCGTCATGGGAAATACTCATCACACGGCCTCCACGGGGATCGTTTTCGATTGTTCGGCGGCCAGTGCCCTGAGCATGGTCTCCTGCCAGTACTTGTGTTGCAGCACGAACAGACCTTCATCTTCGGTGCGTACGCCGCTGAGCAGCGGGTGCAGATCGATTTCCTGTGCGGCCGGATCGGCGCCTTCGACCCAATGCATGGCGCCGCGCGACATGTCGTTCCAGCCTGCGCTGCCCTGATAACCCACCTGGCAGGAGCGGAATTCTTCCAGGTCATCGGGGGTGGCCATGCCGCTGACGTTGAAGAAATCCTCATACTGGCGAATGCGCTTGGAACGGGCGTCGTCGCTCTCGCCTTTCGGTGCGATGCAGTAGATGGTGATTTCGGTGCGATTCACCGAGATCGGCCGGGCGATGCGGATCTGCGAACTGAACTGATCCATCAGATAGACGTTGGGGTACAGGCAAAGGTTGCGTGAGTTCTCGATCATCCAGTCGGCGCGGGCCTGGCCGAAGTCCTGGGCCAGCTCATCGCGACGCTCGTACAGCGGACGGTCTTCAGGGTTGGCCCAACGGGTCCAGAGCAGCATGTGGCCCTTGTCGAAGGAGTAGAAACCGCCGCCCTGCTTGGCCCAGCTGCCGGCACTCATGGTCGGATTGCAGTCACCGGCCTCGCGCTGCTTGCGCTGGCTCTGGGTGGCTGCGTAGTTCCAGTGCACGGAGCTGACGTGATAACCGTCGGCACCGTTCTCGGCCGTGAGTTTCCAGTTGCCTTCGTAGATGTAGCTGGATGAGCCGCGCAGCACTTCAAGGCCGTCGGCGGATTGATCGACGATCATGTCGATGATCTTCGCCGACTCGCCCAGATGCTCGGCCAGCGGCACTACATCGGCGTTCAGGCTGCCGAACAGAAAACCGCGATAGGACTCGAACCGCGCAACCTTGGTCAGGTCGTGGGAGCCTTCGCAGTTGAAACTCGACGGGTAGCCCGCTTCAGCCGGGTCCTTGACCTTGAGCAGCTTGCCGGAGTTGTTGAAGGTCCAGCCATGGAACGGGCAGGTATAGGACGCCCGGTTGCCGGTCTTGTGTCGGCAAAGCATCGCGCCGCGGTGACTGCAGGCGTTGATGAACGCATTAAGCACACCATCCTTGTTCCGCGCGATAAAGATCGACTGGCGGCCCATGGTGGTGGTGTAGAAGTCATTCTTGTTAGGGATCTGGCTCTCATGGGCCAGGTACAGCCAATTCCCTTCGAAGATGTGTTCCATTTCCAGGTCGAACAACCGCGGGTCAGTGAACATCTCTCGCTTGCAGCGATAGACGCCTTGTTCCGGGTCTTCTTCAAGCAGTGAATGAAGGTATTCAGGTCGCAAAGACATGGCCACAGCCCTCCGTTGTTTTTATTCAGGCAAGGCTCATGCTAGGGAGGTGGCGCAAACGGCAATATCCGTTGAGTGCAGATCGCTATCCGTTTTCTGCACTGGGGGGACGGGGATTTAGAGGGGGCGGAGCGCAGATTCAGTGACGGCGTTTGAGGGTATCCGACGGCAGTTCGCCGAACTGCTGGCGATAGCTTTGCGAGAACCGTCCCAGGTGCAGGAAGCCATAGTCCATGGCCAGCTCCGTGACGTTGCGCACGTTGCAGGTCTCATCACTGAGACAGGCATGCACCCGCTCCAGCTTCTTCAGGCGAATGTAGTTATTCGGCGTGGTTTGGGCATGGCGCTCGAACAGCGAATACAGCGAACGCAGGCTCATGCGGGCCTGAAGCGCCAGTTCTTCACTGCAGATGTCCTGTTTCAGGTTCTGCTCGATGTAGTCGACGATGTGCTCGAAGGTGGCACCACGGGAGCTCAGATGGGCGCGACTGACGTTGGTTTTCATCAGGCTGAGCATCTTGCTCGCAACGATCTGGGCGTAATGCTCCTGGACCTGGAGCATGGGTTCGCCCGCTTCAGCTTCCATACAGACCATGGCCAGCAAATTGACGAAGCCTTCCAGCTCTCCCAGGCTGTAGCGATTCTGCATAAAGCGCACACCCGGCTCCGGGTATAACCAGCGCTGCTCCAGGCAGGCCGACTCCAGCAGGCTGGTCGGTACTTTCAGAATGAATTTTTCGCAGTCTGCGGAATAGGTCAGATCGACCGGGTCATCGGGATTGATCAGCAACAATTCGCCAGGCGCCAGGTAGTGTTCCTGATCACGCCCGCGCCACAGGCAATTGCCCCTGAGCAGCACTTGCAGGTGGTAGATGGTTTCCAGTGCCGGTGAGGTGACGTGAACGCTGCCGCCATAGCTGATGCGGCACAGGTCAAGGCTGGCGAATTTGCGATGATTGAGGCTGGCCTGAGGGCTGGAGGCCCTGGGCAGATGGATGCAATGCACGCCGACATGCTGATTGACGTAACCGGACACCGCATAGGGGTCGGCACGCTCAAACACCATGCTGCGCTCGCTCAGCAGACGACTTTCCATAACCGGTCACTCTTATTGTTCTTCAGCTGTGATTCTATGCCAGCCAACGCCGCGAACAACGCCGCGAGATAAACGGTCGGTTATCTCGCGGCTTTGCGGGCAATGGGCTGTCAGTCTTCCAGGGCGCGGACCCGCTCCATACGCTTCTGTTCGACCGGTTCGGCGGCGGACTGCAAGGTGAAGTCAAAGTCGATCTGCGCGAAACGCCCCTCGACACCCAACTCGCGGGCCATCTCCTGATCTTCGCTGAAACGAATTTCGGCGATCAACTCATCGCGGGTCGCATAGGCGAAGTCGTCATGCAGGTACGGATCGCCGGACAGGTTGATCTGAGTGGTCAGGTGCCGATGGCCGGGCGCCGAAATGAAGAAGTGGATATGCGCCGGGCGCTGGCCGTGGCGGCCCAACTGATCCAGCAACTGCTGGGTCGGCCCGGTCGGTGGGCAGCCGTAGCCGGACGGCACGATACTACGGAAGCGATAGTGTCCCTGGGCATCGGTCTCGATACGGCGGCGCAGGTTGAACTCCGACTGCGTGCCATCGAAGTAGGAGTAGGTGCCACCGGTGTTGGCTTGCCAGACATCGACAATGGCGCCGGCCAACGGCTTGCCGTCGGTGTCGCGGACCTGGCCTTGCATGAACAACACGACGCCCGGATCCAGACCGTCATCGAGACGCGCTTCGTATTTGGAGAGCGGCGCACCGGCCACATACAGCGGCCCTTCGATGGTCCGTGGCGTACCGCCCGACTTGCCGGCCTGCTCGTCCTCGGCATCCATCAGCAGGTCCAGATAATGCTCAAGGCCTAAACCTGCCACGAGCAAACCGGCTTCCTGGTTTTTGCCCAGTTCGTTGAGGTAGTTGACCGCTTTCCAGAACTCTTCCGGGGTCACTTCCAGGTCTTCGATGATGTTTACCGAGTCACGCAGGATCCGGTAGATCAGCGCCTTGGCCCGTGGATTGCCACCCTCGTTGAGGTTACCGCTGGCTTCTTCGAGAAACTTCTGGACGCTGGCAGTATGGGAAATTCTGACTGACATGATTTATTCCTCATCTTGTATTTATTAGGTTGGAGCACAAAGGTCATCTGGCCTAGCGGTCATCTTCGTGAATCGACGAAGGGTGCCGGCACAGTGCATTCACTTCGATGGCCATGTATGGATAGAGCGGCAGCTGCATCAGCAGATCATGCAGCTCCTGCACGCTGTCGACGTCGAATACGCTGTAGTTGGCGTAGAGCCCGGCGATCCGCCACAGGTGCCGCCACTTGCCTTGCTGTTGCAGGCGCTGGGCCAGGGCTTTTTCATCAGCCTTGAGCTGCGCGGCGCGCTCGGGATTCATGTCGACCGGCAGGTTCACGGTCATTTTTACGTGGAACAACATGGTCTGATGTCCTCAGGCGTGTGAAGTGACAGGGGAAGATTTGTCGCGTCGGAAGAATGCCAGGCGCTCCTCGTCGAGGGTCAGGCCCAGGCCCGGCTCGTTCGACACATGCAGCTGAAAATCGCGGTAGACCAGTGGTGCGGTGAGAATGTCCTCGGTCAGTAACAGCGGACCGAACAGCTCGGTATCCCACGCCAGTCTGGCCAGGGTCAGAAAGGCATGGGCCGACGCCAGCGTACCAATCCCGCCCTCGAGCATGGTGCCGCCGTACAGGCCGATCCCCGCCGCTTCGGCAATTGCAGCGGTGCGCAATACGGCACGCGGGCCACCGTTCTTGGCGATCTTCAGGGCAAACACCGAGGCCGCGCCTTCGCGGGCCAGATTGAAGGCGTCCTCGACACATTCGATGGACTCGTCGGCCATGATCGGTGCCGGGCTGGACAGGTTGAGCCGGGCCATCCCGCCACGGTTATTGCGCGAGATCGGTTGCTCGATCAGATCGATGCCGTTGTCGCCCAACACCTGGCAGGCTCGCAGGGCGACGGCTTCATCCCAGGCCTGATTGACGTCAACGCGGACGCTGGCGCGATCACCCAGGGCCTTTTTGATGGCAATGACATGGGCCAGATCCTGGCTCACTTCACCGGCGCCGATCTTCAGCTTGAAGATCCGGTGGCGGCGCAGATCGAGCATCTGTTCGGCTTCGGCAATGTCTTTTTCAGTGTTGCCGCTGGCCAGGGTCCAGGCCACCGGCAGGGCATCACGGACACGCCCTCCCAACAACTCGCTGACCGGCAGGCCAAGGCGTTTGCCCTGGGCATCGAGCAACGCGGTTTCGATCCCCGATTTGGCGAAGGTGTTGCCGCGAATGCTGCGATCGAGCCGCAGCATTGCCGCGTTGATGTTGCAGGCATCCTGACCGATCAGCAGCGGTGCGAAGTGGCGATCGATATTGGTCTTGATACTGTCCGGACTTTCGTTGCCGTAGCTCAGGCCACCAATGGTGGTGGACTCGCCGATGCCTTCGATACCATCGGCGCAACGCAGGCGGATGATCACCAGGGTCTGGTTCTGCATCGTGTGCATCGCCAGCTTATGCGGGCGGATAGTCGGAAGATCGACGATGATCGTCTCGATCGATTCAATGGCGCTAGCGTGCATGTCGATACCCGTCAGGTTCTTTGCTTGTTTTGCCCGATTCTGCCCCCCATTTTTTAGCCGTTCCAATATAGAATTGGTCTCGATCCATACCCCAAGGGTATGCAGCACACTGATCCGCACTCTTTGAGGAGTCCCCATGGAGCTTCGCCATCTGCGTTATTTCCAGGTCCTGGGGGAAACCCTCAACTTCACTCGCGCCGCCGAGCGTCTGCATATCGCTCAGCCGCCCCTCAGCCGACAGATTCAGCAACTGGAAGACGAGTTGGGCGTGGTGCTGCTGGAGCGCGGTCGCCCGCTGCGACTGACTGAAGCCGGACGGTATTTTTATGAACACTCCAACGTCTTGCTCGAGCAACTGGGCAAGGTCTGCGACAACACCCGTCGCATCGGCCTGGGCGAGAAGACCTGGCTGGGTATCGGTTTTGCCCCTTCGACCTTATACGGCATGCTGCCAGAGCTGATTCGCCGCTTGCGCAACAACGACGCCCTGGAGCTGGAACTGGGCTTGTCGGAGATGACCACCCTGCAACAGGTCCAGGCACTCAAGGCCGGCAGGATCGATGTCGGCTTCGGCCGCATCCGCATTGATGATCCGGCGATTCAGCAACGCGTACTGATCGAAGATCGGCTGGTCGCCGTCCTCCCCGCCGGTCACCCGCTGCTGGCCGGGCCGACGACGCTCGCCGAGTTGGCCAAGGAGCCTTTCGTGCTGTATCCGGGCAATCCCAGGCCGAGCTATGCCGACCATGTGATCGCGCTCTTCGATGCCCATGGGCTGAGTATCAAGGTGTCCCAGTGGACCAATGAGTTGCAGACCGCCATCGGTCTGGTCGCCGCCGGCATGGGCGTGACGCTGGTGCCGGCCTCGGTACAGGTGCTGCACCGCGCCGATATCGGCTACACCTCGTTGCTCGAAGCCACGGCCACCTCGCCGATCATTCTCAGTCGCCGTGTCGCCGACCAGTCGCCAGGCCTCAATCACTGCCTGCAACTGATTGAAGAGTTGCTGATTCAAGCCTAGACGCCGGGATATTCAGAGCCCACGCATGCGCCGGGCTTCGTTACGCTGCACGGTCATGCTCGGGGATTCATCGAACAACTTGCGGTACTCGGCGGAAAACCGCCCAAGGTGTGTGAAGCCCCAGCCCATGGCGATCTCGGAGATATTGCGCGCCGAGCCATGCTCGAGGATTTCCTGACGCACAGCATTCAACCGGTATTTTTTCAGGTAGACCATCGGCGACAGCGCGAAGTACTTCTTGAACGCCTCGAACAACTTGAAACGCGAGACGCCGGCCGCAGCTTCGATGTCCTCCAGATGCAACGCTTCGCGGGCGTTGTCGTGAATGTACTGCTTGGCCCTGATCAGATAATGCGGCAGCTTGACCCCCAACACGTCCCGCAGCTCCTCGGAATAATTGTTCGGCTGGGCGAGGATCAAACCTTTGATCAAAGAGCTTTCGATGTCCCGAGTGAAGGCCACCTGCTCGTACAGTTCACTGCTGCGTTCCAGCTCGGCAATGAAATAACGCGCCATGCGCCACCATGAGGCCGACGCCCCGTCGACCGCATCCATCACCGACTCGAAACGCAGCGGCGCATCCAGCGGGCGCTGCAGCATCCCCTCCAGGGACTCACTCATGGCGACTCGAGTGATCACCACCTGGACTTTGCGACAGTCGCCGGAGATCGCCAGCACCTGGCTTTCATTCGGGGAAATGATCACCCCTTGATCGCGGTTGGACTTCAATAGGGTGCCGTTCTTGCTCAGTTCCTGCTCGCCCACCAAAGGCAAACTCAGGCTGTAACTGCTGAAGTGCTCGGCGTCTTCGATATCGATAGTGACATCGGTGCCATATTCGATGGTGCCCAGGGTCGTGGCCATCGACTTGAACACATTGGCGCTGTGATGAAAGCGGATCCGCTCGGGGGTCGAGGTCTGGAGCCGGTGCGGGCCGCAGATACCGGACATCCAGTGCCTCGCACCCTCAAGGTCATAGCGATCGATACGAATGTCGCGAAACTGCGGATCAGCTTTGCTACTCATCACGGCGCACCCACGGCAATATTTTTTTGCGCGCTCTAACGGCGCGTATCAGGCTTGAAAAGAGCAAGTTCCACGCCACAAGACGACCCAGCCAACCCAGTGGATAGCGATCACCGACTAAACGGATAAAGCATCCGTCTTGAAGCGCAGGCAAGCCATCGAACAGCGTTCGACACACCGCAAAACAGTACCTGATTGCTGCAAACGGGTGCAGCCGTTCATCGACTGGTGCACCGCTTTGAGTATTAGCTGCCCAGCGCAAAGCCCGGGTGTTACCCCAGGTTAAAACCGTCCCCGTAGCAGCTGCCGAAGGCTGCGTTCGAGCGCGCAGCGGTCGTGTTGTAGGGTCTGCAACCGCACTCTTTCAGGGAAACCCTACATACCGACTTTACGACCGCTGCGCGGCCGAACGCAGCCTTCGGCAGCTGCTACGGGATCAGCGCGTCAATTTCCCACGAACTTTATGGACTGCCTTCGCCGACAAACCGGATAGACCCCTGCCCGCCCCACTCTCTCTAATGAGCGTACCGATTGGCCCGAATAAAAAAGGTACACGCCCATGAGTGGTGCAAAAAGCGTCGAACAGTGGAAAGAGTTTATCGAGGGCTGCCTGGACTTTCGTCCGGCAGACGGCGTGTTCCGGATTGCCCGGGATATTTTTACCGAGCCGCAGCTGTTCGATCTGGAGATGGAGCTGATCTTCGAGAAGAACTGGATCTACGCCTGTCACGAAAGTGAGCTGGCCAACAATCACGACTTCATCACCATGCGTGCCGGCCGCCAGCCAATGATCATTACCCGCGACGGCGACGGTCAGCTCAACGCGCTGATCAATGCCTGCCAGCATCGCGGCACGACATTGACCCGTGTCGGCAAGGGCAACCAGTCGACATTCACCTGCCCGTTCCACGCCTGGTGCTACAAAAGCGACGGACGCCTGGTCAAGGTCAAGGCTCCCGGCGAATACCCGGAAGGTTTCGACAAAGCCACTCGCGGCCTGAAAAAGGCTCGCATCCAGAGCTACAAGGGCTTTGTGTTCATCAGCCTGGATGTTCACGGCGAAAACAGCCTTGAAGACTTCCTCGGCGATGCCAAGGTGTTCTTCGACATGATGGTCGCCCAGTCGCCGACCGGTGAGCTGGAAGTGCTGCCCGGCAAGTCCGCCTACACCTACGACGGCAACTGGAAACTGCAGAACGAAAACGGTCTGGACGGCTATCACGTCAGCACGGTTCACTATAACTACGTGGCCACCGTGCAACATCGCCAGCAGGTCAACAGCGAGAACGGCACCAGCACCGGCGACACGCTTGACTACAGCAAGCTGGGCGCCGGCGATGCCAATACCGATGACGGCTGGTTCGCCTTCAACAATGGTCATAGCGTGCTGTTCAGCGATATGCCGAACCCGGCAGTGCGCTCCGGCTACGCCACGATCATGCCGCGCTTGATCGAAGAGCATGGCCAGGAAAAAGCCGAATGGATGATGCATCGCCTGCGCAACCTGAACATCTATCCCAGTCTGTTTTTCCTCGATCAGATCAGTTCGCAACTGCGCATCATCCGCCCGGTAGCCTGGAACAAGACTGAAATCATCAGCCAGTGCCTGGGCGTCAAGCACGAGTCGGACGCGGATCGGGAGAACCGGATTCGTCAGTTCGAAGACTTCTTCAACGTTTCCGGACTCGGCACCCCGGATGACCTGGTGGAGTTCCGCGAAGCCCAGCGTGGTTTCCAGGCGCGCCTGGAGCGCTGGAGCGATATTTCTCGCGGCAGTCACCAATGGGCTACCGGCGCCACCCCCAACAGTGAGTCGATTGGCATCCTGCCGGCAATGACGGGCACCGAATTCACCCACGAAGGGCTTTACGTCAACCAGCACAGCAACTGGCAGAAATTTCTGCTCGATGGTCTGGAAGCGAAATCCTTGAAGCTGCGTGAGGTGTGAACATGAATCAGCAATTGCAGTACCAGATCGAGCAATTTTTCTATCGCAAGTCCGAACTGTGCGACGCCAAGGACTGGGACGCCTATATCAAACTGTTCGACGAACACAGTGAGTTTCACCTGCCGCAATGGGACTCGGAACACATCTACACCCTCGACCCCAAGCGCGAAATGTCACTGATCTACTACCCCAACCGCTCAGGCCTGGAGGACCGGGTGTTTCGCCTGCGTACAGGCAAGGCCGCCTCCGCGACGCCAATGCCACGCACGCTGCACCTGATCAACAACGTGCGCATCAGTGAACTTGAGGGCGGTGACCTGGAGGTGCGTCTGAACTGGCACACCCTGTTCTATCGCCTGGCCACTTCCGAGCAGTTTTACGGGAACGCGACCTATCGCCTCAAGCCCCGTGAAGACAGCTGGGTCATTACCCGCAAGCACGTCCTGCTGCTCAACGACACCATCAACTCGGTGCTCGATTTCTACCACCTCTGAATCCATGGAGACCGGGGCATGAATCACAAGGTCGCGTTCAGCTTTGCCGACGGCAAAACGTTGTTTTTTCCCGTACAACCCAATGAAATACTGCTCGACGCCGCTCTGCGCAACGGCATCAATATTCCCCTGGATTGCCGCGAGGGCGTCTGCGGAACCTGCCAGGGCCGCTGCGAATCGGGCGACTACAGCCAGGATTATGTGGACGAGGAAGCCCTTTCCAGCCAGGACCTGCAACAACGCAAAATGCTCACCTGCCAGACTCGGGTGAAATCCGATGCCACGTTTTACTTCGACTTCGCCTCTAGCCTGTGCAATGCATCAGGCCCGGACCAGCTCACCGGTACGGTCACCGAAGTCAGGCAGGTCTCGGCCAGCACCGCGATCTTGCACCTGGATATGGGCACGGCAGGCCAGCCATTGGATTTCCTGCCGGGCCAATACGCCCGACTGCTGATCCCGGGTACCCAGAGCAAACGCTCCTACTCGTTCGCCAACCGACCGAACAGCAGCAATCACCTGCAGTTCCTGATTCGCCTGCTGCCCGACGGAGTCATGAGCAACTACATCCGTGAACGCTGCCAGGCCGGCGACGAAATCGGGCTGCAAGCGCCGCTGGGGGCGTTCTATCTTCGCCACATCGCCAAACCGCTGATCCTGGTCGCCGGTGGCACCGGGCTATCGGCACTGCTCGGCATGCTCGACGAGATTGCCGAGCGTGGTTGCGAGCAGCCCGTGCATTTGTACTACGGTGTGCGGGACGCCGCCGATCTGTGCGAAAGCGCGCGCATTGAGGCCTATGCCGAACGCATTCCAGGGTTTCGCTACACCGAGGTGGTCAGTGATCCATCGCCGGAATGGGAGGGAAAGCGCGGCTACATTGCCGAGCATTTCGACACCAGCGAACTGCGCGACGCGACAGTCGACATGTACGTCTGCGGGCCACCGCCGATGGTCGAATCGATCAAGACCTGGTTGCAGGCCCAAACCCTGGACAACGTTCATCTGTATTACGAAAAATTTACCGAGAGTAATGCCTGAGCCCTTAAAATGAGCGCAATTGAATAAACTGACGCATTCAAACCAAGCCTGACCATTACAACTAAAAGGAAACACGATGGCGGATGACATCTTGCAACAGGGTGAGCTCAAGCGGGGGTTGAAAAATCGTCATATTCAGCTGATCGCATTGGGCGGAGCGATTGGCACCGGACTGTTTCTGGGCTCCGCCGGCGTGCTCAAGTCGGCCGGGCCGTCGATGATCCTCGGCTATGCGATTGCCGGGTTTATCGCCTTTCTGATCATGCGTCAGCTGGGAGAGATGATCGTCGAGGAACCCGTGGCGGGCTCCTTCAGCCACTTTGCCCACAATTACTGGGGCGGTTTTGCCGGTTTCCTGTCCGGCTGGAACTACTGGGTGCTGTATGTGCTGGTGGGCATGGCGGAGCTGACGGCCGTTGGCAAATACGTGCAGTTCTGGTGGCCCGAGGTGCCGACCTGGATCAGTGCGGCGGTGTTCTTCGTATTGGTTAACCTGATCAACACGATGAACGTCAAAATCTTCGGCGAAATGGAGTTCTGGTTCGCGATCATCAAGGTCGTGGCGATCATCGGCATGATTGCCCTGGGCTGTTACATGCTGGTCAGCGGCACCGGCGGCCCGCAGGCCTCGGTGAGCAACCTGTGGAGCCATGGCGGCTTCTTCCCCAATGGCACCAACGGTTTGCTGATGGCGATGGCGTTCATCATGTTTTCATTCGGCGGCCTGGAGCTGGTCGGCATCACCGCCGCTGAAGCCAGCGAGCCGAGGAAGATCATTCCCAAGGCGATCAATCAGGTGGTTTACCGCGTATTGATCTTCTACGTCGGTGCGCTCACCGTGCTGCTGTCGCTGTACCCATGGGACCAACTGCTACAGACATTGGGCGCTTCCGGCGATGCCTACAGCGGCAGTCCGTTTGTGCAAATTTTCGCCTTGATCGGCAGCAACACCGCGGCGCAAATCCTCAATTTTGTGGTGCTCACCGCGGCGCTCTCGGTCTACAACAGCGGCGTCTACTGCAACAGCCGTATGCTCTACGGCCTGGCGGAACAGGGCGATGCCCCCAAGGCGCTGATGAAGCTGAACAAACAGGGCGTACCGTTACTGGCGCTGGGTATCTCCGCGTTGATCACCATGTTGTGCGTGCTGGTCAACTATGTCGCCCCGCATGAAGCGCTTGAGTTGCTGTTCGCGCTGGTGGTCGCCTCGTTGATGATCAACTGGGCGCTGATCAGCCTGACTCACCTGAAGTTTCGCAAGGTCATGGGCCAACGCGGCATCGTGCCAGGCTTCAAGGCATTCTGGTCGCCTTACACCAATTACCTGTGCCTGGCCTTCATGGCCGTGATCATTTACGTGATGCTGTTGATTCCAGGGGTACGTGCGTCGGTCTACGCCATCCCGGTCTGGGTGCTGATCCTGTTCGTGTGCTACCGAATTCGGTTAGCCAGGACTCGCTCGTTGTCGGTCGCTCAATAGCCTTCAACCAGACGATAAAAAGCCCCGGCATTCGGTGAATGCCGGGGCTTCTTTTATTGTGGGTCAGAGGGTGGAACGCACTCGCCACAACTCCGGAAACAATACCGTGTCGAGCATCTTGCGAAGATAGCCGACGCCTTCAGTGCCGCCTGTGCCCGGTTGAAAACCAATGATCCGTTCAACGGTCGTGACATGCCGGAAGCGCCATTGACGGAACGAGTCTTCCAGATCGATCAGCTTCTCCGCCAACTGGTAGAGATCCCAATACCGCGAAGGATCGGTGTACACCACACGCCAGGCGGCTTCGACCGAGGCGTCATGAACGGTCGGGTTGGCCGGGTCGCGCTCGAAGCGCTGCGGATCAATCGCCAATCCTGCGCTGACCATCAACCGAATCGCTTCGTCATACAACGAAGGCGTGGCAATCGCCTTTTCAAGCTCTGCCAACAACTCGGGACGGTGAGCATGCGGACGCAATAGCGTTGCACTCTTGTTGCCCAGAATGAATTCGATCTCGCGGTATTGAAACGACTGAAAGCCCGATGACTGGCCCAGAAATGGCCGGATCGCGTGATACTCGGTGGGGGTCATGGTCGCCAGCACCGTCCAGGCATGCACCAGCTGATCGAAGATCCGCGAGACCCGCGCCAGCATCTTGAATGCCGGCGGCAGCTCACCCAGCCTGACGTGTTCGCGGGCGGCCTTGAGCTCATGCAGCATCAGCTTCATCCACAGCTCGGACGTCTGATGCTGGATGATGAACAGCATCTCGTTATGGTCCGGGGACAAGGGATGCTGGGCGTTGAGAATCTTGCCCAGGTCCAGGTAGTCGCCATAGCTCATGGTGTCGGAAAAATTCAGTTCGGCGTTATGCCATTCATCTGTCTGGTTGGCCGGCGAATAGGGACATTGGCTCATCGAACAGACTCCTCACGTTGCAGTGGATTGAGTGGACGCAGGACCGCCCTGACCGGACTGGCATCCAGGTTGGCAAAGCGCAGCGGCAAAGCGATCAATTCATAGTCCCCTTCCGGGACGTCATCGAGCACGATGCCTTCCAGGATAGCCATGCCATGCCGGGCCACCGCATTGTGCGCATCCATGGTTTTGGATTGTTGAGGGTCCAGTGACGGCGTATCGATACCGATCAACCGCACGCCCAGGCTTGCCAGCAGGTCGACGGTTTCTTTGGCGACAGCGGTGAAGTCCGGATCCCAGGAGGTTAGCGGCGCTTGTCGATAGGTGCGCAGCAGGACGCGTTCAGGCAGGTCTTGCAAGCGACCTTCAAGCTGTTCAGGGTGCACCAGCCGGCCGCTGTCCAGGCAATGCAACACGCGGCACGGACCGATATAGACATCCAGCGACACATCGCCAATGGCTGCTCCGTCAGCGCTGTAATGCAGCGGCGCATCGACATGGGCACCCGTGTGAGGAGACAGAGTGATGCGCCCGACATTCACCGGGCACTCTGGCCCGAACGTCCAGACGCGCTCTTCTTGAAAAGGTGTATCACCCGGCCAGGTGGGTGTAGCGGTGCTCAAGGGCGGACTTATATCCCACCACGACATTGTTTCTTTCATTGCAAAGCTCTCGGCCTGTTCTGAAGTGAATGATACGAGTGATACCTGTGAATATTCTTGCGAAATCCTTCGGGAACGCCCAAGTATTTCGCACATATTGCTAAGAATCAGGCGTTTACCGGGCAGAAATTTCAATCAGCGAAATCGACTTCCGAACGGTTCATTCAAACGCCTGCTTCCATCCTTCGAGCATTACAACGATGCTCGAAGGCCACTGCGTTTCTGGATAGCTCAGTGTCGAGTACAGACAACTGACGCCTCGCCAAGCCCTATAGGGTGCGACTTCAGTTCTCCCTACCGTCCGGAGTCATCATGTCCAAACCGATTACCGTCCTGCGCGATACTCACCCGTTGCCAGTGCTCGATGCCTGCAAATGGGAAAAACTCGAAGGCGACCCGCACACCGTCAACCTCAACGCCTACACCAGCGAAGACGGCAGCAAGATCATGGGCACCTGGATCTGCACACCGGGCAAATGGCGAGTTGAGTACGTGAAGTGGGAGTACTGCCATTTTCAGGAAGGCTACTGCGTGATCACCCCGGACGGTATGGCGCCGATCCATCTGCGGGCGGGTGATATTTTCGTCGTGGAGCCGGGGATGACAGGCACTTGGGAAGTGGTCGAGACAGTGCGCAAGTATTTCGTGTTTGCCTGAACCTGACACGAATATTTGTGGCGAGGGATCGCCGCTTCGAAAAAAACCGAGAGCCCACCCGACGTGGGCTCTCGGAAAACCCCTTACTGGGGTTTGCGATAGCTGTTGATGATCGCCGAGAAGTCCTTGTCCCCTTCCCCACGCTGACTCATCGCCTGATACAACTGCTGGGCTACTGCACCAAGCACCACCGGCTGGTGCGCCTGACGCGCCGCTTCAGTGGCCAGGCCCAGATCCTTGAGCATCAGCTCGGCATGGAAACCGCCGGTATAACCGCGCGACGCCGGCGCCGTTTCGACAATGCCTGGCCATGGGTTGTACATCTCCGAACTCCAGCAACGCCCGGTTGAACTGTTGATGACTCCGGCCAGCACCTGGGTGTCGATCCCCAGTGCGTCACCCAACGCCATGGCTTCGCTGACGCCGACCATGGAAATCCCCAGCAGCAGGTTGTTGCAGATCTTGGCGATTTGCCCGGTGCCGACTTCACCGCAACGAACGATGTTGCGGCCCATTTGCGCCAGCACCGGTTGCAGGATGGCGAACAATTCCGGCGTAGCGCCAACCATGAAAGTCAGAGTCCCAGCCTGTGCACCGCCGGTACCACCGGATACCGGTGCATCGGCCATGGCCACGCCTTGCTTGGCCGCAGCAGCCGCCACATCGCGGGCGGTCTGCGGGTCGATGGTGCTGCAATCCACCGCCGGAACACCCTTGGCAATCCCGGCCAATACGCCGTCTTCATCCAGCCAGACGCTACGTACATGGGCAGCCGCCGGCAACATGGTGATGACCAGTTCGCTGCCTTGAGCCGCTTCACGAGGTGAAGTGCTGATGGTGCCACCCAACTGTGCCAGTTCGGCGAGCACGGTTTGGTTCAGGTCGAACAGGTTCAGCGCGTGGCCGGCCTTGATCAGGTTGCGCGCCATCGGCGCGCCCATGTTGCCCAGACCGATAAATGAAATTTTCATGTTCTTCTCCTCGATCAGCGCAAGTGAATGGTGGTGTTCACACCATCGTTCACGCTGTCATCGTCGAACCAGCGACTGGTGACCGTCTTGGTCTGAGTGTAGAACTGAACCACTTGTTTGCCGTACGGACCGAGGTCACCGAGCTTGGAGCCACGCGAACCGGTAAAGCTGAAGAATGGGACCGGCACTGGAATCGGGATGTTGATCCCGACCTGACCGACATCGATCTCGTTCTGGAATTTACGTGCCGCCGCGCCGCTCTGGGTGAACAGACCGGTGCCGTTACCGAACGGGTTGCTGTTGACCAGGGCGATCGCTTGATCAAGGGTGTCGACTTCCATCACCACCAGCACAGGGCCGAAGATTTCCTGGGTGTATATCTGCATCTCGGGGGTCACGCCAGAGAACAGGGTCGGGCCAATAAAGTTGCCCTGTTCGAACCCCGGAACCTTGATGTCACGGCCATCGAGTTCCAGCTTCGCGCCTTCCTTGATACCGCTTTCGATCAGGCCCAGAACGCGCGCCTTGGCCTTCTTGGAGATCACCGGGCCAACATCGGTACCCGGCTCGCTGCCGGCATTCACTTTGAGTTTTTGCGCCAGTGCCTTGAGGTCCGGCAGCCATTGCCTGGCCGCGCCTACCATCACCACGACTGAAGTGGCCATGCAACGCTGACCGGCCGCACCGAAACCGGCGCCGACCAAGGCGTTGAGGGCTTGTTCGCGATTGGCATCGGGCAGCACCACCGCGTGGTTTTTTGCGCCCATCATCGACTGCACACGCTTGCCGTGTTTGCCGGCCAGATCGTAGACGTGAGTACCGACCGCGGTCGAACCGACAAACGACACGGCTTTGATGTCTTTGTGGGTGCACAGCGCATCCACTACATCCTTGCCGCCGTGCACCACGTTAAGCACGCCCGGCGGAATCCCGGCTTCCAGCGCCAGCTCCACCAGCAACATGGTCGACATCGGGTCCTGCTCGGAAGGCTTGAGGACGAAGGTGTTGCCGCAGGCGATGGCCATCGGGAACATCCACAGTGGAATCATCGCCGGGAAGTTGAACGGGGTAATCCCGGCGCAGACGCCGATTGGCTGGCGCAGGGTGTAGGTATCGACACCACCGGCGACGTTCTCGGCAAACTCGCCCATCTGCAAACTGCCGATGGAGCACGCGTGTTCGACCACTTCCAGACCACGGAAAATATCGCCTTCAGCGTCAGCGATGGTCTTGCCCTGCTCGGCACTGAGCACTACCGCAATGCGTTTGGAGTGTTCACGAATCAACGCTTGAAGCTTGAGCATGATGCGCATCCGCGCGCCGATCGGCGTCAGCTTCCAGGTCTGGAAGGCGCGATGGGCGGCGCTGATGGCGGCGTCGACTTCAGCGGCGGTAGCGAACGGGACTTTGGCCAGCACTTGCTGGGTGGCCGGGTTGACGATGTCGTGCCACTCGGTGGTCTGCGACTCGACCCATTCGCCGTCGATCAGCAGCTTGACCCGTTGCAGGGTGGTTTCGTCTGGCGTGAGAGATACGTTCATGATGGTCTCCTGGCTTCTTGTTATTGAAGTGGGTTGCTGTGCAGGGAGCCAAGGCGTTTTGTCGCCTTGAGATGAGGCGGTGTCCCGAGTTGGTTGTCGGACTGTTTTTGGAGTATAGATGTGCAAACTTCTAATAAGAACGCACATAAAAGCCGGTCTAACATGCAAAAAAACATCACGTCTTTGGGCTCATTGAACTGGGATGACCTTAAGTTTTTCCTCGAGGTCGCCCGTACTCGCAAGGCCAGCACGGCCGCCAAACGCCTGGCGGTGGACTACACCACCGTGTCGCGGCGCATCAGCTCACTGGAAGGGGCGCTGGGGACGTTGCTGTTCGAGAAGTCGCGGACCAACGGCTTTGTGCTGACCGCCGAAGGTCAGCGCTTGCTGGGTTACGCCGAGTCGATCGAAAGCACGCTGCACATGGCCTGCGAGCAGGTCTCGGGCTCTGGCGTGGCGCTGTCGGGTCATGTGCGCATGGGCTGTACCGAAGGGTTCGGCAGCTTCTTTATCACCCCGCAGCTGAGCCATTTCGTCGACACCTACCCGGCGATTTCGGTGGACATCCTGCCGCTGCCGCACTTCATCAGCCTGTCCAAGCGTGAGGCGGATATCGTCATCGCTCTGGAACGCCCGGAACACGGCCCGTACGTGTGCTGCAAACTCTGCGACTACCGTTTGCAGCTGTATGCGACCCAGGATTATCTCGACAAACACCCACCGATCCGCCGCCCGACAGACTTGGGCAAGCACCAGTTCATCAGCTATGTCGACGATCTGGCGTTCAGCTCGGAGCTGCTTTACCTGGCCAACGTACTGCCCGGCGCCAGCGCCAACCTGCGCAGCACCAGCGTGATCGCTCAGTATGTCGCCGCGCAGCAGGGCCGCTCACTGGCGATTCTGCCGTGCTTCCTCGCCGCGCAGGACTCGCGTCTGCTGCCGGTGCTGCCGGAGGAAATCAACATCACCCGGCAGTTCTGGATGTACTGCCGCGAGGATCTGCGCAAGCTCAAGCGGATTACCTTGTTGTGGGATTACATCCGCAGCGTGACCGAGCAGAATCAACACTTGTTGATGGGCGAAACCCGGTCGATGGTGTTCGCGGACTGACTGTTCTTCAAGGAATCAGGTAGCGGAATCGTAACGACGCGAGGCACTCCATTGCAATGACTTGTGACACGGGTTGTGACAACACTTTTGACACCAACGTTGTGCGCTTCGCTCACGGTGCAGCGGGGCTGCGGAACGTCATGCATTCCTATTCAAAATGAGTGATGGAAATCTCGCCATATTGACCCGTGCCGACCCGTGCAAAGCGTCTGGTAAAGGACTACATTATTGTGGCCCACACCACTTCGAGGCGTGAATGCCATACACAGTTGCCGTCTCATTCGACCGGTTTTACGAGAATATAAATCTGGCAGGCAATCATCGTGAAACTGCGAACAGGCGCCGTGATGACATCATTGCCAAACTGAGCAAGTCATTCGATATCCTCGACAGTTTCAGCACCGGGTCCATTCCAAAGTACACCGCCCTGAAGCAGCATGCAGATTTGGACGTGATGGTTGTTTTGCATTATGGAAAGCATATCCAGAACAAAACACCGACTCAGGTGCTGCAATCCATTCGTGACGCGTTGGCCGAGTGGAGAACTGGAGCACGTCGCAATGGGCAAGCAGTCACGCTTCACTACAAAACATGGCCGAATGTAGACATTGTGCCGGTAAGTAGAACAGCGAACGCCGACGGTTCCGTCTCGCATTACAACGTGCCGGATTCAAACACCGACAGTTGGATTAAATCACGTCCAAAGTCTTTTGCGTCAACCATCGAAGCAAAGTCTGTTGAGTGTGGAAGTAACTTCAGACGAATCATCAAAATGATCAAACATTGGAATCGTTTTCATGGTGATTTTCTTAGTAGTTACCACATTGAAGTGCTGGCGATAAAAGTTTTCAGCGGGTATCTGGGTGATATGCCGTGGAATGTATTCCAGTTTTTTGTAGAAGCTCGAAATCTGCTAGTTAGCTTCCTCTGGTATGACACGGGGTTTGCCGATGACTATTTGTCTTGGGCTGATCGACAGGAAGTGCTCAAGCGATTTGACAAAGCAATCGAAAAAAGTCGAACGGCTTGGTTCAATACATTTATGCCTAACGACGACCACAAGACTGCCATCGAACTTTGGCAGCAAATTTTCGGTAACGAGTTCCCGAACTATGGATAACTTACATGCCTCGCTTTGATCCAATTCGCAAAAGCTACTATGACTCCGTTGAAGCTGCTGATACAGCTTCCGACTGGTTGTTTTATGGTGGTGCGTCGCTTTCCTTTGCTGCTTTGTTTGTGGATCGGGAAAAATACCCCGAACCCTACGATGCAATTTTGATTGCTTATGTCGTATTTGTCCTTGCGATTTTTATAATCGGGCTGGTTTCCCGTCTGTATCTAATACCAAGGGCAGAGGATAAACGGCGTCAGGATTTTTTCAGCAATGCTTGTGGTATAAATCTAACTCATCAAAAAACGGATGGATATTACAATAACGACTTTATTGATCCGATCAAGCGAATGGCTGCACAGGCACTTGAAAATAGTCACTTCAGTAAAGCGATCACATTGCGAATGGTGAAGGTAGAGCGGGCAAAAATTGCAATTTATACAATCTTGTGGCTGGCTTGTTTATTGTATAGACGCAGTGACCTTGGAGTCGTGCTCGCTGCAACACAGGCCGTATTTAGTGAACAGATATTGGCGAAGTGGTTTCGACTTGAATGGTTGCGGATGCGTTATGAAAGGACTTTCGACGATGTTTACAACTTATTCCAGTCCCAACCGCCGGTGGAACAGTTTAATGCAATGGCTCTGACCTCATTTTCAATGTATGAAACAGCCAAGGCTAACGCAGCAGTTACCTTATCCTCGAGGGTTTTTGATAAGTTGAACCCATCGTTATCCAAAGAGTGGGACAAGATCAAGGCAGCGTTAAAAATTTGACCATTTACGTCTGACCACTCCACAGCCCTGCCAATATAAAATTGGTATTTGCTGCAGATCCGCATGTTGACGTCGATGAATCCTCGAGTGAACATGGCGTCTGCGTTCAAATCTAATCCCACCTACTGTGGGGACGATGTTGTCGTGCGTATTCGCAGAGTCGTGAGCCTCGATTCATAACGTCCGCGTTAATAGCTAGTTGGTTTGAGTTTTGGTAAGATTTCTAAATAAAATCGTATGTGCATGGCTATCAGGCTGGAAGGAATCGATCAGTGAGTGAAAGTTACCCAAAGTATTTTTATAAGTATCGTACTATTTCAAGCGCTATTGATTTGTCGAGAGATTATGCAATTGATGCACTGCTAAATAATCAAGCGATTTTTTCTAGCAGAAGAAACTTTAACGATCTTTTTGATTCGAAGATAGAACTAGTTAAGCCAGTGCCAAGAGAATTTAAGGAGATTAAGTCTATTGTTGGCAAAGAGGATAAGCAACTCTTGTCTGAGTGTGTACATAAAGGAAGGTTTACGGCCAAGGGACTAGAAGTCAAACGTGGTGTAGAAAAATCCTTCAATGAACTAATAGATAGTTATGCGTTTTTGTCGGTTTCGAATAACCCTGTCAGCAATTTAATGTGGTCGCATTATGCTGACTCTCATAAGGGGTTCTGTATTGAATTTAAGTCGGAGTTTATGAAAGCTGAGAAAGTAACTTATCAACAAAGCATTCCAAAACTCAATACGATAGATTTCTATCGTCATTATTTTAAGATTCATGATGGCGAGGCATTAGGTCATCAAATTTGGCGTGCGTTAAGAACAAAGCTTGATGAGTGGGAGTACGAGCCTGAATACAGATTTCACGCTAGTAACGCTATGGGGCGTATACCCAAGGGTAAGAATTTTATCAAAGTACCGTATAACGATAAATTTGTAGAATCGATTATTTTTGGTTGCCGGATGCAAGATGATGTAAAAAAATTCATCATGAGACATATGCCGGGAACAGTAAAATTTAAGCAGGCCGTGGCAAGAACGAGCACTGTGGAAATAATAAACATCTGAATGTTGTCTAGTGCGACGTATAGATATCAACCATCTTTGTCGGCGTTAATTTTCTTGGCTCTTCGCCTCAGCGTCACGACCTTGCTTCACATCGGGATGTTCCTGATTTCCGGGTCGGAAATATAATTTGGCGAAGTACCATTGGAAACTGGGATTTAAGATCTAGGTATCAAGCCTGGTGCGAGCGGCCCAAAGAGAGCCGTTCCCAAAATAGAAATAACAGATGCCTCCTAAGAGTCTCTGCCACTGACTCAGATAACCTTGTTCCAATGACGTTTGACTGTAGCGATACCGATCTTGAGGTCTGTTGCTACCTCAGCTTGTGTCATGTCCTTGGCCTTGAGGCGTTGCACGTCGAATGTTGTGTCGAGTGCTTCAGGGCGCCCCAGCTTCTTACCCTCAGACTTGGCCCGTGCTAAACCAGCTTGTGTACGTTCAATCAGGAGGTCGCGTTCGAACTCAGCTACAGCACCCAACACTTGCATGGTCATCTTGCCTGCTGCACTGGTGAGGTCAACGCCACCAAGGGCCAGGCAGTGAACACGGATACCACTCGACTCCAGATGTTCAACTGTAGCGCGTACATCCATAGCGTTACGTCCAAGACGGTCAAGCTTGGTAACGATCAGGACATCTCCCGATTCCATCTTATCTAACAACTTCTGGAAGCCGGGGCGCTCCTTCGCCGCGATGCTACCTGAGATAGTTTCTTCCACTACACGACTCGCCTGTACGTCGAAGCCAGCGCTTTTCACCTCCTGCAACTGGTTTTGTGTGTGTTGGGATTGGGTCGAGCAACGTGCGTATAGGAAAGTGCGTGACATGGTGAATGACCCCGGCGGTATCAACAAACGTAGCATCACTGCATCAAGGTATCATTAATTTACCAAAGCTAATTTGTTGATGCGTGATACCGCCTGTCTGAAACGTATCGTTTAACGGTCGTTTGTTGATATCCAGTTGTGCTTGCGTAGATCGCTATAATCACCTGTTGATGGTTTATGCCCATAAGCTATGATGGCGAAGTGATCACTAATATCTAGCGAAGGTTGAAATGGAAGGCACGATACTTGGCATTGACAATGGCACCCAAATCGTGGCAATCAAGACAGCCACCGGCTCAAGATGTTATTTCCCTATGAGCGAGTGGAAAGGGATTTCCCCTCCGGAAGTTGGTATGGAGGTCGATTACGATTCGACTAGTGAGGGGCAAGCCAGCATCGTGTATCCAACGGGCAAAAAACTCCCACTGGTCAATGACGTAAAGCCACCTAAGACTAAGACTGCGACAACCCTATTAGCACTTTTTCTAGGCGGGATTGGTGCCCACAAGTTTTATTTGGGCACATGGGGTTGGGGGATTTTGTATTTGATCTTTTGCTGGACATATATTCCGCTGCTTTTTTCAGTAGTCGAAACTATCATGCTTATCAGGCAAACAGATGAAGAGTTCCAGCAGAAGTATGAGGCGATAGACGGGCCATTCGGGTTTATGGATTGATCAATCCATTTGCCCATCGTTTGACGGCAAGTCCGGTGGAGGCTAGGTTGGTGTAGTAATGATGCAGCCAAGAACCTATTGAAAGCCTTGCTTATTCATCCTCTTTTCGATACCGTTGTTGGTACTGGCTTACTCACTACCTTGGGGCTTCTTGGCTGAGGCGTATTAAACAATTTACCCGTGTTGCCGGACGCAATACCCATGTCCGACAGTCACGATACTAATGCAAACTTAGAGAGTGAGCTTTCTGGCATCACCTACGACCTATGGTTTAGGTTTAACACAACAACAAAGCCAGTGCCTTTACAGCGTGAGCTGTTAGCTGACTCGTCCTTACTGACTACCCTACTGAAATAGTCACGGGTAAATAAATGAATGAAATGAATGCCCGTATATAAAATAGATATTGCTCACAGGCTAGCCTGTGGTGTCAGATTCCAGATGACCTACGGTCAAAGCTTTAGCACGGTGGAACGGCGTAGCCGTAGCGTTAACACCCTTAAGTAATATCACTATATTTGTATTAAGTTATTTTATATCAATTTAAATTAATATTTAATTATAAGGTCTACCTTCAGGCTTTCAGCCTTGATCGTGCTAACCCGTGAACGGACGCTCACAATAGTAGTAAGCACCACAGGCTAGCCTGTGGATAGTAATCATCTTTGAATGTTGATGGATTTATTAATCCATTCCATCAGTCTACCTCTTCAATAGGATCAGCTTTAAACTGTACTAACCTTATGGCTTCGCCATCTCGTGTTCAACTCGAGAGGTTCCCTCTCTATATAGTCCCGGACTATCTCCCAGATTCAGATGGCGGCTTCTAGCTCCTGTGCGTAGTACGCATCAACGAAGTCCACCTCGACCCGTAGGGAGTCACGCACCTGTGGATTTCTCTCCAAGTACATCAGCATGCCTTTCAGGGCGAATCTAGCGCACTGTGCGATCAGAGCGACTTGAGACTTGCTCATTCCCGTCAGTTTCTCCACAGCGGCTGTGCTAATGGCTGGAAGCTTTACAGCTGCGTAGACATGGGCAGGGTTAACATTAAGCCTGCCTTTGCTGTCACCGGCTACGACGTAGCACGCACCAACAACGTAATCTTCAACCCAGTTTTGTTGGGGAAGGTCGTACATCTTCAGGTCAGGCTGCACATCTGCCAATGCAATGTGACGATGGACAAGGTTCACTAATACAGTTGGTGGTCGCGTTACTCGCTTGAGAGCTACAACGTTACGCTCGGGTGGCGAGTCGCTGCTTACGTCGTTGGCTGGTGTCAGCAGGCGTAGCGCATCTTCCTGCTGCTCAGGAGTGAGTGTGGGCTTTAAGGCTGGCAATCTACCAGTGCCGGTCTCGTAGTCCGAAGGTCCATCCAGTACAGAAGGCTTGCTCTCAAAGATTTCGCCGGTCTCTGGGCTCACCACAAAGCCGTGGGTGTGAATCAAAGGTTCTGTTGCAGATTTGGCGCGTGTGTACTCCATTATTCTTGTCTCCTGTTCAAGTTCATTTCATTGGCGTTACCTCGGTATTGCCGGTTTGTTAATTTCAATATTTTGTTGAGGGTGTGTTTTGCCTGATATCAGCAATTACACCCCCGTATATCCTGGCTGAAACCCATGTAAAAACACCCATCCTGTAGGGTTGCTAGGGGTAGGCTTTTTTACATGGATTTAGACCAGCAAATAGTGGCTCTAGCTGCGAGACTGTAACAACTCAAGAAACGCAGGGCTGACACTCGCTAGCTCTCCGGCGTCTACCAAAGTGCCGTTTCTGGATCGTAGCCTGGCCCGCTTATCATATTTAGCCAAAATGGCATCGGACACTCGTATTGCTCGATACTTGGCGATAAGTCTCGGCTTGACGCTTGAGCAAATAATTTTTACGATCAGATTTGATTCTTTGTCTATAACGATGTAGTTCGACATTTTCTATTTCTCCTTGTGTTGTTTTGTGTTGGCGTTTACCTCTAATTGGTTGTGCCTGTGAATTTTTTGACGCAGCAACTGGCTAGTAATGGCCGATGCAGTGCAGGCGAGTTAGGTAGAGTCGATGTGCATTTGTACCTCCGTATGTTGAATTTTTGGCAAAAAAATACCGACACGTTGGTCGGCATCATTGGCAGTATTCTCTCTACAAAGTAGTATTGAACTCAGCTATTCGATGTCGTCGACCTCAATGTTGGTGTTGCTTGGATTGCGTTTGTCATGGGGCTTCTCATGATCTGCTGTGACCGTCAGGTGGTGGTCAACCAAAATTCAGGCGTTAAAAAACCTCCTGCGATTTCTGGGCGATTTGTTCACACCATGGTCGCGTAGAGGCTTCTAATTTGTCTGTTCTGCCCACTGAGGCAGGAGGCAGATTCTACACGAACCCTATATAAAAAAGCAACCCCCAGGTATTGACATTTACGATTGCCAAGTTTGGAAAACTTCTTTCAGCGAGAGAGAAAAGCATTTGCTTAGTCCAGACAGCCATGTAAACCCGTAAACATTGGGCTGGACGGAAGTTCGTACTAAGAACATGACGAATCCAGTGCAGGTTATGCTCGGGTTTATCGACGGTTTCTAACGAGTTTTCGGTGCCGCCAATAGCCCCCAACAACACAGTCACTGACCACCGCCAACGAACAATTCCACAAGCATCTCCGCGATGGTATCAATGGGTACCCCTGAACCGTAGACATCAAAAGTAATCGTGCCCGACGCATGCCCCATCACAGCCTGTGCGTAAGCCGTAGGAACTCCCTTGGCTTGCATCAAGGACGCCAGCGAGTGTCGCATGGAATGGAACACCAAGCCGGGACCAAAGGATTCCCCAAGGGCCGCAGGGATTGCCTGTTGGTTAGCCCACTCTCCGCCTGTCTTGTAACCAATCTGAGCTAATGAGTCCGATCCACTGAGCTTGCACGCCTCGACGTACCGCAAGAATGCTGCGAGGTCGAAATCGTAAGCGCCGTCAGTCAGTGGCACCAGACGCTCACTGCGTTTGTTCTTGATTGACTTGCCTTCGCCTGCTTCGTTGATATGGATAACAGTGATACCCGACTCAAGCGTCAGGACATCACCTACCGTCAGCTGTGAGATTTCATTGAGGCGCCCACCAGTGATAGCCCCGATACTCAGCAGCCAACGCTTCCATGATGTCTCAGGCAACGTATTGGAGTAAGCCACCAGTTTGCCTACCTGGTCCTGAGTGAACGCCTTACGGCTCGATTCAGTGCCCTTCGTGAGCTTCAGTTTCTTGTCGTAAGACTTGGATATGTGAGCATTTTCAACTGACCATGCGAGGACTGCCGAGAGCTTCACGATCAGCTTATTGACCGTTGAGGGCATGCGGCCATCTGCAAGACGATCACGCAAAGCCACGAGGTCAGCCCGTGAGTGCGTCCGCATGTCCAACTCACCGAGAGCCGCAGAGATTGTCCCGTGGCAAATCTTTGTTTCCTTCAGGGTCGATGCTTTCTGATCTTGCCCACGGTCGGCCAAGTAGAGACCCGAGAGAGTCTCAAAGGTCATAGCTGGGGCCAATACAGATAGAGACACTGGGACGTCCGCTACTGACTTCATGAGTTGTGTAGAGCCGCCCACAAAGCCAGAGTGGCTATCATGCAATCCGCCCCACACCTGCGTAACGTCGCCATCACGTCCAGACTCAAACAGCTCAGACGAGACAATACGGAAATGCTCCTTCAGCTTGTCCCAAGAGGCGTCTGGGTTCTCCAAGTGAAAGGCCCTGACGAACCCCGTAAGCTGATCTGCGGCATCCATCGCCGCCCTTCTATTGCTGGTCTTCAGGGAAACCGAAGCGAGATCGGTGGTGCTACCTGTAGCCCTGAGACGCATGTAGTAAATACCGTTGCGTCGGTAGTGATACGGCTTGGCAAGTCTTGTCGTCGGCCTCACAGGAAACGTAAAACTTGTAACGCTGCTTGATACAGCAGATCGAGCTTCAAGAGTGTTCATGACGGTTAGCCCCTGTATTCATTGGGTTAACCTGATTTCCTTGAAGTTCTGGATGTACTGCCGGGAGGATCTGCGCAAGCTCAAGCGGATTACCTTGTTGTGGGATTACATCCGCAGCGTGACCGAGCAGAATCAACACTTGTTGATGGGCGAAACCCGCTCGATGGTGTTCGCGGACTAATCCGCGCTCACTACAATCGACGCTCGGCGGTTTTCGGTACGCCCCCAACCGTATCGTTAGACGCTACAGGTTTAGCGCCTGGTTTGAACATGGGCGACAGGGTGCTCCGCCCCCGCGGTGTACTGCCCGCCTCGGGAAAGGCGTTTGGCTTGACACATTGCCCCATCGGCAGCATCGAGCAGGGTGCCTGGAGTAATGCCATGATCGGGATAGATGGCAATCCCGATACTGAGTGAGGTCAAGACTGAGGTATTGCCCGGCAACGGGATCGGCATGTCCATGCTGGCAATGATCTTGTCGGCAATGCGCTCGGCGTCCTCGTACTTGTGCAGGGGCGTCAGCAGAATGGCAAATTCGTCACCGCCCAGACGCGCGACAAGGTCATCGTCGCGTAACTGCGCTCTGACCCGCGTCGCAACGGCAACCAATACCGCATCACCGGCTGCGTGCCCAAAATTATCGTTGATGCCTTTAAACCGGTCACCGTCGAGAAACAACACCGCGACCCGCTCATCGAGCTTGTTCGCACTGCGCAATGCGCGGATCAGCCGGCCCTCGAAAAACGCCCGATTCGGCAGGCCGGTGAGGCTGTCATGACTGGCCTGGTGGGCCAGCGTTTCGTTTTCGTTTTGCAGATTCGTTTGCCAGGCTTCCATTTCATCGAGCAAGGCATTGATGTCGTTACCCAGACTATTCAGCTCGGCAATCTCGGTCGGTGGCACGCGCTGATCGAAAGCTCGCTCGCTGCGGGCAGCATGGGCCACACTGGCCAGACCGCGCAGCGGGCCGATGACCCCTCGAAGCTGACGTCGTGCCAGATGCAGGGCAATCCAGGCACTCAGGGCGGTGCACAACACAATGCCGGCCAGACCACTGAGCAGAAAACGCAACAGGCTGCCGCCATGACCGGTGAGCAGGATGCTGCCGATTTCCCGCCCCTGATGGAGGATCGGCAGAGTGATCGGTTTTTCCAGAAAGGTCTGGGCTATCTGCGTTTCTAACTCAGAGAGCAACCCGGTTGCCGGTCGCTGCCAACGCGCCAGCAACCGCCCGTTCTCGCCAAAAACCTGCGCGTCTGCCACCTCTTCCATGGAGGCGATCAACGCCAACGCTTCAGTCACCGCGACCTTGTCGTCGAACACCACTGCAGCTTCCACGGTGTAGTTGATCGAGCGAGCAATCAGATGCAGGTTGTGATCGGCATAAACGCGCAAGGCCAGCCCCCCAAGCAGGGTCAAGGAAATGCTGGCCAGGCCCACCGCTACCAACGCGACGATCAAATGCCCGCGGCCAATGACCGAGCGCAAGGTCGGAGGGTTATCGAGCTTGAATAAACTCATGGGCCCGCTATGCCGGTCGGCGTTTCTGGCGGAGCAAAAGCGAGGGAGGTCAACAAACAGAGAATGGTCGAGAGCAGTAACTGCCTCCAGCCAGAAATGCGTTCTGTCGTCGCGTCCATGCTCGGATTCTCGATGATCGTTACAAGGTGATGCTGCAACGATAGCATAGCCAGTGAAATGCTCACGAAACAGCATTTATAGATAGGTGCCTAATTGTTTAGAGAAACATGAAGTAACGATTTGAGCTTTCCTATTCTTCCCAGCCTCGCGTCCTGCCTACCATCGACACCAACGTGACCTGTGGCCGCCAAGCGGCCGTAATAATAATAAAAGCTGACAGCGATGCAGTGAGAACGGATCCCCAGAGATCCGGCTCATGAAAACCTTTTACTACTGCCATAACAGCCCGATTCGGTCATGTGCCGCCTCGAGCCTTGAGTAGTTGAAGGAATCGCGGAGGTTCACCAATGAAACTGGAAATATTCCGTACCCTCTGGGGCTATACCGCAAGCAAGGCTCAGGCTCTCGATGAGTTACTGAAAGCCGGCTTCGACGGCATGGAGGCCCGCCTGCCGCTTGATGTCAGTGAGCGAGCCGAGTTCGGCGCCTTTCTACGGGCCAATCGACTCGGTTACATCAGTACGGTTTTTACCGCCTATGACGTGTTGCCGGAACAATCCGCGCCGCCCACCGAACACCTTCTTGATCTGGACAAAAAACTCGCCTGGGCCGCCGAGCTCAATCCTCGCTTCGTCAATGTTCTGGCCGGCAATGACCGCTGGCCACTGGCGCAGCAGGTGGAGTTCTTCGGCCAGGCCATGACGCTTGCGCGCAAGCACGGGCAAGTCTGCAGCTTCGAAACCCACCGTTCACGCTCACTGTTCAACCCCTGGCTGACCCTTGAGTTGATTCGGCAGCTGCCCGACTTGCTGTTCACCAGCGATATCAGCCATTGGGTCGTCACCTGCGAACGCTTGTTGAATGACCCGGCGGATGACCTGAGTGCCTTCGTCGAACGCGTGCACCATATCCAGGCCCGGGTCGGGTATGACCAGGGTCCACAGGTTCCCCATCCCGCGGCCCCTGAGTACGCCCGGGAACTGGCCTTCCATCAACAGCACTGGGAAGCCATCTGGCGCTCCCAACAGGCTCGTGGCTATCAGGTCAGTACCCTGACGCCAGAGTTCGGCGCCGACGGCTATTTGCATCACCTGCCCTTCACCAATGTGCCGGTTGCCGACCTGTGGTCGCTGAATGTCTGGATGGCTAGAACAGAGCGCGAACACTTCGATCGCTTCAACCACTCAACTCTCTCGTGAGGTTTTGCGTCATGCCTGAGAAGATCAATAACAGCCCGGCCCAAGCTAACTTCAAAAGCATTCCGGTGGTGGATATCGCCGGTTTGTTCAGCATCGAACGGGAACATCGCCTGGCCGTCGCTGAACAGCTCGGGGTGGCCGCCAGTGAGGTCGGCTTTCTCTACATCACCAGCCACGGCATTGAGCCGCAGCTGATCGCCAACTTGCGCCAGGCAGCCAGGGACTATTTCGATCAGCCCTTCGCAACCAAGATGCAGCACTACATCGGCGCCTCGCAGACTCATAAAGGTTATGTCCCGGAAGGCGAAGAGGTTTACGCCAAGGGCAAACCGGATCACAAAGAAGCCTTCGATATCGGCTTCGAAGTCCCGGTAAACGACCCGCTGGTGCTGGCCAACACCCCGCTGCTCGGGCCAAATGAATGGCCGCTGCTGCCAGGTTTCAAGGAAGCAGTGCAGGCCTACTACGCTGCGATCTTCGACCTCGGTCGACGGCTGTTCGGTGGCTTCGCCCTGGCATTGGGCCTGGAGGAAGACTATTTCGACAGCATGGTCACCCGACCGCCCTCAAAGCTGCGGTTGATCCACTATCCCTTCGACGACGCGGTCCAGGATGCACCCGGTATTGGTGCGCACACCGACTATGAGTGCTTCACCATTTTGCTGGCTGACAAACCGGGGCTGGAGGTGATGAACAACCTCGGCCAATGGATCGATGCGCCGCCCGTTCCAGACGCTTTCGTGGTGAACATCGGCGACATGCTCGAAGTCATGACCGCGGGTGCGTTCGTCGCTACCGCGCACCGTGTGCGCACAGTCAGTGAAGAGCGCTACTCCTTCCCGCTGTTCTACGCCTGCGACTTCCATACCCAGATCAAACCGCTGCCCGGCTTTGCCAAAACCGAGCACGAGTACGAGCAAATCACCATTGGTGAACACATGTACGGCCAAGCCTTGCAGACATACCAATACCTGCGCAAGCGGGTAGAAAATGGCGAGATCCAGCTTCCAGAAAAGGCCCGCAAGCCGTCGAGCTTCGGACATTTGAAAAACCAGGCGCAGCCTTCCTGAAACCCTGTCGTCGGCCACTACTTCCCTACCCTGGAGTCACCGAACATGTTCACTAAAAACACCGCATCCTGCCTGACCCTGCTTGCCGCCGGCCTGCTTTGCGCCACCGCCAGCTTTGCCACAACCACCGCGACACCGGGCCAGTTAAAAATCGGCATGGAAATCACCTACCCGCCGTTCGAATCCTATGACAGCCAGAAGAATATTGTCGGCTCCGATCCGGAACTGGCTCAGGCCCTGGCCAAGCAGATGCAAGCCAAGGCAGAGTTCGTCGATACCAAGTTCCCTAATCTGATTTCCGGCCTGAACTCCGGGCACTATGACGCGATTATCTCCGGCATGTACATCACGCCCGAGCGTCAGACTCAAGCCATGACCATTGGCTACGCCGTGACTGGCGCGGCAATCATGGCGCCGAAAGACAGCGGTCTGAATGCGCAAACCCCTGAGGACCTCTGCGGCCTGAAAGTCGGCCTGGAACAAGGCACCACCTGGGTCGCTCAATTGAAGAAACTCTCCACCGAATATTGTGTGCCGAACAACAAGGGCGCCATCACTGTCAGCGAGTTCCCGTCGGCACCGGAAGTGACCCAGGCCCTGCTGTCGAAAAACATCCAGGCCCAGATGGAAATCGCCGGCGCGGCGAAGATGATCGCCGAGCACACCAGTGGCCGCGTAGTGGTCACCAGCGAGCATCTGGTCTATCCGCAAACCCTCGGCATCTTCGTCAAGAAAGGCAACAACGACACCTATCAGGCGCTGCTCAAAGCGTTTGATGAAGCCAAAAAAAGCGGTGATTACGCGGCTATCCTGAAGAAGTACAACCTGGAAGAAGCGTCTAACTAAGGCTACGCCCCTTCGCGAGCACGCGCCTACAAAAACACCGCTCCCCATGCGGGAGCGGCTTACCCGCGAAGATTTCAATGCGGTTTGAGGTACTTATGCAATTCGATTGGACGTACTTTTTCTCCCTGTTTGCAGAGTCCGCCTTCTGGCAAGCCTGCGTCACCGTGATCGAACTCAGTTCGCTGGCCTGGTTCATCGGCATGTTGCTGGGTTTTCTCCTGGCCTCGGCCAAGTTGTCTGCTTCGGCCTGGCTTAAAATACCGGCGGCCGTTTATATCTGGTTCTTTCGCAGCATCCCGCTGCTGGTGCTGGTGGTGTTCGTCTACAACCTGCCGCAATTGTTTCCGATGACCGGCTCGGTACTGTCCAATCCGTTCTACTCCGGGTTGTTCGCGCTGGTGATAACCGAAGCGGCGTATATGGCAGAGATCCATCGCGGCGGCCTGATTTCGGTGGCCAAGGGTCAGAAAGAAGCCGGGCGGGCGCTGGGTGTCGGCTTTCTGGGCTTGCAGCGTTTGATCGTGATACCTCAAGCCTTTCGCATTTCCCTGCCCACGCTGATCAACGAATACATCACCGTGGTGAAACTGACATCGCTGATCTCGGTGATCTCCCTGACGGAACTGCTCACCGTCGGCCAGCGCCTGTACGCGCAAAACTTCCTGGTGATGGAAACCCTCGGCGCGGTAGCGGTGTATTACGTATTTATCGTGAGCGTGTTCGGCTGGTTTTTGCACCGACTGGAACGCTATCTGGATCTGAACCAACGCAAACCACAAACCCTCGACGAAACTGCCGTGGCCCGACTCAAGGCACAAATCCCACCGCTGATTGCCACTACCGGCCTTCCAGCCATCCACGGTGCAGCACCGGTTCTGCAATTGGAAAAGATCCACAAGCGCTATGGCAATCACGAGGTGCTCAAGGGCATCGACCTGAAGGTCGGCAGTGGTCAGGTAATCTCGATCATCGGCCCGTCAGGCTCGGGCAAAACTTCGTTGATCCGTACTATCAATGGCCTGGAAAGTATTGATCAAGGTGAGATCAAGCTGTTCGGCGAAAGCTTCATCAGCCACGATGACACTCCCAACAGCGCCCGGGTTCGCACTGGCGTGCGGCATATCGGGATGGTTTTCCAGAACTTCAACCTGTTCCCCCATCGCTGCATTCTCGACAACATAACCCTGGCACCGCGCTACCACGGCAGCGCCAAGCCCTTGAGCGAACAACGCGCGTATGCACTGCTGGATAAGGTCGGGCTGCTGGCCCACGCACACAAATACCCGCATCAGCTTTCTGGTGGCCAGCAACAACGGGTAGCGATTGCCCGAGCATTGGCCATGGAGCCGAAGATCATGCTGTTCGATGAGCCGACTTCGGCCCTCGATCCGGAGCTGGTGGGCGACGTATTGAACGTGATTCGCGATTTGGCGAAGGAAGGTATGACCATGCTGATCGTGACCCACGAGATGGACTTCGCGATGTCGATTTCTGATCGGGTGATTTTCATGGAAGGCGGGAATATTCAGCTGGATGCAAGACCACACGCCATACGCAATGAGCAGGCCGGGGAGCGGGTCCGACGCTTCATGGGCCTGCCCTCCCAGGAAATGCTGCTGGTGGCGGAGTAGTCGTCGCAGGAATTGGCCAGGTCTTTGTGGCGAGAGGTGAAATCCTCTCGCCACCGTTACGGCACCGGCTCACCCCAACTCAAGCATCAACCCGCTCAAGCGCTTGACCTTGCGCCGTACCGCCTCTTCGAATACACCGGGCCTTGGCTCGATCAGACTGAACCAGTCCTTGGCCCGGGTAATCCCGGTGTAGATCAGTTCTTTGGTCAGCACCGGGTTCAGTGCATCCGGGAGAATCAATGCGGTGTGGGTAAATTCAGAACCCTGGGATTTGTGCACGGTCATGGCGTACACGGTTTCCACGTCATTCAGCCGGCTGGGCAACACAAAGCGCACACCGCCCTGACCATCGTTGCGCGGAAACGCCACGCGCAGCACCTGACGACCTGCCTGCGGGCCGTCCCGTTCCGGCAGTTTCAGGGCAATGCCGATGTCGCCATTCATCAAGCCCAGACCGTAATCGTTGCGGGTCATCAGCACCGGGCGACCTTCGTACCATTGCTGGTCGCTGTCGATCAGGCGTGCCTTGAGCAGCGCACTGGTGATGCGCAGATTCAGGCCATCAACGCCCCAAGGGCCTTTTCGCACGGCACACAGCAACTGGAACGCATCGAAGGCCTGCAACACATTGCGTGCCCATTCGGTCCAGCGTGGATCCTCAAGCGCAGTGTCGACTGTCGGTCGCTGGCTGCGTAGAAGACTCAAGTAATGCCGATAACCCTGCGGCCCCTCGCCGTGCCCTTCAAGCAATAGCCGCTCCAGAGCGCGATCCTGCTCCCCCTTGAGCGTCAGCGAGAACAAATCGGCATGGGTGCGAACGGCCAGTAGTTTGCGCGCCTCATCGGCCTGCTGCTGATTGACCCAGCGCGCCAATTGGCCAATACCACTGCCCTCACCGAAACGCCGCGAATGGCGCAACATCACCACCTGCTGAGCCAATGGATGAACGCCCTCGGTGTCTTCCTGCAAACCGCTGGCACTCAGATGTTCACCACTGACCGCCTCCAGCCAGACGCGAGTCTGTGGGCTGTACCAACCGGCCTCGGCATCGCGGCACAAATCACCAAGTACCGCACCGGCCTCCACCGAGGCCAACTGATCCTTGTCGCCAAGCAACACAAGACGGGCATGTGTCGGCAAGGCATCGAGCAGGTTGGCCATCATCTCCAGGTCGATCATCGAGGCTTCGTCGACCACCAGCACATCCAGCGGCAAACGATTACCGGCGTGGTGGCGGAAATGACGGGTGCCCGGACGGCTGCCGAGCAAGCGGTGCACAGTGGTGACTTCAGAGGGGATTTTGTCCCGCACGCTGTCAGCGACTGCCAACGTACGAACCTGTTGGCTGATGGATTCGGTCAGTCGTGCGGCGGCCTTGCCGGTGGGTGCAGCGAGACGGATTCTCAGCGGTTTGCCAGACTCCACGGCCGGCGCTTGCAACAGGGCCAGCAGACGCACCACGGTGGTGGTCTTACCGGTACCCGGTCCACCAGTGACGATGCTGAAGGCGCCGCGAGTGGCCAGAGCACAGGCGAGCTTCTGCCAATCGATCGGCACCCCGCTCTTGGCCGCGCCGAACAAGCCACTCAAGCGCTCGGGCAGATCATCGGGCGTTGCTTCATGGGCCGCGAGTCGCTGACGCAACGCGGTATCGATGCGCCGCTCGTAAGCCCAGTAACGACGCAAGTACAAACGCTTGCCGGACAACACCAAAGGGCGCTGCTGCGCGTCGTCACGGCTATCGGCGGCCAGCGCTACCAATCGGCTGGACGCCAACACCTTGCACCAGTGCGCGCCGTCCAGTGCTTCGAGCAGTTGCGACGGCAACAGCATGGCGCCTGTGTGCACATCCCCTTCCGGCGGCAACGACAGGGCGAAGTCCGGCTCCTTGAGGGTCTCGAACAGATCCAGACAGACGTGCCCGTGACCCAGTTGGTGACTGGTCAACGCCGCCGCAAGCAGCACCAGCGAGTCGCCTTGAGGTTCGAGTTCGTGAAGGAAGCCCACAAAGGCTTTGTCCAGTGCCCTCAGCCAGCCGCGTTCGACCCATCGCTCAAGCAACAGCAGCAGATCTTCGGCTCGACTCAGCGGTGCCAGCCCGACCAGGCTTTCAGCGGCCAACGGTGTGGGCAGTAAATCGGCAAGGGAACGACTCATAGCAATACTCCTTGTTCCCAGGCGGGCTCGGCCCTGGGTTGCTCCGGTTTGCCCTGAAACAGCCGATCCAGACGCTCGATCAACTCCCGTGGCGGACGGGTAAAGCACACGCCCTGGCTCGGCGCTCGGGTGCCGCGCAAGAACAGATAAAGCGCCCCGCCCATGTGCCGCTCGTAATCGTAATCGGCGAGTCGTGCCTTGAGCTGGCGATGCAGGGCCAATAGATACAACACGTATTGCAGGTCGTAACGATTGTCGAGAATCGACTGTTCCATCGCCAGTTCGGTGTAGGCCGAATCATCGACACCCAGCCAGTTGGATTTGTAATCAGCGACGTAATAACGCCCTTCGTGCTCGAACGTCAGGTCGATAAAACCTTTGAACATGCCATTGAGCAACACCGGTTCGGCCGCCACCCGGGCAACACCGTTATGGGTGTATTGGCACACCAGTTCATCGAGTTTCAACACATCGACTTTATGGCTGGCGAACCAGAACTCCATCTCGACCCGGTACTGGGTCAGTTGTTCGAACACCACCGGTGACAGTCCAGCGCCGATGCGTAATGGAGCTTGCAGCAGGTGCAGCAACCAATCGCTCAAGGTGCCGATCCAGCCTTCCCAACCACGGCGGTTGCAGCGCCGAGCGATGGCGTCTTCGACACTTCGCCGATCGGCAGCAAAGCCTTCGTTACCGGCCCACTCCAGCAAACCATGGAGAAAGGTCCCGGGGTTCGGTCCACGGGGGAAACGATGGATATCGCCACCACTGGCGACCATTTCCCGAGGTGCATTCGGGTCGAGTCGCTCATCATCGAAGAGCTTCTGCGCTTGCGGACTTTCCGGCGCTTCGTCGCTACCGGCGCTCATACTCTCGCCAATACGCAAGGCGCTGTAAGAGGCAATCCACCAGTTCTCGGTAGCCTTGCGCTTGGGAATCAACGGCGCGAGCAAAACGGCTTCATTGCGCGGCGGGTTGAAACGGATTTCGCTCGCTTCGGGCATTTCGCTGCAACTGATTGCCTCACAGCCTTGCTGCAAGTCTTCCAGCCAGCGGCTCAGACCGGCCGATTCGGTCAACGACAGGCCACCACCGAGCAGATAGCCCAACGCCGACAGGTGCAGGACTGAACTGTTGTTATTGCCGCGTTTGAGGTCCGTGACGCCCAACCAGCAGGCGTGTTGCGCGCGGGTCAACGCAACGTAGAGCAACCGCAGGTCTTCAGCCAGACGCTCGTCATCAGCTTGGGCGATCAGCTCTGCGGTGGGCTTCAACGACACTTGCGCCTTGCCCGAGTCGTCGTGGTAATGCAGCGGCAGGCGACTGCCATCCACCGGTTTTGCCGAGCAGATGAACGGCAGAAACACCAACGGATATTCAAGGCCTTTGGACTTGTGGATGGTCACCACTTTGACCAGTTGCTCGTCACTTTCCAGCCGCAAAATCTGTTCTTCACCCGCCTGACCGGACAACGCCAGATGCTCGGCCAAATGCCGGATCAAGGCTTGTTCGCCATCCAGTTCGGCGGCGGCTTGCTGCAACAACTCGGACAGGTGCAGCAGATTGGTCAGTACCCGCTCGCCATCGCTTCGAGCAATCAACGCCTGGGGCAACTGAAAGTCATGCAGCAGACGGCGCAGCATCGGCAACACGCCCTGGCTGCGCCAGATCGCCCGATAACCACGGAACTGCATCACCCGCGCTTCCCAGGCCAGTTCGTCCTGATTCAAGCGCTCCAGCTCGGCCAATGGCAGATCCAGTGTGATACAGGCCAGCGCAGCACGTAACGGCCGCTCGACATCCGGTTCGGCGCAAGCCTTCAGCCAGGCCAACAGATCGTGGGCTTCTTGAGCTGCGAACACCGAGTCCTTGTCGGAAAGGTAAACGCTGCGTACCCCGCGGGCGGACAACTCACCGCGTACCGCCTGGGCCTCTTTGCCGTCACGCACCAGAATCGCGATATCGGCCGGGAGCAGGCCTCGCATATCCTGACCGTCGCGAACGAATCCCGCGTGGCCCTGCTGGCCGCCATTGAGCAGCGCGACGATTTCACTGGCGCAGGCGGCGGCCAGTTGCTGCCGGTAAACCACACCGGACAATGGCTGCTCGGCAGACAACTGCCAGATATTCAGCGCAGGCACAGGTTGACCATCAATCTGCAAAACTTCTTTACGTCCCTGAGAAGCAACAGGCAGAAAGGGGACGGGGTTCTCGCCAGTCTTTTCCCGGAACAGAAACGCACCACGGCCATGCTCGCGCGACTCGGCGCGCTCGAATACGTGGTTCACCGCGCCGACCATGCCATGGCTGGAGCGGAAGTTAGTGCCCAGGGTATGCAGGCGGCCACTGGTGGCCTGACGCGCGCGCAGGTAGGTGTAGATATCGGCGCCACGGAAGGCATAGATCGCCTGCTTCGGGTCGCCGATCAGGAACAGACCGCATTCGGGATTGTTGTCTTCGATGCGGTAAATACTTTCGAAGATCCGGTACTGCACCGGGTCGGTGTCCTGGAACTCATCGATCAGCGCGACCGGGAACTGCTCGCGAATCAACGTTGCCAGACGCTCGCCAGCGTCGGCCTGCAAGGCGGTATCGAGCCGCAGCAGCATGTCGTCGAAACCCATTTCGGCACGGCGACGCTTTTCTTCTTCAAAGCGCGTACCGACCCACTTGGCCGCATGTTGCAGCACTGCAGCATCCGGGGTCGGCAAGGCATCCAGACTGGCTTTCAGACCGGGCATGGCGTCCAGCCCCGGATGGTCTGGCGCCCGGCCTTTCCAGGCTTCGGCCATACCGTCCGGTGTCAGACGACTGAAACCGGTGCCGATATCCAGTTGCTCTTGAGACTCGTCCTCGGCCCAGGCGCTGATTTTCTCGAACCAGGGTTCGAAGTAACGCGCCTGCATCTTGCGCCCATCGACGGTCTTTTCAGCGACACCTTGCAGACAGATATCCCGCAGCTCGGCCGCCCATTGCAGCCATGGGGTCTTGAGTTGCAGAAGGGATTCGCGCCGCTCTTGCAGGCAAGCGGTAATCAGCTCGGCAGGCTCTTTTCCATCATCAAGACCTTGCTCGCTTGCGAACAAGGCACGCACGCGCGGCAACAACGCAGCCGGGCCTCCCCAATTGGCACGAACCCAGTTCAGCGCATCACCCTGCATCGGGTAGCAAAACAGCCGCCAGTAATCGCGCAGCACTTCACCGAGCAAATCGCTGTGATCGGTTTCCAGGGTCTGGGTAAACAGGCTGCCGCTGTCGAAGGCGTGCTCGCGCAACATGCGCTGACACCAACTGTGAATCGTCGACACCGCCGCCTCATCCATCCATTGAGCAGCAATGTCCAGACGATTGGCGCAAGTTGCCCATTGCTCAGGGCTGTATTGCTCGCGCAACTCGGCGATCAAGTCATCCGGTGCTGGCGTTTCGTCACGGAAAAACCGCGCAGCCTCGGCAAGACGAGTGCGGATACGCTCACGCAGCTCCTTGGTCGCTGCATCCGTGAAGGTCACCACCAAAATCTGCGGTGGCAGCAACTCGCGGCCAAAACCGGCGACCTCGCCACCGTGACCGAGCACCAGGCGCAGGTAGAGCGCCGAGATGGTGAAGGTCTTGCCGGTCCCGGCGCTGGCCTCGATCAGTTGGCTGCCGCGCAAGGGGAAAGCCAGCGCCAGAGGTGTCTTGGTTGTCATGAGCGAACCTCCTCGCTGGCCAATGATCGCCACGGGGCTTCAAGCAGTGGCCGGTAGAGAGCGTTACACCAATCAGCGAAGGTTTCGTCAGCGACGAGTGCGCTGTAATCGGGAAACTGTCGGGCCAATGCCGGGCTTTCGCGACGCTCACCGTCGGTGGTCTGACCGTCGCCTTCATAGGCCTTGCATGCGGTCGCTTCGGCTTTGACCGGATCGCTCTGGCCAAGCCAGGCGAAGGCAGTCTTCACCGCAACCGGCAATGGCTGACGCATGCCCGATTGCCAGGCCTGCAACAGATCGCCCAAAGAATTAAGGGCTGCGCTCTGCTCTATGGGAGCCAGCAACAAGGTGTCGTCACTGGCCACCAGCGCCGTGGTCAGCGACAACCCGCTCGCGCAAGCCGCCAGATGATTGACCCAGGGCCGAGTCAGCCGATGCCATTTGCGGGTCTTGATTGAACCAATGCTGTTGGGAATCGTGGTGACAGCCAACAATCCTCCATCGCTGCGCTGATGCAGACCACTGAGCCAGCCCTCGAGGCTGACACCATGCTGCTCGAGACTCACCGGCAAGGCACTGTTGAGCGGCGTCGGCCATAAAGCCAGCAACTGTTGATAGCGTTGCAGCAAGTCAGGCAGTGGCTCGATCAACTCCTGTTGCAAGCACTCACCAAAACCGGCCATTGGTAACAGACCGCTGCCCTGCAGGCGTTTTGCTTGAGCCTCCAAGGCCAGCTCGGGTTGATCCGGATGGGTAAGCGCCGCTTCAAGCAAACTGTCGCTCAGGCTATAGCGTTGCAACGCATCAAGTACAAAGGGTTCCTCATCCGCCAGAGGTGCCTCGGCGGCCTCGAAAAACACCTTGAGCCGTTGGCTGAAGAAATGTCGCACCGGGTTTCGCAGGAAATCCTGTAACTGACCCAGGCTCAGCGGCTCTTCCTGAACATAGGCCGTCAGCGCTGGAAGCTCGGCGACGGCCTCGTGTGTCTGGTGAAGTAACTGCCACTCTCGGGCGTAGCTGAACAGTCCGTCGCCTTCATGAAAATAACGGGCACTGAAGGGTTGCAGTGGATGTTCCTGGGTCATTGCATCAACAAGCGACTCATCGCTGTTCGACAGATGCCAACCGCTGGCCAGATGATCGCGCAACTGGCCTATCAACACTGAAGCCGGACGCTCGCTGTTGTCACGAATACTGCGGCCGACCCAGCTGATGTAGAGCTGATCACGCGCCGAGAGCAAGGCTTCGAGCAGCAAATAGCGATCATCCTCACGCCGCGAGCGGTCGCCGGGGCGGTAATCGCTACCCATCAGGTCGAAGTCCAGCGGCGGTTGCGCGCGCGGATAGTCGCCGTCATTCATGCCAAGCAAGCAGACCAGTTTGAAAGGGATAGCGCGCATCGGCATCAAGGTGCAGAAATTCACCGCACCGGCCAGAAAGCGTTGCGACAAGCGCCCCTGATCAAGCCCCGCCAGCCAGGCCTCACGGACGACGGTCAGCGGTAACTCATCCTGCAAACCTACCGACTCACAAGTCTCCAACCAGCTTTCGCGCAACTCTTCGAGCTGGGCCAGGAGGTAGTCGTCATGCTCATTGCTTGCCAGGAAGAACAGCTGCGATAACGCATGCAGGCGCTCCCCCCATTGCTGCGGCGGCGCAGGTAACGAGAGTTCCTGGTGGGCAATCTGCAAGGCATCAAGCAACGCGACCAGCGGGCCGATCAACGCCGCGTCCAGACCACCTATTTCATCGTAAGGTTCGATGCCGTCACAAGCCGCTCCGCTGCCTACAACATAGCCGAGCAGCATACGCCGCAGGCCGAAGCGCCAACTGTTCTGCTCCAATTCATCCGGTAGACCAAGCCCTGCGCGCTGTTCGGCATTCATGCCCCAGCGAATACCGGCGCCTTCAATCCAGCGATGCAAGGTCGGCAGGTCACGCTCCTCTACGCCGAATCGAGCACGTAAGGCTGGAACATCCAACAGATCGAGAATCTCGCTGACCGGGAAACGACTGTCGGGCAATTTGAGCAGATGTTCCACGGCTATCAGCAGCGGATCGCGGCCGCGTTGGCCTTGGTCAGTCAGAGTGAAGGGAACGAAACGTCGGTCATCTCGCTCCAGTTGGCCGAACACGGCGCGGATATGCGGAGCGTAACTGTCGATATCCGGGACCATCACGATCACATCGCGAGGGCGCAATTGCGGATCGGCGCTGAAGCGGGCGAGTAATTGGTCGTGAAGAATTTCGACTTCACGCTGGGCGCTGTGGGCGATGTGAAAACGGATCGACTCATCGTGTACAAGGTCAACACTTGGCCAATGTTCACGGGTTTCATTCAGGGGGCGCAGTTCGAGGATATCGTCCTGCAACTGGTTAAGCATATTCTGCGGCCGGCTTTCGCTGAACAGATCGATCCGCCCATCGCGAAAGGCCGAACGATAGCTGTTGGGATCATCATAGCTGTCGAGCAGATTGATGTAGTCGCGACCCTGTTTGCCCCACGCGGCCAACAACGGATGAGCATGTTGATGCAGGGTTTGCGGATCGAGCGCTGCGGGCATTCCCGCCTTGCGCGCTTGACGCTTGTATTGGTGCCGTAGCAGGTCTTTATCGGCGACGATGTCGGCCCAATGGTGACGACATGGGTTATGCACGCAAAGCAAAACCTGACTGAAACGCGCCAATCCAGCAAGAGCTTCCAAGGCCTGGGCCGGTAACGAAGAAATGCCGAAAACGATCACTCGGGAGGGCAATCCTTTGGGAGCTGTATCCAGGCTGTTGATCCGCTCAATGAAGCGTTGATGAACTCCGGCACGACTTTGCGCCATGCCCTGCTCACCCACATCCAGCAGCAACGCTCGCCACAACTCAGCCTGCCAGCAATTTGCAGGCGTCAGCGCCTTGGCTTCGCCTCTGCCATTGCGCAGTTGATGGCGACCTGCTGCCCAGTCTTCCAGCCAGTCGGCTCGATATACCTGGTATTGATCGAACAGATCCGCCAAGCGTTCAGCCAATTGATAGCGCTTACGTAGATCTGTGTCGTGGGTAAGAAAGCGTTGCAAGGGCTCGAAGTGCGGCTGATCAATCAGCTCTGGCAACAAGCGCATCAGCCGCCAGGTCAGCGGGGCTTTATCCAGCAGGGATTTGGCCGGAATTTCATCACGACCCAACACCATACGATAAAGCTGCCACATAAAGCTGCCAGGCAATTGCACATCGATGGCGGCCGCTATTCCACAGCCGCCCATATCGTCATCTTGCGGGTCTTCAGCCAGCGCGAGCTTCAACCACTGGGCGATGCCGTTGCTCTGCACCAGGGCGATTTCATTTTCCAGGGGGGTGAGCGGATAGCGCCGCATCCAACTGACGACAAGACTACGCAACTCGTCCAGGCGGTTGCCGTGAACCACCATAAAACCAGCACTGAGGGACGTCGCGTCCGGCATAAAGGCTTCCTTGGAAAATGCAAAAGCTAGGGCCGAACCTTAGCACTGTCGGAGGGCCGGGGCAGCAGCACGTGCCTGAAAGCTGCAGGAGCAGCCGGTCGACACTCGAGTGCGCGCCATGGCGTCTTGGAAATCGCCATCGCGAGCCAGCCCGCGCCGACAAATCGCGCGCAAAACAAAACCCCTACCTGCAGATGCAGATAGGG
>NZ_JBWKTM010000021.1:0-79457 GCF_059420325.1 Pseudomonas sp. GW821-FHT04C07
GGCGATGGCGGTTTCAAGTGCGCCATCGCCGGCAAGCCGTGCTCCTACAGGAGTTCATGTGACCTACAGGATATAACGGGAGAGGTCTTCGTTCTGCGCCAATTCGCCGAGGTGGCTGTTGACGTAGTCGGCGTCGATCTGGATCGCTTGACCGTCATGGGCGCTGGCCAGATCACCGGCACTGAACGACACCTCTTCAAGCAGGCGCTCGAGCAAGGTGTGCAGGCGACGGGCACCGATATTCTCGGTCTTTTCGTTGACCTGCCAGGCGATCTCGGCCAGACGCTTGATGCCGTCGGGCAAGAACTCGATGACCAGGCCTTCGGTCTTCAGCAACTCGCGGTATTGCTCGGTCAGCGATGCGTGCGGCTCGCAGAGGATGCGTTCGAAGTCGTCCGGGCTCAGTGCCTTGAGTTCGACGCGAATTGGCAGACGGCCTTGCAGCTCCGGTACCAGGTCGCTCGGCTTGCTCAGGTGGAACGCGCCGGAAGCGATGAACAGGATGTGGTCGGTCTTGACCATGCCCAGCTTGGTGTTGACCGTGCAGCCTTCGATCAGCGGCAGCAGGTCGCGCTGTACGCCTTCACGGGACACGTCGACACCACCGGAATTGCCGCGCTTGGCGACCTTGTCGATTTCGTCGATGAACACGATACCGTGCTGCTCGACCGCTTCCAGGGCTTTGGCTTTCAGTTCTTCTTCATTGACCAGGCGACCGGCTTCTTCGTCGCGCACCAGCTTCAGCGCTTCCTTGACCTTGAGCTTGCGGTTCTTGCGTTTGCCCTTGCCCATGTTGGCAAACAGGCTTTGCAACTGGTTGGTCATTTCTTCCATGCCCGGAGGTGCAGAGATGTCGACGCCGGTCGATTCGGCGATTTCGATCTCAATCTCTTTGTCATCCAGCTGACCTTCGCGCAGGCGCTTGCGGAACAGCTGACGGGTATTGGAGTCGTGGCTCGGCGCGGCGTCTTCGTTGAAACCCATGCGTGCCGGAGGCAGCAGTGCGTCGAGGATGCGATCTTCGGCAGCTTCTTCGGCCCGATAACGAACCTTGGTCATTTCCTGTTCGCGCAGCAGCTTGATCGCCGCATCGGCCAGATCGCGAATGATCGACTCGACGTCGCGGCCGACATAGCCGACTTCAGTGAACTTGGTTGCTTCGACCTTGATGAACGGAGCATTAACCAGTTTGGCAAGGCGCCGGGCGATTTCGGTTTTACCGACACCGGTGGGGCCGATCATCAGAATGTTCTTGGGCGTCACTTCGACGCGCAGCTCTTCGGGCAGCTGCATCCGGCGCCAGCGGTTACGCAGCGCGATGGCGACGGCGCGTTTGGCATCGTCCTGGCCGATGATATGGCGATTAAGTTCGTGGACGATTTCGCGGGGAGTCATGGACATAATAATTTGCGGTCCTCAAGCAAGAATAAAAGCCGTGGCGCGATGGCCGAAACAGGCTTACTCGGCGAGGTCCTGCTCCTCAATGGTGAAGGTGTGGTTGGTGAACACGCAGATGTCGCCGGCGATGCCGAGCGCGGTTTCGACGATTTCGCGAGCCGACAGATCGGTTTTTTGCAGCAGGGCGCTGGCTGCGGCCTGAGCGTAACCGCCACCGGAACCCATGGCGATCAGGCCTTCTTCGGGCTCAACCACGTCACCGTTACCGGTGATGATCAGGGACGCGTCTTTGTTGGCGACTGCCAGCATGGCTTCCAGGCGGCTGAGGGAGCGATCGGTGCGCCATTCTTTAGCGAGTTCTACAGCCGCGCGAACCAGGTGACCTTGATGCTTCTCAAGCTGGCCTTCGAAACGTTCGAAGAGGGTGAAGGCGTCAGCCGTGGCCCCGGCAAAACCGGCGATGACTTGACCGTGATACAGGCGGCGAACTTTTTTCGCATTGCCTTTCATCACGGTATTGCCGAGAGAAACCTGGCCGTCGCCGCCCATGACGACTTTGCCATGGCGGCGAACTGAAACGATGGTGGTCAAGGGAGAGTCTCCACGCAGCGGGGCGAAAATGCCCTGATGGAAACTCATATGGGGGTGGTGGGGCGTATTTCAACTGTAGGACACAGTGGGGGACGAGCGGTGATTGTTGGAAATATGTTGATCGTTCCCACGCTCTGCGTGGGAATGCAGCCTTGGACGCTCCGGCGTCTGCCGTTGTGACGCAGAGCGTCACGGGATGTATTCCCACCGCGGAGGGTGGGAACGATCAGTGAGGTCTTCGGTTAGCGGCTCTGGCGTTGTTGTAACAACAGATTGCTAAAGCCGCTGCCTGCCAATTGTTTCTGTGCGGTGGTCAGCTGTTCGCGATTGCTGAACGGCCCTACCAACACCCGATACCAGGTTTCTTCCTTCACGGTGCCGGACTCAACCGAAACCGCCTGCCCAAGCAGGATAATCTGCGCACGAACCTTGTCGGCATCGGCTTCTTTACGGAACGAGCCAGCCTGGAGGAAGAATTTGGTTACTGGCGCCGCTTTCGAAACCGGAGGCGCTGGCGGCGGGGTAATGCCGCTGAGTGCCGCCTGGGCCCGAGCGGTGTCGATCTTCGCCGCTTGGGCCGGGGTCACCGGAGCCACGGGTACGGGCTGCGGTGTCGGCAGGGTTTTCTCCGGCACGGCATCCGGCGGCACGATGACCTCGGATTCCGGCAGCAACGTGTAGAAGTCGTATTTTGGCTTCACCGGTTGTTGTGGGCTCGGAGGCGTCTTGTTCGCTTCGGCGATCTTGGTGGCTTTCTGCTGTTCTTGCTTGACCCGTTTGACGTCGTCGCCCTTGCCGGGTTCGAGCTTCATCAAAAAGACAATAAACGCACCCACGGTGAGGCCGATGGCCATCCACAGCCATCCCGGGATCGGTTTCTTTGCAGGAGCTTGGTAACGGCTGGCGCCACGCTTTGGTGCTGGTGCTGGTTTTTTCTTGGCAGCCAACTTACATACGCTCCAGAGTTTCCAGGCCCAACAACTCCAGGCCTTGCTTGAGTGTGCGACCGGTCAGCGCGGCGAGACGCAAGCGGCTCTGCATTTGTGCCGGCGTTTCAGCAGTGAGGATCGGGCAGTTCTCGTAGAAGCTGGAGAACAGGCCGGCGACGTCATACAGGTAGGTGCAGAGGATGTGCGGTGTGCCCTTGTCGCTGACGTTGTTCAGCACTTCGCCAAATTGCGCCAGTTTGGCGGCCAGCTCATGTTCGTGAGCCGCCTGGAGCACGATTTGCCCTTCAACTTCGCTGAAGTCCTTGCCCAGTTTGCGGAATACACCGGCCACACGGGTGTAGGCGTACAGCAGGTACGGCGCGGTATTGCCCTCAAAGTTGAGCATCAGGTCGAAGTTGAAGCTGTAGTCGCTGGTGCGGTGTTTGGACAGGTCGGCGTATTTCACGGCGCCAATGCCCACAACCTTGGCGATGTTGCGCAGATCGGCTTCGGCAAGTTCCGGGTTCTTTTCCTTCACCAGCGTGTAGGCGCGTTCTTCGGCTTCGATCAGCAGGTCGATCAGCTTCACAGTACCGCCGTCACGGGTCTTGAACGGACGGCCGTCGGCGCCGTTCATGGTGCCGAAGCCCATGTGCTCCATCTGCATCGGGTGAGTCACGAAACCGGCGCGACGGGCGACTTCGAACACTTGCTGGAAGTGCAGGGCTTGCCGTTGGTCAACGAAGTACAGCGCGCGATCAGCCTTCAGCTTGCCGCTGCGGTAGCGCACGGCTGCCAGGTCGGTGGTGGCGTAGAGATAGCCGCCATCGGCCTTCTGCACGATCACCGGCAGCGGGTCGCCGTCGGCATTCTTGAATTCTTCCAGGAACACACACTGGGCGCCGTTGCTTTCAACCAGCAGGCCTTTGGCCTTGAGGTCGTTGACCACGTTGATCAGATCGTCGTTGTAAGCGCTTTCGCCCATGACGTCGGCCGGGGTCAGTTTGACGTTCAGCAGTTCGTAAATTTTCTGGCAATGGGACAGGGAGATGTCCTTGAAATGCGTCCACAGGGCCAGGCATTCCGGATCACCGGCCTGCAGCTTCACCACCAGGCCACGGGCGCGATCGGCGAACTCTTCGGATTCGTCGAAGCGCTGCTTGGCGGCGCGGTAGAAGTTTTCCAGATCTGACAGCTCGTCGCTGGTGATCGGGTTTTCCTGCAAATAAGCCATCAGCATGCCGAACTGGGTGCCCCAGTCGCCGACGTGGTTCTGACGGATCACGGTATCGCCGAGAAACTCGAGAACCCGTGCCACGCCGTCGCCGATGATGGTCGAGCGCAGGTGCCCGACGTGCATCTCTTTGGCCAGGTTCGGCGCCGACAGATCGACCACTGTGCGCTGGACCGGGCCCGCCTTGTGCACGCCGATTTGCCGGTCGGCGAGGGCTGCGTCCAGGCGCGAGGCCAGCGCCTGGGTGTTCTGGAAGAAGTTGAGGAAACCCGGGCCTGCGATTTCTGTTTTGCTGACCTGCTCGTCGGCCGGCAGTGCAGCGATGATTTTTTCTGCCAGATCGCGCGGCTTCATGCCCGCAGGCTTGGCCAGCATCATGGCGATGTTGCTGGCGAAGTCGCCGTGGGTCTTGTCGCGGGAGTTCTCCACCTGAATCGCCGGCGTCAGGCCTTCAGGCAACACACCTTCGTTGACGAGTTGGGTGATGGCTTGCTGGATCAGCTGGCGAATGGTGTCTTTCATGGTCTTCTCTTTCGACCGCAGGCGCGGCGGCGCTTCGATGCGCAGGTGGAAAAACTGGGCATTATCCGTTGCGAAGACGGGCTTGCCAACTATAGCGGTCAGGTTATGGATATGTGGTGACTATTCTTGCCCGCGATAGCAATTTATCTATCAATACAGATCCACAGGGTCAACATCCAGCGACCATCGCACCTGTCGCCCGCTGGGCATTTGCTCCAGCGCCAACAGCCAACCGCTCAGCAGTCGATGCAGTGGCGCCCGGGCGGTGGCTTGCAACAAGAGCTGTGCGCGATAGCGCCCGGCGCGTCTCTCCATGGGGGCCGGCACCGGGCCGAGCAACTCGATGCCGGTCAGATGCTGTTCGCCCAGCAAGCGTTCAGCCTCGCTGCAGGCCTCATCGAGGAAGCCTTCGGCTTGCCCCGGTTTGTGCGCTTCAGCCCGCAACAACGCCAGATGCGCGAAAGGTGGCAGGCCGGCGGCGCGGCGTTCGCTCAGGGCTTGTTCGGCAAAGGCGAAATAACCTTGTTCGGTCAACTGCACCAGCAGTGGGTGATCGGCCAGATGAGTCTGGATAATCACTTTGCCCGGCTCTTCGGCGCGGCCGGCACGCCCGGCGACCTGGACGATCAACTGAGCCATGCGTTCGCTGGCGCGAAAGTCGCCGGAAAACAACCCGCCATCAGCGTCCAGAATCGACACCAGAGTCACACGTGGGAAGTGATGCCCTTTGGCGAGCATTTGCGTACCCACCAGAATGCACGGCTGGCCTTTCTGGATGGTGGTGAACAGCTGATTCATCGCGTCCTTGCGTGAGGTGCTGTCGCGGTCGACTCGTAACACCGGGTAATCCGGGAAGAGAATCCCCAGCCGCTCCTCGGCTCGTTCAGTGCCCGCGCCGACAGGACGCAAATCGACCTTGCCGCATTGCGGACAGTGGCGCGGTACGCGCTCGACATAACCACAATGGTGGCAGCGTAGCTCGCCGGAGCGCTGATGCACGGTCATTCGCGCATCGCAGCGGTTGCATTCGGACATCCAGCCGCAGTCGTGGCACAGCAGCGTCGGCGCGAAGCCGCGGCGGTTGAGAAACACCAGCACTTGCTGCCCGGCCGCCAGCGTCTGGCCGATGGCTTGTTGCATCGGCCCGGAAATGCCACTGTCCAGCGGGCGACTTTTAACGTCCAGACGCAGAAAGCGCGGTTGCTGCGCGCCGCCAGCCCGTTGCTTCAAGTGCAGCAGGCCGTAACGACCGATATGGGCGTTGTGCAGGCTTTCCAGCGAAGGTGTGGCCGAGCCGAGCACGATCGGGATGTTTTCCTGGCGAGCGCGCACCAAAGCCAGATCCCGGGCGTGATAGCGCAGGCCTTCTTGCTGTTTATAGGAACCGTCGTGTTCTTCATCGATGATGATCAAGCCGGGGTTCTTCATCGGCGTGAACAGTGCCGAGCGAGTGCCGATAATGATGTCGGCGTCTCCATCCCGGGCCGCCAGCCACGATTCCAGCCGTTCGCGGTCGTTGACTGCCGAGTGCACCAGCGCGATGCGGGCGTTGAAGCGTTGTTCGAAGCGCGCCAGGGTTTGCGGGCCGAGGTTGATCTCGGGAATCAGCACCAGCGCTTGTTTGCCAGCCTCGAGGGTTTCGCGGATCAATTGCAAATAGACTTCGGTCTTGCCGCTGCCGGTGACTCCGGCCAGCAGGAACGCATGGAAACTGTCGAAACCTGCGCGAATCGCTTCATAGGCCGTGCGCTGTTCTGGATTGAGGGGCAGCTCCGGTTGTGCCAGCCAGTGTTCATGGCGCCCGCTGGGCGCGTGCTTGCGGATTTGCACCTGCACCAACTCTTTGGCCAGCAGCAAGTCGAGGCTGTCCTTGCTCAGCATCAGCTTGCTGAGCAGCTGATGGGCCACACCGTGGGGGTGCTGCGCCAGTGTCGCCAAAGCTTCGCGCTGGCGCGGCGCCCGGCTGATACGCGGATCGTCGAGGCTCGCGCCAGGAGATACCGACCAGAAGCGCTCCTGACGAGCCTCAGCCAGTTCGCCCTGGCGTAACAAAACTGGCAGTGCCCAGCTCAGGGTGTCGCCCAGGCTGTGTTGGTAGTACTGGGAAGTCCACAGGCACAGCTTGAACAGTGCCGACGGCAAGGGTGGTGTGGCGTCGAGCAGTGCCAGTGCTGGCTTGAGCTTTTCAGCCGGGACTTCGCTGTGGTTGGTGACCTCCACCAGAATGCCGATCATCTCGCGTCGACCGAATGGCACGCGCAGGCGCATGCCCGGATGCAGATGAGCGCGCAGTACACCAGCGGGGGCGCGGTAGTCGAACAGGCGGCGTAGCGGCGAGGGCAGGGCGAGGCGCAGAATGGCGTCGGGCACGCGGGGATTTCTCAGTAAGCGGGCGGTGAAGAAGGCCCGGAGCCTAGCAGACGGTCGGTGTAAGGCATAGCTTGCGCGATTGCAAAGGTCTGGTAGAATCCGCGGCCTAATTCCGTGCGGTATTCAACAATAGTGTTGGGTGGCGGCACGCTAGCCTGAGGAATACACCATGAAAGCCGATATCCATCCAGAATACCCGGCAATTGCCGTAACTTGCAGCTGCGGCAACAAGTTCGAAACTCGTTCGACTTACGCTAAGCCTCTGGCGATCGACGTTTGCAACGAATGCCACCCGTTCTACACCGGTAAGCAGAAGACCCTGGATACTGGCGGTCGCGTTCAACGCTTCGCCGATCGTTTCGGTGCTTTTGGCGCAACCAAAAAAGCCTGAGGCTGATCATCCTGGAAAGCCTCAAAGGCTGTTCCTTGCTGATGAAAAAGGCGTCCCTTGCGGGCGCCTTTTTTGTGTCCGCGATTTGGTTCTCCAGCGTCCAGGCCTTCTGCCCGGCACCAGCTGCCTTGACCACGGTTCAGGTCCAGCGCGTGGTCGACGGCGACACCCTTCGGCTGAGCGATGGCCGCAGCGTGCGCATGATCGGCTTGAATACTCCGGAGCTAGGGAAGAGGGGCCGATCGGATGAGCCTTTCGCCGTGGCAGCTCGCAAGCGTCTGGAGGTTCTGGTCAGCGAAAGCGATGGGCGGCTTGGCTTGCTGTTGGGGCAAGAGAGCAAGGATCACTATGGGCGTACGCTGGCCCATATGTATGGTGCCAATGGCGTGAACCTTGAAGCCCAGCTGCTGGCTGAGGGTCTTGGCTATCAAGTGGCCATTGCACCGAATGTCGATTTTGTGGACTGTCAGCAGGCCGCAGAGCGCAGCGCACGCCAGGCGGGTGTCGGGCTTTGGCGGCAATCGTCTGTACAGAAAGCGGATCAGATCAGTACCCCGGGTTTCGCTGTGCTGAGCGGTCGTGTGAGCAATATTCAGCGCAATCGTGGCGGGCTGTGGATCGAATTGCAGGATTCGGTTGTATTGCGCATTGCACCCAATCAGCTGGGTCAATTCGATGTTTCGATGCTGGACCGGCTCAAAGGTCGGCAGATCGAAGCGCGCGGTTGGGTGCTCGATCGCTCTCGGCGTGGTGGGCAGAAATCCGGTCAGGCGCGCTGGTTGCTGCCGTTGTCCCATCCGGGAATGCTTCAACTGGTGCAATAAGAAAAAATTGTAGACATTTTTATTATTGATTGTGAACAGTTAATCCCTTGTGTTCCGTGGCTCTTGGTCCAAAGTCGTAGGGTAGGGCCCTTGACACTGATGACTGGTCAGTCTTGTAGGGACTTTGCGACGCGCGTATCCTCTGCGGTCCGTCTGTCCCACAGTAAAAAGCGGAATGCCCACATGTCTGATTTGAAAACTGCCGCTCTCGAATATCATGCCCATCCTCGTCCAGGGAAGCTGAGCGTCGAGCTCACCAAAGCCACCGCTACCGCTCGCGACCTGTCGCTGGCCTACAGCCCCGGTGTAGCCGAACCAGTCCGCGAAATCGCCCGCGACCCTGAACTCGCCTACAAGTACACCGGCAAGGGCAATCTGGTTGCAGTCATTTCTGATGGCACCGCGATTCTCGGTCTGGGTAACCTCGGCCCATTGGCTTCCAAGCCAGTCATGGAAGGTAAAGGCGTGCTGTTCAAGCGCTTCGCCGGCATCGACGTGTTCGATATCGAAGTCGACTCCGAAAGCCCGCAAGCCTTCATCGACACCGTCAAGCGCATCTCCATCACCTTCGGCGGGATCAACCTGGAAGACATCAAGGCGCCTGAGTGCTTTGAAATCGAACGTGCTCTGATCGAGCAGTGCGACATTCCGGTATTCCACGATGACCAGCACGGCACCGCAATTGTTACTGCCGCCGGCATGATCAATGCCCTGGAAATCGCTGGAAAAACCCTGCCTGAGGCGAAGATCGTTTGCCTGGGCGCTGGCGCTGCCGCGATCTCCTGCATGAAATTGCTGGTGAGCATGGGTGCCAAAATCGAAAACATCTTCATGGTTGACCGTACCGGCGTGATCCACTCCGAGCGTGACGACCTGAACCAGTACAAAGCTGTTTTCGCTCACGCTACCGACAAGCGCACCTTGTCCGACGCGCTGAAAGGCGCAGACGTGTTCGTCGGTCTGTCCGGCCCGAACCTGCTGAGCGCAGAAAACCTGCTGCTGATGGCTGCCAACCCGATCGTCTTCGCCTGCTCGAACCCGGATCCGGAAATCGCTCCGGAACTGGCTCACGCTACCCGCAACGACGTGATCATGGCTACCGGCCGTTCGGACTACCCGAACCAGGTCAACAACGTACTGGGCTTCCCGTTCATCTTCCGTGGTGCCCTGGACGTACGCGCCAAGCGCATCAACGAAGAAATGAAAGTGGCTGCCGCCAACGCCCTGCGCGAACTGGCCAAACTGCCAGTGCCTCAGGAAGTTTGCGACGCCTACGGCGGTATCAAACTGGAATTCGGTCGTGAGTACATCATCCCGAAACCAATGGATGCTCGTCTGATCACTGTGATCTCCGATGCTGTTGCCAAGGCTGCGATCGAGACTGGTGTGGCGACTCTGCCGTATCCGAAGAACTACCCGCTGAAAAGCGTGGATGACGTGTTCAACGGCTAAGCCGTTGTAGCGTCATACAAAAAGCCCCGGCTCGGATGAGTCGGGGCTTTTTGCGTTATGGGGGTTGCCGAGTTGATCGTTCCCACGCTCTGCGTGGGAATGCCTCACTGGACGCGCAGCAATCGCTTCGGCTGTGACGCAGAGCGTCACGGGCTGCGTTACCACGCGGAGCGTGGGAACGATCAGGATACGTTCTATCTGGCATACCGCGGATGCAGGTATTGGGAGCGCTTCGCGCTCCAGCGGGGGCAAGCCCCCTCGCCACAATTGCTCGCCGTAGCTCCTCTAGAACAAATCGATCGGCGCCGCTTCATCCGCGGGCAGCGGGCTGCCCGGTGCGTTGCCGTTACCCAGCTCGTTGATTGACGGTGGGGTGTCTTCGCTCTTGAACAGCTCGAAGTAGGCATTCGGCGTGCCCGGTGTGGCTGCGCGGCCGCTGATCGGGTCGACCCGCAGACTGAGGATGCCTTCCGGTTCGCTCTGGGTGTGTGCCGGCTTGCCCTTGAGGGCTGCACCCATGTAGTCCATCCAGATCGGCAGTGCGACGGTACCGCCGAACTCGCGGCGGCCAAGGCTTTCCGGTTGATCGAAACCGGTCCAGACCGTGGTCACGTAGTCAGAGTTGTATCCGGAGAACCAGGCGTCCTTGGATTCGTTGGTGGTCCCGGTCTTGCCGGCCAGATCGGAGCGGCCCAGTGCCAAGGCGCGACGTCCGGTGCCGAGCTTGATCACGTCTTCCAGCATGCTGTTGAGGATGTAGGTCGTGCGACCGTCGATGATGCGTTCAGCTACCGCTGGAGTTTGCACTTCCGTCTGCGCCACGGGAGCTTCGCCTGGCATCGGGTTGACCGTAAAGGTGTTGGCTGCCGGAGCCACAAATCCGCTGCTGGCAGCGCTGCCGGCCGGGACGCTTGGCGGGTTGGCGGTGAACAGGTTGTCACCGTTGCGGCTATCGATCTTGTCGATGATGTACGGGGTGACTTTGTAACCGCCGTTGGCGAACGTGCTCCACCCTGTGGCGATTTCCATCGGTGTCAGCGTTGCCGTGCCCAAGGCCAGAGACAGGTTGCGCGGCAGATCCTGCTTGTTGAAACCGAACTTGCTGATGTAGTCGATGGTGCGGTCGACGCCCAAGGCTTGCAATAGACGGATCGACACCAGGTTGCGCGACTTGTACAAAGCTTCGCGCATACGGATCGGGCCGAGGAACGTGTTGGTGTCGTTCTTGGGGCGCCAGACCTTGTCCAGATACTCATCGACGAACACGATCGGTGCGTCGTTCACCAGGGTCGCCGGGGTATAACCGTTGTCCAGTGCGGCGCTATAGATGAACGGTTTGAAGCTCGAGCCTGGTTGGCGCTTGGCCTGCATCGCCCGATTGTAGTTGCTTTGCTCGAAAGCGAAGCCACCAACCAGCGAGCGGATTGCACCGTTCTGTGGGTCAAGCGAGACCAGTGCGCCCTGGGCGACCGGGATCTGGCTGAATTTCAGCGAATTGTCCGCCTGACGTTGCACGCGGATCAGGTCGCCGACCTGAGCAACATCCGACGGTTGCTTCGGATTGGCGCCCATGCTGTTGGTGTTCAGGAACGGCCGGGCCCATTTCATGCTGTCCCAGCTGACATGTTCTGCGCCGGAGCGGGTCAGGACTTGCACGCCGTTTTTCTCGACCTGAGTGACGATGGCCGGCTCAAGGCCGCTGATAGGACGCTGTTTGGTCAGTTCCAGGACCCAGGCGTCATGGGTCTTGCCCGGCAGGCGAGACTCAGGGCCGCGGTAGCCGTGGCGTTGATCGTAGGCCATCAGGCCTTCATGAATGGCAGTGTTGGCCATTTCCTGCAGGTTGCTCGGCACCGTGGTCGTGACGCGGAAGCCCTCGGTGTAGGCCTCGCTGCCATAACGGCCAACCATTTCGGCTCGGGCCATTTCAGCGATGTACGGCGCATTAACTTCAGGCGTCGGTACGTGGTAGCTGGCATTGAGCGGTTCGGCCAGCGCCGTCTGATAGGCCTTCTCGTCGATTTTTCCAAGCTTGTACATGCGCCCCAGAATCCAGTCGCGACGCTCCTTGCTGCGTGCCGGGTTGGCCAGGGGGTTGAAGCGCGAAGGAGCCTTGGGCAGGCCGGCAATCATTGCCATTTGTGCCAGGCTGGCGTCACGAATCGACTTGCCGTAATAGACCTGCGAGGCCGCCTCGATCCCGTAGGCGCGGTTGCCCAGATAGATCTTGTTGACGTAGAGCTCAAGGATCTCGTCTTTGGTCAACTGACGTTCGATCTGCAAAGCCAGGAGGATCTCCGTGGTCTTGCGCGAGAAGCTGCGTTCGCTGGTGAGGAAAAAATTCTTCGCGACCTGCATGGTGATGGTGCTGCCGCCGGACTGGATGTGTCCGCTTTTTACCAACTGAGTGGCGGCACGCATCAGGCTGCTGGGATCGACACCATAGTGATTGGCGAAATTGTCGTCTTCAGCAGAAAGTAACGCATTAATGAAATTGGGGGGAATGTCGGCGAAACGGATCGGTGTGCGGCGCATTTCGCCGAATTCTGCGATCAACTTGCCGTCGCTGCTATAGACCCGCAAAGGAATCTGCAACTGGATGCTTCTCAGTGCCTCCACCGAGGGTAACCCGGGACTAAGATAAAGAAACGCGCCGCTGAGACCCAGAAGCAGTCCGCAGAAAACAGCAACGATAGACCACCCGAAAAACTTCAGCAGACGAATCAAGGCTTTTGGATTTCCAGAGAAGAGAATGAATTAGGCGTCAGGATATTCACGGTAAACAGGATCGACCCGCGCTCGAGATAAAGGCGTAAAAAAAACGTTGAGCATTATAAGCATTTTTCGACAGGGAGCGTCATTTGCACTGCTGTCAAGACGCAGCCATTGAATGCTTCGGGTAATAACGAGTCCGTAACTCACGGATAGTCAAAGGGAATTGGTAGTGCGAGGACTCTTCAACAAAAAAGCCGACACGCTTTTGGGGATCGATATCGGCTCCACCTCGGTCAAGCTCCTGGAGCTAAGCCGCTCGGGCAATCGCTACCGGGTGGAGGCGTATGCGGTAGAACCACTGCCGGCAAACGCCGTGGTCGAGAAGAACATCGCCGAGCTGGACGGGGTGGGGCAGGCCCTGTCGCGCTTGCTGCTCAAGGCCAGGACCGGCGTCAGGAGCGTGGCCGTGGCGGTGGCCGGGTCTGCGGTGATCACCAAGTCTATCGAGATGGACGCCGGGCTTTCTGATGACGATATGGAAGGCCAGCTGAACGTCGAAGCCGATCAGTACATTCCCTATCCGCTCGAAGACGTCGCCATCGATTTTGAGGTTCAGGGCTACTCGGCGAGCAATTCCGGGCGCGTCGAAGTGTTGCTGGCGGCCTGCCGAAAGGAAAATGTCGAGATCCGCGAGGCGGCTCTGGCCCTGGCTGGGTTGACCGCTCGAGTGGTCGATGTCGAGGCGTATGCCCTGGAGCGTTCGTTTGGCTTGCTTGTGGCGCAATTGGCCTGCCCCCAGGACCGTTTGACGGCGGCGGTGGTCGACATTGGTGCAACCGTGACCACCCTGAGCGTTCTGCATAACGGGCGGACCATCTACACCCGCGAGCAGCTATTCGGCGGGCGCCAACTGACTGAGGAAATCCAGCGCCGCTACGGCTTGTCGATGGAAGAGGCGGGGTTGGCAAAAAAACAGGGAGGTTTACCGGATGATTACGTCAGTGAGGTTCTGCAGCCGTTCAAAGATGCACTGGTGCAGCAGGTCTCGCGCTCCCTGCAATTTTTCTTTGCCTCGGGTCAGTACAGTGCGGTCGACTTCATCCTGTTGGCGGGCGGTACGGCCTCCGTCACAGGGCTGGATCGACTGATCGAGCAGCGCCTCGGCACGCCGACCCGGGTAGCCAATCCTTTCGCCGATATGGCGCTGAGCGGCAAGGTCAACGCTGGCGCGTTGGCCAGTGATGCGCCGGCCCTGATGATTGCCTGCGGTCTGGCCCTCAGGAGTTTCGACGGATGGCCCTGATCAACCTTTTGCCCTGGCGCGAAGAGCTGCGAGAAGTACGTCGCAAACGATTTCTGATGGCCTTGGCGGGTGTGCTGGTGGCGACGGCAGGTGCGGTGCTTATCGCTGACCAATACATTATTGGCAAGATCGATCGGCAAATGGCTCGTAATGACCATGCCAGTCAGCACATTGCGCTGCTCGATGAGCGGATCAAGCAGATTGTTGGCGTGAAAGCCCGTCGCCAGCAACTCGTGGAGCGGATGAGGATCATCCAGGATTTACAGGGCAACCGGCCGGTCAGCGGTCGAATTTTCGATCAGTTGGCCCGCACCCTGCCGGACGGCGTGTATTTCACTGAAGTGAAAATGACTGGCAAGACCCTTTCCATTACGGGCGCTGCCGCGTCGAACAACCGTGTCTCGGACTTGATGCGCAATCTCGACGCGTCCGACTGGTTCGATGCGCCGAGTCTGATTGAGGTCAAGGCAAATACCGTGGGTGCTATAGATCAGGTCAGCGTCTTTCAGTTGACCGTTCGTCAGACCCGGCCCGCCGTCGAGGAGCAAGCCTCGACATGACTCCGTCCGAATGGTTCGAGGGGCTGCGCAAGATCGACCTGAACGATCTGGACATGAACAACATGGGGGCATGGCCGGCGGTGGTCAAAGCCACGGTCGGCGCCTTGCTCATGGTTCTGGTACTGGCGCTGGGCTACAACTTCTACCTCAAGAATCTTCAGGATCGGTACGACCAGCAGCGTGCGGATGAAGTCACCTTGAAGGAGCAGTACGCGAGCAAGGCCCGTCTAGCGGCGAATCTGGAACCTTACACCGAGCAGATGAGGGATATGGAAAACTCCTTCGGCGTGCTGCTGCGTCAGCTCCCCAGTGATACCGAGGTGCCCGGTTTGCTGGAGGACATCACTCGCACGGGGTTGGGCAGTGGGCTGGAGTTCGAGGAAATCAAGCTGCTGCCGGAGGTGGCTCAGCAGTTCTACATCGAGTTACCGATCCAGATCACCGTCACCGGTGCTTACCATGACCTGGCGACCTTCGTCAGCGGCGTGGCCGGTTTGCCGCGAATTGTCACCCTGCATGATTTCGAGATCAAACCGGTCACGCCGGATATTGGCTCGAAACTGCGCATGAGCATCCTGGCCAGGACCTACCGCTACAACGACAAGGGCCTGCCGAAATGAAAGCGGCCCACTGGATCTCAATGCTTGTAGCGCTGACGGGGTTGTCTGGCTGTAGCGACGATAACGACTTCAGTGATCTGGACGCCTACATGAGCGAGGTGCGTCTGCGGCTTCCCGGCAAGATTGAACCAGCGCCGGCGTTCAGGTCTTACCAGGCATTCACGTATAACGCCACGTCCTTGCGCAGCCCGTTTTTACCGGCGGGCAGGGTGGATCCGGCGGGGCGACAGAATGGATCGCGCAATGTACAGCCGGACCTGGATCGGATGAGGCAGTTTCTCGAAGGTTTCAATATCGAGCAGTTTGAAATGGTCGGCACCATCTCCAGTGCCTCTGGTTCTTTCGCCTTGCTGCGTGGTGCTGGCGGCGTACATCGATTGACAGTCGGCGACTACCTGGGACGCAACGATGGCCGGATCGTGGCCATCAGCGACTCGCAAGTCGATGTGGTCGAAATCGTTCCCGATGGTGAGGGTTTCTGGCTGGAGCAACCTCGAACCATCCCTTTGAAAGAGCACTCATAGTGGAACCCCAATAATGGACAGGACTATTTCGTCCCTCGGTATTGCGCTATGGATAGCGCTGATGTCGCCGATGGTACAAGCGGCCAACCTCAACGCGCTGGATGTTACCGCGCTGCCGGGGGACCGCGTTGAGTTGAAGCTGACATTCGATGGGCCGCCCCCCGCTCCCCACGGCTTTACCACCGGACAGCCTGCGCGGATTGCCCTCGACTTACCGGGAGTGTCCACTCGACTGGCGAGCAAGAATCGCGAATTGGGCACCGGCAATGCGCGCAGCGTGACGGTGGTCGAGACCAGGGATCGCACTCGTCTGATCGTCAATCTGACGGCACTGGCTCCCTATAGTGCTCGCGTAGAGGGTAACAATTTGTTCGTTGTGGTCGGTCAGGGCGTGGTGGTTTCACACAAGCCCCTGTCTAGAGCCCCGCGAGTGGGTAAAGCCATCAGAGGTGTGGATTTTCAGCGTGGAGAGCTTGGTGAGGGCAACGTGGTCATCGAGTTGTCGGATCCGGGCGTCAGCCCGGATATCCAGGAATACGATGGCAAAATCACCCTGAATTTCACAAAGACCCAATTGCCCGAGCCGCTGCGGGTCCGGCTGGACGTCAAGGATTTCGCCACGCCCGTGCAGTTCGTCAACGCCAGTGTGCGCTCCGGTGAAGCCAGCATCACCATCGAACCCAGCGGTGCCTTCGACTATTCGACTTATCAGACCGACAACAAGCTGACGGTCAGTGTTCGGCCAATGACCACTCACGACTTGCAGCAGCGTAATGCCGATCGCCTCGTCTACAGCGGCGAGAAGCTGTCGCTGAACTTTCAGGACATCGAGGTGCGTTCAGTGCTGCAACTGATCGCCGATTTCACCAATCTCAATCTGGTTGCCAGTGACACGGTGCAAGGCGGCATCACGTTGCGCTTGCTGAACGTGCCATGGGACCAGGCGCTGGATCTGGTACTGAAAACCAAGGGGCTCGACAAGCGCAAGATCGGCAACGTCCTGCTGGTCGCCCCGGCGGACGAAATCGCCGCCCGCGAACGTCAGGAGTTGGAGTCACAAAAGCAGATCGCCGAACTGGCACCGCTGCGTCGTGAGCTGTTGCAGGTCAATTACGCCAAGGCTGCTGACATCGCGAAACTGTTCCAGTCGGTGACCGGCACCGAGGCGAAAATCGGCGAACGTGGTTCTATCGCGGTGGATGAACGAACCAATAACATCATTGCTTACCAGACTCAGGACCGTCTTGATGAGTTGCGTCGTATCGTCGCCCAACTGGATATTCCAGTGCGTCAGGTGATGATCGAGGCGCGAATCGTCGAAGCCAATGTCGATTACGACAAAAACCTCGGCGTGCGCTGGGGTGGTTCGATCCAGAACAAGGGTAACTGGAACACCTCTGGCGTCAGCAACGGAGCCACTCCCTCGTCCACCATTGGCACACCGGGCAGCACCAGTACCCATTCTCCGTTCGTCGATATGGGCACGGTCGGTAATACTTCGGGTCTGGGCATCGCGTTCATTACCGATAACGTGCTGCTGGATCTGGAACTGACGGCCATGGAGAAAACCGGCAACGGGGAAATTGTCTCTCAGCCCAAAGTGGTCACTTCCGACAAGGAGACCGCGAAGATCCTCAAGGGCACGGAAATCCCGTATCAGGAGTCCAGTTCCAGCGGCGCGACTTCGGTCTCCTTCAAGGAGGCGTCGTTGTCGCTGGAGGTGACGCCGCAGATCACTCCGGACAATCGCATTATCATGGAGGTCAAGGTCACCAAGGATGAGCCGGACTATCTGAACAAACTCAACGATGTCCCGCCGATCAAGAAGAATGAAGTCAACGCCAAGGTGCGGGTCAACGACGGCGAGACCATCGTAATTGGCGGGGTTTTTTCAAATTCTCAAAGCAAGGTTGTAGATAAAGTGCCATTTCTCGGAGATGTGCCGTATCTTGGCCGCCTTTTCCGAAGGGATGTGGTGTCGGAAAAAAAATCCGAGCTGCTGGTATTCCTGACTCCGCGTATCATGAATAACCAGGCGATTGCTGTGAGTCGTTGATTCTGTGCGAAATTTGATTCTTGTTGGGCCAATGGGGGCTGGAAAAAGCACCATTGGTCGCTTGCTGGCCAAAGAGCTGCGCCTGCCGTTCAAAGATTCCGATAAGGAAATTGAATTGCGCACGGGCGCCAATATCCCGTGGATCTTCGATAAAGAAGGAGAGCCGGGCTTTCGTGACCGCGAAGAGGCGATGATTGCCGAGCTCTGCGCCTTTGACGGCGTGGTGCTGGCGACCGGCGGCGGCGCAGTGATGCGCGATGCCAATCGTCGGGCGCTGCATGCCGGCGGCCGCGTGGTTTATCTGCATGCCTCCGTGGAGCAGCAGGTCGGCCGCACCGCCCGGGATCGTAACCGCCCGCTGTTGCGTACTGCCGATCCGGCAAAGACTCTTAGAGATCTGCTGGCGATTCGCGACCCGCTTTATCGGGAAATCGCGGATCTGGTGGTGGAAACTGATGAGCGGCCGCCGCGAATGGTGGTGCTGGACATTCTTGATCGCTTGCAGCAGCTTCCTCCCCGTTAATGCGCAAGGCGAAATGCGCTATCCTCGACGTCCGGTCATGGGCGCTTTAGCTCGTGGCTTCTGGCTATCGGATGACGTCAGAAAACCAGGCGTTACTGGCCGTTGATGCAGGGCAGGGCGCCAGCTTCCATTTTCACTGTGGGGACACATGCAGACACTTAAGGTCGATTTAGGCGAGCGTAGCTACCCGATTCATATTGGCGAAGGTTTGTTGGACCAGCCTGAGCTGCTGGCACCGCATATCGCCGGGCGGCAGGTGGCAATCATCTCAAACGAGACCGTCGCGCCGCTTTATCTCGAGCGTCTGACCCGCAGTCTCGCGCAATACTCGGTTATTTCCGTGGTGCTGCCCGACGGCGAAGCCTTCAAGAACTGGGAAACCCTACAGACTATTTTCGACGGCTTGCTCACTGCGCGGCATGACCGGCGCACCACTGTGATCGCCCTCGGTGGCGGCGTTGTTGGTGACATGGCCGGTTTTGCTGCTGCCTGCTATCAACGGGGTGTCGATTTCATCCAGGTGCCGACCACGTTGCTGTCGCAAGTCGACTCGTCAGTGGGGGGTAAAACCGGGATCAACCATCCGCTGGGCAAAAACATGGTCGGCGCCTTCTATCAGCCCAATGTGGTGCTGATTGACACCTCGACGCTCAATACGCTGCCTCCTCGCGAGCTGTCTGCAGGCCTGGCGGAAGTCATCAAATACGGATTGATCTGCGACGAGCCGTTCCTTGCCTGGCTCGAAGAAAACGTCGATCGACTGCGTGCCCTGGATCAAGCGGCCCTGACCGTTGCCATCGAACGCTCCTGCGCGGCCAAGGCTGCGGTGGTTGGAGCCGACGAACGTGAGTCCGGCGTGCGTGCCACGCTTAACCTGGGGCATACCTTCGGTCACGCCATCGAGACCCATATGGGCTATGGTGTCTGGTTGCATGGTGAGGCGGTTGCCGCCGGAACCGTGATGGCCCTTGAAATGTCCACGCGACTGGGCTGGATCACCGCACAAGAGCGTGACCGCGGGATTCGCCTGTTCCAGCGCGCCGGGTTACCGGTCATTCCTCCAGCGGATATGACCGAAGCAGATTTTCTCGAACATATGGCAATTGACAAGAAAGTGATCGACGGTCGTTTGCGTCTGGTGCTGTTGCGCCGAATGGGCGAAGCCGTAGTGACCGACGATTATCCGAAAGAGGTTTTACAGGCCACGCTGGGAGCGGATTACCGCGCTCTGGCTCAGCTTAAAGGTTAATAAGATCCCGATGACTAGTTTGCATGCCGACGAGGCTTTCCTCGGCCATTACCAGTTGAGTCATGACCCTTTTGCTCCACGGGTGCCTGGCTTCAAATTCTTTCCTGCCCAGCGCAAACCGGTGTTGGGGCAATTGCACCACCTGGCTCGTTACAGCCAGCTGCTGCTGGTCGTGACCGGGCCGCAAGGCAGCGGTAAGACCTTACTGCGGCAGGCGCTGGTAGCCAGTACCAACAAGCAGTCGGTGCAAAGCGTGGTGGTTTCTGCCCGTGGCGCCGGCGATGCAGCAGGTGTACTGCGGCAGGTGGCTCAGGCGCTGAACGTTGCCCAGGCTGAAATCGGCTCGATTCTGGCGCAGGTGGTGCAACTCGCGCTGACCGGCCAGGAAGTCTATTTGCTGGTGGATGATGCCGAGCAACTCGACGAGTCCGCGCTCGAGGCGCTGCTTGCGCTGGCCGCGGGTGCTCCCGAAGGTCGTCCGCATGTGTTCCTGTTCGGCGAGTCTTCGCTGATCGCAGCTCTGGAGCAGTTGAGCACCGAGGAAGAGCGCTTCCACGTCATCGAGTTGCAACCCTACGCCGAAGAAGAAACCCGCGAATATCTGGCTCAGCGTCTGGAAGGGGCCGGTCGGGGAATCGAACTTTTCTCCGCGGATCAGATCTCTGATATTCATGAAAGCTCCGATGGCTGGCCTGGCACCATCAACCAGGTCGCTCGCGATGCAATGATCGAAGCCATGATTGCCAGCCGCTCTGCGGTCAAGCGTCCAAGTATGGGGTTCAATATGCCGAAGAAACACGTATTGGCGATATCTGCCGTCGTCGTGGTGGCGGTAGCAGCAGCCTGGTTGATGCCGGGCCGTAACAAGGCACCGGCTACCGCTGTTCCAGCCACTGAACAGGCTCAACTGCCATTGGGGCAGGCGACGCCAAAACCGAACAGCAGCGGCAGCCCGGCTGTCGAGTTCGCAGGGTCTTCGCAGCCGATGCCTCTGCCGCTGGTTGGGCAGGCGCAACCGGTCATGCGTGCTCCTTTGGCTGAAGCCGCTGGCGGCATCACCGAAGGCAACGACGGCGTACCGGTCAAAGGTTCGAGCGCAACGCCACCTACCGTGACCACAACAGCGCCTCCGGCAGGCGTATCGGCCGGCCCGGCGCCAACCCCGGCTGCACGTCCAGCTCCAACTCCAGCTCCAGCACCGACTCAGGTGGCTGTCGCCAAGCCCGCTCCAGTCGCCAAGCCTGCACCGGCTCCGGTGGTCAAGCCCGCGCCGGTCATCAAGCCTGTTGAGAAACCTGTCGAGAAACCGGTTGCCGTGGCTAAAGCGGCTACTGGCGGTAGTTGGTACGCCGGCCAGGCACCAGGCAACTTCGTGGTGCAGATCCTCGGCACCAGCTCCGAAGCCACTGCGCAAAACTTCGTCAAAGAGCAGGGCGGCGAGTACCGCTATTTCAAGAAAACCCTGCAAGGCAAACCGCTTTACGTGATCACCTACGGTAACTTCGCTAACCGCGATGCAGCCGTTGCCGCCATCAAGGTCTTGCCAGCGAAGGTTCAGGCTGGTAAACCTTGGCCTCGCACTGTCGCCAGCGTCCAACAGGAACTGGCAACAACCCGCTGAAGATTCGGCGGCCTTACCCAGGCCGCCTCTCCCGGCACCTCAAAATTTCCGCAGGCGCATGCTGCCCTCCAGGCCGCGTGCCTTGTGGTGTCTGCGTCATAGTAGTCTTTGAGTCGTTGCGGTCAGCATTAAAAATGTTTTGACTAGCACAGCATATCGCTTTAAACCTTTCACATATGCGACATAGATTTGCGACATTTCGTCGTCGAATTTGTGAGCCCCTGTGTCGGTGTGTACAATGACCTCCCTTTTGCCCCCGCAAAGCTGGCGTACGTTCAGCGTGGATGGTAAACGGTTGAATTGAAAAGAAATTTGCCTCGATAAGAGGCAGCCTGGTGAGAAAGTGTCTATGAAAGCAGGTCTGTACCAACCAGATGAATTCAAGGATAACTGTGGTTTCGGCCTGATAGCCCATATGCAGGGCGAACCCAGTCATACCCTGTTGCAAACGGCCATTGAGGCCCTGACCTGCATGACCCACCGCGGTGGGATCAACGCGGACGGCAAGACCGGTGACGGTTGCGGTCTGCTGATGCAAAAACCCGACGTGTTCCTGCGCGCCATCGCCCAGGAAACGTTCGGTATTGAAATGCCCAAGCAATACGCCGTGGGCATGGTGTTCTTCAATCAGGACCCGGTAAAAGCGCAAGCCGCTCGCGAGAACATGAACCGCGAGATCCTGGCCGCCGGCCTGCAGCTCGTCGGCTGGCGTAAAGTGCCAATCGACACCAGCGTCCTCGGCCGTCTGGCTCTGGAGCGCTTGCCGCAAATCGAGCAAGTGTTCGTAGGTGGTGAAGGCCTGAGCGATCAAGAGTTCGCCATCAAGCTGTTCAGCTCCCGTCGTCGTTCGTCGGTGAGCAACGCGGTGGATACCGACCACTACGTCTGCAGCTTTTCCCACAAGACGATTATCTACAAAGGCCTGATGATGCCGGCGGATCTGACCGCCTTCTATCCGGACCTCAGTGACCAGCGCCTGCAAACCGCGATCTGCGTGTTCCACCAGCGCTTCTCCACCAACACCCTGCCGAAATGGCCGCTGGCTCAACCGTTCCGCTTCCTGGCGCACAACGGCGAGATCAACACCATCACCGGTAACCGCAACTGGGCACAGGCCCGTCGCACCAAGTTCGCCAACGATCTGATTCCTGATCTGGAAGAGCTCGGCCCGCTGGTCAACCGTGTCGGTTCCGACTCCTCGAGCATGGACAACATGCTCGAGCTGATGGTCACCGGCGGCATCGACCTGTTCCGTGGTGTGCGGATGATCATTCCGCCTGCGTGGCAGAACGTCGAGACCATGGACGCCGATCTGCGCGCGTTCTACGAATACAACTCCATGCACATGGAACCGTGGGACGGCCCGGCCGGCGTGGTCATGACCGATGGCCGCTATGCGGTCTGCCTGCTCGACCGTAACGGCCTGCGCCCGGCGCGCTGGGTTACCACGAAAAACGGCTTTATTACCCTGGCCTCGGAAATCGGTGTCTGGAACTACCAGCCTGAAGACGTGATCGCCAAGGGCCGTGTGGGTCCTGGGCAAATCTTCGCGGTGGATACCGAGACCGGCCAGATCCTCGATACCGACGCCATCGACAACCGCCTGAAGTCGCGTCATCCGTACAAGCAATGGCTGCGCAAGAATGCCCTGCGCATCCAGGCGACCATGGAAGACGACGACCACGGTTCGGCGTTCTACGACGTCGACCAGCTCAAGCAGTACATGAAGATGTACCAGGTCACCTTCGAAGAGCGTGACGAGGTGCTGCGTCCGCTGGGTGAGCAAGGCTATGAAGCGGTCGGCTCCATGGGCGATGACACGCCGATGGCGGTGCTGTCCCAGCGTGTGCGCACGCCGTACGACTATTTCCGTCAGCAGTTCGCGCAGGTCACCAACCCGCCGATCGACCCGCTGCGCGAAGCCATCGTCATGTCGCTGGAGATCTGCCTCGGTGCCGAGCGCAACATCTTCCAGGAGTCGCCGGAGCATGCCTCGCGTGTGATTCTCAGCTCGCCGGTCATTTCCCCGGCCAAATGGCGTTCGTTGATGAATCTCGATCGCCCGGGCTTCGAGCGTCAGATCATCGATCTCAACTACGACGAGAGCGTCGGCCTTGAAGCTGCGGTGCGCAATATCGCCGACCAGGCTGAAGAAGCTGTGCGCTCCGGTCGCACCCAGGTCGTTCTGAGTGACCGCCACATCGCGCCGGGCAAACTGCCGGTGCACGCTTCGTTGGCCACCGGCGCGGTACACCACCGTCTGACCGAAAAAGGCCTGCGTTGCGACAGTAACATTCTGGTCGAGACCGGCACCGCGCGTGATCCGCACCATTTCGCGGTGCTGATCGGCTTCGGCGCATCGGCGGTCTATCCGTTCCTGGCCTACGAAGTGCTGGGCGACCTGATCCGTACCGGTGAAGTGCTGGGCGACCTCTATGAGGTGTTCAAGAACTACCGCAAAGGCATCACCAAAGGCCTGCTCAAGATCCTCTCGAAGATGGGCATCTCGACCATCACTTCGTACCGTGGTGCGCAGCTGTTCGAAGCTATCGGTCTGTCCGAAGAGGTCTGCGAGCTGAGTTTCCGTGGCGTACCGAGCCGCATCAAGGGTGCGCGCTTCGTTGACATTGAAGCCGAGCAGAAAGCCCTGGCCGCCGAAGCCTGGAGCCCGCGCAAGCCAATCCAGCAAGGGGGTCTGCTGAAGTTCGTCCACGGTGGCGAATACCACGCCTACAACCCGGATGTGGTCAGTACCTTGCAGGCCGCCGTGCAGCAGGGCGACTACAGCAAGTTCAAGGAATACACCGCGCTGGTGGACAACCGTCCGATCTCGATGATCCGCGACATGTTCCAGGTGAAAACCCTTGAACAGCCGCTGGATATCAGCGAAATCGAACCGCTGGAATCGGTTCTCAAACGTTTCGACTCCGCCGGGATCTCCCTTGGCGCATTGTCGCCGGAAGCTCACGAAGCCCTGGCCGAAGCCATGAACCGCCTGGGTGCGCGTTCCAACTCCGGTGAAGGCGGCGAAGACCCGGCGCGTTACGGCACCATCAAAAGCTCGAAAATCAAGCAAGTGGCCACCGGCCGTTTCGGGGTGACCCCGGAATACCTGGTCAATGCCGAAGTGCTGCAGATCAAGGTCGCTCAGGGCGCCAAGCCCGGTGAAGGCGGTCAACTGCCCGGCGGCAAGGTCAACGGTCTGATTGCCAAGCTGCGTTATGCAGTGCCTGGCGTCACCCTGATCTCGCCACCGCCGCACCACGACATCTATTCCATCGAAGATTTGTCGCAGTTGATTTTCGACTTGAAACAAGTCAACCCGAAGGCGCTGGTTTCGGTGAAACTGGTAGCAGAAGCGGGCGTTGGCACCATCGCGGCCGGTGTGGCCAAGGCCTACGCGGACTTGATCACCATCTCCGGCTATGACGGTGGCACCGGTGCTTCGCCGCTGACCTCGATCAAATACGCCGGTGCTCCGTGGGAACTCGGCCTGGCCGAGACCCACCAGACCCTGCGCGGCAACGACCTGCGTGGCAAGGTTCGGGTACAGACCGATGGCGGCCTGAAAACCGGCCTCGACGTGATCAAGGCCGCGATTCTCGGTGCTGAAAGCTTCGGTTTCGGCACCGCGCCAATGATCGCGCTGGGTTGCAAATACTTGCGTATCTGCCATCTGAACAACTGCGCCACCGGCGTTGCGACTCAGAACGAAAAACTGCGCAAGGATCACTACATCGGTACTGTCGACATGGTGGTGAACTTCTTCACCTACGTCGCCGAAGAAACCCGTGAGTGGCTGGCCAGGCTGGGCGTGCGTTCCCTCCAGGAGCTGATCGGGCGTACCGATCTGCTGGAAATCCTCGAGGGTCAAACCGCCAAGCAGAACCATCTGGACCTGACCCCGTTGCTGGGCAGCGATCACATCCCGGCGGACAAGCCACAGTTCTGCCAGGTTGAGCGCAACCCACCATTCGACAAAGGTCTGCTGGCCGAGCAAATGGTCGAGATGGCCACTTCGTCGATCAACGACCTGAGTGGCGCTGATTTCTCCCTGGATATCTGCAACTGCGACCGTTCCATCGGCGCGCGGATCTCGGGTGAAATCGCCCGTGCTCACGGCAACCAGGGCATGGCCAAAGCACCGATCACCTTCCGCTTCAAAGGCACTGCCGGTCAGAGCTTCGGGGTATGGAACGCCGGTGGTCTGAACATGTATCTGGAAGGCGACGCCAACGACTACGTCGGCAAAGGCATGACTGGCGGCAAACTGGTCATCGTTCCGCCGGTCGGCAGCGCCTACAAGACTCAGGACAGCGCCATTATCGGCAACACCTGCCTGTACGGCGCCACTGGCGGCAAGCTGTTCGCCGCCGGTACTGCGGGCGAGCGTTTCGCGGTGCGTAACTCCGGTGCTCACACCGTGGTGGAAGGCACTGGCGATCACTGCTGCGAGTACATGACCGGCGGTTTCGTCTGCGTACTGGGCAAGACCGGCTACAACTTCGGCTCGGGCATGACCGGCGGTTTCGCCTACGTGCTGGATCAGGACAACACCTTCGTTGACCGGGTCAACCACGAACTGGTGGAAATCCAGCGGATCAGCGGCGAAGCGATGGAAGCCTATCGCAGCCACCTGCAACGCGTGCTGAACGAATACGTCGAGGAAACCAACAGCGAGTGGGGTCGTAACCTCGCCGAAAACCTCGATGACTATCTGCGTCGGTTCTGGTTGGTCAAGCCTAAGGCTGCCAGCTTGAAATCGTTGCTTTCCAGCACCCGTGCCAACCCGCAGTGATATGCGCCTGAAGAGTTTGATGAGGTTTTAACATGGCTGAACGTCTGAATAATGACTTCCAGTTCATCGAGGTCGGGCGCAAGGATCCGAAGAAGAAACTGTTGCGTCAACGCAAGAAAGAGTTCGTGGAAATCTACGAACCCTTCAAACCCCAGCAGTCGGCCGATCAGGCCCACCGTTGCCTGGGTTGTGGTAACCCGTATTGCGAATGGAAGTGCCCGGTGCACAACTTCATTCCCAACTGGCTCAAATTGGTGGCCGAGGGCAACATCCTCGCCGCCGCCGAGCTCTCCCACCAGACCAACACCCTGCCGGAAGTCTGTGGCCGGGTGTGCCCGCAGGATCGTCTGTGCGAGGGTGCTTGCACCCTCAATGACGGCTTCGGCGCGGTGACCATCGGTTCGGTGGAGAAGTACATCACCGACACCGCGTTCGCCATGGGCTGGCGTCCGGACATGTCCAAGGTCAAACCGACCGGCAAACGTGTTGCGGTGATTGGCGCCGGGCCTGCGGGTCTGGGGTGCGCCGACGTGCTGGTACGCGGCGGTGTGACTCCGGTGGTGTTCGACAAGAACCCGGAAATCGGTGGCTTGCTGACCTTCGGTATCCCCGAGTTCAAGCTGGAAAAGACCGTGCTGAGCAATCGTCGCGAAGTCTTCACCGGCATGGGCATCGAGTTCCGCCTCAATACCGAAATCGGCAAAGACGTAACCATCGAGCATCTGCTTGAAGAATACGATGCCGTGTTCATGGGCATGGGCACCTACACCTACATGAAGGGTGGCTTCGCCGGGGAAGACCTGCCGGGTGTGCACGACGCGCTGGATTTCCTGATCGCCAACGTCAACCGCAACCTGGGCTTTGAAAAGTCGCCGGAAGACTTCGTCGACATGAAAGGCAAGAAGGTCGTGGTACTCGGTGGCGGCGACACGGCGATGGACTGCAACCGCACCTCGATCCGCCAAGGCTCCAAATCGGTGACCTGCGCTTATCGTCGTGACGAAGCGAACATGCCGGGCTCGCGCAAAGAGGTGAAGAACGCCAAGGAAGAAGGCGTGAAATTCCTCTACAACCGTCAGCCAATCGCGATTGTCGGTGAAGACCGGGTCGAAGGAGTGAAGGTGGTCGAGACCCGTCTCGGCGCACCGGATGCCCGTGGCCGCCGCAGCCCGGAGCCGATTCCGGGTTCCGAAGAGATCATCCCGGCTGATGCCGTGGTCATCGCGTTCGGTTTCCGTCCAAGCCCTGCGTCGTGGTTCGAACAGTTCAGCATCCAGACCGACAGCCAGGGCCGCGTCGTGGCCCCGGAACAAGGCCAATACAAGCACCAGACCAGCAACCCGAAAATCTTCGCCGGTGGCGATATGGTTCGCGGTTCTGACCTGGTGGTGACGGCGATCTTCGAAGGCCGTAATGCCGCCGAAGGGATCCTGGACTACCTGGGCGTCTGATCCACTCCGATCGTTCCCACGCTCTGCGTGGGAATGCTGCCCGGGACGCTCCGCGTCCCTGACGGCGTGACGCAGAGCGTCACAAGAGGCGTTACCACGCAGAGCGTGGGAACGATCATCAGCTGTTGAAACCTGCGATAAATTGACCCGATAGACAAAAGGCGCGGCTCTTGCCGTGCCTTTTGCGTCGAGCTCTGAGAAAATGTCCGCACTTTTTTTCCGGATGCCGACATGACTGCCCTGAAGAACGACCGTTTCCTTCGTGCCCTGCTCAAGCAACCCGTAGACGTCACCCCTGTGTGGATGATGCGTCAGGCCGGTCGCTATCTGCCTGAATACCGTGCCAGCCGTGCCAAGGCCGGTGACTTCATGAGCCTGTGCATGAGTCCGGAGTTCGCCTGCGAAGTCACCCTGCAGCCGCTCGACCGTTATCCACAGCTGGATGCGGCGATCCTCTTCTCCGACATTCTGACCATCCCCGATGCCATGGGCCAAGGCCTGTACTTCGAATCCGGCGAAGGCCCGCGCTTCAAGAAGGTCGTCAGCACCCTGGCCGACGTTGAAGCCCTGCCGATCCCTGATCCGCACAAAGACCTCGGCTACGTCATGGACGCGGTCAGCACCATCCGCCGCGAATTGAACGGCCGCGTGCCGCTGATCGGCTTCTCCGGCAGTCCATGGACACTGGCCACCTACATGGTTGAAGGCGGCTCCTCGAAAGACTTCCGCAAGACCAAGGCCATGCTCTACGACAACCCGCAAGCCATGCACTTGCTGCTGGACAAGCTGGCGCAGTCGGTGACCTCCTACCTCAACGGTCAGATCATGGCCGGCGCCCAGGCTGTGCAAATCTTCGACACCTGGGGCGGCAACCTCTCGGCGGCGGCGTACCAGGAATTTTCCCTGGCCTACATGCGCAAAATCGTCAGCGGTCTGATCCGCGAACACGAGGGCCGCAAAGTGCCGGTAATCCTCTTCACCAAAAACGGCGGCCTGTGGCTGGAAAGCATCGCCGACGCCGGTGCCGACGCTCTCGGCCTGGACTGGACCTGCGACATCGGCGAAGCCCGCCAGCGCGTCGGCAGCAAAGTCGCTCTGCAAGGCAACATGGACCCGACCGTGCTCTACGCCAAACCTGAAGCCATCCGCGCCGAAGTCGGTCGCATCCTTGCCAGCTACGGCAAAGGTACCGGCCACGTGTTCAACCTCGGCCACGGCATCACCCCGGAAGTCGACCCGGAACACGCTGGCGCGTTCCTGCGCGCCGTGCATGAGCTGTCGGCGCAGTATCACGAATAACCAAACATCGAAAACAAAAACGCCCGGCTTATGCCGGGCGTTTTTGTATCGCAAAGATCTTTAGCGGTTCAGGCTTTCACATTCCCGGCCAACACCGGCAACTTCGCCAGCTTCAGCGCCACCAGCAGCGCAATGACCAGTAAACCGGTGATAAACAAACCGATGCCGTTCCACCCAGCGTAGTGCCAGAACATTCCGCCTGCGGTTCCCGCGATGCTTGAGCCGGCGTAGTAGCTGAACAGGTACAGCGACGATGCCTGGCCCTTGGCTTTGGTGGCGCGGCGGCCGATCCAGCTGCTGGCCACCGAGTGCGCGCCGAAGAAGCCGAAGGTGAACAGCAGCATGCCGATCAGCACTGCTGCCAGTGGGCTCAGCATCGTCAGAGCAACCCCCACCAGCATCAGCACAATGGTGCCCCAGAGCATTTTGCGACGACCGAATTTGTCGGCCAGTGCGCCGACTTTGGCTGAGCTGTAGATTCCCGACAGGTACACCACCGAGAGCAGACCGACGAATGCCTGGTTCATGTGATACGGCTCGGCCAGCAAGCGATAGCCGATGTAGTTGAACAGCGTCACGAAGGCGCCCATCACCAGGAACCCTTCGAGGAACAGCCACGGCAAACCGGCATCACGAAAGTGCATGGTGAAGCCGTCGAGCAGGCTGCGTGGGTGCATCGAGCGGGCGTGGAAGTTGCGCGACTCTGGCAGTATCTTCAAGAACACTGCCGCGGCAATGAGCGCCAGACCGCCGATTACCAGCATCGCGGTGTGCCAACTGACGAAATCGATCAACACGCCGGTGATCAAGCGTCCGCACATCCCGCCAATCGCGTTGCCACCAATGTACAACCCCATCGCCAGACCAATATGTTGCGGGTGGATTTCTTCACTCAGGTACGTCATGGCTACTGCGGCCAGCCCGCTCAGCGACAACCCGGTCAGCGCGCGCATTACCAGCACGCCTTGCCAGCTTGGCATCATTGCGCTGGCGATTGTGCACAGTGCGGCGGCGAACAGGGCCGCGACCATCACCGGTTTACGGCCGATGCGGTCGGAAATCGGGCCCGTGATCAACAGACCGATGGCAAGCATCCCGGTGGCGACCGAGAGGATCAAACTGCTCTGCGCCGCGTTGATGGAAAACTCGTGGGACAGCAGCGGCATCATCGGCTGTACGCAGTAGAGCAGGGCGAAGGTGGCGAAGCCGCCGGAAAACAGCGCCAGCACCGTGCGCATGAACATCGGCGTGCCTTTTTCGATGTAGATGTCGCTCCGTTCAGCGACCCCATCGTGTGGCGCAGAAGCTGGCATTTCGTGGGCTAGGGGGGCGACAGCAGTTTTCACGGGGTACCTCGGAGGGGCGCAGCCGGTCAGGCAATGAAAAAAGCATATAGCTGGCTAATGATTCTTTCCAATATATTGTTCGACCTGTTTGATAGGTTGTACGACCTAATGGAGTTTTCATGGAACTGCGTCATCTGCGCTACTTCATCGCCGTTGCCGAAGAACTGCATTTCGGCCGCGCCGCACAGGTGTTGGGCATCTCCCAGCCGCCGTTGAGTCAGCAGATTCAGGCGCTGGAGCAAGAGGTCGGCGCGCGCTTGTTCGAGAGGACCAATCGTCGGGTCGAGCTCAGTGAAGCCGGGCGGCTGTTTCTGGAAGAAGCGCGGTTGGTATTGGCACAAGTCGACAAAGCCGCCGACGTGGCCAGACGTGCGCAGTTGGGAGAGCTTGGGGAACTGAAGATCGGATTTACTTCGTCGGCGCCCTTCAACTCGAACATCCCGCAGGCGATTTTCACCTTTCGCCAGCGCTTCCCGGCGGTACATCTGAACTTGCGGGAAATGAGCAGCACCCAAGTGGCCGATGCGTTGGTGGATGAGTCGATTCAGGTCGGCATAATGCGACCGTTGCCACTGCCGGATTCACTGAGTGTGGTCGAATTGATGCGCGAGCCTTTGGTGGCGGTACTCAGTTCCAAGCACCCACTGGTGGTCGGCAGTGAGGAGGGTTTGTACCTGTCGGCGCTGGCCCCTGAGCCTTTTGTGTTTTTCCCGCGCAGCTATGGCAGCGGGCTGTATACGCAACTGCTCAGCCTGGCGCGTGATGCCGGGTTCAGCCCGCACTTCGCTCAAGAGGCCGGCGAGGCAATGACCATCATCGGTCTGGTGGCTGCGGGGCTCGGTGTGTCGGTGTTGCCAGCGTCTTATCGGCGAATGCGCATCGATGGCGTGGTCTATCGACCACTGCTCGACCCACAAGCGATCTCGGCGGTGTGGCTGGTGCAGAGAAAGGATCAAAGCTCACCGATGGCCAAAGCGTTTGTCGAGTTGCTGACCCATAAGGCCGAGCCCGTAGGTTAAGGCGCAAGGACTCTCTAGGAAATGTCCTGCAAGTTAAAGAGATTTGCCTTGCTGGCCTTAAAAGATCGCCGCCTGCGGCAGCTCGTGCGTTGAGAGCCGTCAGCAAAAATGTCAGTTGAGGCGGTGTAGCTCAAGCGCTACACTTCGCCAAATGACGGAGATTATTCGAAGCTCAACATTCTCAGGCTGGCTGTCGAAACTGGCTGATAGCCGCGCCCGAATACGTATTCAGGTACGAATTGATCGCATGGCTGATGGCAATTTTGGTGATGCCAAACCGATTGGCGATGGGTTAAGTGAAGCTCGTATCGACTATGGTCCCGGTTATCGGGTGTATTTCATGCAACAAGGTCGACAATTAGTCATTCTTCTCTGTTGTGGTGACAAGAGCAGTCAGATCCGAGATATCAAACAAGCCAGGCTCATTGCGAAATCCTGGCAGGAGCAAAACCCATGACCGAACAATTCACTCGCTGGGACTCTGCCGAGTACCTCAAGACCGAAGAGGACATGGCCAACTATCTGGACGCGTGCATGGAGGAGGCAGGAGATGATCCGGCCTTCATAGCCAAGGCTCTTGGGACCATTGCGCGTGCGCGTGGTATGACCCAGGTTGCACGCGACGCCGGACTTTCGCGCGAAAACCTCTACCGCGCTTTGTCCGGTGAAGGAAATCCCGAGTTCGGTACGATCCTCAAAGTCGTCAAGGCGCTTGGGCTGAAGTTGCACGCCAGCACCTGAGTTCAACGCAAGAGAAAGAATGACCGCCGTGAAGGTTTGGGCAATACTGGCCGCGTTTCCGAAAGGGGCTTGTGAGACTCTGAGGATCCTGGGTAACCAGCCATCGCAGAGCCAGACAGGCATGGGGCGATGACACGCCAGCCTGTTTGTGAATGGGGCGCCGAAAGGCGCCCTTTGTCGTTGTGCGCCAGGCATTGATCGTTCCCACGCTCTGCGTGGGAATGCCTCATTGGACGCTCTGCGTCCGCTCCGGATTGTGACGCGCAGCGTCACGGGCTGCATTCCCACGCGGAGCGATGGGAACGATCAACTAAACGCAGTTACTGCCAGCGGCGGAAGATCAGCGAGGTGTTGACGCCGCCAAAGGCAAAGTTGTTGTTCATCACGTACTGGTTGCTCATCTGCCGGAACTCGCCGCGCAGGTAATCCAGCGCGCCGCATCGCGGGTCGATGTTCTCGAGGTTGAGGGTGTGCACGTACAGGTCGCGGTTCATCATCTCGATGCTGAACCACGACTCCAGCGCCCCACAGGCGCCGAGGGTGTGACCCAGGAAGCTTTTCTGCGAACTGATGGGCATGTGGCTGCCGAACAGGCTGCTGGTGGCCAGGGTTTCGGCGATGTCGCCCTGTTCGGTGGCGGTGCCGTGACCGTTCACGTAGCCGATGTCGGATGGCGCAAGCCCGGCATCTTCCAGCGCCAGCTCCATGGCCCGGCGCATTGTGGTTTGCTCGGGACGGGTGGCGTGCAGGCCGTCGGCGTTGCAGCCGAAACCGACGATCTCTGCGTGTATGTGTGCACCGCGAGCCAAGGCGTGTTCCAGTTCTTCGAGCACCAGCATGCCGCCACCTTCACCGATCACCAGGCCATCGCGGCCGCTGTCATAAGGACGCGGGCTGGTGTGTGGCGCATCGTTTTTCAGACTGGTGGCGTAGAGCGCGTCGAAGACCATGGCTTCGGTCGGGCACAGCTCTTCGGCGCCTCCAGCGAGCATCAGCGGCAAACGTCCGAATTTGATCGATTCATAGGCATAACCGATGCCCTGGCTGCCGCTGGTACAGGCGCTGGACGTGGGGATCAACCGGCCGGTGAGGCCGAAGAAGATGCTGATATTCGCCGCCGTGGTGTGGGGCATCATGCGCACGTAGGAGTTGGCGTTGAGGCCCTCTGCCATCGAGTTCAGCAGCATCTTGCTGAATGCTTTGATCTCGTCGGTGCTGCCGGTCGACGAGCCACAGGACACGCCCATGCGGCCGTCCTTGATCGAAGCATCGCCCAGCAGCCCGGCATCGGCCAGGGCTTGCTCTGCCGCGGCGACCGCCAGACGCGAAACCCGGCCCATGCTGCGCAATTGCTTGCGAGTCCAATGGGCGGGCACCTTGAAGTCATCGATCGGCCCGGCCAGTCGGGTGTTCAATTCAATAAAGCGATCCCACTCATCCATGCGCCGAATGCCGCTGCGGTTGGCGCGGAAGTTGGCGGCGATGGTTTCCCAATCTCTGCCCAATGAGGTGATGCCGGCCATGCCGGTGACGACGACGCGCTTCATCAGCACAGGCCTCCATTGACGGCCAGAACCTGCCGGGTGATATAAGCCGCTTCCGCAGACATCAGGAAATTCACCGCGCCGGCGACCTCTTCAGGCGTACCCATGCGTTGCGCGGGGATCATTTTCATCAGCTCTTCGACCGGTACGTTTTCGTCGAGCATGGCCGTGTCGATCAAACCCGGTGCCACACAGTTGACGGTGATCTTGCGCTTGCCCAGTTCGATGGCCAAAGCCTTGGCGGCACCGATCAAGCCTGCCTTGGATGCGCTGTAATTGACCTGTCCGCGATTGCCGATCAGCCCGGAAACGGAGGTGATGCAGACAATCCGCCCGGCGGCGCGACGACGAATCATCGGCATCATCAGCGGGTGCAGCACGTTGTAGAAACCGTCGAGATTGGTGCGCATCACCACGTCCCAGTCTTCCTCGCTCAGCGCCGGGAAAGCGCCGTCGCGGGTCAGGCCGGCGTTGAGCACTACTCCATAATAGGCGCCATGGGCTTCGACGTCGGCCTCAAGAATCGCTTTGCAGGTGGCGCGCTCGGACACGTCGAATTGCAGGATGCGTGCATTGCGCCCCAGCGCCTGGACTTCGGCCTGCACCGCTTCGGCGTGGCTGAGGCCGCTGCGGCAATGCAGCACCAGATCATGGCCAGCCTGGGCCAGACGTAAAGCAATGGCGCGGCCGATACCACGGCTGGAGCCGGTGACCAGTACGGATTCAGTCATGACTGGACTCCCGAGATTCGTGAAGATAGTGAGCCGGCTTAGGCGGGCAGAACACATTCAGGCGCGCCGTGGCATGGATACCGGGTGCATTGATGTGGCATTCGAATACGCCCATGCCGTTGTCGTCCTCCAGTGTGCGCAAGGCGTGGATGGTCAGTTCGGTGCCGACAGGGAAGCGTTCCACATTGCATTCAAATTTACGCGTACCGAGCAGAAATCCAAGCTCGACGGCGTTGCCTTGCAGGCGCGCGCGACAACCGGCATAGGCGGCGACGCTCTGGGCCATCAGCTCGACGCCGACCCAGGCTGGCAGGCTGGCGTCTGTCTGGTTGAACAAACCACCGGGTTTGACGGTAAGGCGGGTGTGGATTTGCTCTTCATCGAACGACAGGACTTGATCGATCAGAATCATGTCGCCAGCGTGGGGAATCAGTTCGGCGAGCGGCCAGTCAATCATGGGGCGTCTCCGATAATCAGGCTGACGTTATTGCCACCGAAGGCAAAGGAGTTGCTCATCAGGTAGCGCGGTGTGGTCTGGTCGAGGCGATCGGCGGTCGTCACCCAGCTCAGCGCCGGCAATTCGGGATCGGCCTGGCCGTCCCAGACGTGCGGCGGCAAGGCGTGCCTGGTGTTGTCGGCGGACAGGCTCAACCAGCAGAAGGCAGCCTCCAGCGCCCCGGCCGCGCCGAGGGTGTGGCCGCTCATGGGTTTGGTCGAGGAGCAGCGCACGCCGCCCGGGAACAGCGCTGCGACCGCCAGGCTTTCCATGGCGTCGTTATGCTGCGTTGCCGTGCCGTGCAGGTTCAGGTAACCGATTTGCTCGGGCTGCAAGCGTGCGTTGCTCAAGGCTTTACCCATGGCTTGCAGGGCGCCCAGACCGCTCGGTTCGGGCGCGGAAATATGGTGCGCATCTGAACTGGCACCACCGCCGAGCAACGCAATGGGCTGGCTGTCGCCGGCGCTTTTACTCATCAGGAACAGCACCGCCGCTTCGCCAATATTGATGCCGTTGCGATTGACTGAAAACGGATTGCAGCGCTGCCCGGACACGGCTTCCAGCGCCGAGAAACCGTTGAGCGTCAGCTTGCACAAACTGTCGGCACCACCGCATAGCACCGCGTCGCACAGGCCCAGGTCCAATAGCCGTTGAGCGCTCATCAAGGCGCGGGCGCTGGAAGTGCAGGCGGTGGAAATCACATAGGCCGGGCCGCTCAGTTGCAGCCAGTCCGCGAGGAAGTTCGCTGGGGAGCTGAGTTCCTGTTGCTGATAGTCGTAGTCGGCGGGGAACTGCCGGTCGCGTACGTAGCTGGCGATAGCGCGACTGCCCTCTTCGATGCCCGAGGTGCTGGTGCCCAGGACGATGCCGATGCGACCACGGCCATAGGTCTGAATCGCCTGGTCGATGTCATCACGAATTTGCAGCGCGGCTTCCAGCAACAACCGGTTATTGCGGCTGCTTTGCTGGTTCAGTTCGGCGGGAATACTTGCCAGCTCGCCCTGTACCGCCGCCACGGGCAACGCACGATCAGGTACCCAGCCGGCTTCGACACGCATGCCCGAGCAGTCGCCGGCAAACAGGTTACGGGCGACTTCGTGCTTGTTGCGGCCTAAACCGCAGATCAGCCCGAGGGCATTCAAATAAGCCGTCATGGCGCAGTCTCGGCGGTCAGCGGGGTGATGTGATAGTGCAGGCTTTGAGGCAGGTTCAGCTTAAAGTCCAAAGGCTGTTGATAGCGAATGTTCCAACGTGGGCCGAGGGAGCGCTGCGAACCTTGTTGCTGCGCCGTTGGATAGTTGCCCAGCAGTTCGCCCGCAGGCGTCAAGGCAAACAGCAGCGCGGCAAACAGCTCGCGGGCTTCGGGGTTGGGTGGCAGCAAGCCGTCGGCCTGCCAGGTGCCGTCAATCAGCCGCTGACGGGCCAGCGGGATCCCCAGCGGGTCGATCAGCGACCAGCGCAGGCTTTGCCCTTCACGCTGAATCACCAGCAGCCAGTCCTGGCGTTGCTCGGCTTGCTGGCGTTCGATGTGCAATTGCAGCGGCAATGGCAGGTTCGGGTTTCTCTCGGGCAGCGGCGCCTGGCTGGCGCAGGCGCTCAGCAACAGGACACAGCTCAAGAGCAGGGGGCGAATCATCAGACCTTACCTTCAAGGGGTTTGCGCGCGACCACGTTGACCAGTGTTTCTTCCCGTTGGCCGAAGGGTTTTGGACGGCGCAGGCCAAGGAGTTCCAGCAGGCCGAAATCCTTTGAACGGCTCCACCACAGATAAGGGTAAGACACGTTTTGCGCGCTGAATTCAAAACCTTGATCGCGGATCATCTGCAGGTACTGTTGGGCGCTCTTTTGTACATGCATCGGATGGCGGAACAACCAGCGGATCACCCAAGTGTCGATGTAGGCTTCGGTGGACTCGGCGAACAGCAGATAGCCGCCAGGCTTGAGCACCCGATAGAACTGGGCGAGGGCTTGTTCCTGTTCCACCAAGTGGTGAAAGGTCTGGTGGCAAAACAGCAGATCGACGCTGGCGTCCGGCACCGCAAGGGTCGCGCAGTCACTGCCGATCAGCTCGACGTTGATGTTCTGGCGACGGGCCTCTTGCGCGCTCACGGTCAGGCTGTGGGGGTCGGCATCCAGTCCGATCAGACGTTGTGGAGCGAACACCTGACACAGGTACTGGAATGACTTGCCCTGGCCGCAACCGGCATCCAGCAGCACCGGATTGCTCGGCAACTCATCGCTGAACAGTTTGCGCAAATCGTTGATTGCCACCCGCAGCACACGGTATTGCCAGGTGTGGCTGCGCAGGAACCAGAGGCCGAAACGGGTTTCTTCGACGTAGTTGTCGCTGAAGTATTGACGGGTCATGTTATGTCACTCGCGCAGATTTCAGACAGCATCCGCAGTCGGCGTTTGGGTTCGCTGACGAACGGGTTGCGTTCATCCCACGCATAGCCGGCGAGGATCGAACTGATCATACGGCGAATCTCCGACGAGCTGCCGGGGTGGAAAATCACATCCTGGAAGGTCCCGGCGTACCAGCCTTCGACGTAGCAGCGGAAAGTATCCACGCCACGCTTCAAGGGTCGCGCAAACTCACTCTGCCAGTCGACGTTGTCGCCCTGCAATTGGCGATGCAGCAACCCGGCGGCCATGCTCGCCGAACGCATGGCGATGGTTACGCCGGAGGAGAACACCGGGTCGAGGAACTCCGCTGCGTTGCCGAGCAAGGCGAAGCCCGGCCCGTGCAGGGTTTTGACGTTGGCCGAATAGCCGCCGATGGTCCTGGCCTCGGTGTCCCACACCGCGTTCTGCAGCACGCTTTGCAGGCTTGGGGTTTGAGCGATAAAGCCGCGCAGGCACGCATCCAGATCGCTGGAGCCGCTTTCAAAATGCTCCTTTGCCGCGACCACGCCCACCGAGCAGCGACCGTTGCTGAACGGGATGGTCCAGAACCAGATATCGCGATGGATCGGGTGGGTGGTGACAAGGATTTTCTCGCGTTCGAAACGCGGGCTGTCGATACGGTCTTCAACGTGAGTGAACAGCGCCTGACGCACCGGAAAATTCGACGGTGCTTCCAGGTCCAGCAAGCGCGGCAACACACGACCGTATCCGCTGGCATCGAGCACGAAGTCGGCCTCGACGCGGTACTCGCTGCCGTCTTCGCGACGAGCTCTCAACTGCGGTTTGGGCAGGTTGAAGTCGACATCGATGATCTCTTCGCCGTAGCGGATGTCCACGCCCTGCAACTCGGCCTGATCGGCCAGCAGCTTGTCGAAATCGGCGCGCTGGACTTGAAAGGTGGTTGGCTTGCCGTTGCTGAAGGTGTCGCCGAAATCGAAGACGCTGTAGCGCTCGCCCCAGGCGAAGGCTGCACCGTTCTTCATCTGAAAACCGGCGGCCTTCACGGCGTCGAGCATGCCGGCTTCTTCGACGAAATCCAGGCAATGGGACAACAGACTTTCGCCGATGGAAAATCGTGGAAAGTGCTGACGCTCGATAATCAATACATCGTGGCCTTTACGCTTGAGTAGCGCGGCCGCGATCGCACCGGATGGGCCGGCTCCAATCACCACAACCTGGCGACGTTCCATTTCAACTGTTGGCACTGGGGCTCCTTGCCGAAACGGCGGCGTGTGAAGGAATGCGGCGGATACCGGCAAGTGCCGGTAGCAACGTTGCGATCAAGCCCATCAGCATCAGCGCGAAGTACAGTGCCGGGCTGATCAGCTGTTGTTGCAGCAGCAGGTTGAGAAAGACGATTTCGCTCAACCCGCGAATATTCAGCAGCAAGCTTTCCCGCCAGCGACTGGCGCCGGCAAAGGAGGAGCCGGCCCAGCCCAGACCGAGCCAATTGCCCAGCAGCTTGCTGAGGATCGGCAAGACCAGCAATGCACCAAGCTGAACCCGGCTGAGGCTATCCATGGCGCTGTGTACGTTGATCTGGACAATGCCGAAAGTCAGGATCAGCGGAATCGCGATATGGGTCTGTATATGACTCATCCAGGCAGCCTTTAACGGCAGCACCAGTGGCAGCTTGAGGACGGCCATGCACAACAGATAGCCGATGCCGAAAATCAGCGCGTTGAGCTTGTAGTGTTCGGCGACCACCAACAGCCCGAAGAAGCCCAGGCTGTGGAGCATCGGCTGACGCATACCCAATACACGCAACAATATCGGCAGGCAGGCGCCGGCCAGCGGCAGCAGTAAGCTACTGAGGTGCAAGCTGCCTTGGGCAATGGCGAACAGGCTCCAGCAAGTCAGGTCGATCAGGATCGCGGTTTGCACCAGCCGGCGGGTTGCCGCCGGCGGATAGTCAATGTGTCGCAGGTACAGATAGAGCACCGGAATAGCAGTGATCGCGAACAGCAAGCCCACCGCCAGTGAGCTCAGCCACGGCTGGCTCGGCAACATCCAGAAGGCAGTGGCAAGTCCGCAGGCGAACGGAATGCAGAAACTCGGCAGGGCGATTTTCAGGCTTTGACGATCCAGCCGCAGGTCGATCACGTCGCTGAGGATATGCCCCAGTAGCAGTGCGAAACTCAGGCTGTAGAGGTTTTTCAACCAGCCCGGCGACACCAGTTCGGCGCCGCTCAGCTGCCAGTGCGGTTCGATCCACAACAGCATCAGCAGCGGCAGGCCGAAAGTCGCCAGCAGCAACTGGCTGACGATCGGGATCAAACCGTAATGACGACCCACACGGGTCGCCACGGCGAACAGCGCCAAGGCCAGCAGCCAGAACAACGCGACCATCATGCTGCCGGCTCCGCGACGGGTGTGGCGTGGGCATGATGCCTGGCCCATGGCGCGAGGATGAAGCTGAAGGCAAGACCCAGGCTCACCGACAAGCCAAAGTTGCTCACCGCCGGCGTGCTGGAAATCGCCAGCAGGCCGAACGACAGCCAGGTGGTCGCTGCCGCCAGCAGGGTGCCGAGCAGGCTTACCGCCGCGCCGCCAATTTGCTCACGCATGAGAATCGCGTAGTCGACACTGATGGCCGTCACCAGCAGCAGGCCGAACAGGCTGAACAATGTCAGCGGCTGCCCCAGCCAACCGAGGCTGGCCAGGCTGCACAGCGCGGCCAGCAGCGGTAGTGCGACGATCCGTAGCGCACCGCCCAAGCCAAACGGCAGGATCAGCAGCAGCACAATCAGGATGCAAGACATCAACTTCAATTCAGCGGCGCTGATCTGGGTCGCGGCGAAGACTTTGTTCAGGTCCCCCAGTCGATCGACTAATTGCACGCCGGGTAAATCCAGCGCCTGAACCCGCAGCAACTGCGCGTTATTCAACCCTTGCAGGCTGACCATCGCGGCCACGCCATCGCTGGTGGCTCCCAGCCACAGCGGGCGCCACGGCTCGGCCAGCGGTCCGCTCAGGGCTGCGTCGATGTCTTGGGTGGGGAGCGTCTGCAACTGCGTCAGTTCGGCTTGCAGGGCGCTGGCCGGTATGCCGAGGTCGAGCAGCGGCTGCCAGAATTGCGGCAGTTTGTTCAGCGCTTCGCGAACCCGTTGTTGTTCGCTGGGTTGGCTGACCAGTTGATTGAGTGACAGGTAGCCCTGGAGTTTTTCCAGGTTGATCAGTTGATCCAGACGCTGGCTCAGGGCGCTCGAACGCTCAAGCAGTTGTTGCTGATCGGCCGCCCGCACCAGGAAGAACTGGCTGGTAGGTTGATAACCGGTTATCCGCGCAATCACCTGAGCTTCGTTCATCAGTTCTGGCGGTGTGCTGATCCATTGGCGGATATCGTTTCTGGTCGTGAGTTGCCACAGTCCGCCGGCACAGAACAACACCAGCAACCCCAGCAGAACCGGGCTGCGAACCCGACGCAACAAGGCCTGGCGCGCGTTCACCAGCCATTGTGCGACTTGCAGCGGCCACTGCGCCGGGCGCAGATCGGTGCCCTTGAGCATTGCTGGCAGCAAGCACACGGCAGACAAATAAGCGCCGAGCAAACCGGCGGCGGAGAACACCGCGATCTGGGTCAATGCCGGGAACGGCGTCCAGGCCAGCGCCAGATAGCCGATGCAACTGGTGGCCAGGCTCAGGGTCAACCCCGACAGCGTCAGGCGCAACGCCGGCCAACTGTGCCACGGCTTCAGACTCCAGCTCTTGGACAGGTAATGCAGCGGGTAATCCACCGCCACGCCGATCAGGCTCGAACCCAACACCAGCGTTATCACATGCATATGGCCGAACAGCGCCACGCAAGCCACGGCGCCAAACAGCATGCCCACCAGCACCGGAACGAAGGCCAGCAGCACGCGAAAGCGGCGGAAGGCTAGCAGCAGCAACAACAGAATGCCGACGGTGGCACCGCCGCCGACCCAGGTGATCTCGCGGGTCGCCTGTTGCTGGCCGTTGGCCGCGTATAGCAGGCCGCTGGCGGCGAGCAATTGCACGTTGGCCTGTGCTGCTTGTTCGCGACTGTGTTTCAGTAGCTCGGCCACTTGCAGCGGCAAGTGCATGTCGAAAGCGTTGCCCTGAGTGCGAGCCCGCAACAGCACCCAACTTTTGCCGTCGGCATCGGCGATCAACGCGCCGCTGCCAATATCCAGTTGCACCGCGCCGCGCTGCGGCTGGCTGTTCTGAATACGCCCGGTCAAACCCAGCCAGTCATCCTGGCTCGGCACCAGACTGAATCCGGTAAAGGGGTCGAACAACGCTTGTACGCGTTGTTGGATAAACGCCTGCGGCTGCTCGATCAGCTGTTGCCGATCTGCCGCCGAGAGCATCACCACTCGCCCTCGCAGCAGCTGTGAGCGCAGCGCCGGCAAGTCGGCTTGCAGATTCCACTGGACCTTCTCGAACAAGCCGCTGGCCTGCCAGCGCTCGCCCAATTGCTGAGCCATGGCGATGGCCTGCTGGCGATCGGTGTGGCCAACCAATACCAGCATTTCGCGGTTCAGCGGCTCTTGCATGCGTTGTTCGGCGCGCAGCTCCAGTGCATCCGGCGCAGTGCCCGGTACCAGTTCCATCAGGTTGGCGGACAGCGGTGCAGCGCCGCGCCATTGCCAGCCGGCCAGGACCAATACGGCCACCAGCAGGATGAGGAACAGTCGGGGCAACCAGCGTTCACTCGGCAAAGTCATGTTGCTCCGCCTCGCTCAGAGGTTTGAAGCGGGTGGTGTCCTGCATGCGCAATATGGTGCTGTCGCCCTGGGTTTCCAGCAACTCGATACGTTGCACCAGCGTGCCGCCGTCGATGTTGATCCGGGTGAAGACTTGCTTGAGCAGCATGGAGCGCGGCGTCAGCGTCAACTTCCATTGCTGGGCGTCGCCTTGCAGTTGCAAGTCGAAGTCCCGTTGCAGGCCACTGCTGTCGCCCTGCAGTACGGCGAGGAAGATACGGTTCTGCTCGGCGCCGGCGCTCTTGTTCGGCAGCATTTGCCAGCCGTTGTCATTGCGCCGGGCAATGCCTTTGGCGCTGATGCGATAGTCCTGTTGCAGCGGAGTCTTGAGCAGCCAGAGCAAACCGTGATCCTTGGCCAGGACGAAAGTGCCTTTGCTGGTCAGCGGCTGCGGCAGGGCACGCAGGTGTTTTTCCTGAATGAAGCTGCCGTGGATAACCTCGGGCCTGGCCAGCTGATCGCTGAGTTGTTGCAGGTCAAAGGCGAAGGCCTGCGATGACAGGCCAAGCATTAGCAGCAAACTCACCCACTTCCCGTAGCAGCTGCCGCCAGGCTGCGTTCGGCCGCGAAGCGGTCGTAAAACCTGAGTCCCGGATTGCGACTGCTGCGCAGCCGAACGCAGGCTTCGCCAGCTGCTACGCAGGCGCGTGTACCCAAACAGGCTCATGGCAGCACCTTTTCAACCGCATCGACAAACACTCGCGGCGATGCCAGCTGCATTTCGCTGCTGGCCATGTCCACTGCAACCTGCACGGAGCTGCCTCGGGTCAGACGTTCGGCGCTTTCGAGGTCGCTGATCAGGTAGTTGATCTTCAGGCGATTTTCCCACTCCACGAGGCTGGCGCGCACGTTGAGCTTCTGGCCGAAAATGGCGCCACGCACGTAGCGCAGTTGCAGGTCGATCACCGGCCACGCGTAGCCGGACTCTTTCATTTGCGTGTAGTTGTGGCCGATTTTGTCCAGCAGGGCGCAGCGGGCAACTTCCAGGTATTTGACATAATGGCCGTGCCAGACCACGTCCATCGTGTCGATGTCGAAGAACGGTACGAGGATTTCCGTATCGACGTGAATCACTCCCTTGCTACGCATGCAGCCTCCAGTGTTGTTCGGCGATACGTTGCAGGCACAGACGCAGTTCGGCTTCCAGCGCGCGGTCCTCGATAACCGGCGGGAAGTCCTTGGCCAGATCGATGTGCATCTGGGCCAGAGCCGGCGGCAATGGTCGCGCATCTTCAGCCTGGCTGCGCAGCCAGACGCCTTGGTTGGCGGCCAGGAGGGTGGCGGCGGCGACTTGTTCGGTCAGCTCCAGTACACGGATCGCGTCGCGGGCGGCGATGGTGCCCATGCTGACTTTGTCCTGGTTATGGCATTCGGTGGAGCGCGAGAACACGCTGGCCGGCATGGTGTTTTTCAGCGCTTCGGCAGTCCAGGCGCTGCTGCCGATCTGCACCGCTTTGAAGCCGTGATTGAGCATCGCCCGCTCGGCGCTGGCGCCGGACAGGTTACTCGGTAAGCCGTGGTTGTAACGCACGTCCACCAGCAGCGCGAGTTGTCGGTCCAGCAGGTCGGCGACATTGGCCACCAGGGTTTTCAGACTGTCCATGGCGAAGGCGATATGCCCACCGTAGAAATGCCCACCATGCAGCACACGTTCGGCTTCAGCGTCGATGATCGGATTGTCATTGGCGCTGTTGAGCTCGATTTCAATGAACGAGCGCAGCCAGTTCAGGCTGTCGGCCAACACACCGAGCACGTGGGGTGCGCAGCGCAGTGAGTAGCGATCTTGCAGGCGATGCAGCGGCGCGGTTGGCGCGTCGATTGCCAGATCCTTGCGCAACCAGGCGGCGACCTGCATTTGCCCCGGGTGCGGTTTGGCGGCGAACAGACGCTCGTCGAAATGCTCCGGATTGCCTTGCAGCGCAACCACGTTCAGCGCGGTGATGCGCGTGGCCAGTTGCAGCAGGTAGTCGGCACGGGCGAAGGCCAGACAGGCGAGGCCGGTCATTACGGCAGTACCGTTCATCAGCGCCAGGGCTTCTTTGGGGCGCAGCACCAACGGGGTCCAGCCGAGTTCGTGGTGTACGTCGGCGGCTTGTCGGCGTGCACCTCGGAACATCACTTCACGCTCGCCGGACAAGGTCGCGGCCACATAAGACAGCGGCGTCAGATCACCGCTGGCGCCCACTGAACCCTCTTCGGGAATCAGCGGCAGAATGTCTTGATCGATGAAGGCTTGCAGACGTTCCAGCAGCTCCACGCGAACCCCGGACACACCGTGGCACAGCGACTGCAGACGTGCCGCCAGCACTGCGCGAGTGGCCTGAGCATCGAGCATTTTGCCCAGGCCGCAGCCGTGGAAGGTGTACAGATGACGGGGCAACGCCTCGACGTGGTGCAACGGCACCGCAACCACGCAGGAATCGCCATAGCCAGTGGTGACGCCGTAGATCACGCCTTCCTTGTCCAGCAAGGAGTCGAGGAACTGTGCGCCCTTGGCAATGCGCTGACGGAACTCAGGGTCGCTTTGCAACTGCGTCGGCACCTGACGGTTGGCCAGGGCCAGCACGTCTTCGATGCGCAAAGGGAGTTCGCCGAAGGTTACCGGCTCAAGCGGATGCATCGTCATCGGTCTTCCAGTAAGGGTAAAAATTGAACCATTGTTGGGGTGCTTCGAGGCAGTAATGCCCCAGGCGTTCGGCGTAGCGTGCAGTCCACCCGGCGATGACTTGCTCGCGGTCGCTGCGTTTCCACAGTATGGCGTCGGCGAAAGGCTCGAGGATTATCCGATAGCGCCCATTGTTCTTGAGACAAAACAACAGATTGACCTGGCACTTGAGCAGCCCGGCCAACAGCCACGGACCTTGCGCAAAGGCCGCCGGATGACCCAGGAAGTCGACTCGCACAGTGCGCCCGCCATGTAATGGGACGCGGTCGCCGGCAATCGCCAGCCACTCGCCGCGATCCAGCCGCTGGTTAAGTTGCAGCATGATCACCGGGTTCAGCTCGCTGACCTGAATCAGCCGCAGATGGGTAGCGCCGGCTTCGCCAAGCAGGCGGTTGAAGCGTTCAGCGTGCTTGGTGTGTACCAGCACGTTCATCGTCACTTTCCCGCCCAATTCGGCCAGAGCGCGACAAACCTCAAGGTTGCCCAGGTGGGCGCCCACCAGCATTTGCCCGCGCTCACCGCGCAACTGGTTGCGCAGCAGCGCCGGGTCGACGATTTCGATTTGCTCGATGCGCAGCTTCCGGTTCCACACGTCGAGCTTGTCGAGCAAGGAGTCGGTGAAGGCCATGAACTGGCCGAACACCCGCGAGTGGGTTGGACGCAATTCGGTGCGTCCACTCCAGTCGGCGAGGCGTTGCTGGTATTGCCATGCGCTTTGCCGGGCGCTGCGACCGAACAGAAAAAAGTACAAAACGATACCGTGCAGCACGGGGCTCAACACCCGACGACCCAACATTTTGACGCTGAACGCGAAGAGCTTCATCAGCCAGAAACTGCCGCGCTCCTTGTGCTCGGCCCAGTGCTCTTTGTGGGGGTTGATGCTCATGCCCGCCACCGTCGCCAAAGGATCATCGGCGCGCGCAACAACATCCCGAAGAACAACCGGGTGTGCATGCTCGTGATCAACGCGTTGTCGTGGAACAGACGGAAATGCGAGATCCCGTCCTGCGGGTAATGGACTTTGGTTTGCAGCCAATGCATCGGCTGATTACGCCAGGCCAGCCGCACGATGATGTCCGAGTCGAAGTCCATGCGCTCGCCGATCTTCACCGAGTTGATGAGGGCCAGCGTCGGCGGCAATGGGTAGACGCGAAAACCGCACATGGAATCGACAATCTGAAACGACAGGGTGTTGATCCAGACGCAGATGTGAGTCAGGTAACGTGCGTATAACCGGACCTTTGGCACACTGGAGTCGTATTGCGGGTATCCGCAAATCAGCGCTTGCGGGTGCGTGCGTGACGCGTCGATGAAGGTCTCGATATCGTGCAGGTCGTGTTGGCCATCGGCGTCCACTTGCAGGGCGTGACTGAAGCCCAGGCGCGAAGCTTCACGAAAGCCGGCCATGACCGCCGCGCCCTTGCCTTGGTTGACGGTGAATTTGACCAGGAAGATCTGGTCGCGCCTGGAGAGTTGCTCCAGCACGGCTGCGCAGGCAGGGCTGCTGGCGTCGTCCACCAACACGCACGGCAGACCGTTGGCGAGCAGGGCCTCGACCACCGCAGGGACAGTGGTTTCGTGGTTGTAGACCGGGATGATGGCGCAGGGGTTATGCATGTGCCGCCTCCAACAGGATCCTGCCGCTGGAGCAGGTCGCGGTGTCGTTGCGATAAGCGAAATACAGCTTGCCGCGCACACTGTCGAACCGCAGATGCAGCTGAACCTGGTCGCCTGGGCGGACCAGTTGCTGAAACTTCAACACCTCCATCCCCGCGAATTTTCCCGGCAGCGGCAGTAACTGCTGACCCAGGCTCAGCGCCCAATCGATTTGCACCACGCCCGGCAACACCGGCGTTTGTGGGAAATGGCCGCTGAAACAGGCCAGGTCCGGCGGGACTGCCAGTTGCAGGCTCCACTCGCCCTGGGCCTCGACTTGCTCCAGCACTTCCGGCGTTTTCGGGCGCGGGGCCAGTAGCAGCGCTTCGACCTCGGATTGCGGCAGCTTGCCTTGGGCGTTCAGCGGCAGTTGTCGCAACAAGCGCCAACGCCGTGGCAAGGCCAGGGCCTCGCAATGCTGGTGCAGGTGTTGACGCAGCTCCTGGGTCAGGGTGCGTCGACCCTGATTGCGCAGGGCATGCAGGCCTTGTTCGCTCAGCACCAACAGGGCGCCAAGGAACGCGCGGTTCTCCTGAACCACACCGAGACGCGCTTCGGCGACCCATTCGTGGTTGACCAGTGCCTGTTCGAGCATTGGCAGTGAGATACGTTTTTCTTCCAGCTTGACGATCCGGTCCAATCGCCCAAGCAGTTCGAAGCGCCCGTCGGCGGCGATTCGCGCGGCATCAGAGGTCTGCTCGACATGACCTGCGGGCAGGTACGGCGAAGCAATGCGCAGCGCGCCTTCGCTGTCCTGGCTCAGCTGTACATCGGCGAACGGCTGCCAGAGTCTGTCGCCCTGACGCCAGGCAATGCCGCCGGTCTCCGAGCTGCCGAAAATTTCCGTCGGCCATTGCTGCAAGCGTTGCTGCAGGCGTTGCGCGGCCTCGGCGGGCAACGCTCCGCCGGAAGAAAACACTCGTCGCACACCGCTCAGCGCCGGCCAGTCAAGGTTATCGCCCATGCGCTTGAGCAATGCCGGGCTGGCGACCCAGGCGAAGGCCGGTTGCTCACGGCTGGCGCGCTGCAGGTCTTCGGGGAACGGCAGTTGTTTACGCACGAACTGGCGTCCGGCACACAGTGGCCAGAGCACACGGAACAGCAAACCGTAAATATGCTGGGTGGCGACGCTGCCAATGATGCAGGCCTGGCCCAGATCGGCGCCCCACAGCTGCTCCAGGGCCTGGACTTCGCTGGCCAGTTGCCGCAGGTTTTTTTCGATGCGCTTGGGCTCGCCGCTGGAGCCGGACGTGCACAGGCTCAGGCGGCATCGGTCCAGATCCAGCCCCGCGGCGGGCAACGGGGCTTGAAACAGATCGCTGAGCGCTACGTCGTCCGCCTGATCGGTCAGCCACAGGTCGACCTCGTTGGACCAGCGTTGGCGGGTCTGGGCTTGCAGGTCAGCGGGTAACAGCACGCTGACCCCGGCGCGCCAGGCACCGAGTAAGGCAATCGCCAGTTCACCGGCGTCTTCCAGATACACGGCAATGCGCTGCACACCGTGGGCTTGCAGGCCGGCAGCGAGGCTTAACGCCTGCTCGCATAGCTCAACGTGATTCAATCCAGGGTCAGCCGTGACGGCGCGCCCAGGCTGAGCCTTGAGCAATAAATGCTCAAGTTTTATCCAATTCATGCGCGGCCTCGTACGCGTTGTCGTAATAGCCATTCAATGGCGAACAGCAAACCCATCAACCCGTAGGAGATCAGGCCGGTGTACAACGCCCACCAACTCAGCGGCGCCCAGAGGGTCAGGGCGGCGGCGAGCATACCGTTACAGAGAAAAAACACACTCCAGGCAATCGTTACCTGGCGGGTATAGCGAATCACCTTGTCCGGTAGTTCCGGCTCGCTCAAGCGCGCCAGACGTTCAACCATCGGCGGTCCGTATTTCAAACTCAGGCCAAACAGCGCCAGCATGAAACTGGTGATCAGCACCGGGTACCAGCGCAGCAACAGCGGGCTATCGAACAGCGCCAGCAACAGACAAAAAACCATTGCAACAACCGCCACCCACAGGCTGCCGGGACGCCGTTTGCCGGTCAGCGCGCGGGCCAGCCACAGGCCACCCAGCAGCAGACCGAACTGCCACGGCGCGAAATGCTCCATGCCGTAATACACCGCGAGGGGGTACAGCAGGCCTGCCAGCAGCAGGCCAAGGCCGATCAAACGGCTCATGCGGCCGGTTGAACCAGACGGTAGACCGCCTCGACCACGTCGCTGACAGTGCGCACCGACTTGAACTCTTCGGCGGCGATTTTCTTGCCGGTCTGGCGTTTGATATGGTCAATCAGGTCAACGGCGTCGATGCTGTCGATTTCCAGGTCCTGATACAGATTGGAGTCAAGGCTGATACGCGCCGGCTCCAGCTCGAAGAGTTCGACCAGGGCATCGCGCAGGGTGTTGAAAATGTCGTCACGAGTTTGCATGGTCCGGTCTCAAGCTGCCTGTTTTGCGGTGACGAACGCCGCAAGGCTCGCCACGTTGGTGAAGTGATTGCGGGTGTCCTTGGCGTCGGCGTCGATCTTGATGCCGTACTTTTTCTGGATTGCCAGGCCGAGTTCGAGGGCGTCTACCGAGTCAAGACCCAGGCCCTCCCCGAAAAGAATCTGCTCGTCGCCGATGTCTTGTGGGCTGATGTCTTCGAGGCCCAGGGCGTCGATGATCAACAGTTTGATTTCAAGGTGAAGGTCGTGCTGCTGATCGCTCATCTTCGGCGAGTTCCTGAATGAAGTAGTGGTGCAGATAATCGTTGAGCTTGCGCGAGGCCTTTGGTGGCGGGCCCTGCGTTGCAAAGGTCTGTGGGTCTATATCGGCGCCGACACGGAAACTGAAGTGTACGCGGCGTGACGGGATGCGATACCAGGGTTCGGCTTTGGTCAGCGTGGTCGGGCTGACCTTGATAATCACCGGGGTCACGATTCTCGCACCGCGCAGGGCGATTGCCGCAGCGCCCCGATGAAAGGCCGGCGGCTGGCCGGGCCGGGTGCGGGTGCCCTCGGGGAAAATAATCAACGTTTGCCCGCTTTGCAGCGCATCCGCGGCGGCATCGAGCATGTCCATGCTGCCATCATTGCTGATGTATTCAGTAGAACGCAGGGGGGCCCGAGTGAAGGGGTTTTGCCAGAGACTTTGCTTGACCACGCAGTTGGCATTGCGCACCAGGCCGATCAGAAACACCACATCGATCAGCGACGGGTGGTTGGCGATGATCACTTGTCCCGGACGGCCGAGTTTTTCCGCGCCTTCGACCTCATAGGTCAAAACCCCGGCGCGGGCCATGAAGCGGATAAAAAACCAGAACAACCAACCAATGGTGCGCCGTGCCCGTTGCCGATGCACCTGAGCATCGCCCGGCAGGCGGTTGAGCAGCGGGAAAACCACCAGCCGCAGACATAACCCGACCAGGCCGAACAGCGTAAAACTTGCGGCGGTAGCCAGCAGGCGCCAGTAATAGGCGTCACGTTTTTTAGCGGTTATTGATTGCGTTGCCAGTTCCATACACGGTTCTTCCAGGCATGTTGGCAGGTGGTCTGCTCACTGAGCAGAATACGCAACAGATTCAGGGCATGGGGCCAGTCGGCTTTGGTCGATTTGCCGGTGGCGCTGGTCAGTGACAGTTGCCAGTCATTGCCCGGGGTCAGCAACAGGCCAACGGCGTACGGGAAGGGTACGTCATCAATCCAGGTGGCATAGGCCTCGGGCGGCTGCTCTTCGGTGATCACCAGCAACACTGCCGGTGCGCCTTCGTTGAGCAGCGCGGCGGCCTCCAGCATGCCGTGTTCCAGTCCATCGCCAGTGGCGGTGAGAGCGGTCATTTCACTGGTTTCGCCGCGCATGATCGACCACAGGCCAATCACCGCGTTGTGTACCGAGAGGCTGAACTGGGTCGGCGACAACGGCTGGTCGGTCGCCAGATCGATGAGAATGTCGAGGGTCCGCTGGGCTTCGCCATGGCGGGAAATAAAGACCAACGGTAGCTGTTCACGGCCCTCGGCCAATGGCCAGCCAACACTGAAGGCCATCCGCGCCAGACGACTGAGGCGCCGGCGCTGCATCGCGGGGAGAAATGAGACGTCGGGTGCGGCATCGCTGCTGTCGCGCACGACCGGTTGTCGACTCCAGGACCGCCAGTCGCCCACGCTTTCGAGCCCAGGGGCCCAGGCGCGCCATTGGGCGATGTTGAAGTTGATCTCAGACATTCATTCCGCCCCTGCGGGCTTCCTTGACGCGATGGATCGCTAAGGGCGACCGGCGTTACATGGCGCTATTGCCGAGTGACGCGCATTATCCCGGCACAGCTGGCTTGTAGCAAATGCTGGTTACATTTTGCTCAAGTCAATTGACACATGTTCCAGGAAAAAGTGCCGTTCGGTCATCGGCCGGATTTTCGCAGCTGCGCCTGTAGGAGCGAGCTCGCTCGCGATGGACGTTAACGATAACGCGTGTTTTCTGAACAAACGCGTCGCCCTTGAGTCCATCGTCGGAGCGCCGCCCGGAGCAAGCTCGCTCCTACATCTCCCACCGGCGAGGTAGCTAAGCAGAGGCGTGGGCAACTACACTCGGTCATTCTTTGATACACGGAGGTTTTGACATGCGGCGCGTGGTGTTCAATCAGAAAGGTGGTGTAGGCAAATCAAGCATTGCCTGCAATCTGGCAGCGGTGAGTGCCCATGAAGGCTATCGGACACTGCTGGTGGATCTCGATGCCCAGGCCAACTCCACTCAATACCTCACGGGGCTTACCGGCAACGACATCCCCATGGGCATTGCCGACTTCTTCAAGCAGACCCTGTCTTCCGGACCGTTTTCGAAGAAAAACCAGGTAGATATCTACGAAACCCCGTTCGACAACCTGCATGTGGTCACCGCGACCGCTGAGCTGGCCGACCTGCAACCCAAGCTTGAGGCAAAACACAAGATCAACAAACTGCGCAAACTGCTGGATGAGTTGGCAGAGGACTACGACCGGATCTACCTGGACACCCCGCCTGCATTGAACTTCTACGCGGTATCGGCATTGATCGCAGCCGACCGCGTGCTGATCCCCTTCGATTGCGACAGCTTCTCGCGCCAGGCGCTCTACGGCCTGCTGGCGGAAATCGAAGAGCTCAAGGATGACCACAACGAAAGCCTGCAAGTGGAAGGCATCGTGGTCAACCAGTTCCAGGCCCGCGCCAGCCTGCCGCAGCAGATGCTCGACGAACTGATCAGCGAAGGCCTGCCGGTGTTGCCGGTGTACCTGGGCAGCTCAGTGCGCATGCGCGAATCCCATCAGGCCAACATGCCGCTGATCCACCTTGACCCACGGCATAAACTGACTCAGCAGTTCGTCGAGCTGCACAACCTGCTGGAAAACGCCTGACGGCCAGCAGTCAGATGCCCTGACTGCGCAACCAGTCCAGTAACTGCTGCAACGGGAAGGCCCCGCTCTGGCGCGCCACTTCCTGGCCATTCTTGAACAGGATCAGGCTGGGAATCGAGCGAATGCTCAACTGCGCTGACAACTGCTGATTGGCCTCACTGTCCAGCTTGGCCAGGCGACACTTGCCCGCCAACTGCCCTGCGGCCTGTTCAAACACTGGCGCAAACGACTTGCACGGCCCGCACCAGTCTGCCCACACATCCACCAGCAACGGCAAGTCGCCTTTGATCTGACTGGCGTAATCGCCCTGTTTCAACTCGAACGGCTTGTGGAGCAATACCTCGGCTTTGCAACGACCGCATTTGGGTTTGTCGTTCAGGCGTTCGGCGGGAATGCGGTTGAGACCGTTACAGTGGGGGCAGGGGATCAGCAGTGGATCGGACATGAGCGGTCTCCGGGAGAATAGGCAATGACGCTTATCTGGAGTCGCAGGCAGGAATTATCAAGGCGCGGGCGGTCAGGGAGCGCAGGAAACAGACCTGGCCCGGATGCAGAGGTTCTGAACTGTTGAGCGCTGCAAACAACATCGACCAGCAGAGCTGGCCGATGCGGTGCGACGGTCGGCCAGACTAGCCAGCGACCGGACTACGCCAGTCATCGGAACCGGAAGTGCCAGAGACTTCGTGGGTCCAGGTGATTTTGCGGTAAGTGAAGTGCACGTCTTCCTGGTGGGTGAAGTGCGACATGTTCGGATCCTGGCAGTTGTGCATGTAGTCTTTGATGTCGACGATGATCGCGTCTTCCAGTTTGGTGGTGTAGTAGTGCTCCTGGGTGCCGGCAGCGGAAGTGCGGTACCAGTGGATAGTGATCTCGCTCAGGCGCTCGCCCGAAGTCAGCGCAGCCAGCAGCAGCGGCGAAGCCTTGTCGAAGACTTTGGTGATGCATACCGGCTTGTGAACGCGCTGACCAGTGGGTTGGCCGGACAGTGGATCACGCGGGATGATCACTTCGTGGCTGAAGCCCTGAACCATCACCTGGTCTTCGTGGCCTTCCTGATAAGTGTTGCCAACGGAGTCTGCGGTGAACGCGCCAGCGGTGATCAGCCCTTGTTTCTCACCAGTGATGGACATGTACGCGGGTGTAGCCATGGATGCTCTCCTTGCTTGAATAACTGAGGGTGCCCGGGAGGCGAAAACGCCCGGTGGGCGCCTGACAGTTATCAAGCTCCATGCCACTAAAAAATAATCTATATAAATCAATAAGATAAATATTATCTGTGATGCTTTTCGAGCGTTGCTCAACGATTAACGAAGAAAGTTGCGCAGGAACTTGCGCACCACCGCGCAAGTTCCTGCGCAGCGGGTCAAGAGCCTTTTGCTGCAAGGTTCACGAGGAGATATCAACAGAGTTATGCACAGGCTTTTGCGCAAAAAGTTGCGCATCATGGCTGAGCGCCGCTTTGCCTTGCGGTCACATGCGTTCACATATTTGAGGTTGGCTGTTTACGACCTGGATCTAGGCTGGGAACAGCGTTCAATACTTTCAAGTGACTGAGTGAGGAATTCGCTTTGCTCCCATCTGCGTGCTACTTTTGTTGCACTTATCGAGACGTCGATATCAACCTTATTTTGGATCGGAGTCCACTTATGTCCGTGACTTCCAAAATCCGCCGACAAGGCGGTGCTGCGGTGATGACCATCCCGCCGACTTTATTGAAATTGCTGCATCTGGAGGTGGGGGCGCAATTGGAGCTGAATGTAGTCGATGGTGAGTTGATCGCTCGGCCAGTCTTACAGCCAGTGCGCAAGCGCTATACCTTGGCTCAACTGCTAGAGGGTTCCGATGAAATCGCCGAGCTCAACGCTAAAACAGCCTGGGCTCGTGAAGGCGACCCGGTTGGCCGGGAGTTGGGCTGATGGTTCGTCGACAGGCCCCGCAGCGAGGCGATGTTTACTGGATTGATCCGAACCCGGTGGCAGGTCGAGAGATGATGAATCGCCACCGTTTTGTTGTGATAACACCGCGAGAGATCAATGCCTTGGGTGTGAGTATGACTGTCCCGGTGACCAGTGGCGGTAGCTTCAGCCGAAACTCAGGTTTGGCGGTGGTTGTCACCGGGCACGAAACCAATGGCGTAGTGGTGTGTAATCAGGTGCGCAGTTTTGATATCGAACAACGAGTCCGAGAGGGTTCTGCCAAGTTTATCGAACGTCTCGACGATGTGACGATGATGGACATCGTTTCGCGAGTTGTCAGTGCAATTGACCCTCAAGACTGAATCCATTCTCACGACGAACAACTGATCTCCAGATGCTTGCCCCACTCGGGCGGGCGCTCTGCATAGTTTTCCATTCCCGGTTGTTCTTCGAACGGGTTGCTCAGCACCGTATGTAGACGCCGCACCTCTTCGTAATTACCGCTTTCAGCCGCTTCGATAGCTTTTTGCGCCAGATAGTTGCGCAGGATGTAGAGCGGGTTGACCGCGTGCATGCGGCTGCGGCGCCGCGCTTGATCATCGGCACCTTCACGGGCGACGCGGGCTGTATAGCGCTCGGCCCAGGCGTCGAAACCTTTGAGATCGATGAAGTCGTCACGCAGGCGGGCGACGGCCTGTTCGGCGGTCTCATTACCCAGTCGACGGAAGAACAGGTTGTAGTCGATGCCGCTGTTTTGCATCAATTGCAGCAAACCTTCGACGAGCTTCTGATCGTCGTCTTCGGCGCTGGTCAATCCGAGACGGCGGCGCATCAGGTCCAGGTAGTGGGCCTGGTACAGCGGAAAGTACAGGCCAAGGGTTTCGCGCAGGGCCTCGACGCTGATGAACGGCGTCAGGGCTTGCGCCAGCGCGCTGAGGTTCCATTGACCGATGGGCACCTGATTACTGAAGGAGTAGCGGCCCTGATCATCGGAATGGTTGCAGATGAAGTGGGCGTCGAAGTCATCGAGGAAGGCAAAAGGGCCGAAGTCGAAGGTGATCCCGAGGATCGACATGTTGTCGGTGTTCATCACGCCGTGGCAGAAGCCATAGGCCTGCCATTTGGCGATCAGCTCGGCATTGCGCTCGACGATCTCGCGGAACATCGCCAGGTACGGCTCGGGTTGCTCCAGGCACTCAGGAAAATGCATCGCCAACACATGCTCGCCGAGCTGCTTCTGCTGCTCGGGTTTTTTGGTGTAGTAAAAGTATTCGAAATGCCCAAAGCGCACGTGACTTGGCGCCAGGCGCAGCACCATCGCCCCGCGTTCCTGCTTCTCGCGCCAGACGGGCGTATTTGAGCCAATCACACACAGCGCGCGGGTAGTGGGAATACCCAGGGCATGCAGCGCTTCAGAGGCCAGAAACTCGCGGATCGATGAACGCAGCACCGCTCGACCATCGCCCATACGCGAATACGGCGTTTGCCCGGCGCCCTTGAGGTGCAGATCCCAATGCTCGCCGGCGTCGTTGTAGACCTCGCCCAACAGCAGCCCGCGACCGTCCCCCAGTTGTGGGTTGTAGGAGCCGAACTGATGCCCGGAATAGACCATCGCCCGTGGCTCGGCTTCGGCCCAGAGCTTGTGGCCGCTGAACAGCTCGGCGAACACCGGCGTCTCGGCTACCGCCGGGTCGAGGTCGAGCAACTCCATGGCTGCCGCGCTGGCAACCACCAGTCGCGGATTGTCGATAGGCTCGGGCAGTACATCGGTTGAGAACGCGTCGCCCAGGCGGGCAAAGCGATTGTCGAAGGTCAGTTCGTCGAGGGCTTTCAACGGCCATCTCCAGCAGAATGTCCAGGTATTCTGCTGGGGATTGGCGCGTGGCGTCCAGTCAGTCGAGACGCGCCGATGGTGGCTCAGGTGGTGTCTTGCCTTTATCGGGAGGCGTGGCGGGTTTGACAGCATCGGTGGCCAGTAATATCTGTTCCTGGCCCGTCAGGTTTTTCAGGTGCACATCCACCTGACGGAAAGCGATGTTGATGTTGTGCTTTTTGAACTCGCTGTTGATGAACCGGTTGATTTCATCGAGTGCCGGGTTACGGTCGCCAAGGTCACGCACATGAATACGCAGTTCGTGATCCAGGGTGCTTTCACCGAAGTTCAGGAAGAACACCGAGGGCGAAGGGTCCTTCAGCACGCGCGGGTTTTCCATGGCGGCTCTGAGCAGCAGGGTTCGCACCAGCTCCAGATCCGAATCATAGCCCACGCCCAGCTTGAGGGTCACCCGGGTCACGGTGTCGGTCAGCGACCAGTTGATCAGTTGCCCGGTGATGAACGTCTTGTTCGGGACGATGATGTCCTTGCGGTCGAAGTCGGTGATGGTGGTGGCACGGATACGGATTTTGCTCACCGTGCCCGACAGGTTGCCGATGGTGATCGTGTCGCCGATCCGGACCGGGCGCTCGAACAGGATCATGATCCCGGAGATGAAGTTGGCGAAGATCTCCTGCATGCCGAAACCCAGACCCACCGAGAGCGCCGCTACCAGCCATTGCAGTTTGTCCCAGCTCACGCCGAGGGTCGACAGGGTCGAAACAAAACCCACACCGGCAATCACGTAAGTCAGCAGGGTGGTTGTGGCGTAAGCGCTACCCTGGGCCAGGTCGAGCTTGGACAGCACCAGTACTTCCAGCAAGCCTGGCAGGTTTCGCGCCAGCGCCAGAGTGATGCCGATGATGATCAATGCGCCAAGCATGTCGCCGATGCTGATCGGCACCATGCTCATGTTGGCGCCGGTACCGCTGGTGTATTCGTACAGGGTGATGTTGTCCAGGTACGAGAACACCGTGATCAGGTCCTTCCAGACCCAGTACAGTGCAGCGATGAACCCGCCGAGCAAGGCCAGGCGGATCAGTCGCAGGGACTGTTCGTTGACTTTCTCGATGTCCAGTGTTGGCTCTTCGACGATCGCTTCGCCGTCGCCGGCTTCCTTGGCCGCCTGGCGTTTGGTCAGGGCCCGCTGGTAGGCCAGACGCCGCGCCGCGACGGCCAGGCCGCGCACGAAGGTGGCCTCGATCACCAGCCAGAACATCAGCAGGTACAGGGTGTTGATCAACCGGTCGCTGAGTTTCAGTGCGGTGTAGAAGTAGCCAAAACACACAGCAATGAACAAGGCGATCGGCAGCACGGTAAACAGTATGCCGACGGCTTTGCGAATCAGTGAGGCGCTGTTATGTGTCGGGCTGTTGAGCAGCAGGCGGCTGAGCAACCAGGCCATCAAGGCATAGCAGGTCAGCACCACGGCGATGCCGATAACGTCATCCGCCAGGGATGCCGGTTGCAATTCGGCAACCGCCACCACGGCCACCAGCGCCAGTACGACCAGCCCAAGACGGCGGATCCAGCCGCGAAGGAATTCCACCTGAGGTCTTTCCCAGCGGAAATGCAGTTCCGCCACGCCACCCGGCGCCAGGATCCGGTACGCGGTGTAGAACACCAGCCACGCCTGTGCGATCTGCAGCAGAGCGGCGCCGAGGTTGGCGTTTTGCCCGCGGGCGTCGATCTGCAGTGCGAGGCCGCACAGGGCCAGGGCCAGCGATACCGGCATCGCCAACAAGATATTGATCAGAATCGCCTGGGGCGTATGCCACTGGCTGTCGCGTTTGAAATGGCCGATGTCCCGGTGAACCTTGATCAGCCGGGCATAGAGGTACTTGCGTCTCCACAGCAAGGCGCCGATCAGTAACGCCAGCGGCAGGAACAGCAGCGGGCGTTGGGTCAGGCCGTCGGCCAGCTCGCTCAGGCTTGAAGCCCATGGCAGCGTGGTGATCTGTTTATCCAGACGATCAGGCACGGCTCGCATCCATTCGAGGTCCAGTGGCTTGTTGCTGGGAATCCAGAACATCTGTTCGTCAAGGGTCGCGCGCAGATTTTGCGCGGTGCTGAGCAGCTGTTTCTGATTCAGCTGCAGGGTGATGGACTCGTTGAGCACGGCGCTCAGTTCACGGCTCAGCCGTTCCAGCAGATCGGCGCGGGTGATCGCCAGATCGAGCAGGTTCTTGCGCAGCTGTGGTGTGACTTGCTCCGGCGGTTGAGTCGCCAGCAGCGTGTCGACGTAGCTGCTCGGGTTGCCGAGCAGCTCTCGTTGTTGGCTGACTTCGAATTGGTACAAACGTATGTCGGCGATCTGGTCGGCCAGATTGCGGTCGAGCTTGAGGCGCGGCAGGGCCTGTTTTTGTTTGTAGAGAATCTTGGAAAGCAGCAGGCTGCCCCTGAGCACGTTGATCTGCTCGTCCAGGGCCGCATCGCTCTGGGTCACGCTGTCGAGTTGCTGCTTGGTTTGCAGGTTCTGCTGGGTCACTTCGTTGAGGCGGTCGGTGCTTTTGAGCAGGTAGTCGGACAGTTTCAGGTTGGTCGCGCTTTCGGTGGCGAGCAGACTGCTGCTGCCTGATTTTTGCGCTTCGATCGACTGTTGGGTCACCGTCTCCTGGGACTGGGCCAGGCGCTTCTGGTTGATCAGGGTTTGCAGATCCTGGATTTCCTGCTCCATGCGCGCGGTTTTTTCCATCAGCAAGTCGTGCTGACTGTTGCCCAGGTCTTGCAGTTGGCTGTTGCCGGCCAGTTCCTGACGGCGTAACGGGATCAGCCCGTTGAGCGCGGCCAGTTCGGCGTTGAGTTGATTGCGTTGATCGGCGCTCAGTAGCTTGCCGCCATCCTTGCCGAGTTTCAGGATGCCGTTGATTTGCAGGATGCGCGTCTGGCTGTTGCTGATCTCGGCCTGAGCCCGCTCCGGCCGGGTCTGTGCGGTGATGATCAGGCTGTTGGCGTCGGCCAGGGCTTTCTGCAATTCGCCCTGTTGATTGCTGCGTTCGGTCAATAACTGCTCGAGCTGCGGGACTGGCAGGTTGGCATAACGCTGTGCCGCAGGTACCACCTTGGTGGCCTTGAGACGTACCAGTTCGCGTTGGTTTTCGGCGGTCTGGCGTGGCGCCGTATTCAGTTGCTGCTTGAGGTCGGCCAGTTTCTGTTCGTAATCCTGTAGGTTGACCAGTTGGGTCAACGTCTGCTGCAGAATCGTTTGCAGGGCCTTTTGGTCAGCCTCGGGTAGCTTGCGATCAGCAATCTTGTCCAGGCTATGCTGGACCGACTCACTGGTGGGTAGATCAGCCGCTTGCAGCGCGCCGACGGAAAGGCTGAGCCCAAGCAAGATAATGGCGAAACACGTGCGCAGGGTTGACATAGATACCGGTCGAGCTGGATTGAAAGTGGGCAGTTTAGAGGAAGAGTCCGGGTCCCGGGCGACTTCCTTCGGGGAATCTGACGCCCACTTTGGCAATCTTGTTCCCGTCCATGACGGCAACGGTCCAGATGGTGTTGTTCCACTCCACCTGGTCGCCGACTACCGGCGCACCGCCCACTTTCTGGGTAATGAAGCGGCTCAGTGGCATGTCTGGATCGACCCCTTCGAGTTGCAGTCCGTACAGCGTTGAAACCGCCCCCAGTTGGGCGTCGCCTTCCAGAACGAAGTCACCGAAGAAGCGCAAATCGAGGCCGCGTTGCGGTGCCTGACTGAAGAGTTTTCCGAGCGCCGGCAGGTTGTGTTCATGGCCGATAACGCAGAGCAAATCACCGACTTCGAGCACCGTACTACCCGACGGATGGAGCAGTTGCTGACCGCGAAACAGCGCCGCGATACGTGTGCCTTCGGGCATTTTCAGCTCGCGAAGAGCGGCACCGATGCACCATTTCTCTGCGCCAAGACGGTACACGAACAGTTCCCACTCACTGGTGACGTGCACTTCGAGGGCGGCCCGGGAGATCGGCGCGGGTTCTGGTGGAACCATCACCTTCAACAGTTTGGCGACCCACGGCAGGCTGGTGCCTTGCACCAGCAGCGATACCAGCACGATGAAGAACGCGAGATTGAAGTACAGCTGGGCGTTCGGCAGGCCGGCCATCAACGGGAATACCGCCAGAATGATCGGGACCGCGCCACGCAAACCAACCCAAGAGATAAAGGCCTTCTCGCGCCCATGGAAAGCCTTGAACGGTAGCAAGCCGACTATCACCGACAGCGGCCGCGCAAACAGAATCATCCACAGCGCCAGACCGAGGGCGGGCAGGGCAATGGGTAGCAAGTCGTGGGGTGTCACCAGCAGCCCCAGCACCAGGAACATGCCGATTTGCGCCAGCCAGGCCATGCCGTCGAGCATGTGCAGGATGCCGTGGCGGCTGCGTACCGGGCGGTTGCCGATCGCCAGACCGCACAGGTACACCGCGAGGAAGCCGCTGCCGTGCAGAGCGTTGGTCAGGGCGAACACCACCAGACCGCCCGCGATCACCAGAATCGGATACAGGCCGGCGGCCAGGTGGATTCGATTGACCATTTGCAGCATCAGCCAGCCACCGCCCAGACCGATGATGGCGCCGATACCGAACTCACTGATCAGGTGCCCCAGCAGGCTCCAGTGCAGACCGGTTTCGCCGCTGGCGAGCATGTCGATCAGGGTAACGGTGAGAAACACCGCCATCGGGTCGTTGCTGCCAGATTCGATTTCCAGGCTGGCGGTCACCCGTTCGTTCAAGCCTTTGCCGCCCAGCAGCGAGAACACCGCCGCGGCATCGGTGGAGCCGACGATGGCGCCGATCAGCAGGCCCTGGATCAGGTTCAGGTTGAACAGCCAGGCGGCGGCCATGCCGGTCAGCCCGGTGGTGATCAGTACCCCGATCGTGGCCAGCGACAGCGCTGGCCATAGCGCTACGCGGAAACTCGCGACCCGGGTGCGCAACCCGCCGTCGAGCAGGATCACGGCCAGCGCGAGGTTGCCGACCAGATAAGCCGTTGGGTAGTTATCGAAGATGATGCCGCCGCCGTCGACGCCGGCGGCCATGCCCACAGCCAGGATGATCACCAGAATCGGTATGCCAAGGCGGGACGAAAGGGAGCTCACCAGTATGCTCGCACCTACCAGCAACGCGCCGATCAAGAACAGGCTGTTGATGGTCGTCGCATTCAAAGGCAGTACTCCAGAAGCAGGCAGGCGGGCGCAAACTGACCATGCAGTCTGCGTGCCACGATTCTAACCTGTTGAAATGTGATGCTGTCAAAAAAGCTTTTGACGCGAGACGACGATCGATCCCACGCTCTGCGTGGGTACGATCACCTACTTAGAGGCTAAACCGCCCAACCATGTTGCTCAGGTCCAGCGCCAGGCGCGACAGCTCATTGCTCGCAGCACTGGTCTGATTGGCACCGGTGGCTGATTGCACAGACAAGTCGCGAATGTTCACCAGGTTGCGGTCGACTTCACGGGCGACCTGCGCCTGTTCTTCGGCGGCACTGGCGATGACCAGGTTACGTTCGTTGATCTCGGCGATGGCGCTGTTGATGGTGTCCAGCGACAGGCCGGCGCCCTTGGCGATGTTTAGCGTCGATTCGGCGCGCTCGGTACTGTTGCGCATCGAATTGACGGCGTGTTCGGTACCGCTCTGGATGCTGCCGATCATGCGTTCGATTTCGCTGGTGGACTGCTGGGTGCGGTGCGCCAGGGCACGAACTTCATCCGCCACTACGGCGAAACCACGACCGGCCTCACCGGCGCGTGCGGCTTCAATCGCGGCGTTCAGCGCGAGCAAATTGGTCTGGTCGGCGAGGCCGCGAATCACGTCCAGCACTTTGCCGATGTCCCGCGATTCTTCTGCCAGGTTACCGATCAGGTTGGCAGTGCTCTGCACGTCGGCGCTCATGCGTTCGATGGCGCTGACAGTTTCCTGCACCAGATCACGGCCGTCACCGGCAGAGGTTGTGGCGTTTTGCGAAGCTTCGGAAGTACTCACCGCATTACGCGCGACTTCTTCCACGGCGCTGGTCATTTCGTTGACGGCGGTGGCGGCCTGTTCGATTTCATTGTTCTGCTGGGTCAGGCCACGGGCGCTTTCGTCGGTGACGCTGTTCAGCTCTTCTGCCGCTGAGGCAAGTTGTGTGGCCGAACCGGAAATCCGTTGCAGGGTGTCACGCAGTTTTTCCTGCATTTTCGACATGGCCAGCAACAGGCGACCCGCTTCGTCGCTGCCGTCGACCTTGATGGGGCGGGTCAGGTTGCCTTCGGCGATTTCTTCGGCGGCGGTCAGGGCCTTGGCAATAGGCTGAGTGATGCTATTGGTCAGTAACCAGGCAAACAGCAAGGTCAAGCCGGTAGCGATGACCAGCAATGTCACCACCAGATTGAAGGCGGAGGAGTATTGATCGGTGGCCTGCTGATTGGTGTTGACGGTCTGCTGGGTGTTGATTTCGAGCAGGCGGTTCAGCACGGTGTTAATCGCTTCGGAGTTGGTCAGCAATTCGGTGTTCAGCAACGTGCGCAGTTCGTCGACCTGGTTATTACGCGAAAGCGTCTTCATCCGGTCTTCAATCTGACGGTATTGCCCCAGCAACTGCATGTACTGGTCGTAGGCCGCGCGTTCCTGCGGGCTGCTGATGAGCTTTTCATAGACGGATTGGGCGACACGAATCTGCTGGTTACGGGTGTCGAGCAACTCCATGGTCTTTTGCTGGATATCCGGTTCGCGGTTGACCAGCAGACGGTAGGACAGCACTCGCTGACGCAGGCTCAGTTGGGTGAATTCGTCGAGGCTTTTGATGCTCGGCATATTGTTGAGAGTGATGTCTTCAGCGGCTGCGCGGATCTTGCTCATCTGGTTCAAGGCGAACACCCCCAGAATCAACATCAGACTGCCGATCAAGGCAAAGCCGAGGAACGCTCGCGGAGCGATATTCAAATTACGAAGGGACATGATGTTTACCGAATAAAGCGCATTCGCGCGAGGTGCCAAGACTGGATATCTGTGACTTATCGGTCATAAGACTAAAGTCTTGAGCGCCTGCGTATTTTTGCCGCAGGCGAGGCGCTATTACGAAGCGCCAGGAACCAGATGGATGAATCGCAGTCTTTAAAGCTCGCAAGCAAGGTCGTCGCCAGGAAAATCAAGGCGTCCGGCCCGGATAACCCTGGCATCCGTGATGACTTTTCTTTATCGTACGCGCCCTTTGAAAATGCCTGAGAAATCAAAATGTTGGAAGCATCCCTAAGCCAATTGGAACAGCTGGTCAGCGAACTGGTGCAACAGAACCAGGAGCTGCTCGGCACGAACAAAAAACTCAGTGCGGAACTGGCCCAGGCCAAGGATGAAAACGAGAGTCTGCAACTGAGCCTGATGGAGCAGGAAGAAAAGCAGGGCGCCACCGTGGCACGCATTCAAGCCCTGGTTGAGCGCGTCAGCGCGGGTCCTGTCAACGCATGAGAAACGGCGCCGACGGGATAAAAGTCATCTCGATTCTCGGGGAGGACTATTCAATCAAGGCTCCGGCCGGGGAAGAGCAGACCCTGCTGGACGCTGCTTTAATGCTGAAGGCCGCTTTGGCCAGCACCAAGAAAAAATACCCGACTCTGATTGGAGACAAATTGCTGGTGCTGGCGGCGATGAATCTGTGCTCGCAGCAGATCGACATGCAGAAACGGCACAAGCAGGAACTCGACCGTTACCAAGAGCAAGTCAGCGCCACGGTTGAAGTGATTTCACGGACGATCGGCCAGGCCTGATCGGGTTGAGCACAACCAAAGAATAAACTGTCGGACAAACTGTTTTGTAGTTTGTATACAATCGGCATGGCTGTTGCAGTGTTTCAGCCTCTTATTCTTTGGGGGTGCTCCATGCAGTTCTGGCGACGCAGTATTCAATGGCAGTTGATCCTGAGTATGGGCACCGCCCTGCTGGTCAGTATTCTGATCGTGGTTGGCATTTATACCCTGGTGGTCAACCGTCTGGCCCAGAGCTATCTGGTGGAGAAGGCGCTGCCCTCCAGCATCGAAGCGATGCGCAACGACATCGAACGGCTTCTGGTCCAGCCACTGACCGCAGCCAAAGACATCGCCAGCAACAGCATGGTGCGCGAATGGCTGGCCGGGGGTGAAAACGGAGCCCGGACCAACAGCTTCGTCAGCTATCTGGAAGGTATCCGCGCCGAGCACAAAGCCTTTACCGCGCTGATCGCGGGTTCTGCTTCAGGCCACTACTACACCGAAAAAGGTCTTGATCGGACCCTGAGCCGATCCAGTCCGACCGATGCCTGGTTCTATGCCTTTCTGGACAGCAATCAGCCGCGCACCCTGAATATCGACAATGACACCCGCACCGGTGAACTGGCGCTGTTTATCGACCTCAAGGTCGAGATGGCCGGCAAAGTCGTGGGCGTTGCCGGGCTGGGCCTGAGCATGCGCGAGCTCTCTGAGTTGATTCACAACTTTAGCTTCGGTGAGCGCGGCAAGGTCTATCTGGTGCGTTCCGACGGTTTGATTCAGGTGCATCCAGAAGCGCAATTCAGCGGAAAACGTCAGCTGGCCGAGCAGATCGGCAGCCCGGCGGCACAGGCGGTGATGGGGCATCAAGGGCTGACCAGCAGCGTTTTTATCCGTGATGGTGAAGACTTCCTGGCCTTGAGCCTGCCTCTGCGGGACTTGGGCTGGACCCTGGTGGCCGAAGTGCCGCAATCGCAGATCTACGCCCAGGCCAGACAGGCGATGTGGATGACCAGCGCCATTGGCTTGTGTGTGGCCCTGGTCTGCCTGTTATTGGTGGTGTTGCTGGCCCGCGGGCTGGTGCGCCCGATCCGTCAGGTAACAGCGGCATTGGTGGCGATTGGTAGCGGTGGTGGCGATTTGACTCACAGGTTAGATTCCTCTCGAGCCGATGAGCTGGGTGATCTGGCGCGCGGCTTCAATCGTTTTCTCGACAGTCAGCGCGAAATGATCGGTGAAGTGCTGGCCACCAGTGAGCGACTGCGCACAGCGGTCGGGGAGGTCGCGCTGGTGGTGGACAACACCGCCGAACGCTCCGGTCGGCAGCAGGAAATGACCGATATGGTTGCTACCGCCGTGCATGAGATGGGCCTGACCGTGCAGGAAATTGCGCAAAACGCTGGCAATGCCGCGGTCGCCTCGCAAACCGCTCGCGATGAAGCCTTGCAGGCACGGGAAGTGGTCGGTGGTTCGATCCGCCATATCGAAAGTATGTCTGATGAGATCGGGATCGCCGCCGGTGCGGTGGGCGAGTTGGCGACGCAGGTGGCGTCCATCGATCAGGTGTTGGCGGTCATTCGCGGGATCTCCGAGCAGACCAATCTACTGGCCTTGAACGCAGCGATTGAAGCAGCGCGAGCAGGGGATATGGGGCGCGGGTTTGCGGTGGTCGCCGATGAAGTGCGGACTCTGGCGCGTAGAACCCAGTCGTCCACCGACGAAATCCGGCAGATGATTCAACGCCTCAAACAGGGCGCGGAAAATGCGGTGTCGTCGATGCGTTCCGGGCAAGCGGCGACGGGGACTGGCGTCGAATCGAGCCAGCGCACCGGGGCCTCGCTGACGGCGATTACCGGCCAGGTGGAGCGCATCAGCGACATGAACCACCAGGTGGCGACCGCCACCGAAGAGCAGTCGGCGGTGACCGAAGAGATCAACCGCAACGTGCAGGGTATCTCGGATCTGGCCCGCGCCACGGCAAGTGAAGTGCGTGCATGTCGCGAGGATTGCCAGACACTGCAGTGCCTGGCCGATGACCTGGCGCGGCAGATGGGCGGGTTTCGGTTACGGTAGTTGATCGTTCCCACGCTCTGCGTGGGAACGATCGGGCGTCTGCCTAGAACCACTCATCCTGCATGCTCAGGCACGTGTCATCTCGCGCTTCAAGAATCGTCAGCTCATGATGGCAGCCCGGTACTTCCCAGGTCAGGAAGTACCGCGCAGCCTGCAGCTTGCCTTTATAGAAGCTGATATCCGTCGCATTGCCCTGAGCCAATCCTTGCTCCGCGCGGATCGCCTGTTCCAGCCAGCGCCAGCCGATCACGGTGTGGCCGAAGGCTTTGAGGTACAGCGCCGAGTTGGCCAGGCTGCTGTTGACCTTGCCTTGGCCCAAATCAGTCAGCAGGCCGATGGTCACGCTTTGCAAGCGGGCAACCAGCTTCTCGAGGGGCTGACGCAGGGCGTCCAGGGATCCATAGGTCCGGGCTCGCTCGGCGGTGTCGGCGATCAGGCGAATCAGCTGCTTGAGCCCGGCGCCGCCGTTCTGCGCCAGTTTGCGCCCCAGCAGGTCCAGCGACTGGATACCGTGGGTGCCTTCGTGGATAGGGTTCAGGCGGTTGTCGCGGTAGTACTGTTCCACCGGGTACTCGCGGGTGTAGCCGTGGCCACCGAGGATCTGGATCGCCAATTCGTTGGCCTTCAGGCAAAACTCCGACGGCCAGGATTTGACGATCGGGGTCAGCAGGTCCAGCAGCTCGTGGGCTTGTTTGCGTTCGGCTTCGGTCTCAAGGGTCGTGGTGTCGTCAAACAGGCGCGCTGCATACAAGCCAAGGTCGAAAGCGCCTTCGACATAGGCTTTCTGGGTCAGCAGCATGCGTTTGACATCGGCGTGCTGAATGATCGAGACCGGTGCTGTATTCGGATCCTTGCTGTCCGGCAGGCGACCTTGCGGGCGCTCGCGAGCGTACTCCAGCGAGTAGAGATAACCGGCATAACCGAGCATCACCGCGCCCATGCCGACGCCAATCCGTGCTTCGTTCATCATCTGGAACATATAGCTCAGGCCGTGGTGCGGCTTGCCTACCAGATAGCCAACACACTCACCGTTATCGCCGAAGTTCAGCGCGGTGGAGGTGGTGCCACGCCAACCCATCTTGTGAAACAGACCGGCGAGCAGTACGTCGTTGCGCTGGCCTAGACTGCCGTCATCGTTGACCAGGAATTTGGGCACGATGAACAGCGAAATGCCCTTTACCCCCGTCGGCGCATACGGCAGCTTGGCCAGCACCATGTGCACGATGTTTTCCGATAACGAATGATCGCCGCCGGAGATGAAAATCTTGTTGCCCTTGAGCCGGTAAGTGCCATCGGCTGCGGGTTCGGCGCGAGTACGGATGTCCGACAACGACGAGCCTGCATGGGGCTCGGTCAATGCCATGGTGCCGAAGAAACGCCCGTCGATCATCGGTTGCAGGAAGCGTTGCTTTTGCTCATCGGTGCCGAAACTTTCGATCAGGTTCGCCGCGCCCATGGTCAGGAACGGGTAGGCGGTCGACGCTGCGTTGGCCGATTGGAAATGCGCGAAACAAGCTTGCGAAAGCAGAGCTGGCAACTGCATGCCGCCGGCCTCGAAACTGCGCGCGGCGTTGAGGAAGCCGGCTTCGAGGAAGGCATCGACCGCCGGTTTTACCTCTGGAATCAATATTGCCTTGCCGTCTTCATAGCGCGGTTCGTTTTCATCGCCCTTGCGGTTGTGCGGAGCAAAGAACTTCTCGGCAATGCTTCGTGCCGTGCCGATGGCGGCATCGAAGGTCTCACGACTGTGCTCGGCGAACCGCTCACGGCGAGTCAGGCCCTCGGCATCGAGGACTTCGTACAGCTCGAAAGCCAGATTGCGGGAACTGAGCAACGTCTCGGACATGGCGGCCTACCTTTTTTTGGAATAGGCCGAGTCTAGGCGGGTGAATGGGCGGTGAATAGCAAGATTGATGCGGGTGATGGAGGGGAAAAACACAGAGGAGGCATGATCGTTCCCACGCGGGAGCGTGGGAACGATCACCGGGGGAGTGTCAGCCGATAGTCATCAAACTGGCGTTACCACCCGCCGCCGCAGTGTTGACGCTCAGTGCACGCTCGATCACCAGGCGCTCCAGCGCAATGTTGGTTTCGCCTTGGGACAGGCCTTGAACCCCGACGATAGCTCCGGCACGTTTGGCCACTTGCTGGCACACCGCGCGCAGTTGGTCGGAGTCGCCGTGATGCAGGACTGTATCGAGGACCACTTCGTCCTTGCTCCAGTCGGCCACCAGCTGGATGCGCGCTTGCACGTCTTTCGGCAGGCGAATGTAGAGCGCCTTGCTCAGTTCGGTTTCCGGCCATACCGCCGAACTGCCCACCGCCAATACCGCAGCCAGTTGGGTGAGCAGGTCGGCTTCGACTTGCGCCAGGCACAGCACGTGCTCACGCGGCAGGATGGCGTAACTGTTGCGCTCGCCGGTCGGGCCGTTCAGCAGGCGGGTGATGCCGCTTTGCGACTGGGCGGCGAACTGGGTGCAGATGCTGCCCAGCTCTGCTTGCTGGTTGTTGCTGGCCCAGGTTTGCAGGGCCGTCAGCGGTTTGCTCATGGCGTCGCGCAGACGAACATCCGGAGTGCTGAGTGCGTCACCACGAACGAAGGACTGTTCGATAGCGTCGGTAGGACGAGTCGACAGCAAGCGGTACAAGTACAGCGGACCACCGGCTTTAGGGCCGGTACCCGACAGACCTTCACCGCCGAACGGTTGCACACCGACCACGGCGCCGACGATGTTGCGGTTGACGTAGACGTTACCGGCGTTGACGTTGTCGATCACCTTGGCAATGGTTTCGTCGATGCGCGTGTGTACGCCCAGTGTCAGGCCGTAGCCGGAAGCGTTGATCTGCCCGATCAGTTGATCGATCTCTTTACGCTTGTAACGCACCACGTGGAGTACCGGACCGAAGATCTCCCGCTGCAGTTCGTCGAAGCTTTCCAGCTCGATCAACGTCGGCATGACGAAGGTGCCACGTTTGCATTCCTCGCTGTCGGCGATCGCCACCTGGTACACGTTGCGACCTTTGTCGCGCATGCCCTGGATGTGTTTCTCGATGCCGGCCTTGGCTTCGGCGTCGATCACCGGGCCGATGTCCACGGACAGGCGTTCCGGGTTGCCGAGACGGCATTCAGCCATGGCGCCTTTGAGCATTTCGATGACGCGGTCGGCAGAGTCTTCCTGCAAGCACAGCACGCGCAGGGCCGAGCAACGTTGACCGGCGCTGTCGAAGGCCGAGGAAACCACGTCGATGACCACTTGTTCGGTCAGTGCCGAGGAGTCGACGATCATGGCGTTCTGGCCGCCGGTTTCGGCGATCAGCGGGATCGGACGGCCCTGGGCATCCAGACGGCCGGCGACGTTGCGTTGCAGCAAGCGAGCGACTTCGGTGGAACCGGTGAACATCACACCTTTGACCCGATCGTCGCCGACCAGGCGGGCGCCAACGGTTTCGCCCCGGCCCGGCAGCAGTTGCAGTACGCCTTCCGGAATCCCGGCTTCAAGCATCAGACGCACAGCTTGAGCGGCGACCAGCGGCGTTTGTTCGGCCGGTTTGGCCAGTACCGGGTTACCGGCAGCCAGTGCTGCTGCGACTTGACCACTGAAGATCGCCAGCGGGAAGTTCCACGGGCTGATGCACACCACCGGACCCAGTGGGCGGTGGGCATCGTTGGTGAAGTCGTTGCGCGCCTGCACCGCGTAGTAACGCAGGAAGTCCACGGCTTCACGCACTTCGGCGATGGCGTTGGCGAAGGTCTTGCCGGCTTCGCGAGCCAGCAGGCCCATCAGCGGCTGGATCTCGCCTTCCATCAGGTCGGCGGCACGTTCGAGAATCGCGGCGCGTTCGGCCGGCGGGGTAGCCTGCCAGATGGGTGCGGCGTTCAGGGCGCACTGGATGGCATTGTCGACGTCTTCGACTGTGGCTTCCTGCACATGGCCGACCACGTCACGCAGATCGGATGGGTTCAGCACCGCTGCCGGAGTTTCGTTGCTGGATGCGCAACCGAGCATCGGCGCGGCTTTCCAGTGGTTATGCGCGGTGGCCAACAGCGCGCAGGACAGCGACGCCAGACGATGTTCGTTGGCCAGGTCGATGCCACTGGAGTTGGCACGTTCAGAACCGTACAGATCACGCGGCAGCGGGATGCGTGGGTGCGGCAGGCCGAAGCCGCCTTCCAGCGTCGCCATCTGCTCGATGCTGGCCACCGGATCGGCCACCAGCTCCTGAATCGAGATGGATTGGTCGGCAATGCGGTTGACGAACGAAGTGTTCGCGCCGTTTTCCAGCAGGCGACGGACCAGGTAGGCCAGCAGTGTTTCGTGAGTACCGACCGGGGCGTACACACGGCACGGACGGTTCAGCTTGCCATCGGCGACTTTACCTACAACCTGCTCGTACAGCGGTTCGCCCATGCCGTGCAGGCATTGGAACTCGTACTGGCCGGGGTAATAGTTCTGGCCGGCGATATGGTAAATCGCCGACAAGGTATGGGCGTTGTGCGTCGCGAACTGCGGGTAGATGACTTCCGGTACCGAGAGCAGTTTGCGTGCGCAGGCAATGTAGGAAACGTCGGTGTACACCTTGCGGGTATACACCGGATAGCCTTCCAGGCCTTCAACCTGGGCGCGCTTGATTTCGCTGTCCCAGTACGCGCCTTTCACCAGGCGGATCATCAGGCGATGACGGCTGCGACGAGCCAGGTCGATCACGTAGTCGATCACATACGGGCAACGCTTCTGGTAGGCCTGGATCACGAAACCGATGCCGTTCCAGCCGGTCAGTTGCGGCTCGAAGCACAGGCGCTCCAGCAGATCCAGCGACAGCTCGAGGCGGTCGGCTTCCTCGGCGTCGATGTTCAGGCCGATGTCGTACTGCTTGGCCAGCAGGGTCAGCGACAGCAGGCGCGGGTACAACTCGTCCATCACGCGCTCGTACTGGGCGCGGCTGTAACGCGGGTGCAGGGCCGAGAGCTTGATCGAGATGCCCGGGCCTTCATAAATGCCGCGACCGTGAGAGGCCTTGCCGATCGAATGGATGGCCTGCTCGTAGGAGGCGAGGTATTTCTGCGCGTCATGTTCGGTCAGTGCAGCTTCACCGAGCATGTCGTAGGAATAACGGAAGCCCTTGGCTTCGAAGCGGCTGGCGTTGGCCAGGGCTTCGGCGATGGTTTCGCCGGTAACGAACTGTTCGCCCATCAGGCGCATGGCCATGTCGACGCCTTTGCGGATCATCGGTTCGCCGCTCTTGCCGATGATGCGACTCAGGGACGAAGTCAGGCCGGCTTCATTGTGGGTGGCGACCAGTTTGCCGGTCAGCAGCAACCCCCAGGTAGCCGCGTTGACGAACAGCGACGGGCTGTTGCCAAGGTGTGGCTGCCAGTTGCCGGTGCTGATCTTGTCGCGGATCAGCGCGTCACGGGTGCCTTTGTCCGGGATACGCAGCAGGGCTTCGGCCAGGCACATCAGCGCCACACCTTCCTGGGACGACAGGGAGAATTCTTGCAGCAGGCCCTGAACGATGCCGGCACGGCCGCCGGCGCTCTTCTGATTACGCAGTTTCTCGGCGATCGAGGCGGCGAGCTTGTTGGTGGCCTCAGCCATGGCAGCCGGCAGGCGCGCCTGTTCGATCAGCATCGGGACCACTTCAGGTTCCGGGCGGCGGTAAGCGGCGGTGATCGAGGCGCGCAGGACCGATTGCGGCAGGATGCTTTCGGCAAACTCGAGGAAGCACTGATGGGCGTGGTCCGCCTGGACATCACCCGCCTCGTCAGCGTCTTTGCCAGTCAAACCGTTCAGCTCGGTCAGGGTTGCACCACCCTCGAGTTTTTCCAGGTAATTGAAAATTGCCTGCTTGATCAGCCAGTGCGGTGTGCGATCAATCGAGGTCGCGGCGGCTTTGAGGCGTTCGCGGGTAGGGTCATCGAGTTTGACCCCGAGGGTGGTGGTAGCCATATTTTTATCCTCATGTTTGCCACAACTGCGTGACATCAGCTGGCGGCAAGATTAGCCGTGCACGGAGAGAGGTGCAACCGGGTGCAACCCTTTTTTGTCGGAAAAAACAGGCGGCTCGTCAGGAAATAAATTTCGGCAGTGAAATGCCGCGCCTGCTTGGTGCTTTTGCTGCTGGGCAATCAGGTTCTTGCTCCGAAAAGGAGCAAAAAACAGACGTGCCAACTGAAATTCCGGCTGGGTGTAACTTATTGTGGCAAAGCAGGTTGCACCTTATTTTCTTTTTTGAATGGCGTCTGTGCCAAAGGTGCAACCTTCAGCGTGATGGTTCATCGGCTGATGGCTTTACTGGGGAATCGCCAGTCATAAATGCGCGGCAACCGGAATCGTCTATCCACCCAGATGGATGCAGACGGTCCGATAGTTCGCTGCTAAATAAAAACAAAGCCATGCACATTGCGTAGCCATAGCTCCTCATCAATGACGGAGCAATTCCTGATAAATGTAGGGTAAATCTGATTTCCGTGCCCTCCCGTCAATGTCCGTTCGTGCTCATGCAGAATCGCCCGTCTTCACTCTGCAGAGAGACATCGGATGTTCGCTTCTGCCAATCAACCGCGTTTCACCTTGACCCTCGACGGCGTCCAGAGTGAGCTCAAGGTGCTTGAGTTCACCGGCAAGGAAGCCATCAGCCAGCCCTATCGTTTTGACCTGGAACTGGTCAGCGAGCGTTCGGACCTTGACCTAGAAAACCTCCTGCATCGGCAAGCGTTCCTCAGTTTCGACGCGCAGAACAATGGCATTCACGGGCAGATTTATCGCGTGGCCCAAGGCGACTCCGGCAAGCGGCTGACCCGTTATCAAATCAGCCTGGTGCCGCAACTGGCGTATCTCGCTCAGCGCATCAACCAGCGAATCTTTCAGCATCGAACGGTGCCGGCGATCATCGCTCAAGTGCTCAAGGATCATGGTATCCAGCGCGATGCTTTCGAGTTCCGGCTCGGCAGCCAATACGCCGAGCGCGAGTATTGCGTGCAGTACGCCGAAAGCGATCTGGCGTTCATTCAGCGGCTCTGCTCCGGGGTCGGTATCCACTATCACTTCCAGCACAGCCCCGATGGTCATCGCCTGATCTTCGGCGATGATCAAACCGTATTCCCCAAACTGCCATGGCCAACCGTCTACCTGCCGGGCAGCGGGATGGTCGCCGAAGAGCCGGCGATCAAGCGCTTCAGTGTGCGCCTGGAAACCCGCACCACAGGCGTGACCCGTCGCGATTACGACTTCAAAAAACCGCATCTGCTGCTGGAAAGTGCGGTTGCTGGCGAGCAGCGACCGGCGCTGGAAGACTATGACTATCCAGGTCATTTTGCTGACCGCACCGATGGCAAACACCTGGCTCAGCGAGCTCTGGAGCGCCACCGCGCGGACTATTGCCAGGCCGAGGGCGGCAGTGATCAATCAGCGTTGATCAGCGGGCATTTTCTGGAAATCGTCGAACATCCGCGTTCGGCGTGGAACGACCTGTGGTTGCTGACTGAAGTCGAGCATCAGGGCAAGCAGCCTCAGGTGCTGGAAGAGTCGGTGATCAGCGACTCTTCGGACGGATTTTCCCAGGGTTATCGCAACACCTTTCTGGCCACGCCCTGGGATGTGCTGTTCCGTCCGCCATTGGGTGCACCCAAGCCGCGCATGCTCGGCTATCAACATGCCGTGGTCACAGGTCAGGGTGACAGCGAAATCCATTGCGATCAGTACGGTCGGGTCAAGGTTCAATTTCAGTGGGACCGCGACGCAAAACTCAACGAACATTCCAGTTGCTGGCTACGGGTGGCCACCGGCTGGGCTCACGACAGTTATGGCAGTGTGCTGATCCCGCGGGTTGGCATGGAAGTGCTGGTGGGTTTCGTTGACGCCGATGCCGACAAGCCCCTGGTAATGGGCTGCCTGCCAAATGCCGCCAACCCGCTGCCACTCGATCTGCCGGCCGACAAGACCCGGAGCATTTTTCGTAGTCACAGCAGCCCCGGTGGCGGTGGCTACAACGAGCTGCGCATTGAGGACCGCAAGGGTGCCGAGGAAATCTACCTGCGTGCCCAGCGCGACTGGAACCAGCACGTGCTGCACGACCAAACGGTGCAAGTGGATAACGATCGCAGCGTCGTCGTCAAAGGCACCTCCAGCATCCGGGTGCGCAACCAATCGCTCAAGGCCAGTGAGCAGGTTCACGTCCTTGCCCTGGGGCAAGTGGTCATCGACGGCGGTGTCAGCGCGACGATTCAGGCTGGCGGGCACTGGATCAACATCAATGCCGGCGGGATATTCAGCAGCGTACCTATTCAGGTCGGCGGCGCCCCGCAGTTGACTGCGGCACCGACACTGATCCCGCCAGCACCGTTGAGCTCTGCACAGATTTTCAGCCTGAAAAGCGACGCGCCGTTCTGCGAAGAATGCGAGCGCTGCAAGGAAGGTGTCTGTGATGTCTGAGCACCTTGCACCTCAAGCCTGGCTCGAGCGCCAACCATTGCAGTCGTCAGAGCAGCTGTTCGTGATTCTTGGCAACGCCAGTGATGCCCAGCCGCTCAAGACCTTCCAGCAGTCGGGCGCAATGCAGACGGCCAGCCCGATCTGGGTCGACACCGCCTATGCCGAATGGGACAGGGTGATGCCCTATGTCGGGATCGTTGCCTCAGATAGCGAATTCCTCGACTGGGTCGCCAGCACCGACGCCACTGATTGGGGCTGGCTGGCAGTTTCTTCGGCCAGCCAGGAGGCGTTGGTCGAGCACCTGCGCAGCTTGACCAAGGTGCTGTTGCCCAATGGCAAGCAGGTGTTTTTTCGCTTCTGGGACGGGCGCCATCTGCTGCCGATTCTTCAGGCTCCTGAAGTTGATGCGAGCGAGCTGCTGCCACTGTTCACGCGATGCCTGATCAATGGCCAAAGCCTTGAGATTGGCGCCAGTGCCGTGAAGACAGCCAAGGACTGCCCCTGGTGGGAGGTTCCTCTGTCGTTGCTTGATCGCCTCGCCGCGAAGGACGCCGTAACCCAGACCAACAACTTGCTGACCTGGCTGAGCGAGGCCCGCCCGGAGCTGCACGGTGCTTATTCAGAAAGCGTTTTGAGACACAAGGTCGCGGCCTTCGTTGCCCGCTCAGAGCTACCTCGCATGTCGAAAGAAGCACTGGCTGACCACCTGATCTCGGAGCAAGGCTGATGGATCACATTGCTCACATCGAAGCGCAACTCGACAGCTTCCAGGACACCCTCAGTCTTTATCGCCAACAGCTCCGCAGCTGGTTTGCCAGGACGCTGGACAAGGGCAGTCGCGCCGCCGATCTGCCATCGCTGCTGGACATGGAGCGAGTGATCAAGTTCGGCTCCACCAGCACTTCGGTCAGTCAGAGCGACGACGATTTCATCTCCAGCGTCGCCCAATGTCCCACCAGCAGGATTCTGGAAATCGAGAGCAGGTTCGAGTCGGTCTATGACATCCCGCTCGGGAATATTCAGGTCGAGGTGATTCCGGCCGCCGGTGGTCCCGGCAAGACCATCACCCTGGATGCTCAGGGCAAGGCGCAGTTCAAGGGCGAGGCCGGCAAGTTCTATCGGGTCCGGGTTCAAAGTGCAGTGACCCCGTCGCAAGTCGATGAGCTGTTCGCTGCCTACGACGGGCTGACTCGGGATCTGGAAGGCTGGCTGCGCAGCGAGTGGCAGGGGTTTAAACCGCAGTGGTCGCAGCAGTCGGCTCGAGCGGCGGGCAACGGCATGCTCGCCGGGAGTTGGGCGGCGATCGAGGGGGTGTGGGACGGCATCGGCCTGATCAGTGACATGCTCAAGAACCCGGGGGCTCACCTCGAACGCCTGGGCAGTAGCGCGCAGCAACTGGTCAAGTCGGCGCAGGACGCACCGCAAGTGATGGAAAAAGCCATGCTGCTGGCCAGCGACGAAGCGGCACTGTGCCTGTTGCTGCGCACCGCGAGTATCTGGCTGGACGCCTTGCCGCCGAGTTTGATTGCCGGGACGACGGCCGAGGCCATTGCCACGGTCGTGGTCGAGATCCTGATCGATCTATTGATTGGCCTCGTGCTGACTGTTGTCGGTTCAGGCATTGGTGTCGGCCCTGGCGTCGGCATCGCCTACCTGACACTGCGGCTGACGAAACATGGCACGCAGATCCTCAAGGCTGGCCTGGGCTTCATCGAGGCCATGTTCAACATCATCGACAGCTTTATGGGCTATGTCGACCGCTACAAAAAGGTCGCCGCCCGGGGCCTGGCTGGCCGGCAGAAACAGGGCGTATTACAGATGCGCTGGGGCGCGCGCAGTAATGCCACGCTGAAGAAACACGAACCTCATGACGACGCCCCCAAACAGGCGAAAAACCCCAACGGCGACAGCGCCGACACCGCCAGCCAAACCGCCACCCGCGGCTGCCCGGTGTCGATGGTCACCGGCGAAGAACTGCTGAGCCTCACCGACGCTGAACTGGACGGGGTGCTGCCGTTCAGCTGGACCCGGCTGTACCGCAGCAGCGCGGTGGAGCTCGATGGCGGGCTGGGGTGGGGCTGGAGTCATTCGCTGGCGCAGCGGCTGGAGATCAGTGGCGATTCGGTGATCTGGATCGACCAGGAGAACCGCCGCACCACCTTTCCGCTGCCCAGTGCCGAACGCCCGGCGATTCACAACAGCCTGGCGCGGGCGGCGATTTACCTCGGCGAGGCTCCCGAGGAACTGATCCTCGCCCAAGCCGGCGATGCGGCGCGGTTTTATCACTTTCGCGCGGGTCGGCTGAGCGCCATCAGCGATGCCTACGGCAACCGCCTGCAGATCGCCCGCGACCGTCAGCAACGCATCCAGCGCCTCGACAACGGTGCCGGCCGCGCCCTGCGCCTGCGCTACGAGCGCGCGCAGATCATCGCCGTCGACTACCAGAGCTTGCACCCGGCCGACACCCTCGAAGACGCCTGGCGCACCGAGCAGACCCTGGTCCGCTACCGCTACGACGAACGCCAGCGGCTGGTCGAGGCGAGCAACGCCGCCGGGGACAGCGAGCGCTACGACTACGACGATCAGCAGGTCATCCTGCAGCGGCAACTGGCCGGGGGCGCGAGCTTCTTCTGGGAGTGGGAACGCGCGGGCAAAGCCGCGCGCTGCATCCGGCACTGGGCGAGTTTTGCGCAGATGGACCAGCGCTACGTCTGGGACGAGCAGGGCGGGGTCAGCGTCCGGCATGCCGACGGCCGCGCAGAGCTTTACGTCCATGACCCGCAGGCGCGGCTGCTGCGCCAGGTCGAGGCGGACGGCGCCGAGCACCTTAAGGCCTACGACGACCAGGGCCGGCTGACCGCCGAACAGGACCCGCTCGGCGCCGTCACCGAATACCGCTATGACGAGGCCGGGCGCCTGATCGCGGTGCTGCCCGCCGAGGATGAGCCGACGGCGTATGAGTACCGCAACGGTCACCTCCACCGCCGCCAGCGCGGTCAGGCGCAGTGGACCTATCGACGCAATGCCCAGGGCGATCTCACCGAACAGATCGATCCCGACGGCCAGGTCACCCATTACCACTACGACGCCAAAGGTCAGTTAACCGGCATCCGTTATCCGGACCATAGCCTCCACACTTTGGGTTGGAACGGGCTTGGCCAGCTGATCGAAGAACAACTGCCGAACGGCGGCCAACGCCGCTATGCCTACGACACGTTGGGCCGGCAGATCCGCCGCCAGGACGAACACGGCGCCGTCACCCAGTACCAGTGGGACGCCGTCGGCCGGCTGCTGCAGACCACCTTGCCCGGCGGCGCGAGCCGTGCCTTCAGCTACAACGCCTACGGCAAGGTCACCGCCGAACGCGATGAACTGGGCCGCCTCACCCGCTACGAATACGCCGACGACCTGCACCTGGTCAGCCGCCGGATCAACCCCGATGGCAGCCAGCTGCGCTACCGCTACGACCACGCGCGGCTGCTGCTCAGCGAAATCGAAAACGAAGCCGGCGAACGCTACCGGCTCGAATACGCCGCCAACGGCCTGATCCGGGAGGAGACCGGCTTCGATGGCCGGCGCACCGCCTACGCCTACGACCTCAACGGGCAGCTGCTGGAGAAGACCGAGTTTGGTGACGACGGCTCAACGCTGGTCACCGGGTACCAACGCGATGCTCACGGCCGGCTGACCCGCAAGACCCTGCCCGACGGCAACACCGTCGACTACCGCTACGACGCGCTGGGCCGCCTGGTCAGCGTCGCGGACCGCGACACCGACTGGCCGCTGGAATTCGAATACGACCGGCACGACCGGCTGATCACCGAGCACCAGGGCTGGGGCACCCTGCGTTATCGCTACGACGCCTGCGGTCGGCTCGAGCAGCTGCGCCTGCCGGACCACAGCACCCTCGACTACCACCACGGCCAGGGCGGGGCGCTGAGCGCCATCGACCTCAACGGCGCCCGGCTGACTACGCACGTCTTTGACGCCGGTCGCGAACAACAGCGCCAGCAAGGCCAACTGCTCAGCCAGTACCAGTACGACGAGCAGGGCCGCCTGCAGGCCCACGCCCTCAGCCAGCAACAACAGTCGCGGTACCACCGGCATTACCGCTACGCCGCCAACGGCAACCTGGCCCTCCTCAGCGACAGCCGCCACGGCCAACGTCGCTACCACTACGATCTGCGAGACCGGCTGCTCGGCGTGCGCCATCCCCACGGCGAGCCCCCGGAACACTTCAGCCACGACCCGGCCGGCAACCTGCTGATGCAGGACCGCCCCGGCCCGGCCCGCATCCAGGGCAACCGCCTGCGGATGCACGGCGACCGCCATTACGACTACGACGCCTATGGCAACCTGATCCGCGAACGCCGCGGCAAGGCCCAATGCCTCGACAGCGAATACCGCTACGACTGCCAGCACCGGCTGATCGGCATGACCCGGCCCGACGGCCGTGGCGCCAGCTACCGCTACGACGCCTTCGGCCGGCGCATCGCGAAAACCGTCGACGGGCAGAGCACCGAATTCTTCTGGCAAGGTGACCAGCTGATCGCCGAACGCGGCAGCAGCCACTACCGCAGCTACGTCTACGAACCCGGCAGCTGCCGCCCGCTGGCGCTGCTCGACGGCGAAGGCCCACGGAATGCCTGCCCGTTCTACTACCAACTCGACCACCTCGGCACCCCGCAGGAACTCACCGCCTACAGCGGCGAAATCGTCTGGTCGGCGCAATACCACGCCTACGGCAAACTCGCCCGGCTCAAGCAAGACAGCGAAGAACAGCTTGAGCAACCGCTGCGCTTCCAGGGCCAATACTGCGACGCCGAGAGCGGCCTGCACTACAACCGCCATCGCTACTACACTCCGGACAACGGCCGCTACCTGACCCCGGACCCGAGCAAACTGGCCGGTGGGCTGAACGCCTACCAATACACCCCGAACCCGACGGGCTGGGTGGACCCGTTGGGGTTGAATACCTGCCCGGGCGGGGACGGGTGCAAGCCGGCGACGGGGGTGGAAGACCCGGCGGCGAAGGCGCGGGTGGATGAGGGTGAGCCGCCGCTGCCGAAGATGAATGCTGATAAGCGGCGGGCGAGGATAGAAGTTCTTAAAGAGGAAGTGGCCAAGCGTTGGGTTGGACGGCTGGAAGAAAAGTACGATATGCATACGATCGGTAAGCATAGTGTTGAGGTCCCAGATGCCGTCATTCGGCAGCGTGCGATAGACGGTACGGATCCCATAACTAAAATTCCTCATAAAGAAAAAAGAGGGAACTTGAGCTCGCAATATAAAAGCTGGAATTTACATATGCATACGTTAAATGATGATATGACAAGAGTCGTTCGAGGGCTTCCGCAGTTTACCGGAAAAGATGTCAATGGATATTGGGTGGTCCGTAGGGAGAATGAAAGTGTTGGACGAGGTTACAAGCCGAATAAAAAAGACAAAGAAAACCCTCTTTTTATCGAAGATATGCATGGTTCAGAAACAAAGTTTAGTAAAGGACGAATTCAAAAGCCTTTCACATCGCATCCGGTGATAATTAAATGATTAAGGATCCAGTTTTAGATATGCCATATGCGCCTACGGTGAGGGAAATTATCGGTGATTTTGATATCTATGATCGGGAGCATACTCTTGGTCTAGAACTCGAAAAGTACAACGTTAATATTTCTGCTGATAGAAGAGTACTCACGAAAAAATATATCGTAGAGAGCTACGATTATTTGAGTTATAGGCATAAATTTTTACTGGTTGCTGTCCTTGAGGCTGCACTGCAAGACGAATCATATGATTTTCAGGCATTGCTAGAGCATGACTGCGAAAGCACCAACCGATTTCCGGATTACTGGGATGTGATGGAAAATCCCCGAGCATTTTTTGAAGATATTTACAGTGTGCTGAGTGATGAGTGGAAAGACGAATTGCTAAAAGCCAGCCTCGAAGATCAGTCGACTTGGTGAGCAGAATGATGGAAAGGAGAGTGGCGTGAACGGTGCCTGCTACCTGAGCTGATTGAAACGGTTGACTTTTGGATCGTTCCCACGCAGAGCGTGGGAACGATCATAATCGGTGTACATATCCGTTGCTGCGGTCACGGCGACTTATGGTTTCGCTCTTACAGCGAGTCCCTTTTGGCAAACGCCCCAAAAGGAACCAAAAAGTCTTGCCCCAAGCGTTCGGCCCCTCGCCAAGGCTCGGCGTTCCCTCGCTACGGTGTCCATCAGGGGGCATCGCCCTCCGGTCGGCTTCGCTTCGACTGTAGTGGTCTAATTTCCCCGGACACCTCGATAAGTGGAAAATGCATCTATCGAGGAGTTTTTCATGACCGACAAAC
>NZ_JBWKTM010000022.1:0-67352 GCF_059420325.1 Pseudomonas sp. GW821-FHT04C07
GCTACTGTCCGCGTAATGTCTTAACTGACTGGCATTGCCAAAAGAACCCGTTTTTAACCCTTCTATATAGTAGAGCCATCAGCACCTATATATAGAAGGGAACATTCACAGTACGCCAGCATCAATCTTGCACAGCCCCCCAGCACAATGAATCAACGAAGATTATTCAGGCACACCACTTTGGGTTGAGTCATTTCTTCATAGGCGAAGCGAACGCCCTCCCGGCCCAGGCTGCCATACTTGAAGCCGCCAAACGGCATCGCATCGAAGCGGTAGTCGGACGAATCGTTAATCATCACGCCCCCCGCTTCGATCCTCCGTGCAGCACTCATTGCCGTTCCCAAATCATTGGTGAAGATCCCGGCATGCAAGCTGTACTCGGGCTCATTGGCCAGGGCAATGGCTTCATCGAAGGTTTCGAAGGACTGAAGCACCACCACCGGCGCAAACACTTCATTGCGCCATAGCCGGCTGGCGTGATCGACATTCTCCAGCACTGTCGCGGCGTAACATGCGCCCTCTCGCTGGTGCCCGCAAAGCAGCCTGGCCCCCTCTTGCATTGCCTCGCTCACAACTCTCTCGGCACTCTGAGCAGCCTGTAACGTTATCATCGGACCGATGTCCGTGGTGGCCAATGCCGGGTTACCCGCAACCAAGGTTTTCGAGAGGTTGACGAACCGGTCTCGAAAAGCTTCATAGATAGAAGCCTGAATCAGAAGGCGCTGAGTACCAATGCAGTTCTGCCCGGCGGCCCAGAATGCCCCGGATACACAACTCTCAATTGCGGCATCGAGGTCGCAGTCGCCCATCACGATGACCGGCGCATTACCGCCCAGGTCCATGGCCAGTTTCTTCAAGCCGGCAGCGCGGGCAATTTGCTCCCCCGTGACGAACCCTCCGGTAAAAGAGATCATCCTGACCTCACGGGCGGCGACCAGGGCCTTGCCCAGCGCAGCCCCTCCGGTCGCGACCGTGACCACCGACTCTGGCAGACCCGCGTCCACCAGATACCCTACCAGCTTGATCGCCGACAAAGGTGCCAGCTCGGACGGTTTGAGGATGACCGCATTGCCGCCTGCTATGGCCGGGCCCAGCTTGTGCGCAACCAGATTCAACGGATCGTTGTAAGGGGTGATTGCCACAATCAGGCCCAGTGGCTCCCGAGAGAACCAGCCCTGCCGCGACTCGGAGCCTTCATAGGCGTCGAACGGCACGACTTCCCCCGCATTGCGCCCGGCCTCTTGCGCGGACAGTTTCAGGGTGTTGACGCAACGTTTGACTTCTTTTTCCGCCTGCCTGATGGTTTTACCGGCCTCGTCGACGATCAGCCGGGCGAACGCCCCGCCATCCCGCTCGATGTTCAGGGCTGCTTGCTCAAGAATCTGAGCCCTGCGATAACGCGGCAATCCGGTGCATGTTTGCGCACCACTGCGCCCCTGCGCCAGCAGATTCGGGACTTGAGACGCACACATATCAGGTACCGACCCGATGACGCTTGCGTCAAACGGGTTCAACACGTCGATTTGATTCCCGACCACGGCCATGGCCAAGCGCGATACGTTCACAGGCCTTCTCCTAGTTGTTCGCAACCGACTTATGGATGTTGATGATGTCCGACAGCAGCGCGAACGCGGTTTCCGTCCGCCCGGCGCCTGGGCCCGATACGGTGACCGCCCCCAGCAGCCCGGTATTGAACGACACCGCGTTGGTCGCGCCAGCGATGCTGGCCAATGGGTGAGCGTTGCTCAACAGCCTGGGTTCGACACTGGCACTGACCGAGCCATCAGCGTTGCGCGTGGCGGCGCCGATGAGTTTCCAGCGCGCGCCGTTGTGCCGGGCGTTCTCAATGTCGTCCAGGCCCAGGGGCGAAATACCGCGGCAGCTGACGTCGCTGACACTCAAGTGGGCATTGAGCAGTTCGTTGGCCAGAATCACCACTTTGAGGCGCACATCATGCCCCTCGACATCCGCGGTCGGGTCGGCTTCGGCATAACCCTGCTCCTGGGCTTTGCTGACTGCCTCGGCGAAACCCAGACCGCCTTCCATGCTGGTGAGGACAAAGTTGGAAGTGCCGTTGAGGATCCCTTCGAAGCCGACAATCGAACTGCCTGCCAGAGACTGCCTGGCAAGCCGGATCACCGGCGTACCACTCATCACTGAACCTTCGTATTCAAAGGCGACGTTATTGCGCTGGGCCAGCTCTTTCAGCTCTGCGCCATGCAAAGCAATCGGCCCCTTGTTGGTCGTCACCACGTGCTTGCGGTTTTCCAGGGCCCAGCGGCAGAACGAGGTGGCCGGCTCGCCGTCTACAGGGTTGGTGAAGGTCGCTTCGGCGATGATGTCTGCACCGGAATGCTTGATCACAGCTTCATTGAAGGCTTCGGCATTACCGCCAGGCAGCTGCGCGAAAGCGCCCTTGACTGCAGGGAAGTTCGCCAACAGCCCGGCATCCAGGCCGTCACGGCCGATGACAGAGCCCAGAAACAGATCAGTGACGCCGACGATTTTCAAGGTAAAACCGAACTCTTGTTGCCACGCCTTATTACGCTCGGCGATGAGCTGAGCCAATGCACGATTGACACCGCCGAAGCCGACCAACGCAAGTTTGTATTCTGTCATTTTTGTTATCTTCCATCCGGGTTATTAGCTGTTGGGCTCTAGATTAGGATGGAGGCCATGGCAGTGAAATATGGCGATTTGCTCTATTTTATGGCCGTTTTGATCAGCGCACGGGCAAAGTGCCCAGACATAAAAAAGCCAACAATCGTTGGCTTTTCAGACAGGCAATAACCCTAAACAACAGATGACAGGACAAATGAAGTCACGGTGTTTTCCACCCCCGACAGGGCGGATATTTCATTCCAGACTTTATGCACCCGCTCGGGGCTCGAAGCGCCGACTCGCACCATCAGATCGAACTCCCCACTCATCACATCGCACTGGATTATTTCAGGTATTTTCTGCAGTGCCTGCAATACCTCCGCGCCGCGCATGCGGTCATAGCGATAGACGAATATCACCGCATTGATATTGGCTGATGACTGATGCCCCACGCCCGTGCGTAGCGTATACCCCTGTATCGCACCATCGCGTTCGAGCCGTTCGATGCGCTGTCGCACCGCATTGCGCGACAGGTTCACTTTGGTCGCCAGCTCGGCGTGAGCAGCTCGGGCATTCAACCTGAGCTCGGCAATGATGCGCTCATCGAGCGGATCCAGAATTCGCTTCACTTAGCCCCCTTGTCGCGTCTTCAAAGACCGCGGAGCACTTGATGGATGGTTTCGATGTCGTCGGGCTGAATGCGGTAAACCTGCTGCGAAGATTGAACCGTGAGCGGGCTTCGCTGTAGCACCGAGGTGATCCCCAGCTCACCGAGCAACGCCGCTGACTTGACTGGCGAGATCTCGCCCAGTGTGACCATCGGCGCCACCAGGCTTCTGCGGTACAGCCGGGCCGCCAGAACGCCTGTGGCTGTATGAGGGTCGATGACATATCCGGTATCACGGTAGAGGGTGGTGATTTCCTTCAGGGTCTCGTCATCGCTGACTGAGTAAGAGTCGATGATCATCCGTGCCTGCAACCAGAACTCATTGGCGATGGTCATCTCGCCATGGGCCTCGAACTCTGTCATCAGCGCGCTCACTGCCTGATGATCGTGCCCGTAGAGCTCCCACAGAAAGCGTTCGAGATTGGAAAAAATCGACAGGTCCATGGCTGGCGACAAGCTCTTGCTGGCCCGCGACCTGGAGTAATGGTTTTTCAGAAACAGCTGGTGCAGCGCGTCGTTCCGATTGGTGGCAACGATCATTTGGGTGATCGGCAGGCCCATCTTTTGCGCGATATAGCCCGCATAGACTTCGGCGAAACTGGCCGCCGGCACGCTGAATCCGATCGGCCGCTGACCACCGCCCAGTTGCAGCACGGCGTGAAAATAAAACACCAACTGCGCCATCACGCTGACCCAGTTGTTCGAGTTGAAACTGATCGCCTCGCACTGCGCGGATGGCCATTGGCGCAACAACCGGGTGACGATGGTCTGGCAATCGTCAAAGCTGCCGTTCACGGCGAATCTGTGCAGCCTGGGGTGAGCGGCAGCCTGCAGATGCTGCAGCTGATCATCAGGCACACCGGCTTGCGGGTAGAACACCACCACGGCGGTTTCGTCGCAGTCTTTGAACGCCTCGATGGCGGCAAGCCCGGTATCCCCATTGGTCGCCCCCAGCATGACCGCACGCTGCTGGCGTTTAACGAGGAAATAGTCGACCAGGCGCGCTTGCAGCTGGGCAGAAAAATCCTTCGAGGAACGGGTCGGCCCATGGAACAACTCCAGTACCCATTCGTTCCTGTCGACCTGATGCAAGGGCGCGACGGAGCGATGACTGAAGGTGCTGTAGGCTTCCTTGAGCAGCTGTTTGAAATCCACTTCGGGGATTGACTGGCCTACGAACGGACTCATGACCCTATAGGCCAGTTCGTCATAGGGCAACGTTGACCAGTTGGCGATTTCCTGCGCGCTGAACAGCGGCAGGCTGACTGGCACGAATAGCCCGCCGTCGTCGGCGACTCCGGATAATACGACCCTCTCGAAATCGGCCTGCACGGCCGAACTTCGTGTACTCACATAGCGCATGGTTGACTCCGGCCATTCATTTGTAACGATGTGCCTGCTCGACCAGCCAGGTGGAAAACATGACCGCATCGGGATGCTGATCGGCTCCGGAACCGCGCACCAGGTAAAAGGACTCGCTGGCCTCGATCCGCTGTGCGAAGGGTTCGACAAGACGACCGTCCTGGAGCATCTCATCGACCATGGATGAGCGAGCCAGGGCAATACCCTGGCCGAGCTCAGCCATGCGCAACGTCGAAATGAGGGTATCGAACTGCATGCCCGTCGACGAATCGACAGCGTCCGCACCGACCATTTTCAACCAGTAACCCCACCCTTCTTCATACCCCAACACGTGCAGCAAAGGATGCCGGGCCACGTCGCCTGGCACCTTCAGCGGCGCGCTCGCCATCAACCCCGGCGAGCAGACCGGAAACAAGGTGTCCCAGGTCAGGCGCTGAGACACCAGGCCCGCCCATTGTCCATGGCCCCAGCGGATCTCCATGTCGTCCTCACCATCGAGTTCCTTTACCCAGATGTTGCTGATGTAGCGTATATCCACATGCGGATGAGCCTGGCGAAAGTCGACCAGCTTTGGCGCCAGCCAGTGCACGAAAAAAGACAGGCTGCCACGCACCTTGATCGGTCGCCTTTTATGCTGACCAAAAATTTCATTGGTGCCGACCGCCAATCGCGTAATCGCATCTTGCACGACAGGCAAATACGACTGACCTTCTTCGGTCAAACCCAAACCACGGGGCAAGCGTTTGAACAGTGCCACACCCAGGTGGCTTTCCAATTGCCGGATCTGTTGGCTGACCGCGCCTTGGGTCAAAAACAACTCTTCGGCCGCATGGGTGAAGTTCAAACAGCGGGCGGATACCTCAAATGCGCGAAGCCAATTGAGCGGGGGTAACGTCTTTTGATTCATTGCCTGGACCTCATTGACGCCCCCTGCACCAAGCGCTGTTGCCCACATCGTCGATACCGCTTAGAACGCATCGGACGGTTGTGCCAAGGGGGCAACCGACAAGCGACGCTCGCGGTTCTTGCGGGTAATGTAATACACGAAATAGCACCAGGCGATGAACGGCAAGCCGAAGTACAGTGCCACACGCTGCTCAGGGTCAAAGGCGATCCCCACACAGGCCAGACTGCAACAGACCAGCGCACCCAGCGGCACCCATGGATACCCCCGTACGCGAAACTTGAGGTCCCTGATATCGCCGCCATTGGCCACATAGTGGCGACGGAACGCGATCTGACTCGCGGCAATGCTCATCCACACTACCACTACCGCCAGCCCGGAAATCGAAACCAGCGCCAGGTAGATGGTATCGGGGGCAAACACACTGCTCAGCAGCGATGCCGCACCGCCCACCATACTGACCACGATAGCGTTGAACGGTGTCCCCATGCGGGTCAACGCAGAGAACTGCTTCGGCAGATGACCTTGATCACTCAGCGTCCAGAGCATGCGCGAAGCGGCGTACAACCCGGAATTGGCGGCGGACAACAGTGCACTGATGATCACGAAGTTCATGATGTCGGCGGAGTACGGGATACCGATATAGGTAAACACCGTCACAAACGGGCTCTCGACCAATCCGGCCTGCTCGCGCGGCAACAACGTTGCCAGAACGAAAATGGTCCCAACGAAGAAGATCGCCAGGCGCAGTACGGTGGTGCGGATGGCCCGCGGCACATTGCGCTGAGGATCTTTGGTTTCGCCCGCGGCAATACCGATCAGCTCGGTACCGGAAAAAGCAAAGGACACCGCCAGCAAGGTCATGGCAATCGACATGAAACCTGTGGGGAACAGCCCCTCGCGGGTGAAGTTACTTAGCCCGATGCTGTGCGCCTGGTCGATTTGAAACACGCCAATGATCGCCCCGCCACCGACCACCAGGAACGCCAATACCGTCAGTACCTTGATCAGCGACAACCAGAACTCCGTCTCGGCAAACAGCCTGACCGACACGACGTTACTGAGGAACACCACCATGGAAAACAACGCACTCCAGATCCATACCGGCGTGCTCGGAAACCAACGCGCCATCAGGATACCCGCTGCGGTAAATTCGGAGCCGATCGCTACCGTCCAGGTCAACCAGTAAAGCCAGGCCACCGTGTAGCCGGTACCCGGGCCGAGGAAGCGTGTTGCGTAGGTACTGAATGAGCCGGTTTCCGGCATCTGCACCGCCAGTTCACCCAGGCACATCATGACCATGTAGACCATCACCGCGCCGATGATGTAAGCGATTACCGCACCCAATGGGCCGGCCTGATTGACGGTGTATCCGGATGTCAGGAATAGCCCGGTACCAATAACTCCGCCCAATGCCAACATGACAATATGGCGGGTCTGCATTTCCTGTTTGAAACCGGCACGGGTACTTATTTGTTCTTCTTTTGTGGACATAGTTGACTCTCATGAAAGTTATTAGGGCAAAATAAGTTCCTGCAGTAAATTACCGGGCAGTAATACAACCAGTTTGCCGCTAAATTTTATTATTATTCCTCTTCATGAACTCCTCAGCGACTGCCTTGTCGTGAGGCATTAACGTTTAAACGTCAGTTTGCTACCTCAGCGCAAGGTTCATTCAATATTGATTGGGTTTTCGAGATTGCCTGTTCCTCCCATAAACTTCTGACCCGGGCAAAAGCCTGTTTCAAATCATCAACCAGATCATCGGTATCTTCGATGCCAACGGAAATACGCACCAACCCTTCAGAAATACCCAGGGCTAAACGCTCTTCCAGGGTGTTTTCCACATGGCTGGTTGTTCTGGCCGGCCCATAGATGGTTTCAACCGCACCCAGGTTCCCGGCACAGTGAGCAAAGCGTAAGCGTGGCAACAGCACTTTGACCGTGTCCATGCCACCGGCCACGACAAAACTGACGATTGCCCCGAACCCGCGCATTTGCGCGCAAGCGACGTCATGGTTCGGGTGATTGGGTAAGCCGGGATAGTTCACCGACTCCACCAAGGGTTCAGTACTCAGGAACTCTGCCAGGGCGCGGGCACTGTGTTGCTGCTGGCGCACTCGCAGTACGAGTGTCTTCATGCCACGAATGATCATATAGGCCGAGAACGGATCGAGCGTGGCGCCATTGATTTCCCGGTAATGGCGAACTTTCGCCATCAACGGTTCGGCACCGCACACCAAGCCGCCCAGTACATCGCCATGGCCACTGAGAAACTTGGTAGCGCTATGAACAACTACATCCACGCCCAGCGCCAGCGGGTTCTGATTCAAGGGGGTGGCAAAAGTATTGTCCGCCACCACCAGGGCGCCGACGCGCCTGGCCGCCGCTACAAGGCGTTTGATATCGACTATTTTCAGCGTCGGATTGGTGGGTGTTTCCAGGTAGAGAAGATCGCAGCCTTTGGCGATTTCCCGTTCGATTTCTTCTTGATCGAATGTTTCACACAACGTGACATCGACCCCCATGCGCGGCAAAAACTCTTCGAAAACCTTGTTGGTGCCACCGTAACTGTCCTTGGTTGAAACCAGCCGATTGCCATGGGACAGGAAGGTATAAAGGACACTGCTGATCGCGGCCATGCCGCTGCTGAATGCCACGGCCGATTCCGCATTTTCAAGTTCGCGGATTTTCGCCTCGAGCGTCTCCACCGTGGGGTTGCTCATGCGGCTGTAAATAAAGCCTGGGCTCTTGCCCAAAGCCACGTCGTACCAGATATCGATATCGTCGTAACCGTATGCGGCGCTGACCACGATGGGTGTTTGCGTGGCGTTGTAGGGATGCCTGACTTGCTCCCCGCCCCAGACAACTTTGGTCCCCGTTCCGGCGTTATCAAGCCCTGCGCTGTCAGGTTTTATTTTCATTGAGACTACCCGCATTGAATGGTGGCGAATGTTTGCTGATTCGCTTGATCTGGGCGCCAATATAGTCAAAAGCCATGTTCTGGAGAAACGATGTTATCCGGGCCAAAGGGGCGTTTTTTTTAATGGCTGTTTAACGTGCGGGGGTGTTTGAAATAGAGGGAACGGTAAAAGCAATGCACGCGCCGGTACAGTGACAGGTCGACCTGCATCGGCTTCAGACTGATTGATTGGCGCTCAACTGCTTACTTCTCCAATTATCAAGATCACTTCGATCGTTTAATGCCGTATTTCAAGCGGATCCAGCGGGAATCCGCAGCGACTCAGTTATCCAAAGCGATCTGAAGAAGGAAAAAAGAGCACAAATAGCTTTACTGTCAAAAAATTCATGTGCCGGGGAACGGGCTGAAATACGGCTCGCTTCAGAATTAGCTCAAGCCAGCAAGCTTTCGCGCTGGCAGAACCCGAAGACTGGAGAGTTCCCCCATGAAAGCCCTTAAAGCATTTTTGATTGTCACCCTGATGAGTGCCTCTGTAGCTGCGATGGCCGAAGGCGGTAGCGACAAGGTAATGGAAAGAATGGAGGCCACGACTGATTCCTCCATGGCGCATTACCAGCAGTCTGAACATGCACAGGCGGTGGCAAGCAATCAAAAAGCGGCGGCTAATAATGCCGAACGCTCAAACTGACAGTGCACGCCACCGATCAAGTCAACTTGGCAGCCGGGTTATTCGTCATGCACTTAGCGTGTCATGGGATGCAGCCGGGAAACTGCCGCAGTGCGCGAATTCGGTCAGTTGCTGTTGAAGCCTGACCGGGCTCTGAGCGATGGAGGCGGTGGACGCCCTCTTGATTTTCCAGCCATTGCACTGCGGCTCGCGGATGGCAGCCAACCACCCGCAAGCCAATGCCATCAAGCCAGCAGCTTAAGCTCGCTTTTGCCGTACTTGAGGGATTTTTCGTCCGGGATCATCAGGCCAGTGTGCTCGTCGCGCCCCTGCAGGATGAAGCGGGCGTTCGGGGTGCCCAGCTGGGTGGCGGCCTGCTGGCTGTCGGCACCGATCTCGCCCTTCTTCATGCGGTTGACGATCACCCCCACCGCCGTATCGTTGAAGTCGCGCAGCATCCAGGCATCGCCATCGCTGTCGCCGGCCACCAGCACCGGGCCATAGCCCTTCTGTTTAACCAGCACGTTGTTGATGCCGACAGTCTTGCCCGGCCCGTAATTGAAGTGCCAGCCCGGCAGATAGCGGCTGGTGTACTTGCCCTCTTCCATCGCCATGCGCAGACCGATCACGTTCTCAGGCGGCACGCCGTAGCCGTAATTGGGATGGCCGGCGAACACCCGCACCACATCGTCGATCGAGGCGGTGCTGACATAGACGTCGATGCCGTTGGCGCGCAGCGAGTGCATCAAGCCGCGGATCTCCTCATGGATGCGGATGCCATGGAAGTGGGTGTCCGCCACCACCCCTGCCTTGCCCGAAAGCGTGCGGGAACTCTCGTACTTGACCTTGCGCAGCGCGTCACCGATCGCATAGTTGTTCGAGGCCTCGGCCATCGCCTGCAATTCGGCCGTGGTCATGTTCTTGTAGAAGTACAGAATCCACTTGTAGCCGATCTCCACCGGGTAACTGTCGCAGATCGCGTCATACATGAAATAGAGCTTGGCGAGGAAGTCCTTGTACTGCTCGCTGGTCTGGATTTCCTCCAGGCTCTTGTCACCAGCGAGTCCCTTGTAGTTGGCGTGCAACCAGCGGTAATCGGCTTCCACGTCGCTGGCGATGTCTTCCATCTTGACCGGCTTACCGTCCACGGTGGTGTAGTCCTTCATGAACGGGCCGTTCGGCACGTCCTGGCGCAGCACGGCGGCGAACTCATCGGGCGTCAGCTTGTACTGCAAATGATTGATCTGGTAGACCAGCAGCGCTTCTTCACAGTCGTTCATGATGCAGGTGTTGTCCCAGTCGAACACCGCGTATGGGCGCTGCTCCGGGCGGTAGGACGGGCTCTTGACGCCGTGCTGGTCGATCACCGCCTGCAGGCGCTTTTTGTTGAGTGGCGACCAGCGCGCCGGGTCCAGCTCGCTCGGCGTGGCTGGGGGCGTGACGGCTTGCGTTATGCGTGATGACAACAACAGCGGACTGACAACGGAAACGGTGGCGAGGGTGTTCAGAAACTGGCGACGCTGCATGGCATAGCTCCTACTTCTAGACGAGAGGTTACAACCGAGGCGATGGCGGAAGCGTGTTTCGAAATATGGACGAGAGGGAAAAACCGTCCGGCGACGAGGCTATCTTCAAATACACAAAAATACAATATTGCCACAATATTACACTTTCATGATTCGCAGGCTGCGCCTGAGCAATGTTTACAGGGCCGAGTCGAACTTGACAGTGACCGATCCCCCCCCACAATGCGTGCTCGGACAGCGACTCAACAGCAGGGACACCCGGCATGTGGCAAGAAGAGCGTTACCAGCGGATCCGCGCACTGCTATCGACCTTGCAGCGCGTTACCACCGACCGCATCGTCACGGAGCTGAATGTTTCACGCGAGACCGTGCGGCGCGATCTGGTCGCTCTGGAAGAACTGGGGGAGTTGAAGCGGATACACGGCGGCGCCATCCGCGTCGAGGACGAGGCGCCAATCGCCGAGCGTGCGCACATCAACGTCAAATTCAAGCGTGACCTGGCGCGCGCCGCGGTCAGCCTGCTGTCGCACGGACAAACTGTGTTTATCGACGCGGGCACCACCACGGTCATCCTCGCCGAAGAGCTGGCCAAGCTGGGCGGGTTAACCGTGATCACCAACTCGTTCAACGTGGCGCTGCAATTGCGCAATCCCGCCGTGCCGGGCGGCCAGCACAACGAGGTGATCGTACTGGGCGGTTCACTCGACGACCGTGCTCCGGCTACGGTCGGTGGCACCACAGTAGCGGAAATTGGCCGCTATCGGGCCGACCTCGCGCTGTTGTCGCCCGTCGGCATCGATGCCCAGCGCGGTGCCAGCAACTACGACCACCGTGAAGCCGAAGTGGCGCGCGCCATGGCTGACCATGCCGAGCGCGTGGTCATCCTCGCCGATTACAGCAAGATCGGCGTGGAGAGCCGCGTTGCCTTCTGCCCGCCAGAACGCATTGACCTGCTCATCACCAACCACAGGGCCAGTACCGAAGCAGCGTTCGCCGCACTGAACGCCAGGCTCAAACGCATTATCCTGGCGTAGCGGTGGCCTGCCGGTTCAGGGGGGAATCGGGGCAGTGTGATGCCCAAGATGCGGCGCAATCCGCCTGGTCGGCAGTGACAAGCGACCGTCAGACTCCTTGAATCACCCCCTTGAGCACGCTTTTGAAATGCTCGACTTGTGCCTGGCCAAACTGGCTGAAGACTTTGTCCTGCTGCTCTTGGGCAATGGCCCACAAGCCTTCCGTTTCGTCGATCCCTTTGCGGGTCAGACGTACCCGATCACCCTCGTCACTGACCAGCCCCTTGCGCTTGAGATTGGCCACCGCCTCTTCAATCTCTCGAACAGGCATCGCCACTTCCCGCTGCAAATCGGCCATGCTCAGACCGGCGTCGTTCTCCAGCACCATCAGCATGCGCGCTTCACTGGTGCGTAGTCCGGTGGACAATTGACGTGGCTGGTAACTGGCCTGACAGGCTCGCAACGCCTGGGTCATCAGGTAATAAAGATTGTGGCTCAGGCGGCCCTGGAAGTGGCTGCTTGGCAATTGCCCCTCTTCACGTTTTGTCATGCGGGTGTGGGGCAACACCATCGAATAGGCGCCCTGGTGATAGAGCAACGGCGAACGTCCGAAATCGTCGAACGCCACCACTTTGCCGATCATGATCCAGTGATCGCCACCGTCGACTTGCTGAAACTTTTCACAGTGGAAACGCGCGAGCAGTCGACAAAGACCGGCGCCCCCCCTTCGCCCGCCTCGAATTCGATTTCGGCGAAGCGGTCTTCCTTGGGCCGTGCGAAGTTGTTCGACAGATCAATCTGATCGGCAGCCAGTACGTTAACCGCAAAGTGGCTGGCGGCTTCGAACACCTCATGACTGCTGGAACGCTTGTCGATGCTCCACAAAATCAGCGGCGGATCCAGCGATACCGAGTTGAAACTGTTGGCCGTCACGCCCACCTTCAGTGGCCGCCGTGACCACGGTCACACCGGTTGCAAAATTGCCTAGGGCCCGGCGAAACGCACGGGTGTCGAAGGCAGTATCAGAAACAATAGACATGCAAGACTCCTGGGCCATCGCAATTGACGGCCTCGATTGTTGTTGTATGAACCGGATCTCAACGAGCTGGCAGGTCAAACCATGGCTGGATCGGGTTCCAGGCTCATCAGCTCACGACCCAGGAATCGTCTCGAAAACGTGGTCTGTAGGCACTACCGAGCGCTGTGCGGAGGGCCCGAGTACAGGCACAGTGATCGTAATCAGATCACCCAATCAGGTTCTTGATGATGGCCCGGCTACCGCGCTGGTCTTCCAGGTCGTGATCAATGATGTATTGATAGACGGCTTGTGCTTCCTCTCGGCTGCGCGGCTTGATTTGCGCCAGTACTTCGAATATGAACCACTCGCGTATCGTTGCCTCAGTGTGCCTGTCCCCTGGCACCCCGCAGGCCTTGCGCAACAGATAAAGCTCGTTCCAGTAACCGAGTTCATGCAGGCAGTCTGCCAAGGTATAAGGCATCAAGTCAGGCCTGTCCTTGAAGCGCTTTGCCGTAGCCGCTCTGTCGTAATCGAGAGTTGAACTGACACCGCCGCTTACTTGATAAAGCGCAGTGGCACAAAACCGCTCAGCCGGCGTCTCTTGGCCAATCGACTCACCAAAACGCATCTTGACTTCCAACTGTCGTTGACGGTTTTCAATCGAGCGCGCGATCAAAGTGTCCTGATGACCGAAGCCGGTCAGGAGAAGCGTCGAAGGAGTAAGGTCCGGGACCTGCGCATCGGGGATCGCGGTGGTGTTCTCGCAGTTCGGCGGCAGGCTGAACAGTCTGCGATGGTTAACATTGCCTACAGGGTGGTCCAGGTAATGCATTGAAAAACTTCCCCAGGATACACGTGACTCGAGCTAACACAGGGTCAGTTGTCGATGCCTTATGGACCGACGTGCTTACCTGATAGGGATTATCCATGAAGCACTCAGTGCTAATGCCTATGTCCATATTTGTTCAGAATTGAAGTGGGATTCTCGACTTCAAAATCGGCGGCCTTGCGCCAGCAACACGGGCGGCCGGCAGTGCGCGCGTCTCCACCGGCCAGGCACTCTTTGGCGAAGGCCGGGCGCGCACCACCCTGGCCTTGTAGTTGAGCTACTTCTTCACCCTGACCTGATGTACATGCTGCTCAACTGGCTGCCTTCATGGGTTTCCTGCCTGACCTTGAGAGACTGCCCAGCGGCTATCGGGTACAGTCACCACCGACCGTATCTGCCGACACCTTGCGACCAAGGGACGGAGGCTGTCCGGGCTGCGGCGTATCGGTCGTGAAATCGTCGAGTCGTGGCGGCTGATGCTGGTCTGAAAAGTCTGTCACTCATCACGCCCAAGCACGGCTGGACCCGGCTCTCCCGGACGACCTGTATTGCTCATAGGGGAGCCAGAGAACCGGGCCTCTCTAACGCCTTTTCGCTCGGCGGCGATTTATGCCACGGATAGCCCTTCGCGCTGAGTTGAAAGGCGTAATCGAATAAACGCTTCATGTACTCGCCATCGAATTTCTGATTGTGCGGAAAGTAAAAGTCGGAGCCGATGTACGCAAGATTGAAGTCCGCCCCATCCTGCCGCGCGATACGGTAGATTCGATCCAGGTCGCTGATCCCCTGAGTTTGAATCAATGCACTGATGGCTCGACCGCCGATGCTCAACGTACGGCGCTTCGTTCCAGCCCACTGCGGCTCGAGTTTCCCATTGCGAATGACATAGAAATTACGTTCAAGCCGAAAAGGTGCTCCGCTGACTCTGTTCATCGCCATCAAGGTGCCAGGTGGGTAAAGGAACACCTGAGTGATGACCCCGCCGTCCACGTGCATTTCCTGAAACTGTTTGCCGTCAACGTCCACATCGATCATGACGGGTGAGACTGCGCCGGGAATACTCATCGACGCGATCATGATGTTGCGAAAGAGGCCGAGCGCTCCCGGCGCTTCGCTGGAGGCAATAGCGCCCATGTTCCAGGTGACTGGCCGCCCTGAATCAAGGTCAGTTGTGCCGATCAGCAGGATTCGTCCTTTGGCGTATTCCGACGCGATCGCCGCAAGAATCTGCGCAGTGACGTATTTTGTAATGAGCCGCGACAGTGGCTTGCTGTCCGCTATACCGTCGCTAGCAAGACGGGTTAGCACGTTTCGCGAATGAAAAACGTCTTTTGGACCGATTGCGTTGGCAATACCCCGAATGACGCCGTCGTACTCAGACCCCAGGTAAGCGAACGGGGCGACCAGGGCGCCCGCGCTAATGCCCGTGACGACCTTGAACAGGGGGCGAGTCCCGTGCGCGGTCCATCCCGTAATGAGTCCCGCTGCGAATGTGCCTGCGTCGCCGCCCCCCGAAACTGCCAGCATATTTGCCAGCGGCAGGATGTTGTTCGGTTTCCCGGCCCTGGCGAGCGCCTCGCTCTCGCGTTTGTTGGCCTGAATCGCATCCTGAATGAACGGAGTCAGGTCGTGGTCCAACCTGTAGCGAGCATTGGGAATGCCTGGGATGACAGCTTTTTCCGTTAAAATTTGCGGAACAGCGTCACGGCGTGGCAGCCACGCTTGAAGCAACATGTCCAGAGTTGAGGCGCCAGGTCTGAGCAGGAATGGTTTCAAAACGCCTCCTCCGGCCCCTGCCGTCGACAGCGAACGCGCTCATCGTATTCGGTGAAATGTCCTTACCCATGATGCCCGAGATGGCTACATGCCAGCCGACTGCGACACGTCATTCGAATGTCCAGTAGCTCATCTTGCGCTCCTTTACGTGATAAACAAACTCGTTGACCACCTCCCCCCGGGTGTTGCCATTCCGTAAATAGTTCATCCGGCCCTGATAACCGAAGCCGGGGTTCTCCAAGCATCAACCCGGCAAGCCAGAAAGCTCTGGCAACTTTAAATCGCGTCCATCGACGTACGAACTGGCAGCTATCGGCTGAAGCGGCCAAGCTCGGGACTCCCAAAGCTGTACAGGCGAAAATCACGGACGATTTATGGAGCCCCGCACCGGGAGCTCCCTTGATCTGTCGTTGCAGCTTCAGGCCTCCCTTTCTTCAAACCCGAATAACACCCGAGGCGCTTCGACCAGCAACGAACGCATCAGCTGCGTCGAACACTCCAGTGCTTGCAGTTGTTCGATCACAGTACCGAAACCGACGCTTTCTTCATGTTGTGTATGCGGCCAGTCGCTGCCCCACACCAACCGGCGCAGGCCGAAGCTCTGCTCCAGCAGCGGCAATGCCGCCCGGGCGAATCCGAGGTTCTGCTGAGGCGTACCCGCCAGCCGATAGATGCCGGAGACCTTCATCCACATCTGCCCGCTTAGCCCCAATTCCAGCAACTCGGGAAACCCGGACTGATCGACACCCAAGCGGGCATCGGGACGACCGAAGTGATCGATGACGAGCTTGACGCCGAACGGGATCAGTTGACGAATCAGCGCCGGCAAATCTGCCACGTCACGATGCAGTTCGACATGCCAGTCCAGCTCAGCGAGGTGGCCGAAGAAGCCTTTCCAGGCTGGATCGCAGAAGTCAGGCAAGGCTTTGCCCATCAGGTTCAAGCGAACGCCGACCACGCCCAGTCGAGCCATGTCGTTCAACGTGTCGCGGCTGACGTCTGGCTCCACGACCACCACACCGCGCAACTGCGCTGGCGCCTGTTGCAACGCCGCCAACAGATAACTGTTGTCGGAGCCGAGAAAACTCGGCTGGACCAACACGCCATGACTCAGGCCATGCGCTCGCAAGTGTTTTTGATATTCCCCAAGCGTTGCGTCATAGCGAGGGGTATAGCGCCGGGCAGTGGCCAGGTTTAATTCGCGGTTGAACACATGAGCATGGGAGTCGATGCCGATGATCGGCGCAGAACAAGTATCAGACATGGGTTTCATCTATCGAAAGTAATGATCATCAGGCTCGAGCGCGCTCGTTGCCGTTGACGCTGACAGGCACTGAGGTGTTCGTGGCGTCGAGACTGCGACCACGGGTTTCCGGCAGACAAAGGGCCGCAACTACCGCCACGCCGTAGGCGATTCCAGCGTCGATGCCAATGGCAAAACCCAGCGACATGGAATCACTCATGTGACCAACCAGGAACGGGAACACCGCCGAGAGCACTCGGCCGAAGTTGTAGCAGAAGCCCACGCCGGCGCCGCGGACGTCCGCCGGGTACAACTCGTTGAACAGCGCACCGAGGCTCGCCGGAATGCCCGCCGCGAAGAAGCCGAGCGGGAAACCCAGGAACAGCATCTGGGTGTTCGTCAGCGGCAGGAACACATAGCACTGCACGGTGACGACGCAGCACAGGGCGAAGAGCACAATGTTTTTACGACGGCCAATACGGTCAATCAGAAAGCCGCTGACCACGCAGCCGCACCAGAAGGCAAGGATGATGACCGCCAGGTAGCCGCCCGAGTTCAGCACGGACAGGTTGCGCTCGGTCTTGAGGAATGTCGGCAGCCACGTCATCACCGCGTGGTAACCGCCGTGTGCGCCCAGGCCCAAAAGCCCGCCGAACAGCGTCACTCGCAGCAGTTCAGGGCGGAAGATGCCGGCCAGGGATTTGAAGAAGCTTTGCGCGATGGCGTTCTCTTTTTGCAGACGCTGGAAGCTGTCGGGCTCCTCGACATTGCGACGCACCCAGATGATCAGGAACGAGGGCAGCAAGCCCACGATAAACATCACCCGCCAGGCCATGTCCTGCGGCACGAAGGAATAGATCAGCGCAAAAACCCCGACCGCCAGCCCCCAACCCACGGCCCAGGCGCTTTGCACGGTGCCCATCACTTTGCCGCGATACTTGGGATTGATGGTCTCGGCCATCAATACCGCGCCGGCTGCCCACTCACCGCCAATGCCGAAGCCTTGCAGCGCCTTGACGATCAGCAACTGCTGGAACCCGGTGACGAAGGCGGACAGAAAGGTGAAGAAGGAGAACCACAAAATCATCCACTGCAACGTACGCACCCGGCCGTAGCGGTCGGACAACGTCCCCCCTACCCAACCGCCGATGGCCGAAGTGACTAGCGTGACGCCGCTAATCAGCCCGGCATCGCCCTTGGTCAGGGCGAAGGCGGCAATTAATGCCGGAATTGCCAGACCGAACATTTGTACTTCCAGTGCGTCCAGCGACCATCCGCCGAAGCAGGCCCAAAACGTTTTGCGCTCCCGAGGAGTGACTTGGCGATACCAGCTGAACATGATTTCTTATCCTTATAAGTGGAACGTGAGGCAGCCGAGAGCGAACCGCGCCGCTACGAGGCCAGTCATGGCAAACAAAACGATGAATCCGGCAGCGATCGATTCGCCGGTGAGCGATCCGCTATTCAGGCAATGCGCTAGCGAATGTCCACGCTGTAACGGAAATGCTCGGCATGCCCACGGGAGCGCCGCCACTCCAGAGGCGTACCGGCGTAGTCACGCGCCAGACGCTCGATCACCACCACGGGACTGTTGGTCGGTATTTTCAATAACCGCGCATGCAGGTCATTTACCGATTCGGCGGTGAGTGTTTCTTCGGCAGAGGCGACGACCTGACCGCAGACTTCTTCGTAAATCGGGTAAAGCAATGGCCCTTTTCGATTCAGGTCGATCTCTAGTAGCGGCTGAAACCGGCTGCGAGGCAGCCAGATTTCTTCGGCAAGTACCGGCTGAACATCCAGAAGACGAACGCGGACAATGCGAATAACCGGAGAGTCGATTGGCAACCCTAACGCATGGGCCACCGCCGAGGGTGCGGCCACCGGCTCAATAGACAGGATGCGACTCTCCGGTACCTGGCGCTCGCCGGCAGCGGTTTGAAAGCGGAAAAAACGGAACAGCGAAGATTGAAACTGCGGCCGACGAACGAAGGTGCCTCGACCTTGCTGACGCTCCAGAACGCCCTCACTGACCAGCGCGTCGACCGCTTTGCGCACGGTGCCAGTGGACAGATCGTACTCCGCTGAAAGCGCAGCTTCAGTGGGAATGGCCTCCCCCGGACGCCAGCGATTGTTAGCAATTTGCTCGGCCAACTGATCACGCAGGCGTTGATAAAGCGGTAGGCGGACATCACTGGACAGGGAATTCATCGACTTTATTCACCTTGTTATCTAGTCATATATATGAATATTGGGGCGAGTATTCTCCTGATGCTTTTTTCTGTCAAGAAGGGTTACCGAACCTGGCGGACGAACGGTGGTGGATGGGACCTGCCGGAGAAGATCTCCGGACTGAACTCGCCCATCCTGCAGCCCTGCCATACTGTTCAGCATGACCCGTGCAACCTTCCGCTTCTACGAAGAGCTCAACGATTTCCTGCCGGCCGAACGGCGGCGGCAGTCCTTTACCTGCGAGTGTGCGCGAGGGGCGACGGTCAAGCACATGATCGAGGCGCTCGGGATACCGCACACCGAGGTCGAGCTGGTGCTGCTCAACGGCGAGTCGGTGGGCCTCGAGCGGGTGATCTTCGACGGTGACCGGCTGGCGGTGTATCCCAAGTTCGAAGCGCTGGACATCAGCCCGCTGCTCAAGGTTCGTGCGCAACCTTTACGGGTGCTGCGCTTCGTCGCTGATGCGCACCTTGGCGGGCTGGCCAGCCTGCTGCGCATGAGCGGCTTCGACACCCTCTACGACAATCGCTTCGAGGATGGCGAGATCGCCGAGATCGCTGCGCAGCAAGGACGCATCGTGCTAACCCGCGACCGCGAACTGCTCAAGCGGCGGATCATCAGCCACGGCTGTTACGTGCATGCCCTGAAACCGTCACTGCAGCTGCGCGAATTGTACGAGCGCCTCGACCTGGCGCGTAGCGCGCGGCCATTCAGCCTGTGTCTTCATTGCAACCTGCCGCTGCACGAGATCAGCCCGGAACTGGCCCGGTCGCAGGTGCCGCCACGCATTGGCGCCCTCTATTCGCGCTTCCTGCGCTGCGACGCCTGCCAACGGGTTTACTGGGAGGGTTCGCACTGGCGCAGCATGTGTGCACTGCTGGCACCTCTGCTGGACCGATAGCCGAGCGCATCGGGCAGATAACGGTCAAAAGCGCTCAAGTGCACACCACAAGGCTCTGGCCCAATATTTAAGCTGATATCATTCGAAAACGTACAAACCGAGTAGAAAAGATGAATCGTCGTAAAAAAATAAATCAGTTATTAAAGGCTAACGCCAAAAAGGCCAGCGCCAAATTGGCACCGCAAAGCAAGTCTAAATACATTTGCAAAGCCGACCGATTGAAGCTGGCGGCTGAATCCAGTCACGACTCAATCACTTCTTCCGAGAGCGGATCTGTGTAGCTTAAGCACCACCTGAATTTACAAATCAGCAGGCAGTGCTGTCGGCGGATTTATCTCGCGGCTGCGTACTAGCGACGATAGTAGCGTTGATCGTCCTCGTAGCGATGCTCATGATGGCGCTCCCAATCACGACGGCGTTCGACTTCCCGGCGCTCTTGCTCTCTGCGCCATTCCTCTCTACGCCATTCGTCTCGGCGCCAATCCTCTCTACGATCGTGCCAACGGCCGTCACGCCAGTATCGGTCGTCATCGGCAAGCAATGGCCCTGGCTGCTTGCCGGCCGTACTGGCCAAGCTCGGCCAAGGGTTCCCGGCAGCCTGGACCGGAGCCTGAACGGCTGCGACTTCAGTTGCGAAAACAGGGGTTGAGGTCTCCATCTGTGTTGCTGATGCCGAGCCCACTGCCGCAAACGCGAACAGGCTGAGGAGCACCATCCGTGGGACATAAAATTTCATGGGCGAAGACAACCTCAGATTGACAATTGGACGTGGCGCCATTTGGCTGCGGGAAACCTTCGGGTCGCGCTTACCGAGCTTTATGTGCGTATTCACATAGACAGGTAAATAGGGAAAAGTTCTAGGAAGCTGCCGCATGAATAGCTGACGGGATACTCAAACAATAGATGGGTGCGACGCACTTCCTGACCCGAAGGCTTGCCGGGACAGGTGCAGAAATGAGCTTGAACGTGCTAGCACGTGGCGAGATAAATCCGCCGACAGCACAAGAGCCTCGAACTTCTATCTGAAGCAGGGGTTTGCTTTCCTGGATGAATGGGAACCATTAGAAAGTCATCCGCATATCACGGTTCAGACAATGCTTTGAATCGCAAGCCGCCCTTAACTCAACCGTGCACCAAGTAGGCCCCTAACGGAACCCGATATCGCAGCTTCTTGCAGCTGCCGGGTGTGGGCTGATGCCCCGGCGGGCGATCAGGAAACCAGATTCGGCATTTACCCGGAGGCGGCAAATGGCCGCGGGGAATCTCAACCTCGTCGTACGCAGGCTCTGGCTCGACGGAAGTCATTTGCAATTGTCCTTCGGGCCGCGGTCTGCCAGCCGTCGATGAATCCGATACCCAATCAGCCTTTGCGTGAGCGAAGTTGCCAGCGTCGCGCCCAGCATCCAGAGTGGATTGTTCAGCAACGGCCATTTCTGCTTCGCGGCGCCTTTGGGTCTCCTCTTCCAGCCTCTTCTGTACTGCGACCAGGTCCTCTTTGGCATTGGGAGGGGTACTCGAAGCCTGGGCCTGCTGAGCTGCCTGGATCAATTGGAAGTTGCGGTTGCGTAACGCGACGTTGCGACCACCCCGCATGTTCGAGCGCACCGCCAACGTTTCAGCCTGCTGGTACTGACCCTGCTGAAGACGCAATACGCCGAGGTAATGCAGTGTCGCGGGATTGTTCGGCTGGATATGCAGGGCACGCTCCAGCGTGGCAGCGGCTTGGTCCAACTGGCCGTCTCCATACTGCCGCGAGGCCGTTTCGATCAGGGTGGTTGATGCGCTGTTACTTTGCGAGGGCGCTCTTCGCTCGGCAGCAACCGAACAAAGCGACGCGACGGCGCAGAACACCAGGATGAGACCCGGCAGAAAACTCTTGGTTGGCATCAGGGGCGGACTCGACTGATCTCGGACGGCACTGCCGTAAAACAGCTCCCAACTGACCCGACTAGTACCCTGAAGTTCCCGCTGCATCGGCCTTGGAACAAGGGAAAGCTAGTCGGGCAAAAAGTCCGCTCCGAGTCAGAGATATCCGGACCATCCGTGTAAGGCTCAAGCTTGCGGATAAGACACGGGATTTGGCCCTCTTCAACTTGGCAATCTTCAGTGAGTCCCTGCCCGCACCGACCGTCTGACCTCAGCCTGTATGGCATAAGCCGGCGCCTCCACAGCATTGAAGTCTTGTGTATACCGCTGGGCAAATCCTTCTACCCCCCACTCCTGATACTGCTGCACATGCTTCAGTTCGTGAGCCCAGAGCGCGATGTCCTGTTCTGCGGTTTGAGCGTCCCGGAAGAGGATGATGTCGATGAGCGTCACGGCACCGACATCGGGGTTTTGCAGCATGGCAGTGGCGGCGCTGAGTTGACCGTTGTCGCTAACTTTGTAGCGCGCGGCATCAAGGACGCTGGGGTCGTACCAGCGCAGCAACTGCTCCCGGATGTGCGGCGGAATGGGCTGGATGCCGGCGTTGGCTGCTTCAGCACGGGCTTGGGTCAGCCACAGAGCCAGGGCAGGTGCCGCGATCTGGTAGATGCCATCAGGCATCTGCCCCAGATCTGGCAGGCAGATGCAGCCGTCCAGGCACACTTGTTTCTCACTAGCTGGGCAGCCGTTGGTCTGGGCTGGCACTTCAAGAGTCAGGCAAAGAACAAACAGCGCCATCAGGCGCGTGATGATGGGCGGCATTGGGCGCTCCAGGGACGGACGCAGCGCGAACAGTGGGTCACTATTGATCGACGACCCGCATAACTTTAGCGTATCCCTATCGGTCTCTTTTCGATGGCTGCTTCGGGTCCAGTTCGAATAACGTCCAGCCACAGACTCCCCAGTTTTTCAATCCACACTGCGCGCTGCATCCCAGATGTCTCATGCACCCAGGCTGGCACGCCATGCTTCGATTTGGGACCGCCATTGTTCAAAGGGAGGACCCAGAGTATGACGAGGGTCACCACTCAGTGAGTACGCCATACCTTCGATCAGCCATTTTGGTTGGGTGGCGACTGCCAGATTTACGAGCGATTCCGCCTGTCGATAATGGATCAGTTCGTGAGCCAGATAAAACGCTTTCCAGCCGCGAGGGGCGACGATCAAACCAACATCACCAACGGCGGCTGCCGCGTGCTGTCCAAGTCCAAAGGATTCAGCACAAGAGTCAGTCGTGCAAAACACGACGCGAGGGACGTTTCGAAATGGCCCGACGGCAGTGGCTGCCGTCGCATATCCCGCAGCGTACAGTTGTCGGGCGTCGCCCAATTGCGCAACGCTGTCTGTGCTGATATTCGGAAGAGGGCAAGTTACTTCCAGAACGAGCAAGGGGGCAACGACTCGGAGCGGCTTCACGAAAGCCAGCACCGCGGCTGGTAACGTCAATACGGTGGCCGATATCAGGATTATGCGTTTGCGCCTCATCACTATTCAGCGCGTTGGCATGAGTTGATAGTTGAACAGATAGTAATGCTGCCCATCACGGATATCTATTTCCATCGTGCCGCTGAGTCCCTCCAACTCGCCGGTACCCGAGTCAGGTATGACCTGAATGGTCAGTGTTCGCTGGCCTCTGTCCATCGTTCCAAAATGCATCAACACAAAGCTGCCTGGCCTTCCCGCCAGATTACCCTCAACCCGCTCCATCGCCACATAGCCGGCAGATCCCGGGATTGTCGAGAGGGAGGCAAGCATCTCTCCCAAACTATTGGCCACCAAGTCTCCCTGAAACGTTTTGTGTATGGCCTTTCTGCTCAGTTGAGCGGCCTCGGTACCGGGCGCAACGGAGTGGACGGGTAGTTGGACGTCGAATGTTCCCTTGGCTTGCATGCTGTCATCTCCATTAAAAATCCAGGTAATGCCGTACGGTCTAAACCAGACGCAGATGTTGTCGACGCTAATCCCTTGACTGTTTACAGTCCGACTATGCCGAGATCGGCGGCTTATTTGACCGGTCCACACAGTCGGACCTATTCCTGATTTGCATTGGAGCAGATGGCGACCGAAGATGATTGGAAAAACACGACCAACCTCTACTGTTATCCTGCAGCCCGCACGAGGCGTCCTTAATCAGCGATTGAAGGGCCCGCAGTTCACTCACATTCGCGAGGCCCCCTCAGTCCAGTTGGCGGCATGGGTTGAACATTATTGGCATGTCAGCTGGAATCTCAGTGATCAGCCTGCACAGCAACAGGAAACCCTGCCTCACCCCAATGTGCATCTCGTTGTGGAAAGGGGTCAGGTCCATGTGTGGGGACCCCGTCGTTCCCGCTTCAGCAAGACGCTGTCTGGCAACAGCTGGGCATTTGGAATCAAGTTTCGTCCCGCTGCATTCCAGCCATTTCTGGGCGGACCTGTCAGCCGGTTGGCCAACCGATCGATCCCGGCCTCTGAAATTTTTGGGGCGGTGGTCGACAGGTTGGCCGAGCACGCCGAATGTCCGGGGATGGCGAGCCTGTGCGAGCAATCAGAAGCGTTGCTGTGTTCCTTCTTGCCGCAACCCGATGAGCGTGTACAACTGCTCAACGAGCTCATTGCCCAAATCGCGTCAGACAACAGGCTGACAACAGTGGCCCAACTCAGTGAGTTGTCCAGTGTTAGCGAGCGGCAGTTACAACGCCTCTTTGCCCATTACGTTGGCGTCAGTCCGAAGTGGGTGATTGCCCGATACCGGTTACATGAAGCACTGACCCTGCTGCAGAGCGGCGAAGCCAGGCCGGGGACGGATCTCGCGCTCAAGCTGGGTTATTTTGATCAGGCACACTTCATCAGGGACTTCACTCGGATGGTCGGTCTGGCACCCGCAAAATATGTCCAGGCGCAAACGGCTCTGTCGCAGGAGTCTGATGCGGGATGAGTCTCCCCTTCCCCCAAGCGGACTTACCTCACTCGTACCGTCATCGGAACTCCAAGTGCAGTGATACGATTCAGGATCACTGCCTGCACCTGCACCTCTGCAACCTGATGATCAAAGCCCCGTGCCATTACCTTAGCGGACATGCGCTTCAAAAAACTCAAGCACCCTTTCGTTAAGCTGCTTGTGAACGGCAACGCGGTAATCCCTTGGCATCAACGCAGAGCAGCGGTGCATCCTGCTTCAACGGTGCAGGGTGTCCAGATAATCGCCTTCAAGGCCGGACCGCTGGTATCGGATGAAATTTGAGCGATCTTTATTCCGGCTGCCTGCGTCATCGCCGCAGACAAGCAGAGCGATACAGCCAAGGCGAGTTTTCCCAGGTAGTTCATAAGCAAACATTTTGTTTTCCCTCCTTGGATCGCAGTTTGCCAAGGACCAGGCAAACCTATCCCACATCCGAACCAACCCCACCAAATGGACGATACCAAAACCGACACAGACTGCCGAACTGATCACGATGAACCAATTGCTTCGTCCAGTGCCGACCAACACAAAGGGGCCCGCCAAAGCATCGACCGGTTGAATCCACAACCCAAAGTTGACTTTCGGGTCCGAGCATCAAAGTCGAAGTGCTACCGAAAACCATGCTTTGAATGAGTCGCCCCTCTACACCGCTTCCACTTCATCGACCGGCAACGAAGCAAATATTTCAGCGCGGCACACCTCAAGGATCTCATCCGCCAGCGCGGAATCATCCGGGCAGGCACGCGACAAAATAATCGCACCGACAGCACGAGACAGCAGGTCGATCATTTTCTTTCTCCCCTCACCCGGAGCGGCATCCGGCCTGGTCGGATATTTGTCCCCTAGTGTTTGCAGGGTGTGCTCGATCCCTTCGGCAAACGTCGCTTTCAAATCATCCGATTGACGCGCCGCGTCGCCACACAACGCGGCCATGGTGCAACCGCTGCCACGTCTGTCCCGATGCTCTCTCGTCAAATAGACGTCAATGAAGCCCGGAACATCGAGCGATTCAGCACCTGCCAGCGATTTGGCAAGGCTGCTGGCCGAGGCTTCGGCCATCAGGTCGGCCTTCGAACCGAAATGCTTGTAGAAACCTCCGTGGGTGAAACCGGCAGCCGCCATGAGATCCGACACACCGACGCCGTCGAAGCCGCGCTCACGGAACAGCTCAGAGGCCGTTTCAACGATGTGCTCCCGATTGGCCTGCGCCTGGGCCTTGGTCACTCTCACGTGCAATACCTCATGTCCACTGGGAAATCATGCGCCCAATGATACATAGATGTTGGTCATAATCAAAATCGTTGACAGTTTAGATTTCGATCATCATCCTAATTGCACGCACAACCGATCTCCATCAACGGGCACGGAAGAAATACCAAATGACCGACCAGAATCTGTTCACCCCTTACACGCTTGGCGCCCTCACGCTGTCAAACCGTGTCGTCCTCGCGCCACTGACACGCAACCGCGCAGGCGAAGGCTTTGTGCCAAGCGAGTTCGCGGCCACCTATTACAGCCAACGCGCAAGCGCAGGCTTGCTGATCAGCGAAGCCACGCAGATTTCCCAACAGGGTCAGGGCTATCAGGACACCCCCGGAATCTACACGCAGGCGCAGATAGACGGCTGGCGCAAAGTGACCGATGCCGTCCACGCCAAGGGCGGAAAAATCTTCCTGCAACTTTGGCATGTCGGCCGTGTGTCGCACGTTGATCTGCAAGAAAACGGCGCCGCTCCCGTGGCCCCCTCTGCGTTGCGCGCCGCCACCAAAGTGTTCGTCAACAACCGCTTTGAAGATGTCTCCGAGCCGCGCGCACTGGATATCAGCGAACTGCCGGGGATCGTCTCCGATTTCCGCCAGGCCGCGGCAAACGCCGTCGCCGCCGGGTTCGATGGCGTGGAGATTCACGGCGCGAACGGCTATTTGCTGGATCAATTCCTCAAGGACAGCGCCAACTTGCGTACCGATGCTTACGGCGGCTCGATTGAAAATCGTGCACGTCTGTTGCTCGAAGCGACGGCGGCCGTCGTCAATGAGATCGGCGCGGATCGCACCGGTGTGCGCTTGTCGCCGGTGTCGCCGGCCAATGGCGTTTCCAGCAGTGATCCGCAGGCGCAATTCGATTACGTCGTCGATCAACTCGACGCCCTCGGCGTGGTTTATCTGCACGTGGTCGAAGGCGCGACCGGCGGCCTGCGTGACGTGGCGCCATTCGATTTCGGCGCCCTGCGCCAGCGCTTCAAACATACCTACATCGCCAACAACGGCTATGACCTGGACCTGGCGATTTCGCGGCTCGCCGAAGACCAGGCCGATCTGATTGCGTTCGGTCGCCCGTTCATTGGCAACCCGGATCTGGTGGAGCGCCTCAAGAGCGGCGCGCCGTTGTCCGCATTCAATCCCGCCACCCTCTATGGCGGCGGCTCGGCAGGCTACATCGACTACCCGACGTTGGCTGAATTGAGCGCCACCGCAAGCTGAGCAATCAATGACCGCGCTTTCTGTTTTCACACATCCTGAAAGAGAGATGACCCCATGAGCACTCGCCCTACCGTTCTCATCACTGGCGCCTCCACTGGCATCGGCGCCGTCTACGCCGAACGCTTCGCGCAACGCGGCCACGATCTCGTATTGGTTGCCCGAGACCAGGCACGCCTGGACGCACTTGCAGCCCGGTTGCGCAGCGAATACAACGTCGCCATCGATGTCATTCCGGCGGACTTGACCCAACTCAGCGATCTGACGACCGTTGAGTCCCGCCTGCGCGACGACGCCCGTATCGGCATCCTCGTCAATAACGCCGGCGCGGCTCTGTCCGGCAACTTCATCGACCAAAGCACCGACAGCGTTGCGCAACTGGTCGCCCTCAACACCACGGCGCTGGTGCGGCTCGCCAGCGCCATCGCCCCACGCCTGGCCAAAGCAGGCGACGGTGCGATCATCAACATCGGTTCGGTGGTGGGTCTGGCGCCGGAGTTCGGCATGTCGGTCTACGGTGCGACCAAGGCGTTTGTGCTGTTCCTTTCCCAAGGCCTGAGCCTGGAACTTTCGCCTCAGGGCGTCTACGTGCAGGCCGTGCTGCCGGCCGCCACTCGCACGGAGATCTGGGATCGCTCCGGCGTCGACATCAACACCTTGAACGAAATCATGGAAGTGGACGATCTGGTGGATGCCGCACTGGTCGGTTTTGATCGTCGCGAACCGGTAACGATCCCGCCGCTGCAAGAAGCTGAACGCTGGGATGACCTGCAAATCGCACGTCAGGGCCTGCTGGGGCAAATCCGCCAGTCTGCGGTTGCCCAGCGCTACCAAACCCAACAGTGATCTTTTGGTAGCGAGCATTCGCGCCGGATTCGATGCAGGCGCGCTAGACGCTGCATCGAATCCGGCCCGCTGTTCGGAGTAGAAATGAATCCAACGAAGACAAATACCCCCTCGGGTTCGCAGACGTCGTTCATCAACGCTGCAAACCAGTCGATCACGGTCAACGGCATTCCCTTCGCCTATCGCGACATCGGCCCCACGATCGACGTGCCCCTCGTACTGTTCAACCATTGGGGCGCGGTGCTGGACAACTTCGACCCCGGAATCATCGATGGCCTGGCACAAACACGGCGCGTCATTGCCACCGACTATCGCGGCATCGGCGGCTCCGGTGGAGCCGCGCCACTGACGGTCGGCGAAATGGCTGACGATGCCATCCAACTGATACGTGCGCTGGGTTTCGAGACAGTCGACGTGCTCGGTTTTTCACTCGGCGGCTTCGTCGCTCAGGACATCGCCCTGAAGGCGCCCGAATTGGTGCGCCGATTGATTCTCACCGGAACCGGGCCGGCCGGTGGCACCGGTATCGACAAGGTCGGCTCGGTGACGTGGCCATTGATGATCAAAGGCTTGCTGACCTTGCGAGATCCCAAGTTCTACCTGTTCTTTACTTCGACGCCCAATGGCCGTCGAACCGCATCGCAGTATTTGCAACGCTTGAAAGAACGCAAAAAAAATCGCGACAAAAGCCCAACGCCCAGCGCTTTCCTACGGCAGTTGAAAGCCATCACCGCGTGGGGCAAACAGGCGCCACAAGACCTCGGGCGCTTGCAGATGCCGACGCTGATCGTCAACGGCGACAACGACATCATGGTGCCCAGCGTTAACTCGATTGCGCTTGCCAACTGCATTCCCAACGCACAACTGGTCATTTATGAAGATGCCGGGCACGGCGGCATTTTCCAGCACTACGTTGACTTTGTGACCAAGGTACTGGCGTTCCTTGATGCCTGATAACGCGGCGCAGCAACACCGCAAACGCTCCGCCCACCCTTATTCCAACCGACAAGAGCCGCACAACGATGAAGGCATTTTTAATTGATCGCTATGGCAAGAACACCGGGCGCATTGGCGAAGCGCCCGCCCCCGCGGTGGACGCCCACGACGTCTTGATTGAGGTACACGCCAGCAGCGTCAACGTGCTGGATTCGAAGATCCGCAAAGGCGAATTCAAACTGATCCTGCCCTATTCATTTCCGCTGGTACTGGGCAATGACCTGGCGGGCGTCGTGGTTGAGGTTGGCTCGCAAGTGAAACGCTTCAAACCGGGAGATGAAGTCTACGCTCGCCCGCCCGAAGCGCGGATCGGGACGTTCGCTCAATTGATCGCCGTGAACGAAAACGCGATCGCCCTGAAACCTGCCAATACCAACATGGCACAAGCCGCGTCCATCCCCTTGGTCGCACTGACCGCCTGGCAAGTGCTGGTCGAAACCGCCCAACTGAAAAAGGGCCAGAAAGTGCTGATCCACGCCGGCTCCGGCGGTGTCGGCACCCTCGCCATCCAACTTGCCAAACACCTCGGCGCCTTTGTCGCGACCACCACCAGCACCGCGAATGTCGAATGGGTGAAGGCGCTGGGGGCCGACCTGGTGATCGACTACACACAGCAGAACTTCGAAAGTGTCTTGCACGACTACGACGTGGTGTTGAACAGTCTCGGCGCGGACATACTGGAGAAGTCACTCAAGGTCCTCAAGCCCGGAGGCCAACTCATTTCCATATCAGGGCCACCCACTGCGCAGTTTGCGCAGGAGCAAGGGTTGTCCTGGCCATTGAAGCAAGTCATACGCCTGCTGAGCCTCGGTATTCGGCGCAAGGCACGCAAGCAGAACGTCAGCTACGCGTTCGTGTTCATGCGGGCCAATGGCGCCCAACTGCAACAAATCACCGCGCTCATTGAGGCCGGAATCATCAAACCTGTGGTTGACCGCTCCTTCACCTTTGAATCTACGGCAGAGGCATTGAAGTACGTCGAGCAGGGACGAGCCAAAGGCAAGGTTGTTGTTACGATCAAATGACTACGCCGCCTATCGATGAGTCGACCGCAGAGGTGGCGCAACGTTTGCCACTTCAGCAGTCATCATCCGGGGTGACTTCGCCAGAGTTGCAGAAACAGGAAGAGCTGCAACCGGACGTTATGTCTGTTGAACCGCCAGTGATCGTTTGGCGCAGTTTGATGCTTGAGCAGTAGGACGAAACGGGTTGCATGGATGGGGGTGCGAGCATGGCAAGCTCCAACTACCGCAAACGCCAACGCGCTATCTGAGAGTGGCAGTATCGGGTGACTGCCTCTGGCCGATTGCTGTCCGTCGCGATGGGCCGCAACCGACCCATTATAGATAGTCCGTCCCGCCTTCACCGATACTGGTAACGGTGAAGGCGGGACGGACTATCTATATTGGGTCGATTCTGTTGAAAAAGTCGGCTTCGGTTGTCACGGCAGAAAAGTGCGCGTCTGAGATTGAAATCCGAGTTTTGGGCAGAAGGTTCAGGACTCAGATTTGACATAGCAGCGTGCGAAAAAGGCGCTTTCACCGCTCAATGCATGGCTAGCCAGGCCGAGTCGACTTTTTCAACACAATCGGTCGATTGCTGCCTGTCGAGAAGGGCTGCATCCGAGCCATAGCTGCCGGTGGCGACAGGCAGAAATCGACCCATAGGAGGCAGTCAGAACGCAATCTGGAGCGCTACGCGTCATTGTTGCGTCTGACTAGGCGATGTTGGTGACCACTTGTGGTATGCGAATATCAGGGAGTCAACCCGGCCGCTCGATAGGATTCGATCATTTGGTCGTACACCGAAATGTCGTTGCGCCCTCGGGACACCAGTTGTGCACCTTGAATGGCGGCAAATATCGACATTGCTTGCCGTTCAAAAGCTTCTAACTGAGCGTCCGGGTGTTTAAGCGCCAGGACCTTGGTCAACCATCGGACATTCGCGTCCGTGAACCCGTTTACTTCGTCCCGCACTTCGGCCGGGAGATCGTGTTGCTCGGCCGCCATGATTCCGCACAAGCACATCCGGTTGTCGTTTTCCAGGGCGGAACGGAAGGCGGCCGTGTAGTCCTTCATAATCGACGCTGGGTCCTGTGATTCCACCAGCAACTGATCCAAGTACGCAGTGGTGTCTTCGGTATAACGTCGAGCCAGCGCAGCACCCAAATCACCCTTGGTGGGAAAGTGGTAGTGGATGCTGGCGCTTTTAATCCCCACTTCTTTCGCCAATTCGCGAAAACTCAATGCGTTGTAGCCGCGTGCCTGCACGACCCTGCGGGCTGCTTGCAGGATGGTTTGCTTAGTATCCGTTGTCGTCATGGTGTATTTGCCTACCTACTGATAGATATCTATTGACCTAAGCCATTGATGGCTGCATTGTCTACCTTCCGATAGATAGATGGCAATGGAGTTAACGTGAAGATCTACGACATCCCCGGTTTTCCTAGCCCGTTACGCATTCGGGTGGTCATAGCAGAGAAGGCATTGGCGTCCAAAATCGAGTTCATCAAGATCGATTTGCCGTCAGCCGAACACAAACAGAGCGCTTTTTTGGCGATCAACCCTACAGGCACCGTTCCAGTTCTGGAGCTGGATGACGGTACCTATCTGTCCGAATGCACTGCCATTACCGAATATCTCGACAATCTTGATGGCAATCCCACACTCACAGGCACCACGCCGAAAGAGAAAGGGATAATTCATATGATGCAGAAACGCGCCGACGACCAGTTAATTGACGCCATCGGTATTTATTTTCACCACGCAACCGACGGGCTTGGGCCTCAACTCAAACCCTATAAAAGTCCTGAATGGGGCGATCGAATCGTATGGGGCGAGATGCACCGTGAGAAAGCCATCAACGGCATGAAGTATTTCGACCAAGTCTTGAAATCGCAGCAGTACGTGGCTGGCGATCAATTCTCGATGGCGGATATCACCGTTTGGGCGGGCTTGATCTTCGCGGGTTTCGCTCAGATAGCGATCCCAGATGAATGCACTGCGCTCGTGGCATGGAACGCAAAAATAGTTGAGCGGCCAAGCGTGAAAAACCCAGCCTGATCCTGCTGACGTCTGTATTGCGCCCCGGCAGTTAATCGGTACGGGGCGCTCATGTTTTGACGTCCCGCTTGCAACGTTGGTAAGCCTCCAAGTGACCGCTTCTGACCAATTGCTGCATGTCGCGACTGATCGAAATCGACCGATTGTGTTGAAAAAGTCAACCCGGCCTGGCTACCCATGTATTAAGCGGTGAAAACGCGTTTTCAGCGCGCTGCTACGTAAAAACTGAGTCCTGAACCTTCTGCGCAAAACTCGGATTTCGATCTCAGACGCGTACTTATCTGTCGCAGAAACTGAAGCCGACTTTTTCAACACAATCGACCAAAAGCACGCATTCACATAAAAGATGCCATTGAGCGCGCCTGCCTAATCCCAACTCGCCGAAACCTTGATCCAACGCCCGACGGTTGATGTGGGCTGTCTCACGCGACTGTAAGCGCAGCTCGCGCTTTCGCGTATCGCACCAGGCCGATCTTGATGCCGATCAGTATGGGCGCGGCGACGACAAACAGCAGGGCCACGGCGTAGAACGCGGTGTCGAAGGCAATCACTGTGGCCTGACCTGACACGACCTTGCCCAAAAGGCTCGTCGCTGCCCTGCCAGCGGCCGCTTGATCCATCCCCTTCCCCACCAACATCGCCGTGGTGGTCGTCAGCCGTTCGATGAGCGCGTTTCCCCCTGGGGTGACGTTGGCGCCGAGGGCCGCGACATTGATGACAATGTGATGGTCGATCAGGGTCTGGAGCCCGGCGACACCCATTAAGCCACCCAATTGACGCCCCGTATTGAACAGGCCGATGCCGCAGGCGAGGTTGCGGTTGTTGAGGTCGCTGAAGGCGATCAGCGTAATTGACAGAAACAGGAAGCCAAGGCCCAGGCCGCGCAACAGGATAGCCGCCATCATGTCGCCGGTGCCGCTGTCGCTGGTGGAACCGGACAGCATCCACATCGCCCCCATGATAAGCAGGATGCCAAAGGGCACTGTCGCAACCGGTGGAACGCGGCGCACTTTGATAAAAAAGGCAGCGATGAGCAGCGAGCCGACAAACAAACCGCCACTGGGCAGCAGGAGCAAACCGGCATCGGTCGGGGTGAACGCCAGCACCGACAGGGCGAATGCCGGAATCAAAAATGCGCTGCCGAACAAGGCGGCGCCAGCGACAAAGCTGACGATAAAGGCAAAGGTAAAATCACTCGATTTGAACACCGTAAAATCGAATAGCCCCGGGCCTTTGGCCAACGCTTGTTGGCCGAAAAATGCCAGCAGCGCGGCGGTGCCGATCATTGTCAGCATCAGGATCCGAGGTTCCTCGAACCAGTCCCATCGGCTGCCCTGGCTGAACACGTAGGTGAAACAGAACAGGGTGGCCGAGATCAAGGAGAAGCCGAGCCAGTCAAAGGGACGCTGCCGGACCCTGGCGGGCATGCGGTGGTCTGCGATGAACAAAAGGCCGGTCGCCGCCAGGGCCAGCGGTACCACGCTGAAGAAAATCCAGGTCCAGGACTGACTGTCGATCAACCACCCTTGAAGGGCCGGGGCAATAGTCGCTGGCGCGACCACCGAGCCCATGGCAAACAGGGCTTGAAGGATCGGCTGAAAGGCACGCGGCCAGGCACGAAAAATCATCGCCTGGCCCGCCACCAGCAGGGTGCCGCCGGCGAAGCCTTGAATGATGCGAAGTGCGATCAGCAGGTCCAGTCGAGCGATGATGGCGGCCATGCAGCACGCCAGGCCCATGGCCAGGGTTGAACCGATGATCAGGTTACGCGCAGAAAAACGCTGCATCAGCCATGGGGCCATGATGAACCCGATCAGCTTGAGCGTGGTGTAGCCGACATCCAGCCAGGCGAATTCATCAGGTGTTGCATAGGTGTCGCCGATGATATCGCCGCGCCCGATCGAAAGAACGGTGCCGGTGATCGCTTCCGTCAGTGTGGCCAGCACGATGCCCACGATGAGCAGGACGCCAGTCATAGCCTTGGCGCTGCTCGGCGTTGCGCTGGCAAAGGTGTTCATGAGCCGCCCCCTTGCGTCACCTCCACCCGCGCGGACAGACCTGGCACGATGCGCCCCGGCAGCGGATTGTCGGCCAGCCGGATCTTGACCGGAACCCGCTGCACGACACGGACAAAGTTCCCGGTTGCGTTGTCAGGCGGCAGCAAGCTGAACGCCGCCCCACTCCCCGGTGCAAAGCTGTCGACCACGCCTTCAAGCACCGTGTTGGGGTAGCCATCGACCGTGATGCGCACGTGCTGTCCGGGGCGGATATGTTCGAGCTGGGTTTCCTTGAAATTGGCCACGACCCACACATCATTGACCGGCACGATATCGAGTAAGGAAACGCCCGGCGTAACGAGCCGGCCGATACGAACCTGGCGGTTACCGACGACGCCACCCACAGGCGCGCGTACCACGGTGTAGTCGAGATCGATTTGGGCGAGATCGCGCGCAGCCTGTGCTTGCGACACGGCCGCCACGGCAGCCTCTCGCTCGGCCACATAGACGGCGATGTGTTGCTGTTGCGCCTCGACCGTTGCCGAAGCGGCCGATACCGACGCCTCGGCTCTGGAACGCGCCGTGCCGGTTTCATCGACCAAGGCTTGGCTCACCGCGTTGCTGACGATCAGTTTGCGACTGCGATCGTGGGTCTTGGTTGCCAGATCCATGTCGGCGGTGGCTGAACGTCTTTGGGCTTCGGCCTGCCGAATCAACGCACGCTGAAGCTGGGTCTGCGCATCGACATGGGTCAGGCGAGCCTTTGCAGCGCTGACATTAGCCTCTGCTTGCGCAAGCTTTGCGCGATAGTCCCGGTCATCGATACGAAACAGGACGTCACCCGCCCGGACGGTCTGGTTGTCCACGACCTCTACCGCAGTGACATAGCCGGCCACCTTTGCGGCGAGTGAGGTCACGTCACCGCGAACATAAGCGTTATCGGTCGAGGTTGTGCCGCTCGAAACAGCCATGGTCCCCCAGGAGGCCACGACCACCACCGCGCCGACGCACAGTAATATGCCGATTGTCTTGCGCGTGCTTCGCCGCGCCACTACGACGGGGGGCCCGGCGATTGCCCCGGTGGCAATGGTGGCCTTGTCCTGGAGCGAGTTCATTTTTTCATTTCCTGTTCAATGCCATGCACTACAGCAGCCCCAGGGCGGCAGTGGCCTGCCGCCCGGCTGTCGAACGTCGATGAGCGCGCTTATCGGCTCACTGCCTGGCAGGTGTGACGAGCACCTTTTCGTCGGTGTCGAGGACGAACACGGCCATGAGGCGTGCGGGTTTCGTGTCGCTGGCGTTCGCGCTGACTTGATGATGGGAGCCAGGCTCCTCAACGAAGTTTTCGCCGACGTTGTAGACCTTTTCCGGCCCGCCGTTGACGCGGCTGCGGACCGAGCCCTCCAGGACCGTTGCATAGATGAAGGCCGATTCAGGATGGGTGTGGGACGGTGACGAAGCGCCCGGCGCGTACTCGACGAGCACGCCTTTCATGCTCTTGCCGGGGATATTGGGAATGGGGTGGTCGAATACGACCGTCACGTTGACGCCGGGCCGCTCGTCGGCCGACGCTGCGGTGATCGACAATGCTGCGAAAGCAGCGGCTAAGAGAAATCGGCTAACCATGGCAATAATCCTTCGTGTGCAGGCGTAATGACGGCGCGCCTCATTACCGGCGCGGCGTCTTCCTGAGTTGTCCCTGGAAGCCTCAGCGGCCCGCTTCGGCCGTTGACTGGCTGAGCCAGTCTTCGAAACGGATCGCGCCCAGGCGCGGGTTCTTGCCGGGGGTCAGCGATTGATCGTCAAGCACGGCGCCGTAGTAGCGTGCGTGTACGTCCGGTACGACCTGGCGAGTATCCTGGGTGGCCCGCAGAAAGCGCCTGATCAACTCGTCGAGCGGCATGGCCTCGGGCCCCGCGACTTCGACCGTGCCGTTGACCGGCGCTGCAAGCACCACATCGGTAAGTGCCGCCACCACGTCGTCGGACGCCATCGGCTGGATCAGCGCCGGCGAAACGCAAAGCTCTTCGCCGACGGTAAACGAATGGGCAATGCCGCCGACAAATTCGAAGAACTGCGTGGCACGCAAAATAGAGTAAGGAATGCCGGATGCCTTGATAAGGCTTTCCTGCGCGACCTTGGCACGGAAATAGCCGTTCTCGGGAAGCCGTTCGCTCCCGACAATCGACAGGGCAACGTGATGGCGAACCCCGGCCGCCGCTTCGGCGGCCAGCAGGTTACGGCTCGACGTTTCGAAAAACTCGAGGACAGCCTGGTCCTCCCACGACGGCGCGTTCGCCACGTCGACGACGATGTCAGCACCATCCATCGCTTGGGCCAGGCCCTCGCGGGTGATGCTGTTTACGCCCGTGCTGGGGCTAGCAGCGAGCACGTCATGGCCGCGCTCGCGGAGGTTCTTCACAAGTTTCGATCCGATGAGGCCGGTGCCTCCGATGACGACGATCTTCATGGGCTTTCTCCACGTATCGACTGCAACCATTGCGTCGGTGTAAGGAGAGATTGCCTGCGCGCGTGAGCGTAGTCCTTGTGCCTGCTGTGGATTTCCCTCCACGAACGCTTGGTTTTACGTCCAAAGACGCCGCTGTCCGCCGCCGTCTCTGCCACGGACGGTGCGGCGGGTTTAGCGCTGCCGTATCATCAAATCAAATACTAATCGCCAGTCGCCTGGGACATGGAGTTGCGGGCGCTTCGTCAGGGGGAACCTCACTTTGCCATTCGTGTTTGAAGACTACGTGCTCGATGAGGAGCGCCGGGAACTCACCTTGCGCGGGCAAACCGTGGCCGTCGGACCGCAGGTTTTCGATCTATTGCTGCTGTTCGTCAACAACCCCGATCGTGTCGTCAGCAAAGACGACCTGCTCAAGGCGGTGTGGAGTGGCCGGATCGTCTCGGAATCGACGATCACCAGTCACATCAATGCGGTGCGCAAGGCCATCGGCGATACCGGCGAGGAACAGCGTCTGGTACGCACCGTCGCCCGCAAGGGCTACCGCTTCGTCGGCCAGATCAAGGCCGGCGGGATCGGCGAAGCGCAACAGCCTGACCAGCCTGCCATCGACGAACGCGCGTCCACAGACCCGAAGGCAATGCCCTCCTCGCTCGTCCTCCCGGACAAACCCTCGATTACCGTCTTGCCCTTCCAGAATTTGAGCGGCGATCCGGAGCAGGAATATTTCGCTGACGGCATCGTGGAAGACATCATCGCTGCCCTGTCGCGTATCCGCTGGCTGTTCGTCATCGCGCGCAATTCGAGCTTCACCTACAAGGGCCGGACGGTGGACACCAAGGGCGTCAGCCAGGAGCTGGGCGTTCGCTACGTGCTGGAAGGCAGCGTGCGCAAGTGCGGGAACAAAGTACGCATCACCGGGCAGCTCATCGACGCGACGAGCGGAACGCATATCTGGGCGGAGCGCTTCGAAGGCACGCTCAACGACATCTTCGAGCTGCAGGATCAAATCGCCGAAAGCGTCGTCGGTGCCATCGCACCGCAACTCGAACGGGCAGAAATCGAACGTGCCAAACGCAAACCGACGGAAAGCCTGGACGCCTACGACTACTACCTGCGCGGAATGGCACAACTGCACAACGGCACCCGGGAAGCCCTCGACCAGGCGCTGCCGTTGTTCTACAAGGCCATCGAGCTCGATCCGGAATTTGCATCGGCCTATGGCATGGCAGCCTGGTGCCACTTCTGGCGCAAGCTGAATGGCTGGATGACCGATCGTATACAAGAGATCGCTGAGGGCGTACGGCTTGCGCGTTTGGCGGTGACGCTTGGCCGGGATGATGCAGTCGCGTTGACGCGAGGCGGACATGCATTAAGCCATCTCGCCGGCGATGTTGACGGCGGCATTGCATTGCTCGACAGGGCACGTCTGCTCAACCCCAACCTCGCCCCCGCCTGGTACTTGGGCGGTATCCTGCGCGCGCTGCGCGGTGAAACAGACGCCGCCATCGAGCAGCTTACCCATGCCACTCGCTTGAGTCCGCTGGATCCGGAAATGTTCAGGATGCAGGTCGGAATGGCGCTCGCGCATTTCTTCGCCGGGCGCTTCGATCTCACGACGGACTGGGCGGAAAAGGCGCTGGGCAACCTGCCCAGTTTCCTGGCCCCGGTGGCCTTGGTGGCGGCCAGTCATGCCCTCAGCGGACGAATGGATAAAGCGAGGTTGGCGATGCAGCGTCTTCGCGAGCTGGATCCCTCTTTGCGCATCTCAAACCTGAAAGACTGGCTGCCCATCCAACGGCACGAGGATTTCGCGCGCTTCGTCGATGGACTGCGGTTGGCCGGGTTGCCCGAGTGACCGTGGAACGGTTCCATGTACTCAAAATCATCGGGAATGTGCAGGCAGACGATACGTTTGTTCGCCAGTTCCGAACGCAATCGTGCGGTGAGTTTTTGCGGTGGATGGGCTCCATGACAGTGTTCATACGGAGTCACGTGCAGTGTGTCCATGGTCCGCTTCTGATCGTTTTCTGCCCCATGCTATGGGCATCCCCACTGTCAAAACGATTGCCAAGGTGCCCCCCTGGAAAACCTTTCCTCGATCCAGTGCTTGAACGCCGTCGTCGTTGCCGTGTTGTACCTGGCGGACGGGCGTACCAGATAGACGCCCGCGTCGGCATCCAGCTGCCACTGCGGAAGTACCCTGACGAGGTGACCGGAATCGATGTCTCTCTTCATGAGCCACTCGCCTCCAGCAAGAATGCCCAGCCCCAGGCAGGCGGCGGACAGCAATGCCTCATTGTCGTTGCTGACCATACCGCTACGCACCCTGACGGACTTCTGATGGTCATCGCGCGTCAGCTTCCACTCCGGGTATGAGTGCAGCCCGGTGAAGCCGAGACAATTGTGGGCATCGAGGTCTGCCGGAACTTTCGGCTCTCCATGGCGCTGCAGGTAGGCAGGCGCGGCACACAGAATACGACGGTGGTCGCACAGTTTCCTGGCAACCAGTCGACTATCTGAAAGCTCACCGATTCGGATCGCGGCATCGAAACCCTCCGCGACAATGTCCACGAATCGCTCCGAGTACTCGACCTCCAGCGAAACCTGGGGGTACGCCAGGGCGAACTCCGACACTATCGAGCTGAGCCATAGCCGCCCCATCGCCGCTGGCAAGGCAATCCGCAGTCGCCCTCTGACCTGCGCCGCGCCCTGAGCTGCATCATGCTCAGCTTCCGTAATCAAGCTCACTGCATGGCGAAGCCGCGTGACCAGGCGCTCCCCTTCGTCCGTGAAGCGCAGTTGCCTCGTGGTCCGTTCGACCAGGCGTATCCCGAGACGAAGCTCCAAGGCGCTGAGCCGCTTGGACAGCACCGAAGGGTGCCGTTGCAGCATCCTTCCCGCCGCGGCAAACGAGCCGTGGTCGGACAGAGCCAGGAGTGTGGCGAGTTCATCCGCCTGACGGCTATCGAACAGATCCATACAACTACAAACCTCGCGGACACATTCAGACAAAGGGCTCTGGCGAAGGCCCGGGGCATACGCCTGGTCCCGGCCTGCGCTCAGGGCGTGAGTATCATCGCGCCTTGCGACCGCCCATTCTCCAGATCGGCGTGCGCAGAGGCTACGTCGGCCAACGGGTAGCGACGCCAGATTCGTGGCTGGATGATACCGTCGGTTATCGCTTGCAACACATCCTTTGCGCGCTCTTGATACTCGTGCGCAGTGGCCGTGTGCGCGGCGAGGGACGGTCGGGTCAGGAAGAGAGAACCCTTGGCGTTCAGGGTGCTGACCTCGATGGCAGGCGTCGTTCCCGAGGCCATTCCGAAAGATACCAGCAGGCCACGCGGGCGAAGGCTATCCAGGGAAGCCTCGAAAGAAACCCGGCCGATAGGGTCATACACGACGTCGACCTTTTTCCCCTTGGTTACCTCGGCGACCTGATCGGCAAGCGTAGCTGCGTTGAACACCAGTACTTCATCACAACCGGCTGTCTTTGCGCGCTCGACACTTTCCTGCTTCGAGACCACACCGATCACGAAGGCGCCCAGATGTTTGGCCCACGGCACCATGATTTGCCCCAACGCGCCCGCAGCTCCATACAGCAGCACCCTGGAGCCGGGGCCAACGCGATAGGTTGTCTTGAGCAGATAGTGGGCGGTAATGCCTTTGAAGAGCACCGCTGCCGCTTCGTCGAAGCCCAGATCATCGGGAATCTTCACGAGTCGATTGGCCGGATAGAGGCGACCACTGGCGTAGGCGCCAATCGGGCCGGTGGCGTACGCGACCCTGTCTCCCACCGCCACCTCGGTGACGTCCGGCCCTATCGCCGTAACATGCCCGGCCCCTTCAAGACCGAGACCGGATGGCAGAGGAATACGAACAGTGCCGCAGCGCTGGCTCAGGTCCAGGGGGTTGATCCCAATGGCCGCCTGCTCCAGCCAGACTTCTCCGGCACCAGGTGATTGTGTACTTGTCTGTTCGAGCCGCAAGACCTGAGGCCCACCAATATTCTGAATCCTGACGCAGCTTACCATCTTGATCTCCTGGCGCATCCGTTGTGCTGAGGAGTGTAATTGGTCGAAAACAAAGCACTAGCCAGGAAGATTGCAGTTCATAAGTGCACTGAATGCAACAATAAAGCTAAAGGCGCAGGTGGGGCCTCTACGGTGGCTAACCTCAGAGGAATGCTGTCCACTCTCGATGATTCAGGTGGGTGAGCCCAGTCAACACTGCGATCGATGTCATCCGGCGTAGAGTCGCTCCCGGATACATAATCCATCTTCCAATCGTGACTGAGCCCTTGCTGGTTGTTGTTACCTCGGTTGCGCCACGACGCGCAAATAGGGTTTCAACGTCTTGAAGCCCTGCGGATATTTCTTCCTGGCCTCTTCATCGGATACCGAAGTGGGAATGATGACGTCCTCACCCGGGCGCCAGTTCACTGGGGTGGCGACTGTGTGCTTGGCGTTCAATTGCAGAGAATCGAGCAGGCGCAACACTTCATCGAAGTTGCGCCCGGCACTCATTGGGTAGATCAGCATCGCCTTGACCTTCTTGTCCGGGCCGACGATGAACACCGAACGCACCGTGGCGTTGTCCGCGGCGGTGCGTGAGCCGCCACTGGCATTCGGGTGAATCATGTCGTAGAGCTTCGCCACCACCAGGTTTGCGTCGCCGATCATGGGATAGTTGACCGCATGGCCCTGGGTCTCTTCGATGTCACCGACCCAGGCCCGGTGGTCACTGACCGGGTCGACACTGAGCCCGACTATCTTGGTGTTGCGTTTATCGAATTCCGGCTTAAGTCCGGCCATATAACCGAGCTCAGTGGTACACACAGGGGTGAAGTCCTTCGGATGCGAGAACAGGATGGCCCACTTGTCGCCAATCCACTCGTGGAAGTGCAGCGGACCTTCGGTGCTTTCGGCAGTGAAATCCGGTGCTTCGTCGCCAATACGGATTGCCATGTTCGATCTCCTTACAGTGACTGGTAGGGAAGTTGTCAGAACTCCGACTGCAGTTCCAACGGCATTCGGTGTCTGCGTTGAACCTGTCAACGCGAGTCAGTATAGGAGACGTACCAAGACAAGGCGCAAACCAGGGTATTTACTCTGTAAGTGCTTGAATTAGTGTGTCTTACGGTGTCATCAGCATTAAGCTGGTGACTCAGTCGATAGACCGGCCTCAATCCTCTTTTCGCGGACTCATCCAGCAATAGCGTACGTGGCGCCGCCCAGGTGGTGCATCTGTCTTTCGGTGCCCCACAATGCGGGCATCAGGCGGCAATCAAAACCGGGCAATTCGACACTGCCGTGGGGCTGCTTGAGGCGGACATTGTTGGTGGGTGCGAGATGGTTCGCCGAAGGCTGCGGAGCCGATGTTGAACATGACCGAGTAGTGGATCTGCCTGAACATACCAGCGGATGAAGTGGCCCGGATCTGCCTCCTGTTGGAAACGATCCGGGATGCTATCAACTTTCAAACTTGCGCCGTCAGAGTACTTTAAAAATAAGCTCCAACGAATAACATCCCAATCCAGAGATCCGCAAAAAGCTGACCTCCCCCCTTCGATCTTCATCATCGATGCAAACAGTATTTCGCAAAAATTTTCGGAGTTTCCCTGACGAGTTCCTCCATCAACTCGCGCGCGTTGTCGTGACGAATCAGAGAGACGGATTGCCCTGCTGACAGAGAAACGAAGTCATCGTGGCCTTGCATTAGCGCCGCTCTTCCGAGATTCCCCATGTACCAGGCCTGGACAGGATAAGCCGCAATTTTTGAGCTGCTGTGACTCATCTCGGTAGTCATCCTGTTCGAAATGCTCCTCGCCAGGCGCCCAGTGAAGGCTTTCGTCAGCGTCGTAGATCCCGAATGACTCTCGCAAAGGGCTTTGCGATGCGGGGAACTCGCCGCTGACTCTTTACAGGCAAGAAACGCAGTACCAATCTGAACGCCGTGAGCCCCCAAGGCAAAGGCTGCCGCCACCCCGCGTGCATCAGTTACGCCACCGGCAGCGATAACGGGGATCCCCACCTGGTCCACGACCTGGGGAATCAAGGAAAATGTGCCCGTAAGCGATTCTTCAGCCGATCTCAGGAACGACCCTTTATGACCACCGGCTTCGAATCCTGAGGCAACAATGCAATCGACGCCTGCACGTTCCAATGCTTTCGCTTCCAGCGCAGTGGTCGCTGTCCCCATCGTCAAAATACCCAATGACTTGCAGGCAGCAATAATGGCGACAGGAGGAATGCCGAAAACAAAACTGAATACGTGCGGCTTAATTTCCAGCATTGCAGCTAGCTGGGCGCCCAAATCAGGGATAAAACGCTCTGGCGTGGCCGGAACTTCCTTTCCAAGTTCGGCATAATACGGACGCAAAAGCTCGCCTGCTTCATGAACGCCTTCGGGGCTTGATTCTGTCTCTTCACCGTTAGACATCCAAAGGTTGATGGCAAACGGTTTACTCGTCGCTATACGAATCTGCCGTGCCACATCAATCATTTGCGCGGGCTCCAGTGACTGCATGCCAAAAGACCCTAAACCTCCGGCATTGGATACAGTACTGACCAGTTCAACGGACGAGGGGCCGCCACCAAAGGGACCTTGAATAATGGGAAATTTTATACCCAACAGTCTTGTTGCGGGCGTGTTGGACCACATCGGCATACGCTCCGTTTGCTATCGAAATTGAATAATATTTTTCTTTGGGATATCCGCTAGTTGGGGCACCCATAAATATTGAGATGTACCAACAGCCGGCTCATATCTGCAGCAAGCTTAGAGGCAAATCGAGACACGCCGACTTTTTGCTCATTCACTTTAGAGCCAATGAATAGCTATTTCTGGCCATTTGCGCACGAGATAGCGAGAGGCTTATTGACCGGCTGACGGTGACCCGTAGCGTGTGTAGACGAACCTGTCTAAAATTCTCGTAGCACAACCGCCCCTTCTACGGACGGTTGACTCAGAAGGCTCATATGAAACTTGCACTGGTTGTTTTTGATGGTGTCCAGGCGCTGGATGTAGCAGGTCCCCTCGATGTGTTCGCCGAAGCGAATTCATTCCTGCCAGAAGGTCAGCGGTATGACGTCTCAATGGTGGGGGTTCGACCAGGAAATGTACGCTGCTCGAACGGGATGGAGATTGCCGTTCCCTATCACTATCAAAACTATCCGGGCCATTGCGACCTGCTTCTCGTGGCGGGTGGTCCGAGAATGCCGGACGCACGGCCAGAAGAAGGTTTTCTGGATTGGTTGCGCAGTCAGGCGGCGGGATCTCGGCGATTTGGATCGGTGTGCAATGGAGCCTTTCTGTTAGCTCATGCTGGCTTGCTGGATGGGCGCGAAGTGACCGCACACTGGAATGATGTTCAGCGGCTTGAAGATCAATTCCCTCTTACCTTGATCCGGCCTGACAAAATCTTCGTACGCGATGGAGATCTGTTCACCTCTGCCGGTGTGTCGGCCGGCATCGATTTGTGCCTGTCTTTGGTCGCTGAAGACTGGGGTAACGAACTTGCAGTCACCGTCGCAAAACGCCTGGTTGTGTACATCCACAGAGAGGGCGGCCAGTCACAATCGAGCCCATTCCTGGCCTTGCGCCCCGAAGAGAACTCCATCGTCACTACGGTGATGCGTTATGTGACAGATCATATCGGTGAAGCATTTTCGATGGATCAACTGGCGGATGCCGTGTCGGTGAGCCGTCGTACTTTTTCGCGAATTTTTTCCAGATACGCAGCTGTCACGCCTGCGGCTTTCGTTGAACAGGTGCGGGTTGACCATGCTCGAAAAATGCTTGAAGACACAGACGTCCCATTAAAAACCATTGCATTCAACTGCGGCTTTCATAACTCAACACATATGCGCATGATTTTTTCACGACGCTTGAATACCACGCCGAAAGAATACCGGAGTCACTTCAGAAACACCGAGAAAAGCGCAAAAGTAATACACAAGAAAGTATCGCAGGTGCCCCACCACACCACGAAAAAAATCGAGGCAGCATAGTGAATCTCCTGGCGGCGTCCGAAACAAAAAGATGGCATCGACGCGGGTTCACATCAAGTTTATAAAGCATCGATTTCAAGCCAGACTCAATCACTTTCTGGCCAAGTACGAGCAGCTCTGGTACGGGTGGGTGCTTGGCCGAAAATCGCCTTTTTTTGGCCTTGAACCGCACCATCTATAAGTATTTTAGAATGACATTTTAGTTAGCATCGCTCTAACAATCCGAGGGCAGAGAAACGAGGAGTTAGCGATGCAAAGCCAAAAAACTTCAGTCTTACATGGTGGGAACGCCACCTATGTTGAAGAGTTATATGAGCAGTTTCTCGTTGACTCCTTAACCGTACCCGATCAATGGCGTACCTACTTTGAGTCATTTCGGCTGCCCCTCGGCATTGGTGAGTTGCAGACAGCTGACATTGCGCACGCGCCGATAGTCGAGCAGTTTGTGCAGCTTGCGCGACGTGCCGGGCGCAAGGCTTTGTCGGTCGCTGTTCCAGACATGGAAACTGCTCGTAGACAATTAGCAGCTCAATCATTAATCGCGACCTTTCGAATGGTCGGCGCACGTCGGGCCGATCTTGATCCTCTGCGATGGGCTCCATTACCTGGCATGCCGGAGCTGTCGCCTGAGTTTCACGGATTGGAAGGCTGCGACTTATCAAAAAAAATCGAGCTGCCAGGTAACCACTTCTGGAAAGGCGAAGGGTCTATTTCTGACTTGGTCTGCGCATTAGAGACAACCTACTGTGGAACTTTAGGCACCGAATTCATGTACCTGAGCGACCCATTGCAACGCGATTGGTGGCAGAACCGTCTTGAGTCCACACGATCGAAGCCGGCGCTCGGTCCCGAGAAAAAACTTCGCATTCTTGAGCGTCTTTCGGCGGCGGAAGGGTTCGAGAAATATCTGCATATCCGGTACACCGGTCAAAAACGATTTTCGTTGGAGGGCGGTGAATCCTTGATCGTCCTTCTGGATGAGCTCATCAACCATGGCGCAAAAAACGGTGTACGTAATGTCGTAATGGGCATGGCTCACCGTGGCCGTTTGAATGTTCTGGTGAACACGGTTGGTAAGCCACCGGCTTATCTATTCGATGAGTTCGATAACAAAGCTGCCAATGTTTTACCGGCGGGTGACGTGAAGTACCACAAGGGGTTCACGGGGAACATAGAGACGCAAAACGGTACGGTGAAAGTCGCCTTGGCCTTCAACCCTTCTCACCTGGAAATCGTCAACCCGGTTGTTCAAGGTATGGCTCGAGCTCAAAGCGAGCAGTACGAAGCCTCCCAGCGCGGCAGCGTGCTGCCAGTAGAGATACATGGTGATGTGGCCATTTCCGGACAAGGTGTCGTCATGGAAACGCTGAGCCTGAGTTACACCAAAGGGTATGGCACCGGCGGCACCGTGCACATCGTCGTGAACAATCAGATTGGCTTTACCACTTCTGATCCACAAGAAACCAGGTCCTCATTTTTCTGCACTGACATTGCAAAGATGATTGAGGCGCCGGTATTGCACGTGAACGGGGACGACCCTGAGGCTGTTGTCAATGCGGTACAGCTCGCTCTCGATTTCCGCAAAGAGTTTGGCAAAAGCGTAGTGATCGACCTGGTCTGTTTCAGACGGCACGGCCATCAGGAACAAGACACACCGAACATTACTCAGCCGCTGATGTACCGTTCGATCAGTACCCATCCGGGCATACGTCAAATCTATGCCAATAAGCTGGTCGCTTCGGGACTGCTAACTGACGAGCAGGTTTTGTCCATCGCGCAGGTTTACCGCGACGGTCTGGAAAACTCCCAGTCTGGCGCTATAGCTGAAATCTCCATGGCCGTAGAGACAGCTCGACAGTTCTCTCCAGGCCTGAAAACCAACTTTTACTCAGCACCGACACTGGAGCAAATCAAAGCACTGGCTACCCGTATTTCAGAGCTTCCTGCAGATTTGAAATTGCACCCTCTGGTATCCAGGGTCATCAATGGCCGGCACGAGATGGCAATGGGCTCGAAACCGTTGGATTGGGGCATGGGTGAACACCTTGCTTTCGCATCGGTGTTGTCTGCTGGTGTCGATGTGAGGCTCAGTGGGGAGGATTGCGAGCGAGGCACTTTCAGCCATCGGCACGCCGTTTTAAATCCGCAGAATCGTGAAGTGCGTGGACAAGGTAAATATCGGCCTTTGGATCATGTGGCCCAAGGGCAGCAGGGTAACTTCACGGTCATCAACTCGGTTTTGTCCGAAGCCGCGGTCCTGGCCTTTGAATACGGTTACACCATCGCTCGTCCTGACGCACTGGTACTGTGGGAAGCTCAATTCGGAGATTTTGCCAACGGCGCGCAGGTAGTTATCGACCAGTTCATTGCCGCTGGCGCTGCCAAATGGGGTCAGCACAGTGCATTGACCATGTTGTTGCCGCACGGGCAAGAAGGTCAGGGTCCGGAACACGCTTCAGCCCGACTGGAGCGATACCTGCAATTATGTGCGCAAGACAACATGCGGGTTTGTCAGCCGACGACGCCGGTTCAGTTCTTCCATTTACTGCGACGTCAGGCGTTGCATTCCGCACCCAGGCCATTGATTGTGATGACTCCGAAATCCTTGTTGAGGCATCCAGATGCTGTGAGCGAGCTAATGGAATTCTCTGAGGGATCTTTTCAGGAGGTGATGGGTGAGAGGTTTACCGCTGCTGCGGAAGATCAAAAGGTGACCCGTGTGATCGCCTGTTCCGGCAAAATTTACTATGAACTGTTGGCACACCGCCGTGCTGTGAATGCTGAACATATTGCTTTGGTTCGCCTGGAGCAGCTTTTTCCTTTTCCTTGCGAGGCGTTGGCTAATGAACTCGGTCGTTACAAAAATCTGAAATCGGTGGTCTGGTGCCAGGAGGAATCCCGTAATCAAGGTGCCTGGAAATTCGTCGATGATTATCTGCGTGAAATTACCCCTGAGTCGGCCTCGCTTCGTTATGCAGGACCACCATCAGGTGCATCCACGGCACCAGGCAATATGACGATGCACGTTGAGCAACAACGCCTGGTCATTCAAAGCGCGTTCTCTTAGGGGACGATTTGTGCTCCCTCTCGTCGCCATCCTGGTGTCGAGAGGGAGTCGCCAAGCTTGTCGCAAGAGGTGATCAACGCGTAAGTTGAATGGGCCGCCATTTAAAACCGGTAGGAGTTGATCAATGCGCATCGCCTTGCTGTCCGACATCCACTTGTCCGTCAACGCATTACCTTTTCCCGATGTGGATGCCGATATCGTAGTCCTCGCCGGAGACATCTCCCGACCGGCAGCGGCCATTGAGTGGGCCAAATCCTGCCCCGCTCCGGTCGTGTACGTGGCAGGCAATCACGAGTTTTATGGCTGTGACCTGATCTCTACCTACGAGCACTTGAACAGATTGTCGCAAGGCACACAGATCCACGTGCTGGAACGTTCGGAGTATGTCCACAACGGCGTGCGTTTTCTGGGTTGCACCCTGTGGTCTGACTATCGTCTTTTCGATTCCGCAGAGGATCGGGCACGGGGCATTGATCTGGCGACGAAGGTCATTCGGGACTTCACCCACATAAAAATCTCACCCGATTTTCAAGACCTGTTCAGTCCGGCGATTTCCCAACTGGTTTTTTTACAGACAGTCGCCTGGCTGGAAGACTGCTTTACCAAAAACAGAACCATGCCCACGGTGGTGGTTTCCCATTTTGCACCGACACGGTTGAGCATCAGCCCGGCTTTTGCGAGTTCGCCGATTAACTCCAGTTATGTTTCAGACCTCGAAGAGCGGATCAAAGACTGGCAACCGGCACTTTGGCTACATGGCCATACCCATGGGAGCTTTGACTATCGGGTGGGCAATACCCGCGTCATTTGCAACGCCCGGGGCTATGCAAAAAATGGCATCAATGAAAACCCTGAATTTAATGGCTCATACGTGATTGACCTGGATATATGAGGCAACACACTGCAAATCCCCCTCCGTAAAACCACCAAGGCAATCACCAACACCATCCCGTTCCGGTGTAGAGGTACCATGGCAAGGTAATATCATCGGTCTACCGGATCTGCCTGGTATCCACGCATACACAGCTGCCTCACGAAGCATCGACGGATCGGGCTGCGCCATGAAGTCACGGAAAAGCGTTGGGTCGTATTTAATTTCGGCAGCGAGTGCCGCATTTGACGCGTTGAGACAACAGCTTTACCGACAGTTACCTTTCCCGGCATCAAAGTGATCTAGCTGATCCACCGTTGCGATGGATCATTCCAAAACGTTACTAACGCAACGGTTCTTTTTACTTTACCAGCCGCTTTTCCTTGGACGGTCTGTAACCGAAATACGAGCTATAGCACTTGCTGAAATGACTGGGCGAAACAAAGCCACAGGCAACCAGCACATCGACTTGGGACAGCTCTGTGTGCTGGAGAAGTCGTCGCGCCTCGGTGATACGCAGTTCCATGTAATACCGTTGCGGCGTTGTGCCCAGTTGCTCCTTGAACAAGCGCTCGAGTTGTCGACGCGAACGGCCAGCGTAGACCGCCAGCTGCTCCAACTCCAAAGGCTCTTCGAGGTTGGCATCCATCAGCTTCACCACCTCACGTAACGGCGCGCTAACACAGATATTTTCAGTTGGTTTTATGCGCCGATAACGAGACTCCTCGAACGCCAGAATGTCCTCTATACCCTCGACGAGGGCTTTATCATGCAGTCCTTTGATCCAGTCCAGCGCCATGTGGAATGCCCCAGAGGGACTGGAAGCCGTGAGCCGGTCTCGATCAATGATATAGGGCTCACTGCTGACCTGCGTCGCCTTGCAGAACTCAGCGAGTGCGGGGCGATGTTCGGGGTGAATGGCGCAACGGTAACCGTCAAGCAATCCTGCCCTCCCCAGGAACCATGCACCATTCCACAATCCGGCCAGACTGACACCCAGATCCGATGCAGTCCTGAGCAGGGTGATAAATCCATCATTAGCCTTCAGTTCTGTCCTATAGCCGCCGCAAATGACCAGTAGATCAAGGTCTTTAATCACTGAACAATCGATACGCGCATCCGGCCGAATGACCAAGCCCAGATCACTGACGACCTCCCCATCGGTCAAGCCAAACGTTCGGGAAGAGAACAACCCGGGTCGTAGAAGATTCGCGGTGACAATCGTATCCAGCGCTTGGGTGAACGCGGGCAGCGAGAAATGCTCAAGCAGCAGAAATCCTGCCCGAACCATTTGAGTCGTCTCGTTGGGGTTTTCATTCAGATAGCGGAGATTTTTCCCCTTCATGCCTCCGCTGAATTGGCGTCGCTCGATCAATGTTCGACCTACTTTCTTATGTTAATTAACACGTTATTTGGTGCGTTGATAAAGCGCAATGCCAAGCGCCAGAAGTACAAAAAGCGCTTACCCCTGGCGTCATTACTCTGCTGATCAGGCAAGCTGAAAACCGTGACGAAGCGGGTCTTTATCATCGACAAATATGGTGTTGTGTCCCGTTATCTGCGCCCAGCCACCGATACTTGGCCTGATGCCATCAAATCTTCCGACTTTCACCGACGCTTCGACTTTCCCTTCGAAGATCGTCCCGATCAAGCTTTCGTTGCGGAACGTATCACCCACCTTCAATCGTCCTTTACCAAATAGTTGAGCCATCCGTGCCGAGGTACCTGTACCACCGGGAGAGCGATCAATGGCCTTGTCGCCGTAGAACACGGCACCGCGTCCATCTGCTGCCGTGCTGTGTTCGTCGTCGCACCAGATGACATGGTGAACGCCACTGATTCTGCTGTTCTCGGGATGCACGGGGTCACATACTTCTGCCAGAGCCGAGCGCAGTTTCTGGCTCAGGTTGACGATGTCTGCCGTGGTCAATCCTTGCAAGCCGGCCCAGTTTTCCTGCGGCTCGACCACCGCATAGAAATTGCCGCCGTAAGCAATGTCCACGACGAGCTCACCTACGCCAGGTATATCCACCACCACATCGGCACTGTGCAGATAACTGGCCACGTTGAACAGGCGGATGGAGTCGACATATTCGCGGTTCATGGTGTACTCGACATCCACTCGCCCGGCCGGCGTCTCGATGGCCAGCTTGCCCGATTCGCGCGGTGTGATCAGGCCTTCCTCGATCACCACGGTAGACAGACCGATAGTGCCTGCTCCACACATCGGCAGACAGCCGCTGACCTCGATAAACAACGCACCAAAGTCACAGTCATCACGCGAGGACGGATAGATGATGACGCCAGACATGATGTCGTGCCCCCTGGGCTCGAACATCAACGCAGTTCGCACCCAGTCATGATCGCGGACAAAAATTTCTCGTCGTTCGGCCATCGACACCGACGGCAACAAAGGGCCGCCACCTGCCACCACCCGAACCGGATTGCCGCACGCATGTGAGTCGATGCAAAAAAAGCTGCGTCTCATACTGGAACCCTATCAAACGAGGTTGCTGGGGGAATGACGCTGCAACGCGCCGCGTGACAGACGATCCAGCAGCAGTGCAACCGCCACAATCGCCAGGCCGGCCCGGAGTCCCAGGCCCATCTCCATCCTTGAGAGACCTCGGGTTACTTCAGCCCCTAAACCGCCCGCCCCTACCAGACCTGCCAGCACCACCATCGCCAAGGACATGAGGATGCATTGGTTCAGACCTACTAACAGCGTTGGCGCGGCAGTCGGCAGTTCAATCTTGAACAAAATGTCTCTTGGTGAAGCACCGGACGCCTGCCCCAGCTCCAGCAAATCTTTCGGCAACTGTTTGAACGCCAGGGTTGTCAGCCTGAGCATCGGCGGAATGCCGTAAACGATGGTCGCAATAATTGCCGGCACCCGCCCCAGGCTGAACAGAATCACGGCGGGGATCAGGTAAACCCATGGCGGCACCGTCTGCATGATGTTGAGGATCGGCAGGAACGCTTCATCAACCCGCTTCACCCGTGCGGCCAGCACACCGAGTGGAAAGGCGATGGCCACCGATATCAGAACCGCGACCGAGACCAGGGCAATGGTTTGCATGGAGGCGACCCAAAGACCGGAGAATAAGCAAAAAGCCAACATCAAAGCAGCGAATACGGCGACGCGTTTGTTGGTGAGAAAAAAAGCTCCAACGACGACGATCCCAATGAACAAATAAGGATGGGGCGCAAGCAGCGCGGCCTCAACGAAGCCAAGTACCGCCTCGATGACTTGGCTGATCCCTTTGAACAAACCGTGCAGATTGGCGTTCAGCCAGTCAACGGCAGGTGCCAGGAACTCACCCGGGGAAAATTGGATGTTCATGGTAGTCATTGGCTTTCTCCCATCTGCGAACGTGCAGCGTGCTGCGCCAACCGATCCAGAATCATGGTCAGAATGACGATGGCGATGGCCGCATTGATCGACTTGGCGATATCCAGTGTGCGAACAGCTGCATAAATCGACTCACCCAGGCCGCCGGAACCCACGATGCCGGCAATAACCACCATGCCGAAGGCCATCATCAAGCTCTGATTCACCCCTGCCATGATGCTTGGCTTGGCGAATGGCAGGCGGATCTTGAAGAACATCTGCCAACCGGTGACGCCACTGGCATCCCCCAGCTCGATGAATTCCCGTGGAGTCATGCGAATCCCCAGAGAGGTCAGGCGTATGGCCGGTGGTACGGCAACGATAAAGGTGGCCAACAGTGCCGTGGCCGGGCCGTAGCCCAGCAGGGCGATGGCCGGCAACAGATAGATGTAGGGCGGCAGGGTCTGGATCAGATCCAGAACCGGATCCACGACGCGATCAACTGACGGCGCGAGGCCGGCCAGCACGCCCAATGGGATCGCTACCACCAGCGCCAGCACGGTAGCCGTCAGCACCAGGGCAAGGGTACTGACCGTCTCCGGCCACAAGCCAATCACCTCGCAAAACAACAACGCCAGGCCTGCGAGAATGGCGAACCGAACGCCGACAACCCGCCACCCGATAAGGGCAATGGCTATCGCGACGACGTAATACGGGGGATAGGCAATGCACCAGAGAACACTTTTGTATATGCCCGTCAGCAATGCATTGACGCCGTCGAATAAAAATTCGCCGTGATCCGATAGCCATTCCAGACTCGAGTCGACGACCGAGTCGAACTGATTGGAAAAGTCCGGGATGCTCATGTCGATGCCTCCAGAAGACTGGCGGCGGTCGAAGCCGCGAACTCATTCGGAATGCCTTGAACACCACGCAGCAGATCACGCAGCGTAATGATGCCTACCACTGTTCCGTTGTCGACAACAGAGAGTGCGTCGCGCTCGGACTTCATGGTCAATTCGATCAGCTCGTTGATATCGGCGTCGAGCGAGGTTTTGGCAAGCCTGGAAATGTCGCAGCCAGGGTTCGCCACCTGGTAAGGCTCCACGGGCGTCATGACCGACTGGGCTTTAACCAGATGCAATCTGGAAATGCCCGCCACAAATTCCGCGACGTAGTCGTCAGCCGGATTGAGAACGATCTCCTCGGCCGTACCCACCTGGATAATCACGCCGTCCTTCATGATCGCGATGCGGTCACCGATTCGAATCGCCTCGTCCAGGTCGTGCGTGATAAACACGGCGGACTTGCCAAGCTCCTTGGTCAACTGGCGAAATTCATCCTGCAACTGCCGGCGAATCAACGGATCAAGCGCACTAAAAGGCTCATCCATCAAAATCACTTCAGGATCGGCGGTGATGGCACGTGCCAGACCCACACGTTGCTGCATACCTCCAGACAACGCGCTGGGATAATGTGAAGACCAATCGCTCAAACCCACCTTGGCCAAGGCCTGCTCGGCCACCTTGTAACGTTCAGCCTTGCCCACGCCCTGCACTTCCAGGCCAAACGCCGTGTTCTCCAACACTGTTCGATTTGGTAACAAAGCGACGCTCTGAAAGACCATGCCAATGTGACGCGCCCTAACCTCACGAAGCTGTGCAGCTGTAAGGGAAGACAGATCCTTGCCTTTAACCAGGACTGTCCCTGAGCTAGGTGTGATCAGCTTATTGAGTAGCCTGATAAGTGTGGATTTGCCACTGCCGGACAATCCCATGATGCAAAAGATCTCTCCTCGGCGAACCTGGAGACTGACGTCGGAGACGCCGACCACGCAGCCGTAGTTTTGCAGGATCTGAGTCTTGGTGAGCCCCTGCTGAACAACAGCATTCATTGCTGCAGGTGCGGCTTTCCCGAAGATTTTCCAGACTGACTGGCAATCTATCAGCACTTCGTTGGTGTCAATTTTGGGCGTTGTCATTTTCGTAACCCGTGAACCAGTTTTCTGGTTTTTCTAATTAATCAAAGGGCGGCAGTGGCTACAAAGCAAAAATTGATTAGTTCTTGATATTTTCCCAACGCTTCAGCAGCTCGGCGTGGCTATCCGTCCAGCCCTTGATAGCCTGCTCCATCGTCTTGCCATCCTTGACTTCAGCATTCATCGCGGTGATGTCTGCGATCGGCACGTATACGCTCGCCATGAGCTCGCGAGCACGTGGATTGCCTTCAGCAAAGCCTTTGTGGCCGATCCAGTAGTAGCCTTGCTGTGGTGGGAATATGGCTTTTGGATCTTTCAGGAATTTAAGATCGAACTTCTTGGTCATCCAGGAGGGTTCCCAGACGGTTACGACTACCGGCTCTTTACGGTCGACGGCTGATTTCAACGCTGCAGTCATCGCGGTGGTACTGCCCTCGACCAGCTTAAGCTTGAGGTCATACGCTTTAACTACGTTGTTAGCGTCGCTCATCAAGCCAGACCCTGGCTCGATACCGATAATTTTGCCGCCCAGTTTTTCCGAGTTAGCATTCAACTGATCAATGGAATCAATGTTGACATAGCTCGGCACTGCAAGACCTTGGTAAAGGCCAAAGGAAACAGGAGATAGTTTCTCGATCTTGTTCTTGTTTTTGTTCCAGTAATCGTTCGCCGCATAGTCCGTTTGGGACGCCAACACCTGAACATCACCCTTGGTTAACGCAGCGTACGCGATGCCCCACTCGGAAAAATCTACAACTTTCACTGTGTAGCCAGCGTCTTCAAGCACCTTCTTGGTGATACCGGTGATGGGCGTCAAATCCTCCCAAGTCATCGTACCCATGGTGATGTTCTTTTCTTCGGCGTGAACTGGCAAACTCATTACACCAGCCACAGCGACAGCGCAGATTGCCTTCCAAATCTTTTTCATGGCGTACTCCGAACTACGGTTAAAACTAGAAATTAGGCCTTTATGAAATAAAAGCCGGTTGTGTGAAACACTTCAGCCCTCTCGCCCTGCTCTCAGCGCCTGCCAACGAATAACCGAGTTGACACCCAGCTTCGTTAATATCCTGGGTGGAAGCCTGCTTGGCCCAGGCGCTTGACTGAAACTTTCTAAAAACTTTGAATTGGTGCCGGAGGCCAACTCAGCGGCCATCACGCCCGCCAGAGTACTCTTGACAGTTCCCAGCCCATTTTCGCAGCAAGCCGAATAGAGGTTTTCTTCTATCTCGCCAAAGGCTGGAGCGCTGTTACGGCTCAAGCAGAGGCGTCCAGCCCAGCTAAACTCCAATGGAGTCGACTTCAGCTCGGGAAAGCGCGCGTCCAGCGAATGCCGTTGCTCTTCGGCAATCCCGGCAACACGCTTTAGTGTCACTTGAATACTTGGGTCATACGTGAACTTTGTACGGATAACAATGCGCGAAAGCCCATTTGAAGTAATCTTGCGAACGGTCGCTCCCATCGGATCCGCGGGTAACAAGGCCCATCGATCCTTACCTGTCACCGGCCTTCCAAACTCATGATGACTATAAGCAGCCGTCATCGAAGCGTAGGTAAACACGTGCAGCAGTCGACCTTGAAAATGGCCGAAGTCTTCGATATGGCCATTGACTCCAAGAATCACCTTAGGCGCATTAACCACACCACGATGAGACCTCGCCTTCCAGCTATTTCCCGAGCGGGACAGTTCAATAATCGGAGAGCGTTCATAAAGGCTGACGTTCTTATCAAGCCCAAATGCGAAATCCCTAATATATTGAGCGGGCTGAATCATCACCGCACCGGGCGTATAAAGCCCACCATGGTAATAACGGGAGCCGGTGATCTCTTGCATCTGCGCAGCGTCCAGCAACTCGTATTGCTCGCCAATGCCCTTTAGCGATTTCGCATAGTTGTCATTGAGCTTCATCCCCCGCTCTGTTGCAGCCGCGTTGATCTTTCCGGACGGATCAAAGGTCTCGACAGACATGCCGTACTCGCGTGCGGCTTGCGCTGCAAAAGCGATAGCAAAGCGGTTCTGGGCGATTTCCAACGACGTTGCAGACTCAGCGGCAACCGAATACTCCCCAGATGAAAGACTGTGGGGCACGTCGATCATGAAGCCAGAGTTTCTTCCTGCTGGCCCCTTCGCGACTTCATGGGCATCAACGACCGCGATGCTATCGCCGGGATGCAGTTGGGCTAGCCTGCGCGCAGCGGACAGACCTGCAAACCCTGCTCCGATAATCAGCCAATCTGCCGACACGCTCCCATCAAGCATGCGCACAGGAGCAGTGCGCGTGGAAATCGCCTCCCAACCTGAAACCCCGGTGTCTACCGGTAGGCGCTTGATGGTCTGGGTGCTCATTTTTCAGTCTCTTCATCCGACCGACCAGAAACATCGATCCAGATGGTTTTGATTTCGGTGTACTGATCGTGAGCAAAAATCGATTTGTCTCGACCGCCGAACCCTGACTCCTTGTAGCCGCCGAAAGGCGTGGAAGCATCGCCCTCACCAAAGCAGTTCACGGTGACGATGCCGGCGCGAATTTCCCGCGACAACTTGATCGCCCGTCGCAGACTGCCGGTATAAACAGAGGCGGCAAGGCCGTATACCGTGTCATTGGCCAAGGCAATGGCTTCGGAGATCGAGCTGAATGTGGTGACCGAAAGAACCGGGCCGAAAACCTCTTCCTGGAACAGCCGGTTGTCCCGACCTACGCCGTCAATCACGGTCGGCTCTACGAAGGCACCGTCTTTGGTCGCGCCGCCGTACACAACTTCGAGCTTTCCAGCGGTGGCATGCTCAAGGTACGACTTCACTTTCGCGAAATGCTCAGGGCTGACCAACGCCCCTACACGGTTTTGCGGATCGAGTGGATCGCCCATTTTCCATTCGCGGATGTAGGCGCCCATGCGCTGTAGCAGCTCATCTTTCACGGATGTGTGGACTATCAGGCGCGAGGTTGCAGAGCAATTCTCGCCCATGTTCCAGAACGCGCCGTTTACGACTTGCTCGGCAACGCGATCCAGATCTTCCGCATCGTCCATCACCACGGCAGGATTTTTCCCGCCGCATTCGAGGACAATACGTTTCAGATTCGAATCGGCTGCGTAATGCAGAAACCGGCGACCGGTCGCGGTGGAGCCAGTGAAGCTCACCATGTCGACATCGTGATGCAAGCCAATCGGCTCCCCGACATCCTTGCCTGTACCCGTAATGATGTTGAGCACACCTGCGGGGACACCGGCTTCAAACGCGAGCTGCGCAACGCGCAACGTCGTCAGCGAGGTTTGTTCGGCGGGTTTGACGATCACCGAGCATCCCGCTGCGAGCGCCGGGCCGATTTTCCAGGCCAGCATTAGTAGAGGAAAGTTCCAGGGCAGCACGCAGCCCACTACACCTATTGGCTCGCGAACAACCATGGTCAGTGCGTCACTGCCCACAGGGGCGGTGTTGTCATAAATCTTGTCGATCAACTCCGCGTGCCAGCGCAGCGTGTGAATGGTGTCCGGCACATCGACCAACTGACATTCACTGACGGGCTTGCCGCTATCGAGGCTTTCCAGGACTGCCAGTTCGTGTTGATTGCTTTCAAGCAGATTCGCGAACTTCAGGAGAACGGCTTTTCGCTCCCTGGGAGAAATCGATCTCCAGCGTCCATCCTCAAAGGCTTCTTTAGCGTTACTAACTGCATAATCGACATCTTCAGACGCGCATGCGGCAACATCTGCCAGAAACTCACCCGTCGCCGGATTGGTCGTGGCGAACGTTTTGCCAGAGATCGCGGGCTTGAACGCGCCATTGATGAACGCGTTAGAAGGAAACGAAATACCTTTAGCGATGGCGGCGTATTCGGCCTTGCTCAGAAGATCACCCATGGCTGGCTCCCGAAGTGATGTTAGCAACGTCGCGCTTCACATCGCTGATGATCGCTTCAAGGCTTTTCTTCTCTTCTGAATCAAGCGGCTGAAGCGGCAACCGCACGTCCCCTACTTTCAGTCCAGTCAGCTCGCAACCAAACTTGATCGACTGCACGAACTTGCCGCCGTCCAAAGCATTCATCAGAGGCATCATCGCCGACATGATCTGACGGCCTTTGTCGAAGTCCTTTTCAATGACGCAGGCTTCGTAAAGCGCCACGTGCTCTTTCGGCAAAAAGTTGGAGCCTGCACACACCCAACTTCTGGCACCCCATGCAAAAAACTCAAGTGCTTGATCGTCCCAGCCGCATGACAGTGCGATGTTGGGAAACTTACGCGCGAGGAGATGCACCTGCCCCATGTCGCCGGAACTTTCCTTGATGGCAATTACGTTTTTCGATTTGCTCACACGGGTGAAGTAATCCTCGTCCATCGAAACGCACATGCGACCCGGGTAGTTGTAAAGCATGATCGGCAGATCGGCAGCACGATCAATGGTCAATGCATGTATCGCGTTTTCCTCGGAGGTAGGGAGCGCGTACGGTGGACTGGTGACGAGAATGGCGTCCGCTTTGATCGCTTTGGCATCCTTCGCATACTGCACCGCATCTTCAGTGCGAATGGCCCCGGTGCTAATGATCAGTTGCACCCGAGTGCCGATCACATCTTTTGCATAAGCGGCAAGCTCAGTACGTTCTTCTGCCGTCTGCGCATAATACTCGCCGGTCGACCCGCCGATAATAATGCCGTGTACCTTCGCCTCAATCAGCGACTCCAATACTTCGGAGTACACGCTCCAGTCGATCTCCCCATCAGGCTTATAAGGAGTCACCGCTGGTGTATAGATGCCTTCAAATTTCAAGATGATTTCTCCGAATATGAGTTACGTGGAAGGTCAACGAGCGCGTCCGCCTTGATGCCTTGGGGCGCGATAAAAATCTCCATGTTTTCTCGGGACAGTTCCCAATGTTCAAACACGAGATCAACTACTGCTTGTTCATCGCGACGTTCAATAGCCTCGATAAAAAAATCATGGTGCCCCGCAGAAAGTTCAAGACGCTCCTCCATATCCTCATTTTGAGGTCGGAAAAATGTATTACCGATTCGGGAGTGATCAATGAGCAACCTTTCCAAACTGGGTTGGAGATATTGGTTGCCGGCCATTTCGCCCATGATCGCGTGAAAACGATTGTTCTCGACGACCATTGCCAGCGCATCCCTTGAGGTGGTGGCAATGCGGAACCGGTGCTGCGTTTCTTTCAAATCGATCAGTTGGCGTGGCTTGAAGTTTTGAACCGCCAGACGGCCAATGGCTGCGTATATCATCGGTGCAACCAGGAAGAAATTTCGCAGTGTCGAGTGATTCATTGGAATAACCCGAGCGCCCCGGTTTTCTCGAATATCGACATAACCTTCACCGGCCAAGCGTCGGAAAACTTCTCGGACGGGCGTTCGGGATAAGCCATAACGCTCGCTGAGAATGACTTCATCCAGCGCTTCGTCAGGATCCAGTTCCATCGTCAAAATTTGACGTTTCAGGTCTTCGTAGAGACAAGTTTTGCCGTTTTTCACAAACGACCTCCAGAGGTAGTTTCGCTGTCAGGTGCGGCTGACTGATGAGTCGAGACTCGCATGGGTTTTGGGGATGGTCAATAGATTGTATTTGTTGTGTATACATAAAAAACACATGATTTTTTTGAAGAATTTTCTTTAAATTCATCAAGTTACTTAATTATTAAAAAAACGACGTGGTCGGTCACAGGAAAGAATATGGTCGTTTTTGGAATGTTTTTTCCTAGATCATTCCATAATAAAGCTTATTACCAAGCGCACTTTTGTATAGGGGCGGTTGGCCCGGTACGACGTTCCAGGAAGCGTTTGCGACATGCCTTTGAGGCAGTGGAGAAGCTTTAGTGAATGCGGACTGAAGACCCCTTGTCAGAAGGCGATTCAAAGGAGGCGGTTCCAGCGTTTCTCGGTGCTGAGCGAACAGGCAATGGCGTGTCGCTCCAGAACAACCGCAGCGGCATACATGAGCGTATCGTCAAAGCAACCAAGCATCACTACGCAATGGCGGCATCACGTCGATAAGGTTTCGATGGATGGCCTGCGTCCTTGATCGGTTATGCCCTGGTGGGAGCTGGATGCTCAAACATCGTCCCTGTGCTTTTTACCGCCGCAGGCCGGCAGCAATGTATGCCACAGGGAGCGGCTATCCTGCAGATCGACACTGCCAACTGCACCCTTGGCGCAGCTCCCGTGAGCTGGTCACGTAGAGTTCGCCTGTACCCCGCATGACCGCCATGTCGGCTCGGTGCTTGAACGCAAGCGGTTGCTGCGCCAGTTCTCCTTTCAGGATCAACCACGATGGATAGTGAAGAAACCAGCAAAAAGGTTAAGGGTTACCGCCGGCTGATCCCTTCCATGACGGCGTTGATGGAGTTCGAGGCCGTAGCGCGGTTGAGCAGTTTCACACTGGCGGCTCAGGAACTGGGAGTGACCCAAGCCGCAGTAAGCAAACAGGTCAAATACCTGGAAGAAACCTTGGGTACCAGGTTATTCCATCGTCTACACCGTGCCATCAAATTAACCAGCGAGGGGTACGTGCTGTATTCGGTGGTCTCCGAATCCATGCAACGCATGGCGAGCGTCTTCGACAAGATTTCCGAGGGCATTCCCGAACAGGAATTGGTGCTTGCCTGTACTGCGGCGTTTTCACAACTACGAATCTTGCCCAGGCTGGCCTCATTGCGCCTGTCACAGCCCAAGCTGCAACTGCGCTTGATTACACACATACTCAATCCTGACGTAAGCCGACAGGATGTAGATATCGCCATTCGCTTCGGGAATGGAAAATGGGAGGACGGCACTTCGATTTTCCTGTTTGACGAAGAAGTTTTCCCAGTGTGTTCGCCGACCTGGTTGACCACTCATCCCGCACCCATGTCAGTCGACGACTTCCTGCATATGGATCTCATCGATTCGGAAACAACGCTCGAAGGTTGGATGACTTGGAATAGCTGGTTCAAGGAGCTGGGGCAGAGTCGCCCAAAGATGAATTACAGCCTGCGCTGCAGCAGCTACAACGACACTGTGCAGGCAGCGCTACAGGGGTATGGCATAGCCTTGGGCTGGAACAGGTTGCTTGGCCCTATGCTCCTCAGTGGTGAATTAGTTCGTATCACCCCCTATGTGGTCAAACCCAAAGATGCTTATTACTTGATTGTCCCGAATGGTCGAGAAATAACGCCATTAGTTAATGTCCTGGTCGATTGGTTGCGAGATGAATCAGTATTAGCGCACTGAAGTAAATGGAAAAAACCGGCTGAAATTTCGCATAACTTTTAGATATGCCAAGGTGAGAATAAAGCGCATTGACGCAACCCTGAAGCATTTCGATACTTGCCTCACCGTCACCTGCTGATGATTTAGATCGACCCCATGAGGCTATAATGACAACTACCGTCGTGAAATCCCAACAAGAGCTTGTTACCGCGCGCACACCAGGCCATGGCATGCATGGGGCGTTGTTTGGCCGCCAGGATATTTTCGAAACCGACGTCGATATCTTTTTCACCAAACATTGGATTTTGGTAGGCGTCACGGCTGATATTCCCGAGCCTGGGGATATTTCGACCATAGACATCGGCAAATCCTCGATCATCGTCGTACGCGACGACGACGAGCAGGTGCAAGCATTTCGCAACGTATGCCGTCATCGCGGAGCGCGTCTGAAGCCGGCCGGCAAGTCGACTGTCGGTATGCTGGTTTGCCCTTACCATCAGTGGACTTATGATCTTGATGGCAGCCTGAAGCACGCCGCTCACATGGGCAAGGATTTCGATCCAAAGTGTAAAAGTCTGATTCCTGTTCATACAAAAGTTGCCGGCACGCATGTGTTCGTTTGCCTTGGCGATCAGCCTCCCGAAGATATCGCCTATCTGGAAGAAACAATGGCTCCTCGGCTAGCCCCCTACAACATCATCTATTCGAAGATTGCCTATGAGGCGCAAATCATTGAAGACGGTAATTGGAAATTGGTCATCGAGAATAATCGCGAGTGTTATCACTGTTCAGCGACGCATCCGGAATTAACAGCATCTTTCCTGCCGGAAGATTTCGGTTTCTGCGCCGATGGTCTTAGCGAAGAATCGCTTCAGGCGCTGGATGAATATGAAGAACGCAATGCTGCTGCAAAACGGAACTGGGAAAACGACGGGTTTATCTGCGACGCGGTAGAACACCTGGACGTAGACGCAGTGACCCAATTTCGCACGCAACGGCTGGTCATCGCCGGCAATGGCGAGTCTCAAACGCTCGACACCCGGGTGGCTTGTACGCGCCTGTTCGGTGACCTGACCCGCCGCGACCTCGGCGACGTTCACCTGTGGACTCATAACTCCTGGACGCATGTGATGAGCGATCACGCGGTGATTTCCTACATCATCCCTCTCGCACCTGACAAGACCTTGGTGCGTACCAAGTGGCTCGTGAATGCAGACGCCATTGAGGGCGTGGATTACAACATCGATAAGCTGACCGAAGTGTGGAAAGCGACCAATCAGCAGGACGCTAACCTTGTCGCAATCACTCATAGCGGTACGCAAGATCCTGGCTACTCGCCTGGGCCATTCTCGGCGTTCACCGAATCCTACGTTGATCAGTTCTCTCGCTGGTACGCCGCGCGGCTTGCCGCACACGGTGTGTGAGGAATGACCATGACCACCTATGAAAAAACGCCGGTTACCGCAGGCGCCGGATCCGCGCAGAGGGTATTCACAAATCCTGACACCTGGAGCGCCTGCGGCGCACAGTGGAACAGCGGCGAACAAAAGGCGCTGCAATGCTGCGCTGTGCGCGACGAAACCCACGATGTAAAGACCTTTATCTTTCGTAGTGCGGATTTCAGCGCAATAAGTTTTGAGCCAGGGCAGTTCATTACTGTATCGCCGATCATCGCGGGGCAAAGCGTGTCACGCTGCTATACGGTGTCATCATCTCCCACTCGCCCCTTTGCGCTTTCGATCACAGTCAAACGCGTTCCCGGCGGGACAGTGTCGAATTGGCTGCACGATAACTTGCGCGAAGGCGATATGTTGCTTGCTTCCGGCCCCGCTGGCAGCTTCACGCCGGTCGGCCGTCCAGCTGCCAAGCTGCTTTACCTGTCGGCGGGTTCCGGAGTGACACCTCTGATGTCCATGACACGGGCGAGTTTCGACATGGCGGCCAGATTAGATATCGTCTTCGTGCACAGTGCGCGAACGCCAATCGACATTATTTTCCATGACGAACTGAGTCGGATGCAGGCCAGCATGCCTGGCCTGCGCGTCCTGAATATCTGCGAAGGGCGCGGCGTCGACACGGATTGGGCCGGGCCGATCGGCCGCCTGGATTTGGCCCTGCTCAGCGAGCTGGTACCAGATTTCAAGGAGCGCGAAGTGTTCACCTGTGGGCCGCAAGGCTACATGGATGCGGTCAAAACTCTACTCAAACAGGGAAGCTTTGATTTCCAGCACTATCACCAGGAAAGCTTCGATATCGCGGTGCTGGACGAAGAACCGCTCATAGAACAGTCGTCCGTCCTCGATCAGCAGGAGGGCTTTTTTACGGTCACGCTGTCCCGCTCGGGTAAAACCTTCAGCATGCCAGGCAACCAGACGGTACTGGCGGCTGCAAAAAAAGCCGGTGCTATCGTCCCCTCCTCCTGCAGCCAAGGGGTCTGCGGCACATGTAAAACAGCCGTGCTGCAAGGCACGGTGGAGATGAACCACAACGGGGGTATCCGCCAGCGTGAAATCGACAAGGGGCTGCGCTTGCTCTGCTGCAGTAAACCTACGTCAGACCTTGTCATCGATTTGTAAGCCCCCCACCGCACAAATCAACCCTCAAGGCATCAGCAATCCATAGGTCGTCGACTATTGAAAGCCACTCGTCGACCGTGGCCTTGATCCCTTCTCAATGTCAGGCGCTGATACGCCTACATTTACAGAAGCCAGTATTCACGGCATGCCAGCATCTCAGTTTACCGTTTGATGACTGACAATGGCATGGGGCGCTTGGAGGCGCCCTTTGTTTTTTTCAGGATTGAGCTGATGGACCGTTACCGTCAGTTCGGTCAGACGATTGCCGGGCCTTGCTACAAAGGTCGCTTGGCGTGGACTGCAGTCCACCGCCTATTGCGTCGCGTGTCGAGGGTTGCCAGGTCATTGCTGAGCCGCGTAGGCGACTCCCCGGTGACTTCCCACAGCAGCGCTGTTATAGCTTCCCCGTTAACCGTGCCGTGCTCTTGTAGAAGATCCGCCACAGCGGTGACAGCGGGCCAGTAACGACGCACCAGACAGCTGGACCGGGCGATTGCTTGGGATTCGGCATCGAGTAGCTTTCGTGCGGGCAGCAAACTGATCAACTCGTAACCCCGGCACCGGTCACCCCGGCCACTGCCGCTGATGAATTTGTCAGATCTGGTGTGCCTGTAGACTGCTTCGGCTACTGGGCCGGCGAAGCATTGGAGAAGGTCGCGTTCAATAGACTCGACCATAGAGGGCAAGTATTCAGCAATCCCGGGGGGGTCGAAGGATGGGTGCGGGACACAGTAATCAGCCTCTACCAACCCCTCTACGTTTTGCGGGTTGCCGCGCAGATCAATCATTGGGCCGGCGAAGGCTTCTGTCCTGGTGCGCACAGTGACGCGCTCTATGTGCTGATCATTCCACCAAAAGGCCAGGACGTGGCCAGCTTCGTGGATGGCCGTGCGGCGCGGGCGCTGATTCATGGGCTGGTCCTGCGCCGTGCATGGGTTCGTCGCGTAAAAGGTCTTACGAGAGCTACTCATACCCGCTGCTCCATCTCCAGAGGCCCAATAAAAGATTATGCCTATCAAGACCGAATACGCCACCTATTAGCTGACTGCTTTATAGGGGTCTACCCTTAACGCAGCGCTGGTGAAAACTGGCCGGTTGAGACCTGATAAGAGATACGAATAAGTCAGAAGCGTACTAGGCTTGCCGTGGGCCACCATGCTGGTAACTCGATTGCTGCTATCCGGATTTCCCGTGTGACCACGACGATCAATTGATCGAACAGCTGGCCCTGCAACCGATGTCATTGATTTCGCTCGTCGCTATTGCGCGCCCACACCGGGCCGGGATAGCCGGATGAACACGACCAAAGGTAGCTCACACATGGCAACTGAATCGAAATGCCCGTTCAATCACGCCGCCGCGGGCGGTGGCCCGTCGAACCGCGACTGGTGGCCGAACCAACTCAATCTGAAGGTCCTGCACCAGCACTCGTCCCTGTCCGACCCCATGGACGCGGGCTTCAACTACGCCGAAGCGTTCAAAAAACTGGACTTTGAGGCGCTCAAGAAAGACCTGCATGCGCTGATGACCGATTCGCAAGACTGGTGGCCTGCGGATTTCGGTCACTATGGGCCGTTCTTTATTCGCATGGCCTGGCACGCCGCAGGCACGTACCGCACCGGTGACGGGCGTGGTGGTGCCGGCTCCGGCCAGCAACGCTTCGCGCCGCTCAACAGTTGGCCGGATAACGTCAGCCTCGACAAGGCGCGTCGACTGCTCTGGCCGATCAAGCAAAAGTATGGTCGTAACATCTCCTGGGCCGATCTGATCGTCCTCGCCGGCAACGTCGCGCTGGAGTCCATGGGCTTCAAGACCTTTGGTTTTTCCGGAGGCCGTCCGGACGTCTGGGGACCAGATGAGGACGTCTACTGGGGCTCCGAAAGCACCTGGCTGGGGGGCGACGTGCGCTATGGCAAAGATGAGAGCCCTACTGTCCAGGAGCGCAACCTGGAGAAACCGCTTGCCGCGGTGCAAATGGGCCTGATCTACGTGAACCCGGAAGGCCCGGAGGGCAACCCGGACCCGGTCGCTGCTGCGGTGGATATCCGCGAAACGTTCGCTCGCATGGCGATGAATGACGAAGAAACCGTGGCACTGATCGCAGGCGGCCACGCCTTCGGCAAGACCCACGGCGCCGGCCCTGTATCCAATGTGGGGGCTGTGCCCGAAGCCGCTGGCCTCGAAGAGCAGGGCCTGGGCTGGAAGAGCAGCTTCGGCACGGGCAAAGGTGGCGACACGATTGCCAGCGGCCTGGAAGTGACCTGGACCACGACACCCACGAAGTGGAGCAACAATTACCTGGAGAACCTGTTCGGCTTCGAGTGGGAACTGACCAAGAGCCCGGCGGGTGCGAACCAGTGGACGGCGAAAAACGGCACCGGCGCGGGCATCATTCCGGATGCTCACGACCCGTCCAAGCGTCGTAATCCAACCATGCTGACCACGGACCTGTCCCTGCGATTCGACCCGATCTATGAAAAGATTTCGCGGCGCTTCCTTGCGAATCCCGATCAGTTGGCCGACGCGTTCGCCCGCGCCTGGTTCAAGCTGATCCACCGCGACATGGGACCGCTCTCGCGCTACCTCGGCCCGGAAATGCCCAACGAAAAACTCCTGTGGCAAGACCCCATCCCGGCGCTCGACCATGCCCTGGTCAACGACAGCGACATCGCCTCACTCAAGAGCAAGCTCCAGTCCTGTGGCCTGACAGTCTCGCAGCTTGTATCAACTGCCTGGGCGGCGGCTTCCACCTTCCGTGGCTCCGACAAGCGCGGTGGCGCCAACGGTGGGCGCCTGCGCCTGGCCCCGCAGAAGGACTGGCCGGCCAACCAGCCTGAGCAACTGGCGAACGTGCTGGCGACCCTCGAGAAGATCCAGAGCGAGTTCAACAGCGCGCAGACTGGCGGCAAGAAGATCTCGCTGGCGGACCTGATCGTGCTGGCCGGTAGTGCTGGCGTCGAACAGGCGGCGAAAAATGCCGGTCACACCATAACGGTGCCTTTCATGCCAGGACGCATGGACGCGAATCAGGAACAGACGGATGTCGAGTCTTTCGGGTTTCTCGAACCCATCGCCGATGGCTTCCGTAACTACCTCAAGACCCGTTACCGGGTACCGGCCGAGGCATTACTGATCGACAAGGCGCAACTACTGACACTCACCGCGCCAGAAATGACGGTGCTCATTGGCGGCCTGCGCGTGCTCAATACCAACGTCGGACAAACCCGGCACGGGGTCTTCACCAAGCGACCTGAAACGTTGACCAACGACTTCTTCACCAACCTGCTCGACATGGGCGTGGAATGGAAGCCGGTCTCGGACGCCAATGAAGAGTTTGAAGGACGCGATCGCAAAACCGGCGACCTCAAATGGACAGGCACTCGTGTCGATCTCGTCTTTGGCTCGAATGCGCAATTGAGGGCGTTGGCTGAGGTCTACGCATGCAGCGACGCCCAGGAGAAGTTCGTGAAAGACTTCGTAGCTGCCTGGACCAAGGTGATGAACCTTGACCGCTTCGACCTCAGGTGACGCGAACGCTGGACCTGGTCTTGAACTGGGTCACCTCGACCTGATCGCTCAGGTTGGGGGACTCCAGGGAGGTTGCCGAGAGTAGATGCGGCATATTCCATTCGGTGCTCCTGAAAACCCGCAACGCCTCCCTGTGTGGAGGCGTTGGACTTTTTGCTCGCCGCATCGCGCAGTGACGCCCAGCCGCAGGTTGTAAATGCAGGGAACAGGCTTCGTCGGCGAGGCTCGCCGGTACAGCGTCAGGTTCGGCAAAGCCGTGGGGAAGTCACCGAAGCTTTCAGGAATCAAAGACAAGCCTTTGTTCATTCCCGACTCACAAAAAAGCCCCACCCGGTTCAACACCGAATGGGGCTCGATGACGCTGAACTCGCCTTAGGCGACGTTCATGGTCTTGATCGTTCCCACGCTCTGCGTGGGAATGCCGCCC
>NZ_JBWKTM010000023.1:0-58626 GCF_059420325.1 Pseudomonas sp. GW821-FHT04C07
TTGTTTCAGATCGTTCCCACGCATGTCAGATCGTTCCCACGCTCCGCGTGGTAACGCATCCCGTGACGCTCTGCGTCACAGCCGAAGGCGGACGCGGAGCGTCCATGGCGGCATTCCTTTGCTGCGCGTGGGAACGATCAGAAGTCCTGCTTCAGGTAGCCGGAGTCGAGATGAACGCCTCGAGTTGCTCGGCATATGCCGTGAAACGACTGACCAGTGGGAACTGCGCAACGTCGACCTGGTCGGCGATCACCAGTTGGGTAAAGCTCCAGGCGACGGCGAGGGTGATGCCGTCCTGAGCGATCGAGCCGTCCATTTTCAGCGGCTGTCTGAGCAGCTCTCGTTCCAGCTCTGAATACGCCGCCAGCAACTGCCCATGAACACGCTCCAGCCACGGCGCATGTTGTTTCTCGGCAGGTCGCAGGTTCCTCTCGTAATAGATCTGAACCGATTTCTCGTTGGCTGCCATTGCCAGCCCTATCAGCCGCAGGGAACGCAGGCGCTGCTTCAGGTCGGCGGGCATCAGGCTGTTGCCGGGGCCGGCCAACGCCTCCAGATACTCGATGATCAAGTTCGAGTCCATCAGCACTTCGCCGTCGCCCAGAACCAGCGTCGGAGCCTTGACCACCGGATTGATCCGCTGGAATTCGTCGAACCCCCGGAACACCGATATCGACGCATGTTCGAACGGGATATCCAGGCATTTCAGGGTAATGGCGACGCGTCGAACGTAAGGTGAATCCAGCATTCCGATCAGCTTCATGTACAGCTCCTTGTGATGAGCAACGGTGCGATGACGGGGGCTAATTTAGCGGTAAACCTTCAGGGTTTACCATCCTCTTGAACAGGAAGTTTATGCCCGGGTTGGGTGCCCATTCGCCAGCTATGCTTGCTAATCCATGGGCTGAGTTGAAGCAGGAGGCCTGAAATGTCCGCCATTAAAACTGCGCTGGTCCTGGCCGGCGGCGGCAGTCTGGGGGCTGTTCAGGTCGGCATGTTGCGGGCGCTGGTCGAGGCCGGAGTTTCTTTCGATCTGGTGATCGGCGCGTCGGTGGGGGCCATCAATGGCGCGTATTTCGCGGCCAAACCCAATGCCCGGGGCGTCGCCGAGCTGGCGGACTTCTGGCGAGGCTTGCACAAGGGAGATGTGTTTCCGTTCTCGCTGATCGATACCCTGGCCGCGATCCTGCGGCATCGAGGTTTTTTGCTGCAGTCTTCGGCGCTGGAGCATTTGGTGCGCCGCGCGCTGCCGGTCACGTTGATCGAAGACACCGAGCTGCCCCTGTATATCGTCACCACCAACCTGCTCACTGGCGCCGAAGAACTGCTGTCGAGCGGCAGTGCCGAACAGGCCTTGCTGGCCAGCGCGGCTATCCCTCTGGTGTTTCCTTGCGTGCAAATCGGCGACAAATGGCTGGTTGATGGCGGCGTGGCCAGCAACACGCCGATCGCCAGTGCGGTATCTCTTGGGGCGACACGTGTCGTGGTGGTGCCAACCGGGTTCGGTTGCGCCTGTCCGCGCCCGCCGGCCGGTCTGGTGGCGCTGGCGCTACATACCCTGAACCTGATGAGCATGGGGCAACTGGTGCGGGACATTGAGCTGTATTCGCCGCGGGCCGACATCCATGTGGTCGCGCCGCTGTGCCCTTTGGGGATTTCGGTGTTCGACTTCAGCCAGACCGATCAGTTGCTGCAACGGGCCTATCAGCAAACCCTGAGCTGGATCGAGAAGGGCGGGCTGGTGCGTACCGGGGTTCCGGGTTCATTACAGGCCCACACTCACCACGCGAAGTAAGTCAGCTTGCGCTAATCCTCAAACCCCACCTGCTCGTGAATTTCATCGACCTTCAATTCCAGTCGATAGGCCACGGCGATAAACAGCGCCTGACACAAGCACAAGGTCGCACTCAGCGAGCGGAAGGCGAACGAGCTGCCCTCATTGACCAGCAGCACCGTATTGGCCCGCTTGGCCAGGGGCGAAAGGTTGCTGTCGGTGATGATCAGGGTTTTCGCCTGATGCAGCTGGGCGATACGCAGGCAGTGCTGGGTTTCCTTGCCGTACGGCGTGAAGCTGATGGCGATCACCAGGTCGTTGGCGCGCACGCTGCGCATCTGTTCGCGATAACTGCCGCCCAGCCCCGAGACCAGGTGAATACGTTTGTTGGTGTGTTGCAGGTTGTAGACCAGGTAATCGGCCACCGCGAATGAACGACGCACGCCGACGACGTAGATATTGTCCGCATTCACCACCAGATCCACGGCTTTGTCGAACGCCTGGTCGTCCAGTTCCAGGCCCAGACGCTCGATGCCTGACAGCGTGGCGTTGACGCATTCGCGCGCCAGATCGCCGCCGCTGGCTTTCTGCGACTTGTTGGCGATCATGCTGCGAATGCGCTGCTGGTAGTTCTGCACCGGCGTGGTTTTGTGGGTGTAGGCCTCGCGAAACAGCGCCTGCATCTCACTGAAGCCACTGAAGCCGAAGCGCTGGGAGAAGCGCACGATGGCCGAGGGATGCACTTCGCATTCACGAGCAATGTCGCTGATGCGGTCGACCATGATCCTGTCGCTTTGCTGGCTCATGTAGCTGGCGATGCGTTTGAGCTGGCGCGGCAGGCTTTCGTATTCGTCGGTGATCAGCTGCAGCAGACGCTCGGCATTGATCGGGGGGCTGAGGAGGTCGCTCTCGGGCGGACTCTCGGGCGTAGCCGGCTGATCGGTGCGGGACATAAAAAATCCTTCTGGCTTGTTCTTATAGGGACGGCTAGTGAATGCCGGCCCTCGACAATAGGTTGGCTGTGCGCAGTCTACAGGGTAGGCGCAAATAAAATCTTGAGTGTGAAGTCAAGTGATGGATTGCTGAATCGATCCACTGTGTCTGGATCAGTCCTGGAAAAGCTTATTGGAAAAAATATTCCATGTAAAAAATTTATAGAATAAATATTGATTGGCGCCGCGAGACGTTTTAGTCTGGCCCCACACCAAGAGTGTTCGGCGCCTCCACAGCGGCGAACGCAGGCTGATAAAAATAACAGGAGCCAGCATGGGCCAGACTCGTTTTGCCAGTGGGCGTCAATTGGATCTGATCTGCCTCGGGCGCCTTGGCGTCGACCTCTACGCACAGCAAGTGGGTGCGCGGCTGGAGGATGTCAGCAGTTTCGCCAAATACCTGGGGGGGTCATCGGCGAACATCGCCTTTGGTACCGCACGCCTGGGCCTTAAATCGGCGATGTTGAGCCGGGTAGGGGACGACCATATGGGTCGTTTTCTGCTCGAGTCCCTGGCCCGCGAAGGCTGCGACATCAGCGGTATCAAAATCGATCCTGAACGCTTGACCGCCATGGTTTTGCTGGGTCTCAAGGACCGCGAAACCTTTCCCCTGGTTTTCTACCGCGAAAACTGCGCCGACATGGCGTTGCGCGCTGAAGACATCCAGGAATCCTTCATCGCGTCCAGCAAAGCCTTGCTGATCACCGGCACGCATTTCTCCACGGACGGCGTGTACAAGGCGAGCATCCAGGCGCTGGAATATGCCCGCAAGCACAACGTCAAACGGGTTCTCGACATCGACTACCGCCCGGTGCTCTGGGGCCTGGCCGGCAAGGCTGACGGCGAAACCCGTTTCGTCGCCGACCAGAAGGTCAGCCAGCATGTGCAGAAAATTCTCCCCGGCTTTGACCTGATTGTCGGCACTGAAGAAGAGTTTCTGATTGCCGGCGGCAGCGAAGACCTGCTCACTGCGCTACGCACGGTGCGTTCGCTGACTGCCGCAACCCTGGTGGTCAAGCTTGGTCCGCAAGGTTGCACGGTGATTCACGGGGTGATCCCGGTGCGTCTCGAAGACGGCGCGATCTATCCCGGTGTGCGGGTCGAAGTACTCAACGTGCTTGGGGCCGGCGATGCCTTTATGTCGGGCTTCCTCAGCGGTTGGCTGGAGGATGCGAACGACGAGCGTTGCTGCCAGTTGGCCAATGCCTGCGGCGGTCTGGTGGTGTCGCGGCATGCCTGTGCCCCGGCGATGCCGACCCCTGCCGAACTGGATTACCTGTTCAACAGCCCGGTGCCGATTACCCGACCCGATCAGGACGTGGTGCTGCAACGCCTGCACCAGGTCAGTGTGCCGCGCAAAGCCTGGAAGCAACTGTTTATCTTCGCCTTCGACCATCGCGGGCAACTGGTCGAACTGGCGCAAAAGGGCGGCCGTGACCTCAACAGCATTGGCCAACTCAAGCAGTTGTTCATCAAAGCCGTGGAGCGGGTCGAGGCCGATTTGCGCAAGCAAGGCATTGAAGCGGATGTCGGGCTGTTGGCCGATCAGCGCTTTGGTCAGGATTCGTTGAACGCCGCCACCGGTCGCGGCTGGTGGGTCGCGCGTCCGGTGGAAGTCCAGGGTTCGCGGCCATTGGCTTTCGAGCACGGTCGTTCGATCGGCAGCAACCTGATCGCCTGGCCTCAGGAGCAGATCATCAAATGCCTGGTGCAATTCCATCCTGACGACGAGCCGATGCTGCGTCTGGAACAGGAAGCGCAAATCAAGGGCCTGTATCAGGCGGCGCAAGTCAGCGGCCATGAATTGCTGCTGGAAATCATCCCGCCCAAAGATCATCCCTCGCCTCATCCGGACGTGCTCTATCGCGCCATCAAGCGCCTGTACAACCTCGGCATCTTCCCGGCCTGGTGGAAGATCGAAGCGCAAAGTGCAGCCGAATGGGAGCAACTCGATGCACTGATTCAAGAGCGCGACCCTTACTGCCGGGGCGTGGTGCTGTTGGGCCTGAATGCGCCGGCCGCAGCCCTTGCCGAAGGTTTTCAGCAGGCCAGTCAGAGCAAGACCTGCCGTGGCTTTGCTGTCGGCCGGACGATTTTTCAGGAACCCAGCCGGGCCTGGATGGCCGGTGAAATCGATGATGAAGCGCTGATCCAGCGGGTGCAGGGCACCTTTGTCGAATTGATCGAGGCCTGGCGCGCTGCTCGCGCTTGAAACTGATTTGTGTGTGGACACTGGACCTGTGGGAGCGAGCTTGCTCGCGATGACGGCGGCACATTCAACATCAATGTGATTGTCATACCGCTATCGCGAGCAAGCTCGCTCCCACAGGGTTCTGCGCCACATTCAATGGTTAATGTAAAAACAATAAAAGGTGCAGCCATGCCCGCAATCCGAATTGGCATCAACCCGATTTCCTGGAGCAACGACGACCTGCCATCGCTGGGCGGTGAAACGCCGCTGAGCACTGCCTTGAGCGAGGGCAAGGAGATCGGCTACGAAGGTTTCGAGCTCAACGGCAAGTTTCCCAAAGACGCCAAAGGTGTCGGCGATGTGCTGCGGCCCTACGACCTGGCGCTGGTCTCCGGCTGGTACTCCAGCCGTCTGGCCCGGCGTTCGGTGGCCGAGGAAATCGACGCCATCGGCAGTCACGTCGAGCTATTGGCCAGGAACGGCGCGAAGGTGCTGGTCTACGGCGAAGTCGCCGACTCGATTCAGGGCCAGCGCATTCCACTGGTCGAGCGCCCGCGATTGCATACCGAACAGGCCTGGCAGGAGTACGCCGACAAGCTCACGGAGCTGGCGCGTTTCACCTTGTCCCAGGGCGTGCGCCTGGCGTACCACCACCATATGGGTGCCTACGTCGAATCGCCGACGGACATCGACACGCTGATGAGCCTGACCGGCAGCGAAGTCGGCCTGCTGTTCGATTCGGGTCACTGCTACATGGGCGGCGGGGAACCCCTTGAGGTGCTGCGCAAACATATCGACCGCGTTTGCCATGTGCATTTCAAGGACGTGCGCAAACCGGTGGTGCAGCTGGCGCGCAACAACCTCTGGAGTTTCCCGGACTGCATCATCAACGGCACCTTTACCGTGCCCGGCGACGGCGATATCGACTTTGCCGCGCTGCTCGACGTGCTGCTGGCCGCCGATTATCACGGCTGGCTGGTGGTCGAGGCCGAGCAGGATCCGGCCGTTGCGCCGAGTTATGTCTACGCGAAAAAGGGTTACGACACGCTGCGTGGTCTGCTCAATGCCGCCGTATCTAACCGGAGCGCTGGAAAATGAGTCTTTTGGTCAAAAGCAAGGCGCACGGCCAGACCATGGTCGAGCTGGGCGCCGGTGAGCTGGAGTACGTCGGGTTCGCCGCCTACCGCTTGAGCCTTGGCGAAACCCTGCCGGTCCGCGCTGGTGATAAAGAACTATGTCTGGTGCTGCTCAGTGGTCGGGTCACGATTCAGGGCGAAGCGCCGGGGCAGGGTGCGTTCAATTGGGACAACATCGGCGACCGGCAGTCGGTGTTCGAGGACAAGTCTCCGTTCGCCGCCTACTTGCCACCGCAGAGTCAGGCGCAAGTGGTCGCCTTGAGCGATGTGCAGATCGCCGTCTGCGCCGCCCCCGGTTCGACCACCAACGGCCTCGGCCCACGGCTGATCAAACCGCAGAACATGAAGCGCAGCGTGCGCGGCAAAGGCGCCAACACCCGTTATGTCTGCGACATCCTGCCAGACACCGAGCCGGCCCATTCGCTGCTGGTGGTGGAGGTGCGTACGCCTTCCGGGCATTCGTCGAGCTACCCGCCGCACAAGCACGACACCGACGACTTGCCGCACCAGAGCTTTCTCGAAGAGACCTATTACCACCAGATCAACCCGCCCCAGGGCTTTGTGTTTCAGCGGGTCTACACCGACGACCGCAGCATCGACCAGGCCATGGCCGTGGAAAACAGTGATTTGGTGGTGGTACCCAAGGGCTATCACCCGGTCAGCGTGCCCTACGGTTACGAGTCGTATTACCTGAACGTGATGGCCGGGCCCAAACGCGTCTGGCAATTCCATAACGACCCGCAGCACAGCTGGCTGCTGGATCTGTAGGCCTTACTGCGCTTTTAATTTTCAGACGGAGAACAAGAACAATGAGTGACGCCCAGGTAATCGGTCATTACATCAACGGCCAGGTGCAGGACAGTGGCAGCGAACGCTTCAGCAATGTCTTCAACCCGGCCACTGGCAGCGTTCAGGCACGGGTCGGACTGGCCAGCCAGAAGACCATCGACGAAGCCGTCGCGTCGGCCTTGAAGGCGTTCCCGGCCTGGTCCGAACAATCGTCCTTGCGTCGCTCACGAGTGATGTTCAAGTTCAAGGAACTGCTGGATCGTCATCACAATGAGCTGGCGGAAATCATCAGCCGCGAACACGGCAAAGTCTTTTCCGATGCCAAAGGCGAGGTCACTCGCGGCATCGAGATCGTCGAGTACGCCTGCGGTGCGCCGAGCCTGCTCAAGACCGAGTTCAGCGACAACATCGGCGGCGGCATTGATAACTGGAACCTGCGTCAGCCGCTGGGCGTCTGCGCCGGCGTCACCCCGTTCAACTTTCCGGTGATGGTGCCGTTGTGGATGATCCCGATCGCGCTGGTGACCGGTAACTGTTTCATCCTCAAGCCGTCGGAGCGCGACCCTTCGGCCAGTTTGCTGATGGCGCGCCTGCTGACCGAGGCCGGTCTGCCGGACGGCGTGTTCAACGTCGTTCAGGGCGACAAGAGCGCGGTCGATGGTTTGCTGCAACACCCGGACGTCGAGGCGATTTCCTTTGTCGGTTCGACGCCGATCGCCGAGTACATCCACCAGCAAGCCACCGCGCGTGGCAAGCGCGTGCAGGCGCTGGGTGGGGCCAAGAACCACATGATCGTCATGCCCGACGCGGATCTGGATCAAGCCGCCGACGCGTTGATCGGTGCTGCGTATGGTTCGGCCGGTGAGCGCTGCATGGCGATTTCGATTGCCGTGGCGGTGGGCGATGTCGCTGACAGGCTGATCGAAAAGCTGCTGCCACGCATCGACCAGCTCAAGGTCGGCAACGGCATGCAGGGCGACAGCGACATGGGGCCGCTGGTCACTGCCGAGCACAAGGCCAAGGTCGAAGGTTTTATCGACGAGGGTGTGGCCCAGGGCGCGCAACTGATTGTCGACGGTCGACACTTCAAAGTGCCGGGTGCAGAGAACGGTTTCTTTGTCGGCGCGACGCTGTTCGACAAGGTCACGACCGAAATGAGCATCTACCAGCAGGAAATCTTCGGTCCGGTACTGGGCATTGTCCGGGTCGCGGATTTCGCCAGCGCTGTGGCACTGATCAACGCTCACGAGTTTGGCAACGGCGTGTCCTGCTTCACCAGCGATGGCGGCATCGCCCGGGCGTTCGCGCGCAGCATCAAGGTCGGCATGGTCGGCATCAACGTACCGATTCCGGTACCGATGGCCTGGCATTCCTTCGGCGGCTGGAAGCGCTCGCTGTTCGGCGACCACCATGCCTACGGCGAAGAAGGCATCCGTTTCTACAGCCGCTACAAAAGCGTGATGCAGCGCTGGCCTGACAGCATCGCCAAAGGCCCGGAATTCAGCATGCCGACTGCCAAGTAATTCAGCGTTTACCCCGAATGCATAACCTTCAATGCGGAGAATAAGAAAAATGAGCCAGCCCCTGCGTTTCGCCCTGAATCGTATGGTTGCCCCACGTTTGTCACTGCCGGACTTCATTGACCTGGCGGTGACCTTGAAAGCCGATGCCATCGAGATCCGCAACGACCTCAAAGGTGTCGAGATCGAAGACGGTACGCCGCCGGCTCGGGTCCGTGAGTTGTGCGCGGCCCAAGGGATCAAGGTGCTGTCGATCAACGCGCTGTATCCGTTCGATGTGTGGAACGACGAACGCCGGGCGCAAACCCTCGAGCTCGCCGCCTATGCCCGCGACTGCGGTGCAGAAGGATTGGTCATGTGCCCGCTCAATGATCGTGCCGATCCGCGCACAGAGGCAGAGCGCAACGCCGGGTTGCGCACGGCACTGAGCGAACTGGCGCCGATCCTGCGCGAGTACGGGATTCTCGGCTTTATCGAACCGCTGGGTTTTGAGGAGTGTTCACTGCGGCGCAAACGCACGGCGGTGGATGCGATCAAGGCGATTGGCGGGCTGGATGTTTTCCGCCTGGTGCATGACACCTTTCACCATCACTTGGCCTGCGAGCATGAATTCTTCCCCGAGCTGACCGGGCTGGTGCACATCTCCGGTGTCGAGGATGCACAAGCACCGCTGGCGACCATTCGCGACGGTCATCGGGTGCTGGTGGGCGAGGCGGACATTTTAGGCAATGCCGCGCAGATCGATACCTTGCTCAGCACCGGCTACAAGGGCTACCTGTCGTTCGAACCGTTTGCCGAAAGCGTGCATGGGCTGGCGGATATCCAGCAGGCGATTGGCGCGAGCATGGAGCATTTGAAGCACGCGCTGGCCTGACACGGTTAATGGATTGCCCGGATCTAATGTGGGAGCGGGCTTGCTCGCGATGGGCGCGACACGGTGGCGTCTGGTACATCGACATCGCGAGCAAGCCCGCTCCCACACTTGATCCCGGTCAATCTCTGGATTTGCATTCACACAAGGTGCAAGCATGACTACTACAAGACTGACCATGGCCCAGGCCCTGGTGAAATTCCTCGATAACCAGTACGTCGAGGTGGATGGAGTCGAGAGTAAATTCGTCGCCGGGATATTTACCATTTTCGGTCACGGCAACGTGTTGGGCCTTGGCCAGGCACTGGAGCAGGACAGCGGCGAGCTGGTGGTGCATCAGGGCCGCAACGAACAGGGCATGGCCCACGCGGCCATCGGTTTCGCCAAGCAACACCTGCGGCGCAAGATCTACGCCTGCACTTCTTCGGTCGGGCCGGGCGCTGCGAACATGCTCACCGCTGCGGCAACAGCGACTGCCAACCGTATTCCGTTGCTGTTGTTACCCGGCGATGTCTACGCCAGCCGCCAACCGGATCCGGTACTGCAGCAGATCGAACAGTTCCACGACCTGAGCATCAGCACCAACGATGCGTTCAAGGCCGTGAGCAAATACTGGGACCGGATCAACCGCCCCGAGCAGCTGATGAGCGCAGCGATCCACGCCATGCGGGTGCTCACCGATCCGGCGGAAACCGGCGCGGTGACCCTGGCCTTGCCCCAGGACGTGCAGGGCGAGGCTTACGATTACCCGGATTATTTCCTGCAAAAACGCGTACACCGCATCGACCGCCGACTGGCTACCGAAGCGATGCTCGGTGATGCCCTGGCCTTGCTCAAAGGCAAGCGCACACCGCTGATTATCTGCGGCGGCGGGGTCAAATACTCAGGCGCCAATGCGGCGTTGCAGGCCTTTGCCGAGCGTTTCGATATCCCGTTCGCGGAAACCCAGGCCGGTAAGAGCGCGGTGGTTTCAGCCCATCCGCTGAACGTCGGCGGTATTGGCGAAACCGGTTGCCTGGCGGCAAATCTGCTGGCCAGGGGGGCTGATCTGATTATCGGCATCGGCACCCGATACACCGACTTCACCACCTCGTCGAAATCACTGTTCCAGCATCCCGAGGTGCAATTTCTCAACCTGAACATCAGCCCCTGCGATGCGCTGAAACTCGACGGCGTGCAGTTGCTGGCCGACGCTAAATCCGGCCTGCAAGCCTTGTCCGATGCGTTGGCGCTAACCGGTTATCGCTCCGCGTGGGGCGATCAACCGCGCCAGGCCAAGGCGCAACTGGACGCCGAGGTCGACCGTGTTTATCAGGTCCAATACCAGACTCAGGACTTCGTCCCGGAAATCAACGACCACATGGACCCGGCGGTACTGCGCGAGTTCATCGAGCTGACGGGCTCGTGCCTGACCCAAAGCCGGGTGCTCGGCGTGCTGAATGAAACTTTGCCCGGTGACGCGGTGATCGTTGCCGCCGCCGGCAGCCTGCCCGGTGACCTGCAACGCAGCTGGCGCAGCAAGGGCGTGAACACCTATCACGTCGAGTACGGCTATTCCTGCATGGGTTACGAGGTGAATGCCGCGCTGGGCGTGAAGCTCGCCGAGCCTGAACGCGAAGTCTATGCGCTGGTGGGTGACGGCTCGTACCTGATGCTGCATTCGGAGCTGGTCACCTCGATCCAGGAGCGACGCAAGATCAACGTGATCCTGCTCGACAACATGACCTTCGGCTGCATCAACAATTTGCAGATGGAACACGGCATGGACAGCTTCGGCACCGAGTTCCGTTTCCGCAACCCTGCTACCGGCAAGCTCGATGGTGGTTTTGTGCCGGTGGATTACGCCATGAGCGCGGCGGCCTATGGCTGCAAAACCTACAAAGTGAACACGGTTGAAGAGCTGCAGGCGGCGCTGGCCGATGCCCGTTTGCAGACGGTGTCGACACTGATCGATATCAAGGTTCTGCCCAAAACAATGATTCACAAATACCTGTCCTGGTGGCGCGTTGGCGTGGCGCAAGTCTCCACCAGCGCACGCACCGATGCGGTAGCCAAAACCCTGAATGAACGACTGGCCAAGGCCCGTCAGTACTGATTGCTCTGGATACAACAACAAACATTCCAATGGAGAACAGACATGTCTTTGCTTTCTAATTCGTTGCGGATCGGCGTCATCGGCACCGGTGCCATCGGTCAGGACCATATCCGTCGTTGCAGCCAGACCCTGCTCAACAGCCAGGTGGTGGCCGTTACCGATATCAATCTTGAGCAGGCGGCCAAGGTTGTCGCCGACTTGAAACTGACCGCCGAGGTCTACCCCGATGGCCATGCGCTGATCAAGGCGCCGGAAGTCGAAGCGATTTTGGTCACGTCCTGGGGCCCGAGCCATGAAGAGTTCGTACTCGCGGCGATTGCCGCCGGCAAACCGGTGTTCTGCGAGAAGCCGCTGGCGGTGACCGCCGAAGGCTGCCGCAAGATCGTCGAGGCCGAAGTGGCCCATGGCAAGCGTCTGGTGCAGGTCGGTTTCATGCGCCCGTACGATCAGGGCTATCGGGCACTCAAGGCGGTGATCGACAGCGGCCAGATCGGTGAACCGCTGATGCTGCATTGCGCGCACCGCAACCCGAGCGTGGGCGAGAACTACAAGACAGACATGGCGATCACCGACACGCTGATCCATGAACTGGACGTGCTGCGCTGGCTGCTGGCCGATGATTATGTGTCGGTCCAGGTGGTGTTCCCGCGCAAGACCAGCAAGGCCCACGCTCACTTGAAGGACCCGCAGATCGTGCTGCTGGAAACCGCCAAGGGCACCCGCATCGACGTCGAGATTTTCGTCAATTGCCAGTACGGCTATGACATCCAGTGCGAAGTGGTCGGCGAGACCGGTATTGCCAAACTGCCTGAGCCATCCCAGGTGCAACTGCGCAGCGGCGCCAAACTCTCCAATGCGATTTTGATGGACTGGAAGGATCGCTTTATCGCCGCGTATGACGTCGAGTTGCAGGCGTTTATCGACGGCGTACGGGCCGGGCAAGTAGGCGGGCCGTCGGCCTGGGATGGCTTTGCGGCGGCGGTGGCGGCGGATGCCTGCGTTGCAGCACAGCAGAGCGGGACGATCGTCAAAGTCGCGCTGCCTGACCGTCCGAAGTTTTACGGCTGACCGATCGTTCCCACGCTCCGCGTGGGAATGCATCCCGTGACGCTCTGCGTCATCTGGCGACGGACGCGGAGCGTCCAAGGCGGCATTCCCACGCAGAGCGTGGGAACGATCAAGCAGCTGGTGAAGGAGAAAAATTATGCGCATCGCACTAGATCCCTACATGTACCGCAACCTGTCCCTGGGCAAGATGGTCGACAAGGTTGCCGAGCTTGGCTACGAACATATCGAACTGTCTCCTCGGGAAGATTTCCTGCCGTTCTACAAGGCGCCACGAGTCGACAAGGCGCGGATCAAGGAATTTCGCAAGGCCCTCAGCGACACAGGTGTGAAGCTCTCCTCGCTGTTGCCGATGTACCACTGGGCCGCTGCCGACGAAGGCTTGCGCCAGGCGGCATTGCGCAACTGGAAGCGCGCGATCCAGATCGCCGTGGAAATGGACTGCGAGCTGGTCAATACCGAGTTCACCGGACAATCGGACAACCCGCTGGTTTGTGAGAACCAGTTCATGCGCTCCATGGACGAGCTGATGCCGGTGTTCGAGCGTGAAGGCATCAAGCTCGATATTCAGGCGCACCCTTATGACTTCTGCGAACGCAACAACGAATCGGTAGACATCATTCGCGGTCTGGATCGCGACTGGATCAACTACCTCTACGCAGCGCCGCACACCTTCTTCTACGACGACGGCAAAGGCGACATCGCCTCGATGCTCAAGTACGCCGGCGATAAGCTGACCCACTTGATCATCGCCGACACCTACAACCACAAAGCCTCGTCGGGCCTGCGCTACATCGTCAACCCGCCGGGCGTAACCGCCACCGTGCATCAGCACCTGGACATCGGTCAGGGCGAAGTGGACTGGGAGGCGTTTTTCAGCACCCTGCGCGAGATCAAGTTCGACGGCATTGCCACGGTCTCGGTGTTCGCCTGGGAAGACCGGCCGGATGAGTCCAACCGGATGATGCTGGAGCGGGTCAAAAGCGAACTCTGCCGCTAAGCACGAGTCTCCGTAGCAGCTGGCGAGCCCGCGAGGCTGCGTTCGAGCGCGAAGCGGTCGTAGTCCATCAAACTCGGTGTGCCTGATGCACCGCGATTGCAGGTTTTACGGCTGCTGCGCAACCGAACGCAGGCTCGCGGGCTCGCCAGCTGCTACGCAGACCACCTTCATCATTAAGGAAAACCTTATGCGAATCGGACTTGTCGGTTACGGCCATGGCGGTCGTTTTTTTCATGCTCCGCTGATCAGCAGTTTGCCCGCCGCAACCTTCGTCGGCGTGGTGACCCGCTCGGCCGAACGACGGCTATTGTTGGCAACGGACTATCCCGGCGTTGCGGCTTTCGACTCTATTGGCCAGTTGGTTGAAGCCGGGGTCGATGTGCTGGTGATTTCGACCACCCTGCAAGGGCGTCCGGCGTTAGTGCTGCAAGCTATCGAACACGGTGTGGCGGTGGTCAGCGACAAACCCTTTGCCGCCGACGCGCAGCAAGCAGCCGCGCTGATCGCGGCTGCCGAACGGCAAAAGGTTCCACTGAGCGTCTATCAAAACCGTCGCTGGGATTCGGACTTTCTGACGGTGCGCAAACTTCTGGAGGCCGGTGCGCTGGGGCAGGTCACCCGTTTCGAATCACGGATTGAGCGCTATGCGCCGCAATCAGTGGGCAACGGCAGTGGCGGTGGTTTCCTGCGCGATCTTGGCAGCCATCTGGTGGATCAGGCCATGCAACTGTTCGGGCCGGTGGCGCGGGTTTACGCCGAACTGCAATACGCCAATCAAACGCAAGTATTGGATAGCGGCTTCTTCGTTTCGCTGACCCACACCAACGGGGTGATTTCACATTTGTCGGGCAGCTGTCTGCAGAACAACCCGGCACCGCGTTTTCGGGTCACCGGCACAGCGGGTTGCTACACCGTCGAGGGGCTGGACGGGCAGGAGGCCGCTGCGCTGGCCGGTCTGTCGCCCAAATCCGAGGGCGAGCGCTGGGGCGTTGAAGAGCATCGGCGCTGGGGGTGGTTCGAGCAAGGTGAAGAGCGCGAGCGGATTCCCTCTGAGCGTGGCTGCTGGAACCAGTTCTATTTACAGCTGCAAGAGGCGTTGCAGAGCGCTGGCCCGCTGCCGGTCGACCCTCGCGATGCACTGGCGAGCACCCGTGTTCTAGACGCTGCGCGCCTCAGTTCGCAACGGCATCAAGTGGTCGAACTGGGTGCCGTTTCCATCGATGGAATAAAATCAGAATAAAATTCTAAAATCAGTTGATATAGAAATTATTTTCCAATAAAGTCATTTCCAGGTTGCCGACTATCAACGTTCCGATCTGCCTCAAGCCACTTGAAGCAGTGGAGGACGAACCAACAAAAACAAACAGGTACCGTCGATGAAAACCTTCAGCACTGCTCTGCGAGTTTTACGTACCGCGTTCCACATGCCCCGCGATCTGCTTCGCGGTCCGCGCCTGTCCATGCCCCTTTCTCTTTCCAGACTCCTGTGCGTCGAGCGCAAGGGCGCGTTGGTGTGCTGCATTCCCGGCGCGCCGATCGTTCGTTTGTCTGCGCAGGTCAGTTGATCCCGGTCCAACGCTTTATCCATAAAACCAACAAGAATGTGGAGACAGAGTTTCATGAAGACCAAGATCCGTTTTACCTCGCTTGCCTTGTCCCTGATGCTTGCCAGCGGTGCTGCCCTCGCTGACATGAAGATTGGCGTGAGCATGTCGCAGTTCGATGACACCTGGCTGACTTACCTGCGTGAATCCATGGACCAGAAAGCCAGGTCCATGCCCGATGGCGTGAAGCTGCAATTCGAAGACGCCCGCAGCGACGTGGTCAAGCAGCTGAGCCAGGTTGAAAGCTTCATCAGCCAGAAAGTCGATGCCATCGTGGTCAACCCGGTGGATACCGCGGCAACCAAAAAGATCACTGAAGCGGCGGTCAAAGCCGGGATTCCGCTGGTCTACGTCAACCGCCGTCCGGATGACCTGAAGCTGCCCAAGGGCGTGATCACTGTAGCGTCCAACGACCTGGAAGCCGGACAGATGCAGATGCAGTACCTGGCCGAAAAAATGAATGGCAAAGGTGACATCGTGATTCTGCTGGGCGACCTGGCCAACAACTCCACCACCAACCGCACCAAAGGCGTCAAAGAGGTGCTGGCCAGGTACCCGAACATCAAGATCGATCAGGAGCAGACCGGCACCTGGTCGCGGGACAAAGGCATGACCCTGGTGAACGACTGGCTGACCCAGGGCCGTAAATTCGACGCCATCGTCTCCAACAACGACGAGATGGCCATCGGCGCTTCCATGGCCCTCAAGCAGGCCGGGGTGGAAAAGGGTAGTGTGCTGATCGCAGGTGTGGACGGTACGCCCGACGGCCTGCGCGCGGTGAAGAAAGGCGATCTGGCGGTATCGGTGTTCCAGGACGCCAAAGGCCAGGCCGTAGGCTCCATCGATGCGGCGGTGAAGATGGCCAGGAACGAGCCGGTGGAGCAGGCCGTGTGGGTACCTTACCGTTTGATCACCCCGGACAACGTCGATCAGTTCAAATAGCCGGTCCGTTCAATAACAACAATAAGCACGCAAGGTGGCTACGGCGACCTTGCTGATGGAGTACCTGATCATGTTCGCTTCAGCGACTGCTTCGAGCACCCCGTTGGTGGGTATCCAGCCAACTGCGACACTTGTCGATGAGCCGTACCTGCTGGAGATCATCAACGTCAGCAAGGGCTTTCCCGGTGTGGTGGCCTTGTCCGATGTACAACTGCGCGTGCGTCCGGGTTCTGTACTGGCCTTGATGGGCGAGAACGGCGCAGGCAAATCGACCCTGATGAAAATCATTGCCGGCATCTACCAGCCGGACGCTGGTGAACTGCGCCTGCGCGGTAAACCAGTGACCTTCGAGACACCGCTTGCAGCGCTGCAGGCCGGGATCGCGATGATCCACCAGGAACTCAACCTGATGCCGCACATGAGCATTGCCGAGAACATCTGGATCGGCCGCGAGCAGCTCAACGGCTTGCACATGATCGATCACCGGGAAATGCATCGGTGTACGGCGAAACTGCTGGAGCGGCTGCGGATCAACCTCGATCCGGAGGAGCAGGTCGGTAACCTGAGCATCGCCGAGCGGCAGATGGTCGAGATCGCCAAAGCAGTGTCCTACGACTCCGACATCCTGATCATGGACGAACCGACGTCGGCGATTACCGATAAGGAAGTCGCCCACCTGTTCTCGATCATTGCCGACCTCAAGGCTCAGGGTAAGGGCATCATCTATATCACTCACAAAATGAATGAGGTGTTCAGCATCGCCGATGAAGTGGCGGTGTTCCGCGACGGCGCCTACATCGGCCTGCAACGGGCCGACAGTATGGATGGCGACAGCCTGATCTCGATGATGGTCGGCCGTGAATTGAGCCAGTTGTTCCCGGTTCGCGAGAAGCCAATCGGCGATCTGTTGATGTCGGTGCGTGACTTGCGTCTGGACGGTGTTTTCAAGGACGTGTCGTTCGACCTGCATGCCGGTGAGATTCTCGGCATCGCCGGGCTGATGGGGTCGGGGCGAACCAATGTCGCCGAAGCGATTTTCGGTATCACCCCCAGCGACGGTGGTGAAATCAGGCTCGACGGTCAGCCGGTGCGCATCAGCGATCCGCACATGGCCATCGAAAAGGGCTTTGCGTTGTTGACCGAGGATCGCAAGCTCAGCGGCTTGTTCCCGTGCCTGTCAGTGCTGGAAAACATGGAGATGGCGGTGCTGCCGCATTACGTCGGCAACGGCTTTATCCAGCAGAAAGCCCTGCGCGCCCTGTGCGAAGACATGTGCAAGAAACTGCGGGTGAAGACTCCGTCGCTGGAGCAGTGCATCGACACCTTGTCCGGCGGCAATCAACAGAAAGCCTTGCTGGCTCGTTGGCTGATGACCAATCCGCGAATCCTGATTCTCGACGAGCCAACCCGCGGCATCGACGTTGGCGCCAAAGCCGAGATCTACCGATTGATTTCCTGCCTCGCCAGCGAAGGCATGGCGGTGATCATGATTTCTTCGGAACTGCCGGAAGTGCTCGGCATGAGCGACCGGGTCATGGTCATGCACGAGGGCGACCTGATGGGCACCCTCGATCGCAGCGAAGCGACCCAGGAGCGGGTCATGCAACTGGCTTCCGGAATGTCCGTGGTTCATTGACGGTTCAATGCATTTAAACGGTTTGCTGTGGGTGACGAGGGTGCTCGTTGCCGGCAACGCTATAGAAGGGTGAGTGGCTATGAACGCGATACTGGAAAACAAACCCGCGGCAGCGTCGGTCAAGACGCGCCGGCGGCTTCCGACCGAGCTGAGCATTTTCCTGGTGCTGATCGGCATCGGGCTGGTCTTCGAAATGTTTGGCTGGATCGTTCGCGACCAAAGCTTTTTGATGAACTCGCAACGTTTGGTGCTGATGATTCTGCAGGTGTCGATCATTGGCTTGCTGGCGATCGGCGTGACTCAGGTGATCATTACCACGGGCATCGACCTGTCCTCCGGATCGGTGCTGGCGTTGTCGGCGATGATCGCTGCCAGTCTGGCGCAGACCTCGGACTTTGCCCGGGCAGTCTTTCCATCGCTGACTGACTTGCCAGTGTGGATCCCGGTGATCGCCGGGCTCGGGGTCGGGCTGCTGGCGGGGGCGATCAACGGCAGCATCATTGCCATCACCGGGATTCCACCCTTTATTGCCACCCTCGGCATGATGGTCTCGGCTCGCGGTCTGGCGCGCTATTACACCGAGGGGCAGCCGGTGAGCATGCTCTCCGATTCGTACACGGCCATCGGTCACGGCGCGATGCCGGTGATCATCTTTCTGGTGGTGGCGGTGATCTTCCATATCGCCCTGCGCTACACCAAGTACGGCAAATACACCTACGCCATCGGCGGCAACATGCAGGCGGCGCGGACCTCGGGGATCAACGTCAAGCGCCATCTGGTGATTGTCTACAGCATCGCCGGGCTGCTGGCCGGGTTGGCTGGCGTGGTGGCTTCGGCCCGCGCCGCGACCGGGCAGGCGGGGATGGGCATGTCCTACGAGCTGGATGCGATTGCCGCGGCGGTCATCGGTGGCACCAGCCTGGCCGGCGGAGTAGGGCGCATCACTGGCACGGTGATTGGCGCACTGATCCTCGGGGTCATGGCCAGCGGCTTCACCTTCGTGGGGGTCGATGCCTACATTCAGGACATCATCAAAGGCCTGATCATCGTGGTCGCAGTGGTCATCGACCAATACCGCAACAAGCGCAAACTCAAACGCTGAATCCGGCTGGTAAAAAGCGGGGGCCTGTTCTGGTCCCCGTTCTGTAGGAGCAGCCGGTCGACGCTCGATTGCTCGTGATGGGCCGGGGTCGCGCTCGACCAACTCGGTTCGTCTGTCACACCGCGTTATCGTTCATCGCGAGCAATCGAGCGTCGACCGGCTGCTCCTACGGTTAACGCGCAATAAGACATCTCTCAACGTTGATAAAAACATCCTGATAACAATAAAGGGGAGCTTTGCCATGGGCGTTAGAAACACAAAATACTTCTCACCCTGCCTGCTGCTGGCGGCCTTGGGCTGCGTCGGCCAGAGCCATGCGGCGGAGGCATTCTCGGCTGACTCCAAATGGCTGACCGGTGACTGGGGCGGTCTGCGTACCGACTTGCTGGACAAGGGCTATGACTTCCAGCTAGAGCACGGTGGGGAGTTCGCCAGCAACCTCAAGGGCGGCTTCAACAATGACAAGACTGCACGCTGGACCGAGCAGTTCGTGTTTGGCCTGAAAGTCGACCTGCAAAAGGCCATGGGCCTGGAAAACGCGCTGTTCAAGGTCGCGATCACTGAGCGCGACGGCCGCAGCCTGACCAACGACCGGATCACCGACCCACGAGTCGGTGGCTACACCTCGTCCCAGGAAGTCTTCGGTCGTGGCCAGACCTGGCGCCTGACGCAACTGTGGTTGAGCAAGGGCTTCCTGGAGGATGGCGCACTGGACGTGAAGGTCGGCCGCTTTGGTCCGGGCGAGGACTTCAACAGCTTCCCCTGCGATTTCCAGAGCCTGACCTTCTGCGGCTCCCAGGTCGGCAACTGGGCCGGCAGCATCTGGTTCAACTGGCCAGTCAGCCAATGGGCCGGACGGGTCAAGTACAGCCTCAATCCCGAAGTCTTCGTGCAGGTCGGCGCCTATAACCAGAATCCGTCGAACCTGGAGGTCGGCAACGGCTTCAAACTTGACGGCAGCGGTACCAAAGGCACGATATTCCCGGTGGAGCTGGTCTGGTCGCCTAAAGTCCAGGGGCTACCGGGCGAGTACCGCGTCGGCTACTACTACAGCACCGCCAACGCCAACGATGTGCTCAAGGACGTCAACGGCCAGCCGCAACCTTTGACCGGCGGTGAATTTCGATCCCACAGCGGCAAATCCGGCTACTGGCTGGTGGCGCAGCAGCAGATCACCAGTCACGGCGGTGATGCCAGTCGCGGTCTGTCGCTGTTCGCCAACCTGACGCTGCACGACAAGGACACCAATCAGGTCGACAACTTCGTCCAGGCGGGATTGGTCTACACCGGGCCGTTCGACTCGCGGCCCAAGGACGCAATCGGCTTCGGCCTGGCGCGCGTCCACACCAACAGCGATTTCCGTAAGCGGGCAGAACTGCAGAACCAGGTCAACGGCGCGACCGATTTCAACGACCCGGCGAGCATTCCGTTGCAAAACAGCGAATACAGCGCCGAGGTGTATTACGGCTTTCATGTCACCAACTGGCTGACGGTGCGGCCGAACCTGCAGTACGTGCGTGATCCCGGTGGCGTTCGCGAAGTCGACTCGGCAATCATTGGCGGGGTGAAGGTAGAAACGGTGTTCTGATCGCGACTCAAAAGTGTGATCTGCGCCACGCCTGACCGCGTGGCATAGCCGTTTGTCTTCTATATAGAGCCGGCCGATTGAATTTCTTGCTATAAACACACTCCGATTACCGCCCGCAAAGCCTGCCATAGAGCACTTTCAAGCTTTGTTGGACAAATTCGCTGTCATTTCAGTTGCTGAGCCCTCAAACCGGCCTTAGACTGCCGCCCCTCGTAAATTGAGTGCCGGGTGGCGCTTGGAATGTATGGCGCCTTTCCGAAGATCTGAACAGGTCGGCCGGAACGCTCCCTTATTCGCCTTAATGCACGTATTTTTTATAGAGAAATCAATGACAAAGGAAAAGTTGCTGGCCATGCCGGCGGATGACTACATGAATGCCGAGCAACTGGCTTTCTTCACTGAGCTGTTGCAGGCCATGAAGGTCGAAACCCACGCGCGTATCGAGCAGAGCCGTATTGCCATTGAAAGCCTGGACACCCCTGCCGATCCTGCCGACGCAGCGTCCGTCGAAGAAGAGCGCCACTGGCTGGTCAACGTCATCGATCGCGACCAGCGTATGCTGCCGCAGCTGGAAATGGCTCTGGGCCGTATCGCTGAAGACACCTTCGGCTGGTGCGACGACAGCGGCGAGGCAATCGGCCTCAAGCGCCTGCTGATCAGCCCGACCACCAAATACTGCATCGAAGCTCAAGAACGTCACGAGCAAATCGACAAGCACCAGCGCCAGGCCTGACAGGCCTTTGTGGCGAGGGGGCTTGCTCCCTGGCCACAGGTTCGATGTTCGACACCCATTGTGCACTTCTATTGATCTGCTGCACCCCCCGACTAAGGGACCATAGATAATGGCCTTGTGCCGGCGTTTAATGCAGACACAATAAATAGAAGCGGTGGGGGTGACGAACATGACGAGAGACGGATCTCTGGCTGGCGCAGTGCCGCAATCTGTGGCAATGCCCAAGGCCGGGTTGCGCTGGCTGACACCCACTGTGCAAAGCATCGTCCTGATGCTGGTGCTCAGTGGCATGGCACTCGACGGCTGGTCGCTCTACCTTTGCCTGCCGCTGGTGGTGCTGAGCATCTGGCTTCCCCGGCTGCGTTCGCAACCCGGCATCGATGCAACCCGTGTGGACACCGGCAGTGCGATCGCTGAGTTGACCCGCGATCTTTCCTATACCACCAGTCACAATGCACTGTCCGCCGCCGGCGTGGCCTTTTCGGTCAAGCAACTGGCTGGCAAGCTGCAGTCGCAGCTGGATGCTGCTGCGCGGATTGTCAGCAGCGCCGAGGTGATGATCGACACCGAGAAAGCCACTTCACAACTCAGTCGACAAGCTCTGAACGCGGCCAGTGAGGCCCATCAGAGCAGTGCCGAGGGAAGTTTGGTGCTCGCTGAATCCATTACCCGCATGCATCAGCTCAGCCAGCGTGCCAATGACAGCCGTCTACTGATGGAAGCCCTGAGCGTGCGCAGCGAAGAAATCCAGCGGGTGACGCTGGTGATTCAGTCGATCGCCAGCCAGACCAACCTGTTGGCGCTGAACGCGGCCATTGAAGCGGCGCGCGCGGGTGAGCACGGACGAGGCTTTGCTGTGGTTGCCGACGAAGTTCGCGGTCTGGCCGGGCGCACCGCGACCGCTACCGACGAGGTCGGAGTGATGGTCGCCGATATTCAACTGCGCACGGCGCAAGTGGTAGAGCAGATTCGCCAGTTGTCCAGCGATCTGAACACCGGGGTCGAGCAGGTGGAACACACCGGCCAGTCTCTGCAGAACATCGCCCGGCTGGCGGCGGGCGTCGAGAGCCAGGTGAGCGACATCGCCAAAGGTACGCAAACCAATCGCGAACAGCTCGACAGTTTGTTTCACGCGGTAGAACAGATGCGCAGCGACCTGGCTGCCAGCGATCAACAGACCCGGCGTCTGGCTGAAGCGGCGGTGCAGATGGAAGGTCAGGCCGAGACCATCAGTGAACGTCTTGCTGAAGTGGGGCTGGACGACTATCACCAGCGGATCTATGACCTCGCCCGGGAAGGTGCGAGACAGATCACGGCGCAATTCGAAGCCGATATCGAACAGCGGCGCGTCAGTCTGGATGACCTGTTCGACCGCAGCTATCAGGCTATTCCCAATACCACGCCAACCAAGTACCAGACCCGTTTTGACCGCTACACCGATCAGGTATTGCCGGCGATTCAGGAGCCACTGCTGCCTCGTCATGAAGGCCTGGTGTTTGCCATTGCCTGCACCCAGCAGGGCTACGTGCCGACCCACAATAAGCTATTCAGCCAGCCGCTGACCGGCGATGCGCAGGCCGATACGCTGCAAAACCGCACCAAACGAAAGTTTGCGGACAGAACCGGGATCCGCTGTGGCAGCCATCAGCAGGAGGTTTTACTGCAGACCTATACCCGCGACACCGGCGAGTTGATGCATGACCTGTCGGTGCCGATCATGGTCAAGGGCCGGCATTGGGGTGGACTGCGCTTGGGTTACAAACCCGAGAACGCGCCACAGGTTTGATGAAGCGATTGTTACTCGGCATGCAAAAAACCTGTGCAGGGCGATAGCTATTTCCCTCCGTGTTAAGTCATTAACATGCCGATACTGTTAGGCAGCTAATGAAAAAAACGGAGAGCCCTCATGCAGAGCAAAGTCGATGTCGCGGTGATGATTGGCAGTGGGGTGCCGGCCACCCTGCGGGCATTGGGGCAGAGTGTCTGCTGGGTCGTGCTGCTCAATGGCGAGCAGCGCGGCACGGCGTTTTCCAGTCGTGATGAGGCCGAGGAGTGCAAGGCTGCCTGGCTGGCTCAACTGAATGTTGAAAAAACCGGCAGCCTGCATTGAATTGTTCGCGCCAGTGCTTTCGAAGTAAGTAGTGGCAATTGGCTATTGCTTATCCCTCCTGCAAGCTTTAACCTGCCGCCGCGTTTTTGGCGTCATAGAGCTGCCAATGTCGTCGCGTACACATGGATGTAGTTGTTACACGCCATGGAGGGTTCTCCCTTCGCCTGTTTCATTCTCGTCCCCGGCCTGATCCGCTCGAACGCCCCCGCAGTGGGTGAGGCGATGATTGCCGGCGCATCGATTCCGGCCGCTCTCGCTGTGAAGCCTTTTTCGCTCCCCTGATCCTCTTTAGAACCAAAAAGGATGTAAGCAGTGAAGCGTATTTTCTATGCGATGGCCGTAGTTCTCGGCCTATCGTTGACCGGCTGTGTCTCTTTCACCCCATTGGGGCCGATCGGCGAACCCGCCAATCGCGCCACCACCACGCTGGATCGTGGTGCGCAGGTCAGCGATGTGGTGATTTCCGCCCCACGCCTGGACGACAATGTGCGTGCCGCTGGCAGCAAGCAGTTGACCGATCAGATCAGCGCGTATGTCGAGAAAAGTGACTACTTCAAAAAGATCGTCGTGTTTCCGGTGAAGGCTGGAGAAGATGACGTCATCCTTAAATTCAATCTGACGTCCCTGGCAGGCAAACGCACCATGCACCCGGCCTACATCCCGGGATCTGTGATTACGCTGACCCTCTGGATCTGGGCCAATGGTCCGATTTACGTCGATAAATACGACCTGGCCGGTGAGTTGATCATTGAAGACCGTCATGGCAAGCAACTGGCCAGGTCCGTCGAGCAGCTCAAGCTCGACAAGAACATCGGCCTGTGGAACTCCGACTATTTCAATACCCGCCTGGGCGCCACTCAGCTGCGCGATCTGATCGCTCAGTTGCTCGCAAGTGCCACTCCTCAACTGCGCAATCCTTCGACGAACTGAGCCTCTCATGGACAGATTTTTCCTGGCCGTAATGCTGCTGGCCAGCAGCTCGCTGACCGGTTGCATCTCTTATTCTCAGCATGATCTGGCACCGGTCGATCAATGGCCACCCGCCCGGACGACTCAGACAAAACCAGACGTTTATCTGCGCGTTACCACCCAGAATCAGTTCAATGGCGAGCTGTCGGGGGGTGGTGTCAATCAAATCGCAGTGGAAAAAAACCTGCTGGAAACCTTCAAGGAGTCCGGCAAGTTTCAGGCGGTAACAACACAGCAGGTCGACTCTAACCTGTACGTGACCGCCAACTTGACCAATAACGAGCAAGGAAGTCTGGTCAGCGCTTACTTGACCGGGTTTACGTTTTTCGTCATCCCTACGACGTTCAGCAATACATTTACGCTGGAAACGGTCTTCAAGGACAAAGACGGCAATGTGCTTGGCAAAGTCGTCAAACGGGAAAACACCAGGACCTGGATGCAATTGCTGCTGATCGTCGGATTGCCTTTCAATGAACGTGGCGATGCGGTCATCAAACAACTGACCCAAAGCACGCTGGACGAAGCGATCAAGCGCAAGCTGATCTGACGCCTGTTTGAACGTGGTCGTGCTTTGCCTGTGCAAGGGCAGAGCACGTCAGGGAGGCATCAGGCCTTCAGCGCTCCTTCATCGACGGCCGCTTTAAGAGACTTGGCGGCCTGTCTGGCGGCCGTTTCGGCAACGTCTGAAGTCTTGAACCAGCGGTCCTTTTCCACCTGATGGACGGTAACGGTGGTTAGTGGCGGTTTGGCGCGCATCACGATCACTGCCTGAAACTCGCCTTCTACTTCCCTGGCCTCGCCATGGATGAAAAACTCGCCTATATCAAATTCCGTCACGTAACGCTTTCCCTTGGAAATTATTGTGTTTTTGAAGTACAGCCGCGCAGGCCGGTTTTCAATGGTTGGGCCAGTATGGCAGTTGTTGCCTGCCGGCGGCTGAGTTAAGTCATCGGTGTGACGAAACGACTACCACCGGCAAACGCTGGTCGGCGTGCCGAAGCTGCTCTAGAATTGTCTTCGACGCTTGAGGTTCAGGTGTATCTGAAGCATTTTTTCTGGCAATAGGCCGCAAGAGTGCTTTTTTAAAGAGTTTTCTCCCTGAAGTTGATAGTTCAGTATTCTCTGGCGCCTGGAAGGGCGATTTTCTTCAAGGTCTGACGACGGCATGGCGAGACAGCGTCAGCGTCGCTGTGCCGGGCTTCGCCTGCCTTGTGTTGAAGGGATGTTTAACGTTGTTCAGGGATTTGAGCGCTAGTCATTGTCGTGACAATACCGACGTGGCGGCTTTTTGTGCTGTCTGCTTTTCGTGCGGGCAGAGTCATTTTTAGATTCGGGGACGTTTCCTTGGCAGTAAGTAATCTCGATATGCACGCTTTGTTCGTGCTGGGTGATTTGCGCGCAAAGCTGGTCAAACAGTTTCAATCACGTTTCGTCTATATCACCGAACAGAGCGCTGAAGGCATCTACATCGCCGAGATCGATACCGAAACGGCATTGGTCGTCGATGACAAACCGCGTCTGGAACTCAAAGTGGGTGACCATTTCAGGGCTGCGGTATTGCCCAGCCGTGAAGGTGGCAAGTTTGAAATCAAGTTTCGCGAGATCAAGCTCACGGTCTATGGTCTGGGCGAATATGCGTTTGTCACCACGGCCGATGGGCACGCAATCCTGTTCAAGGAAGGGCAAACCGTCGTGACGGTGTTTGCCGCCAACGCGCAGTTGGAAGGCGGATTGACCAAGACCTTGAAAGCGGTGACGGGCAAAGCGGCGAAATGGCGCAAGGGCGAGCTTACGTTCAAGGCCAGCGAGTAATGACGCTGACCCGCGCCGACTTTCATGGGCAGAACCTTGAGAGTGCTCGCGCGCAGGCCCTTCGTCTGTTCACGCAGAAGGCCGTTCTGCAAGGTGCCTGGTTGGGTTGGGTGGCCTCAGAGATCTACAGCTTGCGCCCGGCGGAGTACGCCAGCATGGTTCGACGGGAGTTAAAACGTTTGCAGGAATCCTGCGAAACGTAACCGTCATGCCTCGAATGCAGGAACCTCTACTACAGTCAGTTGATTGATTACGAGAGGCTTGCGGTCTTCCTGTGGAAGATCATCCTGCTGTTGCTGTGAAAAGCACGAGGTGCAAAAGCATGAAAGGATTTAGGGTGCTGCTGGCCAGCACATTGACCACACTCGGTTTGTTGACTGCGTCCGTCCCGGTATCTGCTGCCCCGGCGCCCATTCATTTTGCTGACCTGAACTGGGAAAGCGGCAGCCTGATCACCGAGATCCTGCGCATTATTGTCGAGAAGGGGTATGGACTGCCTACCGATATGCTTCCCGGCACGACCATCACGCTGGAAACTGCGTTGGCCAACAATGACATTCAGGTCATCGGCGAAGAGTGGGCCGGACGCAGCCCGGTATGGGTCAAGGCCGAGGCCGAGGGCAAGGTGGCGAGCCTTGGCGACACGGTCAAGGGTGCGACCGAAGGCTGGTGGGTTCCGGAGTATGTAGTCAAGGGGGATCCGGCCAAAGGGATCAAGCCCTTGGCGCCGGACTTGCGCAGCGTGTCCGATCTGCCGCGTTACAAGGAGGTCTTCAGTGATCCGGAAAGTCCGGGTAAAGGGCGCTTCCTCAACAGTCCGATCGGCTGGACCTCGGAAGTGGTCAACCAGCAGAAGCTCAAGGCTTATGGCCTGACCGACAGCTATGTGAATTTTCGCAGTGGCTCCGGCGCGGCGCTGGATGCAGAAATCAGTTCCTCGATTCGTCGTGGCAAACCGGTGCTGTTTTATTACTGGTCACCCACGCCGCTACTGGGGCGTTTCAAGCTGATTCAACTGCAAGAGCCGCCGTTCGACGCCGAGGCGTGGAAAACCCTGACCGACGCCGACAACCCGAATCCCAAGCCAACACGCTCCCTGGCGTCGAAGCTGTCCATTGGCGTCTCCACGCCGTTCCGCAAGCAATACCCGCAACTCACCGAATTCTTTACCAAGGTCGATTTGCCTATCGATCCCTTGAACAAGGCGTTGGCCGGCATGAGCGAAAAACACACGGCGCCACGTCAGGCCGCCGAAGCGTTTATGAAGGCGCATCCAGATGTGTGGCAGGCGTGGGTGCCCAAGGATGTGGCTGACAAGGTGTCATCGGCTTTAAAGTGAAGGGATTGGAAAAGGATGGCTGGTCATGACGCTTTTGGTTGCTCAAGGGATTGCCGGTATTTTTGCGTTGATCAGCCTGATCCATCTGTATTGGGCGCTAGGCGGCAGGACCGGCAGTGATGCGGCAGTGCCGCAGGTGCCGGGCACGTCTGGCGGGGAGTTGATACCGGCGTTCAAACCCTCTGCGCTCGGCACACTGTTGGTGGCCGCAGGGTTGGCGGTGATTGCGGTGCTGGTCTGTCTGCGAGTCGGGTTGTTTGTGTCAGTGGTTTCCCATTGGTCGCTGCAATGGGCGATCACCGCGATTGCGCTGGTGATGTTCGCTCGTGCAATCGGCGACTCCAACCTGGTGGGGTTCTTCAAACAAGTCGGTGGTTCGAAGTTTGCCCGGCTGGACACTTGGGCGTTTTCACCGCTGTGCGTGGTGTTGGGCTTTGGGTTGCTGGCGGTGGCCTGGGGTTGATGGGCGGCTTCAGAATTTTTCGCGGGCAAGCCTCGCTCCTACAGGTTTTATGCGGCCCTTGTAGGAGCGAGCGGTGCGGCGATCCGACTTGCCCGCGATGACGGCCTGTCAGGCGACACAACTTCGCTCAGCTCCCACCCTCGGTTCTGCGACTGCTCACTTCCGCCGGCACATCATCTCCAGCCATACGCTTGCGGAACAACGCCGCCCGAGCCAGCAGCAAGGTGGTCACCGGCATGGTGATCGACAGCAGAATCGGGATGAGCCAGGCGTGCAGTACCGGGCCGGACTTGAGTGCCGAGAAATAGATGATCGAAGCCAGCGCCACGCACCAGGCACCCAATGTCGACGCCAGGGCGGGTGGGTGCATGCGCTGGAAGTAGTCCTTCATCCGTAGCAGACCGAATGCACCAATCACGGCAAACAGGCTGCCAAGCACCAGGAGGATGGCCACTGGAATCTCGATCCAGAGTGGCAATTGGCTGAAAGGATTCATTCGATCACCTCGCCACGCAGCAGGAATTTCGCCAGCGCAAACGAGCCGACAAAGCCAAACAGGGCAATCAGCAGTGCCGCTTCGAAGTAGGTGTCACTGGCATAGCGGATACCCAGCACCAGCATCATCAGCATCGCGAGGATGTACAGATAGTCCAGTGCCAGAACCCGGTCCTGGGCCGACGGGCCTTTGAACAGACGGATCAGGGTCAGGGCCATGGCCACGGAAAAAAGCAACAGACTCAGCAGAACCGCATTCGAGAGCAGGGCACTCATTCGAAGATCTCCATCAATGGACGCTCATAAGTCGTCTTGAAGTGCTGGATGAATTGCGCGTCGTTATCCAGATCGAATACATGCAGCAGCAAAATGCTGCGGTCCAGCGCCAGCTCCGACCAAACGGTGCCGGGAATCACCGTGGTAATCATCGACAGCGCGGCCAGGCCATTGGCGTCACGCAGCTCCAGTGGCACCTTGATGAACCTGGAGCGCGGCGCCCGGCGCCCGGCGTTCAACACGCCCCAGGCGACAGCGATGTTGGACACCAGCACATCGCGACCGACCAGGAAAAACAACCGCACAATGACCCCGGGCCGGCGAACGCGGATCGGCAGTGGCCGCAAGGGTTTCATCATCAGCGGCGCGGCAAAGCCAAGCACGGCACCGAGCAGCAGGTTGCCGGGGCTGACAGACAGGTTCAGCACCAGCCACAACAGCCAGAGCGCCAGCGACAGCCATGGAGCAGGGAACAGACGCTTCATGGTTGCACCTCCGGCAGCGCAGCTTTGGCTTCGGGACTCGGCACTGTGCGCGTGCCTCGCACCGCCATGACGTATTGCTGCGGGTCATTCAGGGTGTCGGCAGCGGCCTGGGTATAACGCAGCAGCGGTTCGGCCTTGAACGTCAGCAGGATGCTCAGGCCCAACAAGGCAATGATCGGCACGCATTCCAGGCGTCGCAGCAGTGGCGACGGGCGCTCCTTGGGTGTCCAGAAGCGTTGAATGCCCATCCGCGAGAAGGCGATCAGTGAAGCCAGTCCGGAAAGGATCAACAGCGCCAGCAAACCCCAGGCGGCATTCGAAACTGGCTGGTCGGCAGCGTTGCCCAGGCCCAGTGGGTTGAGCAGGGCGCTGAGTAAACCGAGCTTGCCGATGAACCCCGACAGCGGCGGCATGCCGATGATCAGCAGGGCGCAGGCAATGAAGCTCAAGCCGAGAAAGGCCATGGTCCACGGAATCACCTGACCGACCACGGCTTTTTGATCGTCATCGAGGTTGGTGCCTTTGGGCGGCTGCAAGGACTCCAGCGGTCTCGGCAAGGCTTCGATCTCATCGTCCAGCGGCATTTCATGGGCTGAGCGCGAACGTTCGATCAGTTCCGCCAGCAGGAACAGCGCGCTCAACGCCAGGGTCGAGCTGACCAGATAGAACAGCGCGCCGGCCGTGAGGTTCGGTTGGGCGAAACCGACGGCTGACAGCAGAATCCCCGCCGAGACCAAAATGCTCAGGCTCGCCATGCGTTCCAGCCGTTGCGCCGCGAGGATCGCCAGCGCCGCGCAGACGATCGTCGCCATACCGCCGTAGACCAGCCAGTCACCGCCAAAGTATGCCGAAGCACCGGCTTGCCCGGAGAACAGCAGGGTCCACAAGCGCAGCAAGGTATACACGCCGACCTTGGTCATGATCGCGAACATCGCCGCTACCGGCGCGCTGGCCGAGGAGTAGGCCGGCACCAGCCAGAAATTCAGCGGCCACATGCCAGCCTTGGCCAGGAACGCTACCGCGAGGATCGCCGCACCGGCATGCAGCAGGCCGCGATCAGCCTGCGGCACCAGCGGGATTTTCAGCGCCAGGTCAGCCATGTTCAGCGTGCCGGTGACGCCGTAGATCAGCGCCGCGCCAATCAGGAACAGCGAGGAGGCAAGCAGGTTGATCGAAATGTAATGCAGGCCCGACGACACTCGTGCCCGACCCGAACCGTGCAGCATCAACCCGTAGGAGGCTGCCAGCAGCACTTCGAAGAACACGAACAGGTTGAACAGGTCAGCGGTCAGGAAGGCGCCGTAAAGGCCCATCAACTGGATCTGGAACAGCGCGTGGAAACTCGCCCCGGCGCTGTCCCAGCGGGCCATGGCGAACAACAGGGCGCAGACGCCGATGATTCCTGTCAGCACCAGCATCAGCGCCGACAGGCGATCGACCACCAGCACAATGCCAAACGGTACCTGCCAGTTGCCCGGCAGGTACACACCGATGGAACCGGGCACGCCTGTTTGCTCGGTCCACTGCATCAGCAGTACCGAAATCCCCAGACCAAGCATGCTCGAGAACAGGTTGATCCGGGCTTTGAGTGGTCGATGTTTTTCACCGAGCATCAGCATCAGGGCGGCTGTCAGCAACGGCAGCAGAATCGGTGCAGCAATCAGATGGGGCATCCCGCTCATTCTTTAGGCTCCCGGCCATCCACATGGTCGGTACCGGTCAGGCCCCGGGATGCCAACAGCACCACCAGAAACAGTGCGGTCATGGCGAAGCTGATGACGATAGCGGTCAGCACCAGGGCTTGCGGCAGCGGATCGGTGTAGTGCAGCAGGTCCTGCGGCACGCCGTCCTTGATGATCGGTTCCTTGCCGATAAACAGGCTTCCCATGCTGAAAATGAACAGATTGACTCCGTAGGACAACAGGCACAGACCCATCACTACCTGAAAGGTCCGGGGGCGTAGCAGCAGCCAGACCCCGGAAGCTGCCAGAACCCCAATGGCAATTGCGATGACTGCTTCCATCAAATGGCTCCTGGCGTGGCAATGGGTTTGGCCTGGATGCCCGGTTTATGGCCGCGCACCGATTGGTGAGCCAGGGCGGTGAGGATCAGCAGCGTCGAACCGACTACCACGGCGTATACGCCGATATCGAAGAACAGCGCGCTGGCGATATGGATGTCGCCCACTATCGGCAGCCCGAGGTGCCAGGTGTGGGTGGTCAGGAACGGATAGCCGACGGCCATCGCGCCCAGCCCGGTGACGGTGGCGAACAGCAGTCCGGTGCCCATCCAGCGCACCGGCCGTAGACTCATCTGCGCCTCGACCCATTGGGTGCCGGCGACCATGTATTGCAGGATGAACGCCACCGACATCACCAGCCCGGCAACGAAACCGCCGCCCGGTTGGTTATGCCCGCGCATGAACAGGTAGAACGACACCACCACGGCAATCGGCAGCAACAACCGCACCAGCGCCGCCGGAACCATCATGAAGCCCAGGGCGGTGTCGCTGGCGTGGCGCGGGTTGACCAGATCGGTCACCACGTCGGGTGCCAGCAAACGCTGCTGAGCCGGCAACTGCATGCTCTCCTTGGGCGGGCGGAAGCGTCGCAGCAGGGCGAATACGGTCAGGGCTACAGCCGCAAGCACCGTGATCTCGCCGAGGGTGTCGAAGCCGCGGAAGTCCACCAGCATTACGTTGACCACGTTGCTGCCACCACCTTGCGGCAGTGCGCGGCTGAGGTAGAACGAGGAGATATCGTTGGGCGTCTGACGGGTCAGCATGGCGTAGGACAACAACGCCATGCCGCCACCGACCACCGTCGACAGCAGCAAGTCGCGCAGACGGCGAATGCGGGCCTTGGGCAGGCTGCCTGGCAATGGCGAGACGTCTTCGATCCGCCGTGGCAACCAGCGCAGACCGAGAAGGATCAACACCGTTGTTACCACTTCGACCACCAGCTGGGTCAAGGCCAGGTCCGGTGCCGAGAACCAGACGAAGGTCACGCACGTCATCAAGCCGCAGACGCTGACCATGGTCAGGGCCGCGAGCCGGTGATACTTGGCTTGCCAGGCGGCGCCGAGGGCGCAGGCCATCGCCAGCAGCCAGAGGGCAACGAACACGATCGAACCCTCAATCTTCGGCCGGTCACCCCAGTTCAGGCTGTAGTGGAGCATCGGGATCAACCCGGCGAGTACCGCCATCAGTACCAGCAGGAACAATTGGGTTTGCAGGCGCTTGGTGCTGACCCGCCGCTCGATGCGCCGGGCCGTGCGCATCATGAACACCAGGCTGCGCTCGAACATCCGCTTGCCGTTGAAGTAATTGATGATCGGCGGGTAGTTGAAACGCCCGCGCTTGAGCTGATTGCGCAACAGCAGATAGAGCACGATGCCGCCGGACATGGCGATCAGGCTCATGATCATCGGCGCGTTCCAGCCGTGCCAGATGGCCAGGCTGTACTCGGGCAGTGTGCCGCCGACCACCGGCAGAGCGGCCGCTGCCAGCAGCGAGCCGACCACCTGAGCCGGGAAGATCCCCACCACCAGGCAAGTGAATACCAGCAACTCGACCGGCGCGCGCATCCAGCGTGGCGGTTCGTGGGGGGTGTGGGGAAGGTCAGTGGCCGCTGGGCCGAAGAACACGTCGACGGTGAAGCGCAGGGAATAGGCGACGCTGAACGTGCCAGCGATGGTGGCGATCACCGGCAGAGTCATTTCGACCCAGGCAGTGGCGGAAATGAACACGGTCTCGGCGAAGAACATCTCTTTTGACAGGAAACCGTTGAGCAACGGCACGCCGGCCATCGAGGCGCTGGCGACCATGGCCAGGGTCGCAGTGAACGGAATCAGCCGGATCAAGCCGCTGAGCTTGCGGATGTCGCGGGTGCCGCTTTCATGGTCGATGATACCGGCGGCCATGAACAGCGAGGCCTTGAAGGTAGCGTGGTTGAGAATGTGGAACACCGCCGCGACGGCGGCCAGCGGGCTGTTGAGTCCCAGCAACAGCGTAATCAGACCCAGGTGGCTGATGGTCGAGTAGGCGAGCAGACCTTTGAGATCGTTCTGGAACATTGCGCAGTAGGCGCCCAGCAACAGGGTGCAGGCACCGGCACCGCCGACGATATAGAACCATTCTTCGCTGCCGGAAAGTGACGGCCAAAGCCGCGCGAGAAGAAACACCCCGGCTTTGACCATGGTTGCCGAGTGCAGATAGGCCGAGACCGGTGTCGGTGCGGCCATGGCGTGGGGAAGCCAGAAGTGGAAGGGAAATTGTGCGCTTTTGCTCAAGGCGCCGATCAGGATCAGGGGCAGTAGAATCGGGTAAAGGGCATGGGCGCGGATCAGGTCACCGGCAGCGAGCACCTTGTCCAGGTCGTAGCTGCCGACGACATGGCCGAGCAGCATGACTCCCGCCAGCAGGCACAGGCCACCCGCGCCGGTCACCATCAACGCCATATAGGCGCCACGGCGGGCATCGGCGCGGTGGTGCCAATAGCCGATCAACAGGAACGAGAACAGGCTGGTCAGTTCCCAGAAAAATACGATTTGAATCAGATTGCCGGAGATCACCAGTCCGAGCATGGCGCCCATAAACGCCAGGAAAAACGCAAAGAAGCGCGGCACCGGATCTTCCGGTGACATGTAATAGCGCGCGTACAGCGATACCAGCGTGCCGATGCCGAGCACCAGCATCGAAAACAGCCAGGCAAAGCCATCCATGCGCAGGACGAAATTCAAGCCCAGGCTGGGCAGCCAGAAGAATTCTTCGCGAATGACGCCGCCGTGGGCGATCTGCGGGTAGAGCATGGCGACTTGTATCGTGCCGATCAGTGCAACCAGACCGGCCAGCAGGGATTCAGTGTTACGCGCGTTGTGCGGCAGCAGGGCCGCCAGAAAGCTGCCGATAAAAGGCAAAAGCAGTAGAACTATCAGGGACATAGGCTTCTAATCTGCGGAGGTTTGTGAAGGATCATACGTGCCGTACCCCGGATCACCAACTGCCAAGCTGTGGCAGGATCCTACAAGGTAGGTGCAAAAGCGCTGATTTTCCTCGTGTTGACGCCCCGTCTGCGATCGTTCCCACGCGGAGCGTAGGAACGATCATCTTTGGCGGTCCAGGTTACCTCAGGGTTTCTCGCTCCAATGCTTCCTCAGCCTCAGCCTCAGCCGCACCATTGCCCTTGGTCTTCAACTCGCTGACGATCACCGCCGCCACGATCAACCCTGCACCCAGCAAGGCAATCGCCGGTAACCGTTCACCCGCCAGGCGCCCGACGATCCCGGCCCATACCGGCTCACCGGCATAGATCAATGTCGCGCGGGTCGGTGAAACGCTTTTTTGCGCCCAGTTCATCGCCAGCTGAATCGCCGCACTGGCCGCGCCCAGGCCCAAAGCGCTAATCAGCAGCAGCCAGGAAAATTCAGGAATGGCTTCCTGCGTCGGCACCACCATCAGAAATGCCAGCACCGACGTAATGGCCAGTTGCACAACCGTGACCCGGCGAACATCGACCTGCCCGGCGTAGGTGCTGATCAAAATGATTTCGGCAGCGATCGCGATGGTGCTGATCAACGTGGCAATTTCCCCCGGGCTGAAATTCAGCGATGCGCCACTTGGGCCGGAAAGCAGCATCAGACCGGTGAACGCCAGCATGATGCCAATGCTCGGCATCAATCCCGGTCGACGCCCGAACACCAACCATTGCAGCAACGGCACAAAAGGGACGTAAAGCGCAGTAATGAAGGCCGACTGGCTGCTGGGAATGGTCTGTAAACCCACGGTCTGCAGACCGTAACCCAGCATGATCGCCATCCCGATGAAGGCGCCGGCCTTGAACTCGAACAGGGTCAAATGGCGCAGGCTACGGTACGAGAACAGCGCCACGATGCTTGCGGCCGCAGCGAACCGCAAACCGACGAAAAACATCGGGCCGCTGACGGTCATCGCATTTTGCACCAGCAGAAATGTCCCGCCCCAGACCATGGTAATCAGTACCAGCGCACATTCAGCTTTGCTGAATCGCGAGAACAGGGGAGATGATTGGGGGGATTTCACCGACGTCATGGCCTTGCGCGCTACCTGAGTGGGACGCACAATGCGCCTGAATTTGGGCAGTATACTGCGCAATCCAGTCAAGTGAGCAATATAGTGCACAAAGATCCTGCGCAGCGCGCCTCCGTCCTTCAACACGTCAGTCAGAACGTACGTCGCCTGCGACATGTCGCGCAGTTGAGCCAGACGGCGCTGGCGGAAAAATCCGGCGTCAGTCGACGAATGCTGGTGGCCATCGAAGCTGGCGAGAAGAACGTCAGCCTGACGACACTGGATCGGGTCGCCGAAGCCCTGGATGTTGCTTTCAGCGACCTGATCCAGGCCCCCGATGCCCGGGATTCGAGCCGCATCAATGAGCTGGCCTGGGCCGGGGTAATCCCCGGCAGCAAAGCGGTGTTGCTGGCCAAGGCGACGGCCAGCCGTGAAGTCGAGTTGTGGGAATGGCGGCTGGAACCGGGCGAGCAGTATCTGTCCGAACCGGATGCCGAGGGCTGGAGCGAGCAGCTCTATGTGTTCGACGGTTGCCTGACGCTGATGCTCGGCGATCAGGCGCGCACGCTTGAAGCCGGGGAGTTCTTCATGTTCGCCAGTAACCAGCCTCACTCCTACCGCAACGATGGGCCGGTGGCAGCGCGTTTCGTGCGCAATGTGGTGATCTGATTCGGGCGGCGGGAACCACTACCATTTTGGGACGAATGACAAGTGAGAACGGCATGAGCGAAACCAAAAGACAGGCCACCCACGCCATCCGCAACGCTGACATTCTGATCGTCGGCGGTGGCTTGAGTGGCGCGTTGCTGGCGGCGCAGCTGTTGCGTCTGCCAGGCAAACGTCAGGTGCTGGTGATCGAGCCCCGTGCTGAATTGGGTCGGGGCGAGGCCTACAGCGCGGTCGAGTTGGGACATACCTTGAACGGCAATGCCGCGCGCATGAGCGTCGACCCGGACAATGCCGATGACCTGACCCAATGGCTGAGCGAGTTCATCGCTGCCGGTGGCTGGCCGGAGTCGGATCAGCAGCAGGTGCCGGTCAGCGAGTTGTTCCCGCCACGGGGGATCTTTGGCCTGTATGTGCAGCAACGACTGGCCGAAGCGCAGGCTGTTGGCGCGCGCAATGGCTCCAGCGTCGAGCATGTCCGTGGGGAAGTGGTCGATCTGCAAACGGACGAAACCGGGGCGCTGTTGACCCTCGGCGACGGCACGCAACTGCGCGGTGCGTTCGCGGTACTGGCCACGGGCATGTTCCCGGCCGCACGCACGCCGCAAACCGAATCCAGCGGTTTGAATGCTGCAGCGGTGGACCCTTGGGATGTTTCGGCCATGACCCGACTAGATCCGCAGTCTACGGTGCTGATCATCGGCTCCGGGCTGACCATGGTCGATGCTGTGGTGTCGCTGGAACAGGCCGGGCATCGCGGGCCGATCGAGGTGTTTTCCCGGCACGGACTGTTGCCCCATATCCGCCGCCAACCCCCGGGCTGGGTGGATTTTCTTGCCGAGGATCACAGCATCCGCAGCCCGAAACAGTTGCTGCGCGAAGTGCGTCGTCATTGCCAGGCGGCACTGGCGGCCGGTATCGACTGGCAAGCGCCGCTGGACACCGTGCGGGCGCATATCGGCCGTTTGTGGAGCCAGGCGACCGATGTGCAACGCCGGCAGTTCGTGCGCCATGTACGGCCGTGGTGGGAGAGTCACCATCACCGTTCGCCGCCGTTGAGTGCCGAGCTGGTGGAGCGTTTGCACGCCGAGGGGCGCTTGCGGATTCAGGCAGCGTCATTCAAGGGCCTCGAGCCATCGGCTGACGGCCAGGTGAGTATTCGCATTCGTCGACGTGGAGAGGTGCACACCACCTTGGTCAGTGGTGCGACGCTGATCAACTCCAGCGGGATCGAATACGACTGGCGCCGCGTGGCCCGGCCCTTGCCGCAGCAACTACTGGCTCGCGGTCTGATTCAACCGGGACCGTTGGCATTGGGGATTGCCGCCGATGCGGGCGGCGCACTGGTCAATGCCAATGGGCAGGTCGCCGACCGCTTGTTCACCATGGGCCCGCCATTGCGCGGGATGTGGTGGGAAAGTACTGCGGTGACGGATGTGGCCAGTCAGGCCAAGGCGTTGGCGTTGAGATTGGTGTAGGAGCGAGCTTGCTCGCGATGGACGTTAACGATAACGCGTGTTTGCTGGATAAACGCGCCGCCCTTGAGTCCATCGCGAGCAAGCCCGCTCCCACATTAGATTTTGTTGGTATCCGAGCCCCCTAGCGCTCGATACTCCGGTTCCACCGGGCATTCCACGCCGGGCGCCGTTCGTTGACTTGATCCCAGTCGACGGCGATGGCCGTTTGCAGATACTGCTTCATCGCTTCGACCTGACCACGGGTCTTGTCGGTGGTCGGGGTGTTGGGGTTGGACGGGATCTGGTCGCCGTCTTCAAGGGCCGCGGCTTGCGCTTCGGGTGTCAGCAGGAAGGCCGCGAGTTTCTGTGCCAGTTCCGGTTGAGTGTTATTGGCAATGGCGCATTCGGCGACGTTGAGCACCACCGCGCCTTCCTTGGGTTGCGCATATTCCACCGGCATACCGCGCAGTTTCAACGCTGTGACCTGGGTCGGGGTCAACGGGAACAGCGCGGCTTCGTCGGTCTGCAGCATCTCGGAAATTTTTGCCGAGCTGGGAATGTACTCCAGCACGTTGCGCCCGACCGTATTTGGCCAAGCCTTGAAACCGGGTTCGACATCGGTCTCGCTGCCGCCCTGAATGCGGTTGAACATCAAGAATCCATGCAGGCCGAAGGTCGATGAGGCCATAGACTGGAACACCACTTTGTCCTTGAACCGCGAGTCGGCCATGTCCATCCACGAGGTCGGTGCGTTCCAGCCCTTTTCCTTGAACATTCGCGTGTTGTAGGCAAGACCGGTGACGCCCAGGCTGACAGCCACCGCCTGGTCCTTGATCCGCCCCTTGGCCGGGATCTGCGCCAGTGGCGCGCTGTCCTGGAGTTTGTCGCACAGGCCCATGGAGATGGCGCGGTACATGATGCCGTCGTCGAGGAAGATCACGTGCATCTGCGGGTTGTCCTTGCTGGCCTGGACCTTGGCCAGAATGTCAGCCGAGGTGCCCGGGACGATCACCACTTTGACGTTGTTGGTCTTCTCAAAGGGCGGCAGCACCTTGTCGGCATACAGGCGCTCCATAGTCCCGCCGTTCATGCCCAGATAAAGTGTCGGCTCGGCCTGAGCCGGGGCGGCGGCGAGCAGAGCGGTCAGGGGCAGGCAGGACAATCCGATCAGTGCTTTGCGTTTGGCGTGGTTCATTGGCGCGACCTTCCTCTATCAAACAACTGGGATGGAGTGAAACCGGGTGATGGAAAACGCTTCGAGCGGTGTTGACGAAGCGCCGGTGCAGACCATTTCGGCCAGCACCTCGCCGACCGCAGGACCGATCTGAAAGCCCGCCCCGGCAAAGCCGAAGGCGTGCAACAGACCAGGCTGGGTGGAACTGGGGCCGATCACCGGCTGGCGATCCGGCAAGTAGCCTTCGGTGCCGCTCCAGGTTCGGATGGCCTGGGCACCTTCGAGAAACGGGTAGAGCTCGACGGCCTGACGCAGAATCTCCAGTACCGCGCTTTGTCCTGGCCGCGCCCGTGCGGTGTCGAGCGCAAAGCCTTGGCCGCCACCGAGTACGCAGTTACCCCGGGCAACTTGTCGGGCGTAAATGCCGCCGCCTTCGACCCCGGTGCTGACATCCATCACCATTGGTAGCGGTTCGGTGACCAACATTGCCGGGTGGCCGGAATGCATTGGCACTGGCTCGCCGAATTGCGCCGCGAGGCTGTCGGCCCAAGCTCCGGCGCAATTGAGCAGCCAGGGTGCGCGGACTTTTAACCCGCCTGCAGTCCGGACCTCAAACCGTTGTCCGTCATGAGACACGTCAGTGACGGCGCTCTGTTCATGAATCTGTGTGCCCAGTTGCCGTGCCGCACGGGCAAAGGCTGGCGATACCAGACGCGGATTGGCATGGCCGTCGTCCGGGCACAACGAGGCGCCCACCGCGACATCGCCGACCCAAGGGAAACGCGCGCGCAATTGCCCGCGATCGAGTACCTGCAACCCAAGGCCGAAGCCGCGGCTGTTGTCGGCGTAATCCTGCAAGGCGACCATGTCGCGAAAGCTTCTGGCCAGTTTGAGATGGCCGCTGCGCTGATACTCGCCATCGATTCCGATCAACTCCGGTAGCCTGGCCCAGATTTCATGGGCCCGTTGCGACAGCGGCAATTGCGAGAGCGGGCGGCCCTGACGGCGTACGCCGCCGTAATTCACGCCACTGGAATGCGAGCCGCAGAAATCCCGTTCCAGCAGCACCACGCTACGCCCGGAGCGACAAAGCGCCAGGGCTGCCGAGGTGCCGACGATACCGCCGCCAATAATCACCGCATCGACTTCGTTCATTGCTCTGCCTCCAGACCGAAAGGCAGCGGCTTGATCGGCGCCTGCGCGCGCAAGCGGCCGATGGCGTGCAACTCGCGACCGCTTTCCCGGGCGATGATTTCCGCCGCCGCCGCGCCGCACATCCGGCCCTGACAGCGGCCCATGCCAACCCGGCAATGGGCCTTGACCCGATTGATTTCCCAATGACCTTCGCGGACCACGCTGCGCAACTCACCGGCGCGCACCTCCTCGCAGCGGCAGACCATCAGCTCATCCGTGGCTCCCTTGGCCCAGTGTTCGGGAAACACGAAGGCCTGCTCCAGACCTTCGCGGAACCGGCCGATGCGTTTCAGGGATTTTTCCAGGTCGGCAGAGCGCTCCGGATCGATGGGGTAACCAATGTCTTCCAGTACCGCCAGGGCGGCCCGTTCGCCGGCCATTTCCGCTGCCTCGGCACCCATGATTGCGGCACTGTCGCCGGCCAGGTAGACCTCGGCGATGCTGCTGCGTCCGCTGGCGTCGCGCTGCGGTAGCCAGGCGCGGTTCAACGGGTTCCAGCTGAACTCGCAACCCAGCAGATCGGCGAGCTGGGTTTCGCTGCGCAGGCCATGGGCAAATGCCACGGCGTCACAGTCCAGACGCCGTTCACCCTGGGCGTTGCGCCAGGTCAGGGAGTGCACCCCTCGCTCGCCGTCGATTCGTTCGAGGGTTGCACCTTGATGAACCGCAATGCCGTGAGCGGTCAGCCAGGATCGGTAATAGATGCCTTTGGCCAGGGTCGTCGGTTGCCCGAGCAAGCCGGGCAGGGCCCGAACCTGAGCGCTGAAGGGCGAACTGTCGAGTACCGCGAGCACTTTGGCGCCAGCCTTGGCGTACTGGTAGGCGACCAGGTACAACAAGGGTCCGCTGCCAGCGAACACTACACGCTCACCAATGGCGCAGCCCTGGAACTTCAGCGCGATCTGCGCTGCACCAAGGCTGTAGACCCCGGGCAGCGTCCAGCCGGGCACCGGCAGAATGCGGTCGGTGGCGCCGGTGGCGACGATCACCCGGGAATATTCGATGTGTCCGGCGCGGCCCTGACGCAGAGTATCGAGGGCGCCGGCTTCGGCATTCCAGACCAGTGTGTCGGGGCGATAGTCGAGCTGTTCGCGCAGCCCGTCGAGGGTGTCATGCAGGGCGATCGCCTTGCGCGCTTCAAAGCCATAGAGCATGGCTGCCGAGCGTTTGAAGTTTTCCGGCTGACGCCGATAGATCTGCCCGCCGCCGCGTGTTGCCTCATCCAGCAGACAAGGACGCAGGCCATGGGCGACCAGGGTTTGCGCGGCACGAATGCCCGCCGGACCGGCACCGACGATGACCACAGCAGGCGTCTTCATGACCTGCGCCCCGGTTCACGGCTGACGCTTTGCCCGGCTTCGAGCAGCGTCGAGCAGGCGCGCACCCGGCGGCCGTCGCCCAAGCGAACCCAGCAATCCTGACAGGCGCCCATCAGGCAGAACCCGGCGCGGGGTTCGGCGCTGAAGTCGCTGCCGCGCAGGTGTTCGCCGCTCGTCAGGACGGCGGTCAGCAAGGTGTCGCCGAGCAAGCCGCTGGCCGGTTGGCCATCGAGGGTAAAGTTCAGGGCCGGGCGGTCGCCTTCGGCCAGTCGTTTCAGCAGAGCCATGGCAGCCTCATTGTTTACCCACCAGAACCCGATCCAGGCCGTAGACCCGGTCGAGCAGAATCATGGTCAGCGCGGTCAGCGTAATCACCAGTGCCGACACCGCCGCCATCATCGGATCGATGGATTCGGTGGCGTACACGTACATCCGTACCGGCAAGGTCTGGGTGGCCGGCGAGGTGACGAAGATCGACAGCGTGACCTCGTCGAAACTGTTGATGAACGCCAGCAGCCAACCGCCAGCGACGCCGGGCAGGATCATCGGCAGGGTGATCTGGCGAAACAGCGTGAAACGCCCGGCACCGAGGGACTCGGCGGCCTGTTCGGCGCTGCGGTCCAGGCCGATGGCCGCCGCCAGCACCAGACGCAGTACATAGGGGGTGATCACCAGCACGTGGGCGAAGATCAGCCAGCTGAAACTGCCATTGACCCCCATCAAGGCGAACAACCGCAGCAGCGCCACCCCCAGCACCAGGTGCGGAATGATGATCGGCGAGAGGAACAAACCATTGAGAAAGTCCCGTCCCGGAAACTGATGACGGGTCATGGCCAGGGCGGCGGGCACCGCGATCAGCGTGGCCAGGCTCGCCGCCGAAAACGCCAGAATCAGGCTGTTGTAGAACGCGTCGACAAAGTCCGCGCGCTCGAACACCGCGCGAAACCAGCGCAGGGAAAAGTCCGTGGTCGGCAGGCTCAGGGTGTTTTCCGGGGTGAAGGCGACGAGGCAGACCACCGCCAGCGGCGCGAGCATGAACAGCACCACCAGGGCATGGAACAACAGGGCGAAAGGACCGTTTCTAGACATGTCGAATTATCCCAATGACTTCTTGTAGCGGCCTTCGATCATCCGGTTCCACGAGAGCATGATCGCCAGATTGATCAGCAGCAGCGCCATGGCAATCGCCGCGCCCATGGGCCAGTTGAGTTCCGAGAGGTATTGGTCATAGATCAGCGTGGCGACCATTTTCAGGCGCCGGCCGCCGAGTAGACCGGGGATGGCGAAGGAACTGGCCGATAAGCCGAAGACAATCAAGGTGCCGGACAGCACGCCGGGCATGATCTGCGGCAATACCACCAGACGCATGACCCTGGCGTGGCTGGCACCCAGCGAAAGAGCGGCCTGCTCGGCGGCGGGGTCAAGTTTCTGCAGCGAGGTCCAGACCGGAATGATCATGAACGGCAACATCACATGCACCAGTGCGATCACCACGGCGAACGGCGTGTAGAGCAGTTTCATCGGCGCGGCGCCGAGGGCTTGCAGGGTCTGGTTGACCAGCCCGTCGGCGCCCAGCAGCAAGCTCCAGCCGAAGGCCCGGACCACCACCGAGATCAGCAGCGGAGTGAGGATCAGAATCAGGAAAATCGAGCGCCAGGGCGTGCCCATCCGGCTGAGGATGTAGGCCTCGGGTACACCGATCAGCACGCAGAGCAGGGTGGTCAGGCCGCTGATCCAGAAGGTCCGCAAGAAGATCTCGTAGAAGTACGAGTCACTGAGCAGGCTGCTGTAGTGCTTGAGGGTGTAGGCGTCGTTTTTTATCCCGCTGCCGTAGTCGAAGACGTTGAACGACAGCACCAGGTTCAGACCCAGCGGCAGGATCAGCAAACCGAGGTACAAGGCCAGGGCCGGCGCGGACAGCAGATAGCCATGGCGCCCTTGTTTCATGGCCGCGAGCAGGATCATGCCGGCACCTCGTCGACGCTGAGCACCCGCAACAGTCCCGGCGACCAGTCCAGGCCGACCGCAGTGCCCTCGGCCAAGGGCGCCGAGCCGTCGTTGCGCCGTACTACCGTGATCTCGCCGAGGGCGGTGTCAACGCGGTACAGCCACTGGCTGCCGAGGAAGAACCGGCTGAGGAGTTTGCCTTGCAGACGACCTTCACCTGCTGACAACACATCGATTTTTTCCGGGCGCAGGCTCAAGGTCAGTTCGCCCTGGCCACGACTGCCTCGAACCTGGGCGATACCGGCGCTGTCACGTTCGCCCGGCAGCAGATTGGCCTTGCCGACAAAACCGGAAATGAACTCGGTGCGCGGGTGTTCGTAGAGTTTGTAGGGCTCGTCGATCTGCGTGATGCGCCCGGCCTGCATCACCACCACGCGGTCGCTGATGGACAGCGCTTCGGCCTGATCGTGGGTGACCATCAGCGTAGTGATGCCGACTTCGCGCTGAATACGGCGGATCTCGAACTGCATCTCCTCGCGCAGGTTGGCGTCGAGGTTGGACAGCGGTTCGTCGAGCAGCAATACCGGCGGCTCGATCACCAGCGCCCGGGCCAAGGCGACGCGCTGACGCTGGCCACCGGACAGCTCCCGTGGGTAGCGTTCGGCATGCTGGGTCAGGCGTACCAGTTGCAGCACGGCGGCCACACGTTTTTGCACCTCGGCGCTCGGCACCTTGCGCATGCGCAGGCCGAAGGCGACGTTGTCCTGCACGCTCATATGCGGGAACAGCGCGTAACTCTGGAACACTACGCCCAGGCCGCGGCTGCTGGGTTTGGCGTGGGTGATGTCGCGACCGTCGAGCAGGATCCGCCCGCGGGTGACTTCGACGAAGCCGGCGATCATTTGCAGGGTAGTGGTCTTGCCGCAACCGGAGGGACCGAGCAGCGAGACGAATTCGCCTTTTTCCACCGAGAGATGTGTGGCGACGACCGCATCGATCTCGCCATAGCGTTTGCATAGTCCTTCAAGTTGCACAAAGGCCATAACTGCGTTCCACCTGTGATTGTTATGCGCACCGAGGCGCGCTTTTTTGTAATGGGCAGATACGAAAAGAGGTCAGTGGCCTGTACGGCTAACAGAACTAGCCACACAGGCCACCAGGTGCGTTGGCGCTCGATTTGAGTCGGCTGCCGCTGTTGTTCGAATCGCCCCTGTATGGACGCAGATTAGGACGAAGACTAGGATGGGCTCAATGGCCTATTTCACTGAAAGAACGACTATTTTCAATTTAATTCAGTGAGTAAATTTATCGTCGAGAAAAATCGTTATGAATTCCACTGAGCGGAACGAAAATAAAAATGAAGTCGGTGTAGGTGCGGTCTCAAGACTGTTCGCCGTGCTCCGCAGCCTGGGTGACACTGCGCAGGGTGGTGAGCGGGTCACGCAATTGGCCCAGCGTATCGGTCTGTCGCAGCCGACCACCCACCGTTTACTGCGCAGCCTGATGGAGGAGGGCATGGTCGAGCAGGACGCGCGCAGCAAACGCTATCGCCTGAGCCTGGAGTTCTTCGCCCTGGCGGCCCGCGCCGGGAACACCGGCAATCTGCGTGAACTGGTGCGCCCGGCGTTGTTGCGGCTGTCGGCGTCGTTGGGCGACTCGCTATTTTTGCTGGCGCGCAGCGGGTTCGACGCGATCTGTCTGGACCGCAGCGAAGGGCCATTTCCGATCCGGACCTTTACAGGGGATATCGGCGGAAGGGTGGCGCTGGGCGTAGGTCAGGGCAGCCTGGCGATTCTCGCCTTCCTGCCCGAAGACGAGCGCGAAACGGTGATCCGCTACAACCTGCCGCGCCTCAAGGACTTCCATCTGTATGACGAGGTGTTTTTACGCTCGGAAGTCGAGAATGTCCGCAGCCTCGGGTATGCCGGGCGCAACACCGGCGTACTGCAGGGCATGGCCGGAGTCGCGGTGCCGATTCTCGACCGTGAAGGCCGGGCAGTGGCGGCCTTGAGCGTGGCGACCATCAGTGATCGACTGGGGCCGGACCGCCTGCCTACAGTGGTGGAAATGCTCAAGCGCGAAGCCGCCGCGATCGGCCCGCGGATCAACCCGTTCGACCCGCTGCTGCGCCGGCCTTCGCAGGTATTTGGACAGGTGGAGTGATGGAGGCTGGTGTCCGTCAATGAAGCATTGGGTGCCCCAAAAGATCGCGGCTTTAAAACCTTATCGTCTGCTGCAACATCTGCGCGACCGATGAATCCGCCGGGCTGACCATCGCGTAGTTGTATCCGGCACCTGACCAATACTCGGCCTGCAACTCGCCGTCCCGTCGACTGCCTCGCGGCAGCAGGTTGTTTTTCGGTCCCGGTGGGCGAATGTAGAAGCTGACCTTCCGCCCATTCTGATCCTCATATAGCACCATCGCCGCTGGCCCTTGTTCGGTGCTTAACAAGCGTCCGCTGACCGCTTTGAATCCGGCGTTCTGCAGGTCGGGCATACGGTTGGCCTGGGTGAAATAGCGGTCTAGCCAGGATTGCATGTCGCCGTTGCCCTGCACTTTAAAATCGGCTGGAAGGATGCCTTGCTGGGCGAACATCCGGTACGCCTGCATGGCGTCGGTCATCGGCGGTGGTGCGCCGACCATGGTCATTTCCCGTGCTTGCCAGCCGCTCAACCCACCCACACTGACGGCGATCAACAGCACGGCGGCGCTGGTCAGATTGCGTCGCGACTGACGCTTGAGGCGCTGACGAATAACGGCCGGGTCGAGATTCGGGTTGGCCGGTTGCTGCAAGGCGCCGCTCAATGCCGCGCGCAATTGTTGTGCATCCTGCTGCCAGGCTTCGACTTGCGCCGCGACTTCAGGCTGAGCCGCCAGATAAGTCTCGACCAGGCGCCGATCGGCATCGCTGAGCTGATGGTCGACGTAGGCGTGCAGGTCGCTGACGCTTGGGGGCATGCTGATCATTTGAGTATCCGCAGAGAAGGGCTGGTGATTTCGCCGTCGCTGAACTGGCGCAAGGCCTGGCGGGCGCGGGACAGGCGAGACATCACGGTGCCGGTGGGAACGTCGAGAATCTCGGCGACTTCCTTGTAGCTCAAGCCTTCCACCGAGACCCAGAGCAGCAGCGCGCGCTGCTCGGCGGTCAGTCGATCGAACGCCTGGAGGGTCGACTGGGCGATCACCGTGCGTTCGACCGAGGGCTGTGCATCATCGCGGCCGGTGAAGAATTCCAGCATCCGCGCATAGCGCCGCGAGCGCCGATGGGCGTCGAGAAACTGCCGATAGAGAATCGAGAACAGCCAGGCACGCAGATCGCCCTCGGGACGTTTATCGGCCCAACTCGACAGCGCTCGCTCAAGGCACGATTGCAGCAGATCGTCAGCGCTGCTCGGGTTACGGGTCAACGACACGGCAAACCGCCGAAGCCTTGGGATGAGTTCGCGTAACTGTTCGTCGAGATCGTTCATGAAATGCTGGCTAGTCACTACGCTTGGGACTAGGAAGACGCCCGGCATTGAAGGGTATTCCACGCCTGTAAAAATAAATACCGAGCGATGGAATAAACCTTTCCGGGCTTCGTCTGATTGATCCTTCTCACCTGCGGCCCACGGCCCTGGAGTTTTTCATGGTTGATCGCTCACCGCCGCCTGCGCGGCCAATCAGGCCTGGGCTGAGTGCCATGAGCCTGACCGTACGCCTGGCGGGTATTGCCGTGGTGGTCGCGGGTATTGCCGGGGCGTTTGCCTATGTTCACGGTACCTTCGACCCACAGCGCCTGACGCCCAACGCGCTGGTCGATGTGCTGGAGAAAAACAATGGAGCGCATCCGGGGTTCCGGCGCAATCACGCCAAAGGCGTGTGCGTGGCCGGTTACTTCGAGAGCAGCGGCCAGGTCCGTGAGTTTTCCAGCGCACAGGTGTTCAGCGAGGCGCGTACGCCAGTGGTGGGGCGGTTCGCGTTGCCCGGCGGCAATCCTTATGCGCCGGACAACAGCGTTCCGATCCGTAGTCTGGCGCTGCGTTTCACTCAGGCCAATGGTCAACAGTGGCGCACGGGTATGAACAGCATGCCGGTGTTCCCGGTGGGCACGCCCGAAGCCTTCTATCAACTGCAACAGGCCAGTTCTCCGGACCCGGCCACCGGCAAGCCGAATCCTGCGGGCCCTGCGGCGTTCTTTGCCGCGCATCCGGAAACCGCGCCGTTCCTGCAGTGGGTCAAGACCGCTAAACCGTCGGCCAGCTATGCCACCGAAACCTACAACAGTATCAACGCGTTTTATCTGGTGAATGCTGCCGGTCAGCGTCAGGCCGTGCGTTGGGGCGTGATACCGCTGAGTCAGGATGCGGCCGGAGCCAGCGCACCTGAAGGCGGTGATTTTCTAGAGAAAGATCTGGTCCAGCGACTGGCCGCCGGACCGTTGCGTTGGCAGCTGAACATCACCCTGGCCAATCCCGGTGATCCCGCCAATGACGCCAGCAAAGCCTGGCCTAACGATAGAAAAGTACTGAATGCCGGCACGCTGGTGCTTGAGAGCACCCAGCCGCAAAGCAACGGCGAGTGCCGCGACATCAACTACGACCCGCTGATTTTGCCGAGTGGCATCGAAGGTTCCGACGACCCATTGCTGGCCGCCCGCTCTGCGGCGTACGCCAAGTCCTATCTGCGTCGCACCAGTGAAGTCAGCCAATTGCCCGCCGCTACACAGGAGTCGCACCCATGAGCGCCCAACCGAATCATTTCGCTCCCCTGGCGCGGCTGCTGCACTGGCTGATGGCGCTGATGGTCATCGCCATGCTGTTTATCGGCGCGGGCATGGTGGCCTCGGTGTCCGAGCGTCACGAATGGCTGATCCATATCCACAAACCTTTGGGTGTGGCGATTCTGCTGCTGGTCATCGTGCGTCTGGCCGTGCGCTTCTCGACCCGGCAACCACCGCTGCCGGCTGACCTGCCAGGATGGCAGGCGCTGGCGGCCAAGGCGTCCCATGTGTTGCTGTACGCCTTGATGCTGATACTGCCGCTGTTAGGCTGGACGATGATCTCGGCGGCCGGTGATCCGGTGATGCTTAGCAGTTCGCTGCAACTGCCGTCGATAGTGCCGGCCAATGCGCAGACCTTTGCTTTCCTGCGCAAAGCCCACGGTTATCTGGCGTACCTGCTGTTCTTGACCGTGCTGCTGCATCTGGCGGCGGCGCTGTTCCATGGTTGGGTGCGTCGTGATGGGGTATTGCAGAGCATGTTATTCGGCAAGGATCACAGCTGAACCCTGACGCGAGCAGGCTACGCCAGCTGCTATGCAGGTGTGCTGTTCCTCGCATCAGGTCTCTGCGGCGCATTGTTGGAACACGCCGCCTTTCAGGGTCAACAGCCAATACCCCAAGGCCACGGCGTTGATCCCTGCACCCAGCAGGCAAACACCGATCCAGCCTGACCAGGCATAGATTGCTGTTGAGCTGATCGAACCCAACGCGCTACCGATCGAATAGAACAGCATGTAGCCCGCGGCCAACCGGCTTTGGGCCTCGGGGCGCACGCTGTAGATCATGCTCTGGCTGGTGACGTGTACCGCTTGCAAGCCCAGGTCGAACGTAATCACACCGAGCAACAGTGCCCACAATGATGACTGAGTGAAGGCGATGGCCAGCCAGGAGACCAGCATCAGCGAAAGTGCCAGGCCGCTGGTCCATTGGGCCAGACCGCGGTCTGCCAGATGTCCGGCGCGTGCTGCGCCGAGCGCGCCAAAGGCACCGGCGAGGCCGAACAAGCCGATCTCGGTGTGTGACAGCGACAGCGGTGGTGCGCTCAGGGGCAGGACCATGGGGGTCCACAGCACCGTGCCCGCAGCGAAAATCAGCATGGCGATGACCGCTCGATCACGCAGGATTTTCTCTTCCTTGAACAGGGTAAATACCGAGCCAATCAACTGAACATAGGAACTGGCTGGCTTCGCGTGTTCGCTCCCCGGAAGCACACGAAACAGCAACAGGGCCATCAGTAATGTCAGTCCCGCTGAAAGCAGATAGACCGAACGCCAACCAGCAAGGTCGGCCATGCTCCCCGCTACCGTGCGCGCCAGCAGGATGCCGATAACGATGCCGCTGGTGACTACGCCCACCACCCGGCCACGTTCAGTCGGCAGCGCCAGGGTCGCCGCATAGGCCACCAGCACTTGAGTCACCACCGCCAACAGGCCGGTCAGCGCCATGCCGATCAGCAGCCAGAGACTGTTCGGTGCGAGGGCGATCATTACCAGTGCGAGTGTCGACAGTAGCGTCTGACCGACAATCAAACGCCTGCGGTTGAGCAAGTCTCCCAGGGGTACCAACAGCAGCAAGCCCAACCCGTAACCGACCTGGGTCAGGGTCACGACGATGCCAATGGTTGCCGGGTCCATGGCGAAGGCCTGAGCCATGGCATCAAGCAAAGGCTGCGCGTAATAGACATTGCCGACCGCTAGCCCGCAGGCAACGGCGAACAGCAACACCACGCCACTGTTCAGGCGTGGCTGCGTAGAAGGGTGACGGATCGGTGATTCAAGCTCCATGCCTGACTCCTGGAAAGTAGTTTCGTAATAAAACCAGTTGTACGGTAGTGAGGCTGGTTTTATATTGCAACCACTTTCCTGTTCTTCGATCTGCGAGTTCAACCATGGTCCAACGCACAAGTCTTGCGGGCGCCGAGTGCCCGGTCGCCCGCTCACTGGACGCCATTGGCGACTGGTGGTCGTTACTGATCATTCGTGATGCCTTCGATGGCATTCGCCGCTTCGGAGAGTTCCAGCGCAGCCTCGGCATGGCCAGGAACATCCTCTCGGCGCGCTTGCGTACGCTCGTGGCCCACGGGATTTTCGAAGTGGTACCGGCATCCGACGGCAGTGCTTATCAGGAGTACGTGCTGACGGAGAAGGGCAAAGGCCTGTTCAACCTGATCATCGGTTTGCGGCAGTGGGGCGAGGCGTTTTTCTATGAGGCGGGGGAGCCGCATTCGCTAGTGGTCGACCGAGAGAATGGGCAACCGGTGCGGCGCCTGGAGTTGCGCGCTGAAGATGGGCGGTTGTTGGGGCCTGAGGATTGTCGGCGGGTGGCGGTGGAGTGAGTGGACTGCGAGCCCTCTGTTGATGGCATGCAGTCCAAAAGCAGGCTTAGCGCAATATTTCGACCATATCCGCAATCGTACTCAATACATCCTTACCCAAGTCCATTGAACGCTTGCCCGACCAACCGGTCAGCGCATTCGGCGCATCATTGTTGTCCTTGAACGGCATTTCCAGGGTCAACGACAGGCAATCGAATTTCTCGCCGACGCTGTTGCAGGCCAGAGTCATATTGGCTTTGCCCGGTTTGTCACGGGCGTAACCGTGGGTGGTCTGAAAATCGCGGGTCAGGTGTTTCAGGTGGCTGCGGAAATGGTTTTCGAGATTCTCGATCCGTGGCGTGTAGCCAGGATTGCCTTCGCAGCCGGCGGTAAAGACATAGGGGATTTCTTCGTCGCCGTGGATATCGAGGAACAGGTCGACACCGTACTTTTCCATTTGCTGCTGAACGAAGAACACTTCAGGGCTGATTTCCTGGCTCGCACTCTGCCAGGCGCGATTGAGGTCCTGGCCCATGGCGTTGGTCCGCAGATGGCCATGGAAAGCGCCATCCGGGTTCATGTTGGGCACCAGGTAGAGGTCGGCGCTGGCCAGGAGTTTTTTCATCGCGCGATCTTCACGCAACTGCAGGCGCTCGATCACGCCTTCCATGAACCACTCGGCCATATGCTCGCCGGGGTGCTGTTGAGCGATGATCCAGACCTTGCGTTGACCTTCGGCGCCGGAGCCTTTGCGCAACAGTTGAATGTCGCGGCCTTCGACGCTTTTGCCGGTAGCAAGCAGCTCGGTGCCGGCCTTGGTCAGCGCCTGCTCGATCAACCAGTCGTGGCGTCCACGGCTATAGGGCTCGAAATACGCGAACCAGGCATGCGTTGCGCTGGCTTCAAGGCTGAAGCGCAAGGTGTCGCCCTCGAAAATCGTCGGCACACGAAACCAGTTGACGTGATCGTAGGAGGCGACGGCCTGGTAACCGTCCCATGCTTTGTTATAGGACGATTTGCTCGCGTTGCTCAGACGGAACCAATGTTCCTGACCCACATGCAGGCCGCTGGCTTTGAAGTGGAACCATTGGAAGTGCGGGCTGCGAGTGTCTGGCTTGATAGCCAGCAGCACTTGCAGCGGATTGCTGGTGTCCAGCACCTGGATGTTGCCGCTGTCGAAGTTGGCAGTAATTTGAAATGAGCCTTGAACCGCGGCCATAGTCTGGATACCTGGGTATGATTTTTATGACGGCTACTTTACACGCAAGGGGGGAGGAAACAGGGGGCAATTTCGGGAAAAAGAAGGGGGGGCGTCGTCCTTGACGCAGCAGCAGCTTAGTGACTGTGTGGTGGGTTCTCAAGTGTTAATTTTTGGCGGATTTTCCCGGCGTTGCCGGGGAAAGGCTCTCTTGCAAAGCGATGTTCTTTTGATATCATCGCCGCCTTCGAACAGCGCAGTACCCAGACTTCATTAGCCTGAAGCCAAGCCAGAAAAACTGGCAAAAAAAGACCCGGCAAAAGCCGGGTCAAAAACCGTGATTAGCCTGATGAGGAGATATTCCAGGAGTCCGACCTAAGGTCTCTTGGGCTATCGACTGATCTCGCGACCAGCTGCATGCAATAATAATCATTATCATTTGCAAGTCAAATGTTTTCCCTCGCCTTATTGGAAATCTCTTTCCTGTCCGCTCCAATGCGCCTGCGCATTGAATCCATCACGTCGTCATTTCGTTGACGGTGCCGGCTACGCTATTCAATCGGCGAGGTTTCCATCCAGCGATCTGTCCACCATGGCTTTGGCCAAATCAATCATATGCACCACCGAGAACGCCAGATCGCGGTGTGTGCCACAGAGGTTTTCCGCGGATTCATAAGCGGTTGCCGCTGCGCAACGCAACAGGCCCGAGGCGTGGACCATGGCTTCTTCGCTGCTGATACCGCGTTTGACATCAAAGAGTTTTTCCTCGACTTCGGACTCTGAAACAGCTGGTTTCAAGTAATAGTCCAGGGCGCGCTGCGCTGCGGCGTTGCCCTTGAACGAGGTGAAGGCGACATCTGTTTCCATTTCCGACGAGTCATTGCTGGGTTTGATCATGATTGCGGGTGCTCTAATGATGGGTCAAGTCAGTAGATCCAAGACTAGTACATAGTGTATTTGTGACGATAATTTAAATACTACAATATGTGTATTGAGAGCCCGAGTACACAAAGTATTGTTCCGGCCATGGATAAATGGATCGAATTGGTCAAGGCCAAAATGAGTGATCTGAAGATCACTCAAGAGAAACTCGCAGAGCGCCTCGGAATGTCCCAGGGCGGCGTCGGCCACTGGCTGAGCAAACGTCGCCAACCCAAGATTGAAGACATGAACCGTGTTCTTCAGGAGCTGGGGTTGGGGTTTCTGGAAGTGGCGCTGGTAATCAAGGAACCCTCAGACTCGAATAATGAGGAGGGCGGGCACGAGGGCTACGAACTTTCACTGGCAGATAAGTACAACCCGTATTTCCGCTATCCGGTCAGTGATTGGCAAGGTGCGTGCGAAGCGCGCGAGACTGAGCCTGCGGGCTATTCCAGCGGGCGCTACGAGCTGTCCGATTATCATGCTCGGGGCGCGGCGTTCTGGCTGGTAGTGGTCGGGGACGCGATGACCGCCCCGAGCGGCATCAGTATTGCGCAAGATATGCTGATTCTGGTCGATCCGGCCGTTGAAGCGGTGCCAGGCAAACTGGTTATTGCTCGCTGGCCGGGCAGCGCTGAAGCGACCTTTCGCAAGTTGATGGAGGAGAGCGGACAACGTTATCTCGTCCCGCTCAACCCGACTTATCCGAAAACCCTCTACACCGATGAATGCCGAATCATCGGCGTGGTGATGCAAGCCACGATGAAGTTCTAGCCTGATCGGTCCTGCGCAACGCGTCGGACCGATCACTTCACCGCGCTTACTCCTCCAATTCCACCAACGCACTGCCTTCGCTGACCATCTCGCCTTCCAGGCAATACAGCGCTTTGATCACTCCGGCATGGGGTGCGCGAATGCTGTGTTCCATCTTCATGGCTTCCAGTACCACCAATTGCGCGCCGGCTTCGACGGTTTGGCCGGCCTCCACCAGCACTCGCACGATACTGCCGTTCATCGGTGCTGTGAGGCCAGCGTGATGGCTGTGGCTGGCCTCGACCTCGACAATCGGATCGTAAGGCTTGATGCTGCGCAGATCGCCTTCCCAGTGCAGATAGAGCGTATCGCTATGGCGTATTGCCCGATGTTGGCGACGCAGGCCGTCGCGCTCGATCAGTAACTGCTCGCCCGAAAGCTCGGCAGAGCGAGTGCCGGCAATGTCCAGGGTGACCGCTTTGTCCTGCCCCTCACAAGTCAAATGCAGGGTGGTTTGTGCCGGCAACCCGAAACGCAAACCGCTGGCAATCGCCCACGGCGAACTACGGTCATCTTCACGCACGGTGTCCGGCAGGCTTTGAGCAAAGGCTTGAGCCGCGGCTTGCCAGAACTCATCGTTCAGCTCGTTCGGTGCGGGCAGCAGTTGTTCCTGATAGCGCGGAATAAACCCGGTATCGAGTTCCGCCGCCGCGAAGGCCGGGTGGCCAACGATACGTCGCAGGAAGCTGATGTTGGTTTTCAGCCCGCCGATGGCGAACTCATCGAGCATGCTCAGTAACCTTAAACGCGCCTGCTCACGGTTCTCGCCCCAGGCGATCAGCTTGCCGAGCATCGGGTCGTAAAACGGCGAAACAATGTCACCTTCTTCCACGCCGCTGTCGACGCGACGTCCCGGGCCTGCTGCCGATTCGCGATACAGATCAAGACGGCCAGTGGCCGGCAAGAAATCATTGCCCGGATCTTCGGCATACAACCGCACTTCGATGGCGTGGCCCCGTAACGGGACCTGTTCCTGAGTCATTGGCAGCGCTTCGCCTTGAGCGACGCGAATCTGCCAGGCCACCAGGTCGAGGCCAGTAATGGCTTCGGTGACCGGATGCTCGACCTGCAAGCGCGTGTTCATCTCCATGAAGAAGAACTCGCCGCGCGAATCCAGCAAAAATTCCACGGTGCCCGCGCCGACATAACCAATCGCCTGAGCCGCGCGCACGGCAGACTCACCCATGGCCTGGCGCAGTTCGGGACTCAGACCCGGCGCCGGCGCTTCCTCGACGACTTTCTGGTGGCGGCGCTGGATCGAGCAGTCGCGTTCGTTGAGGTACAGGCAGTTGCCATGCTGATCGGCGAACACCTGGATTTCCACATGGCGAGGCTTGAGCAGGTATTTCTCCACCAGCATCTGCGAATTGCCGAACGAGGATTGCGCTTCACGCTGAGCCGAGGCCAGGGCTTCGGCCAGCTGGCTGACATCCTCGACCACTTTCATGCCTTTACCGCCGCCACCGGCCGTGGCCTTGAGCAGCACTGGATAGCCGATGCGCTCGCAGGCGTCACGGAAGGTTTCCAGATCCTGGGCTTCGCCGTGGTAACCGGGTACCAACGGCACGCCAGCGGCTTCCATCAGGGCCTTGGCGGCGGATTTGCTACCCATGGCGTCGATGGCCGACGCGGGCGGGCCGAGGAAGATCAAACCCGCGGCTTCGATGGCGCGGGCGAACCCGGCGTTTTCCGAGAGGAAACCGTAACCGGGGTGAATGGCCTGGGCGCCGCTGGCGTTGGCAGCGGCGATCAGTTTGTCGATCTGCAGGTAGCTGTCAGCGGCTTTGCTGCCGCCCAGGTCGACGCGGATATCGGCTTCGCGACTGTGCCGTGCATCGCGGTCGGTGGCGCTGTGCACCGCAACGGTGGTCAGGCCCAGGGCCTTGGCGGTGCGCATCACGCGGCAGGCGATTTCGCCGCGGTTGGCCACCAGCAGGGTGGTAAGAAGAGGGGCGCTCATCAACGCGGCTCCTTGGTGGTCGTGTCGGGCTGCCAGCTTGGCGGACGTTTTTGCAGGAAGGCGCGCAGGCCTTCCTGACCTTCGGGGCTGACGCGGATCCGCGCAATGGCGTTTTCGGTGTAGCGGCGCAGTGCCGGGGTCAGCGCACCGTGGCCGACTTCGCGCAGCAAGTCTTTGCTGGCGCGCATGGCGCAGGGGCTATTGAGCAGCAGGTTGTTGATCCAGAGCTCGACCTGTTGCTCAAGCTCGGCGGCCGGATAGCTTTCGGCAAGCAAGCCTATTTCCCGTGCCCGTTGCCCACCGAAACGTTCGGCGGTCAGGGCATAGCGCCGCGCCGCGCGCTCGCCGATGGCCTGGACCACGAACGGACTGATCACCGCCGGCGCCAGGCCGATGCGCACTTCCGAGAGACAGAACTGCGCATCGTCAGTACCGATAGCCATGTCGCAGCAACTGATCAAGCCGAGCGCACCGCCAAAGGCCGCGCCTTGCACTACCGCCAGGGTCGGGATCTTCAGCTTGGCCAGGTTGTACATCAGCTCTGCGAGCTCGCGGGCGTCGTCGAGGTTGGTGTGATAGTCGAGTTCGGCCGACTGCTGCATCCAGGCCAGATCGGCGCCGGCGCTGAAATGCTTGCCGCGCCCGCGCACCAGCAGAAAACGCAGGCTCGTGTCACTCTGGACCTGATCCAGGGCGATGATCAGTTCGCGGATCATCTCGGCGTTGAAGGCGTTGTTCTTTTGTTCGCGGCTGAGCCACAACGTGGCGAAACCACGGGAGTCGGTCAGCAGTTCGAGGGTGTTGAAGTCGTTCATGTTTTTTCGCTCCAAGTCACATGCGGAACACACCGAAGCGGCTCGGTTCGATAGGGGCATTCAACGAGGCCGACAAGGCCAGGGCCAAGACATCGCGGGTCTGCGCCGGGTCGATGACGCCGTCGTCCCACAACCGTGCACTGGAGTAGTAGGGATGGCCTTGCCGTTCGTACTGGTCGAGGATCGGTTGCTTGATCTCGGCTTCCTGAGCGTCGGAGAAGGGATGACCGCCGCGTTCCGCCTGTTCACGCTTGACCTGCACCAGTACGCCGGCGGCCTGTTCTGCCCCCATCACGCCAATTCGTGCATTGGGCCACATCCACAAAAAGCGTGGATCGTAGGCGCGGCCACACATGCCGTAGTTACCGGCACCGAAGCTGCCGCCGATGATCACGGTGAACTTCGGCACCTTGGCGCAGGCCACCGCGGTCACCAGTTTTGCGCCGTGCTTGGCGATGCCTCCGGCCTCGTATTTCTGGCCGACCATGAAACCGGTGATATTCTGCAGAAACAGCAGGGGAATGCCGCGCTGACAGGCCAGTTCGATGAAGTGCGCACCTTTCTGCGCGGCTTCGGCGAAGAGGATGCCGTTGTTGGCGAGAATCGCAATCGGATAGCCGTGCAGATGGGCAAAACCGCAGACCAGCGTGGTACCGAACAGCGCTTTGAATTCATCGAACACCGAGCCGTCTACCAGCCGGGCGATGACTTCACGCACATCGAACGGTTGCTTGGCGTCGGCCGGCACTACGCCGTACAGCTCATCGCTGGCGAACAGCGGGGCAATCGGTGCGCGCTGTTGTAGCTCACCGAGCTTGCGCCAGTTGAGGTTGGCGACGCTGCGTCGAGCGAGTGCCAGCGCGTGTTCATCGCTGTCGGCGTAATGGTCGGCGACACCGGAAATCTTGCAGTGCACATCGGCACCACCGAGGTCTTCGGCGCTGACCACTTCACCGGTGGCCGCTTTCACCAGCGGTGGGCCAGCGAGGAAGATGGTGGCCTGCTGGCGGACCATGATCGCTTCGTCGGCCATGGCCGGCACGTAGGCGCCACCGGCGGTGCAGGAGCCCATGACGACGGCGATCTGCGGAATGCCCATGGCGCTCATGTTGGCCTGGTTGAAGAAGATTCGGCCGAAGTGCTCGCGGTCCGGGAACACTTCATCCTGACGCGGCAGGTTGGCGCCGCCGGAGTCCACCAGATAGATGCACGGCAGGCGGTTCTGCTGGGCGATGGTTTGCGCGCGCAGGTGTTTTTTTACGGTCAACGGGTAGTAGGAACCACCTTTTACCGTGGCGTCGTTGGCGACGATCATGCATTCGACGCCCTCGACCCGGCCGATCCCGGCAATCACTCCGGCCGCCGGAACATCTTCGCCGTACACCCCATAGGCCGCCAATTGGCTGATTTCCAGAAATGCTGAACCCGGATCGAGCAGGCGATTGATTCGCTCGCGCGGCAGCAGTTTGCCCCGCGAGGTGTGGCGCTCCTGCGCCTTGAGGCCGCCGCCTTGCTGGACCTGGGCGAGCAGTGTGTGCAGCGCGTCGACCTGTTCGAGCATGGCCGCGCTATTGGTCGCGAACTCCGCCGACCGCGGGTTGAGCTGGGTATGCAAAATTGCCATGGGGCGCTCGCTCCGTTAGCGGGTTTCGTTGAACAGTTCACGACCGATCAGCATGCGACGGATCTCACTGGTGCCGGCACCGATTTCATACAGCTTGGCGTCGCGCAGCAGACGGCCTGCCGGGAATTCGTTGATGTAGCCGTTACCACCGAGGATCTGGATCGCGTCGAGGGCCATTCGGGTCGCGCATTCGGCGCTGTAGAGGATCACCCCGGCGGCGTCCTTGCGGGCGGTTTCGCCACGCTCACAGGCTTGGGCCACGGCATAGAGATAGGCTCGGCTGGCGTTGAGTTGGGTATACATGTCGGCGACTTTGCCCTGGATCAGCTGGAACTCACCGATGCTCTGGCCGAACTGTTTGCGGTCATGGATGTAGGGCACCACCAGGTCCATACAGGCTTGCATGATCCCGGTCGGGCCACCGGAGAGCACCACGCGCTCGTAATCGAGGCCACTCATCAGGACTTTGACGCCGCCGTTGAGGGCGCCCAGCAGGTTCTCTTCCGGGACTTCGACGTCGTCGAAGAACAGCTCGCAGGTGTTCGAACCGCGCATGCCGAGTTTGTCGAACTTGTTGCTGCGGCTGAAGCCTTTCCAGTCACGCTCGACGATGAAGGCGCTGATGCCGTGGGGGCCTTTTTCCAGGTCGGTCTTGGCGTAGATCACATAGGTGTTGGCATCCGGGCCGTTGGTGATCCAGGTCTTGCTGCCGTTGAGGACAAAATGGTCGCCGCGTTTGTCGGCGCGCAATTTCATCGAAACCACGTCCGAGCCGGCATTCGGCTCACTCATGGCCAGCGCGCCGATGTGTTCGCCGCTGATCAGTTTCGGCAGGTACCTGGTTTTCTGTTCATGGTTGCCGTTACGGTTGATCTGGTTGACGCACAGGTTGGAGTGCGCGCCGTAGGAGAGGGCGACCGAGGCCGAGCCGCGGCTGATTTCTTCCATGGCTACCACGTGGGCCAGATAGCCCAGACCGGCGCCGCCGTACTCTTCCGGCACGGTGATCCCGAGCAACCCCATGTCACCGAACTTGCGCCACAGGTCAGCGGGGAACAGGTTGTCGATGTCGATTTGTGCGGCGCGAGGCGCGATCTCTTTGGCGACGAAGGACTGAACCTGATCGCGCAGCATGTCGATGGTTTCGCCCAGGGCGAAGTTCAGGGTCGGGTAGTTCATGGGTCACCTTTGGTCTTTTTGTCAGGAGTGGAGAGCGCCTGATCAGCTCTCACCTTTACGTTAACGTAAGCCTGCGATGGGCGGCTGTCAATCACCCTTTACGTTAACGTCAACTTGAGCGAGAGTAGGGGTGCTTTCTGTGGGAGCGAGGCTGTCAGTTAAGGGGATGTGTAGGAGCGAGCTTGCTCGCGATGGACTCAAGGGCGACGCGTTTATTCAGAAAACACGCGTTATCGTTAACGTCCATCG
>NZ_JBWKTM010000024.1:0-58621 GCF_059420325.1 Pseudomonas sp. GW821-FHT04C07
GGGGTATAGCGCAGTCCGGTAGCGCGCCTGCTTTGGGAGCAGGATGTCAGGAGTTCGAATCCCCTTACCCCGACCATATTAAAAATCCTCGTATCGAAAGATACGGGGATTTTTTTTGGCTGTTGAAAAATCTCCGTCGCCTTCAGTCATCGTACAACTTGCCGATAACGAGTTGACGGGGGACTGCCGCAGTAACGCCCCTTTACTCAAGCCACGACAAGAAAAAGGGCGCTCGTTATGTTGCTTCGTCAGTTGAATATCGCTCCTCGCGCAGCGTTGGGATTTGCCCTTATTGCAGTGCTGGTCGCCTTGCTCGGCGTGTTTGCACTGGGACAGATGTCGAGTATTCGCGACAGTGAGGTCGCGGTAGAGAACCAATGGCTGCCGAGCATTCGTGGCGGCGACGAGATCCGCGAGATCATGTTGCGCATCCGTACCATTTCCCTGCGCATGGCCCTGGATCCGGATCTGAAGAACATTACGCAGTACCGCAGCCAGATGGACACCCGCGACAAGGAGCTGAGCGACAAGATCGCCGCCTACGATAAGCTGGTCACCACCGCCGAAGGCAAAGGGTTGTATGAGCAGTTCAAAAAAGCCTTCCTGGCCTATCGTTCGGGCATCGCCCAGTCCTTCGTCCTGGCCGAGCAAGGTCGGCGTGACGAGCTGACCAAGCTGCTGCTGGTCGACATGAAAACCGTGGTCGACGGTTCCGGCAAGCAGCTCAATGACCTGGCAGAACTGTTCGCCAAACAGGTCGCCACTGAAAGCCAGAACTCCGCAGCGCATTACGAAACCTCGCGCCTGATTGTCAGCCTGTTCATCGGTCTGGCCGCTCTGGCCACCGTCGGACTCGCCATGTTGCTGACCCGCAGCATCGTGCGCCCTCTGACCGAAGCCCTGAATGCAGCCGAAAACGTGGCGCGGGGCGACCTGACACGGGCCATCGAAACCCATGGCAACGACGAAGTCAGCCGTTTGCTCAAGGCGCTGGCGACCATGCAGCAGAACCTGCGGGAAACCCTGCAAGGCATCAGCAGTTCGGCCACGCAATTGACCACGGCGGCGGATGAGTTGAACGCGGTGACCCTCGACAGCACTCAGGGACTGCAACAGCAGAACAACGAGATCGAACAGGCGGCGACCGCAGTCAACGAAATGACCACCGCCGTGGAAGAAGTCGCGCGCAATGCGGTGTCGACTTCCGATGCGACTCGCCAGTCCAGTGAGTCGGCGCATCTGGGCCAGGAGCGGGTCAGCGAAACCGCCAGTGCCATCAGCGCCTTGGCCAGCGATGTGCAGCACACCGGTGAACTGGTGCAGTCGCTGGCCAACCAATCACAGGACATCGGCAAGGTGCTGGATGTGATTCGCGCCATTGCCGAGCAAACCAACCTGTTGGCGCTAAATGCCGCGATCGAAGCCGCACGTGCGGGGGAGAGCGGGCGAGGTTTTGCAGTGGTGGCCGATGAAGTACGCGCGCTGGCGCATCGCACACAGCAATCGACTCAGGAAATCGAGCAGATGGTGCAGGGCATGCGCAACGGGTCGAGCCTGGCACTCGAGTCCATGCAGGCCAGTGCCTCCCGTGCCGCCAGTACGCGGGTACTGGCCGAGCGGGCAGGCGAAGCCCTGCAAACCATCACAGCGTCGGTGCATGAAATTCACGAGCGCAATCTGGTGATCGCCAGTGCCGCCGAAGAACAGGCGCAAGTGGCGCGGGAAGTGGATCGCAATCTGGTGAACATCCGTGATTTGTCGATGCGTTCTGCGGCGGGTGCGGATCAGACCAGCACTTCCAGCCATGAACTGTCGCAGCTGGCCAACGCGTTGCAGGGCATGGTACGGCGCTTTCAGGTGTAAATTTGAGCGATAAAAAAATGTGGGAGCGAGCTTGCTCGCTCCCACCTTATTGGCTTTATCAGTGCAGTTTCAGACGCGGTTCAGTCCCACGGCCAATCTTGCTGCCCAGCATCAGCATTGCCGTGCGGAACGGACCGTACAGCGCCACCTGGTGCATGCGGTATAGCGACACGTAGAACATCCGTGCCAGCCAGCCTTCGAGCATGACGGTGCCGGTCAGGTTGCCCATCAGGTTACCCACAGCCGAAAAGCGCGACAACGAGATCAGCGAGCCGTAGTCGGTGTACTTGTACTCCGGTAGCGGCTTGCCTTCGATCCGCAGCTTCAGCGACTTGGCCAGCAACGACGCTTGCTGGTGCGCAGCCTGTGCCCGTGGCGGAACGTTGCGGTCTGTGCCCGGTTGCGGGCAGGCCGCACAGTCGCCGAAGGCGAAGATGTTTTCGTCGCGGGTGGTTTGCAGGGTCGGCAGTACTTGCAGCTGGTTGATCCGGTTGGTTTCCAGGCCGTCGATATCCTTGAGGAAACCCGGCGCGCGAATCCCGGCGGCCCAGACTTTCAGGCTGGCCTTGATCTCCTGGCCACTGCTGGTGATCAGCGTATCGGCAGTCACCTCGCTGACCGCCGCGTTGGTCAGTACGGTGACGCCGAGTTTCTCCAGGGTTTTATGCACCGGGCCGCCAATCCGTTCCGGCAGCGCTGGCAGTACTCGAGGGCCGGCTTCGATCAGGGTGATGTACATGTTTTCCGGAAGAATGCGGTCCAGACCGTAGGCCGCCAGTTCATGGGCCGCGTTGTGCAGTTCGGCCGCCAGCTCGACACCGGTAGCACCGGCACCGACGATGGCCACGCTGATTTGCTGGACTGTATCGGATTGACCGGCATGGGCGCGCAGGTAGTGGTTGAGCAATTGCTGATGGAAGCGTTCGGCCTGTTTTCGGGTGTCCAGGAACAGGCAGTGTTGCGCTGCGCCTTGAGTACCGAAATCGTTGGTGGTGCTGCCGACCGAGATCACCAGCGAGTCGTAACCCACCTCGCGGGCCGGCACCAGTTCCAGGCCGTTTTCGTCGTAGGTAGCGGCCAGCTGGATTTTCTTCTGTGCCCGATCGAGCCCGCTCATGCGCCCTAGCTGGAACTCGAAGTGGTTCCATTTTGCCTGGGCGACATAGTTGAGTTCGTCTTCGGAAGAGTTCAGGGAGCCGGCGGCCACTTCATGCAGCAGCGGTTTCCAGATGTGGGTCAGGTTCGCGTCGACCAGCATTACACTGGCCGTACCACGCTTGCCCAGAGTCTTACCCAGACGGGTAGCCAACTCCAGACCGCCGGCGCCGCCGCCAACGATGACAATACGATGAGTCATGGGGATATCTCGCAAGGCTAAAAGAAATCGGTGCAGTTACCCGAGCGAGCGCGAGGCAGCTCATAGCGTCAGGTAACTCACAAGTCGGCTCAACAGGCCCAGGCCAATAGTCACTGCCAGTACCACCACCAGGAGCATCCACGGCCGGAATGGCCGGCGCTCGACTCGGTTCTGGGGCAGTTGCAGGTACTCTTCGACGTGCTGCTGGTCGTCGGGTTTCAGGCGGCTGGTCATATCGGGCCTCGTCAGGTAGACGTTGCTAAATGTGTTGAAGCTACAACGCGGAGCCATGTTGCCAAGCTATCCGGCAATGAAGGGAGCATAGCCGCTCGCAGTCAGGGGTTCGACGCGCACGCTGTCGTCCAGGCGAATGATTGCGCTTTGTAACACTCGGGCAGTGATTGCGCCATGCCCTCGCTCGGCGATCAGCTCCTGCTGCGGGCTCACAGGCTGATACCGACGTCGAAAACGATGCTGCGTCCCAGGTTGTTGCGCAGGAAGTCGGGGGCGTCCGGGTGGGCAAACAGCACGCGGGCAAAGGTCGGACCGACCAGCGACAGTGAACGCCAGCCCTGGCGCAGGTATTCGGTCGGCGGCGGGAAGTGGCTGTTGAGGTCGAGCACTTCACGTTTGAGGCTGGCGAAGGCGATGATGTCCAGCTCGCCCAGCTCCATGCCGCGTTCTTTGTAGTTATGGGCTTTTTTACGCAGGGTCGGCGCCAGTCGCAGCAGGAACTCGTTGGCAGGAATGCGCCGGGGTTTGGCTTCGCGGCGCACCAGCTGGCTCAGGGAAAACGCACTGCGTCGGCGTTGCAGTTCGTCGCGCCATTCGTCGTTCAGTCGTCGTCCTTCATCGAGCACGAAGAACACCTCGAAACTGGCGTCACGAAACAGCACGTCCGGCGGCTCTCCGGCGGGAGCGAATTCGTCGGCACGATAGGGGATATTCAAGCCTTGCAGCAGGCGCTGGCAGACCCAACGCTCACGCTCCCATTTGCGGGCATTGGACAGAAACGCGTTGGCTTGTTCGGCCGCGATGGTGAGCAGGCGCAAATAATCTGAGTCATCCATATGCCAAGCTTAGCGTCCAAATGTGGTCCGAAGGAATAAAGTCTGTCGGGCACTTGCTGCCTGGCTTCGCCGCGTTTTTGAAAAGCCGGGTACCAGGCACGACCCGCTCGAGCAGTGTCGTGAAGGAGGTGCCTGAAAACAGAGGGTGAACAAGTTTTTCACAATGTATGGACCTCTTGGAGACTTTTAAATGCTTAGCCTTCGGTTCATGAGTGGCCGGAGGGCATTATGAGCAGCCCAATCAAGCTTAAGCTTTTTGAAAAAAACGTCCTGGAACATGCGCAACAATACTTGTTGGCGTATCAGGCCGGGCTTGCTCGCAGGTTGTCGCACTGGCGGGATGAACAACTGGCTCGCAAGGCATTGGCGCTGGCTGGCGAACCCGGGCTCGTTCTTGATCTTCCTTGTGGCACCGGAAGATTTTGGTCATTGCTTGCGCAGAAACAGAACAGGATCATCATTGGAGCGGACAACTCGGGTGAAATGATTCAGGCCGCTTACGCCTCTCAGCCTGCGCACATTGCAAAGCGCGTGCGGACGTTACAAGCATCCGCAGTTGATATCGATTTGCCCGACAATTCGGTCGATTGTATTTTCAGCATGCGTTTATTACACCACGTCGGCGAACCGCAACATCGATTGGGCATGCTTACCGAGTTTTATCGAGTTACCCGGGATGCGGTAATTATTTCCTTGTGGGTAGACGGTAACTTCAAATCCTGGCGGCGCAAGCACCATGAGCAGCGGCGGCGCGCCAGAGGAGATGGACTGGAACATCAGAACCGACTCGTTATTCCTAAGGCGGTAGCGGAGGCTGAGTTCATAAAGGCGGGGTTTCGAATTCAGGAACGACTGGATTTCATCCCGCTGTACTCCATGTGGCGAGTCTATGTCTTGCGCAAGATCTAAGGCTTCTACAGCGGGTGTTAAAGTGATCGGTGGTCAAGTGCAGGGCGACACTGAACATAGCCAGGCATATGCGCCGTGTAGGGTGGCGATCTGGACGGATACCCAATAACGCACGATGAGCATGGCTAATCGTGCTAATGGTTTAGCCAGTACATATAACGCCGTTTCTATCGATGTCGATCACTCAAGCTGACAGTGCTTTTCCTATCAGATCAATCCGGCAACCCGGTTGTGCATCATGAACTTTGAGCGACATGTCATGTAATCGCGCAATTGCCGAAACCATACTTAAACCCAGTCCATTTCCTACCGTGTGGCGGCTGGACTCTGAGCGATAAAGGCGTCGGAACACGGCCTCTCGCTCGGCCTCCGGTATGCCCGGACCATTGTCGCTAACGCTTAGCCCGCTACGGGTCTCATCGGCAATAATATTGACGCGAACATGACCGTCAGGCGCAGAGAACTTGATGGCGTTATCGAGTAAGTTGCAGGCCGCATCGAATAATAGCTGAGGGTCACCCGACAGGTTGGCGGGCACTGAGCTGGGAATGAATTCCAGGGTCATGCCACGCTCTTCAGCCAGAGGCTCGAAAAGCTCGGTGGCATCGGCGCCAATCCTGTTGAGATCGACCTGGGTAAAGTTGCTACGACGGGCACTGCCTTCGATTTCCGATATACGCAGCAGGGCGCGGAAGGTTTGCATCAAGCCCTTCGCTTCCTCAATGGCGGAATCGATGGCGCTGGCATATTCCTCTTGGCTCAGGTTGCGTCGCTGTGCACGCTCCAGTCCAGCGATCAGGCGGGTAAGCGGTGTGCGTAAATCATGGGCTATATCATCGCAGACACCTTTTACTTCACTCATCAACCGTTCAAGCGCATCAAGCATGCCGTTCACCACACTGGCGATACGATCGATGTCGTCGCGGTTGCCACGTGTGGGAAGACGTCGGCTTAGATCGCCTTCGACAATTTTCTTTATGGACCGACTGAGGGCATCCAGGCGTCGCCGGGCGGAATAACCCAGTGCAATGGCACCGAGCAGGCCTACTACCAATAACAGTGCTCCCCCGGAGATCAGGGCCTTGATCAATAGTTCGTCGAACTCACGGATGTCGTGGATGTCCTGGCCTATCAGCAAGGTTGTGCCATCTTCCAGGTGATGGGCAATAAAGCGCACAGGCCGGTCGTGGCCTTTGACTTTATCCCAGACAAATTCAGTGGGTTTGTCATAGTCGCGCAATCGAGGTAAGGACTGTAACGCTCCAGCGATGGGCTTGCCTTGGGTATTGAACAATGTGTAAGGGAGTCGCCCGTCCGGATCCTGCTCGGTATGTTTGAGGATTTCCTGCTGGCGCAAGACGGGCGTCTGTTGGCTGCGGTTATCCATCTCGTGATACAGGGCGGTGTCCACTTCGGATATGAGATACCCAGTGGTTTGCCAGTAAATATAACCAAACAAGGCCAAAAACGAGAACCCGAACAGCGCCAGAAACATCAGTGCGGTGCGGAAGCTGATGGTGCGTGGAATTTCACTCAGGTGAACGGAGAACATAGCCGGCCCCGCGAATGGTTTGGAGCATGGGTGCTTCGCCATCGCTATCAATCTTGCGGCGCAGGCGACCAATATGGACTTCGATGACGTTGGTACGTTCGTCGTAGCTGTAGTTCCACACCGCCTCGAACAACATCGTGCGGGTCACAACTTGTCCTGCGTGCTGCGCCAGGTATTCAAGCAAGGCGTATTCACGGGGCAGCAAATCAATTTGCCGTTCTCCACGCCGTACTGAGCGGCGCAGCAGGTCAAGGTCAAGATTGCCAACGCGCAGACGGTTCTCGCGGTCCTGACCCGGTTGCAGGACGCGTCGTCGGCTCAGTGCATCCAGACGGGCGGTCAACTCGATGAACTCGAAGGGTTTGGTCAGATAGTCGTCACCCCCTGCGCGAAGGCCTTTGACCCGATCATCCAGTGCGCTTAAGGCGCTCAGAATCAGTACTGGCGTGGAAATGCCCGAGGCGCGTAAAGCGGTGAGCATGCCCAAGCCATCCAGAGCGCCAGGTAGCATGCGGTCCAGGATGATAATGTCGAATGTATCGCTGATTGCTTGCAGCAAACCGTCTCGGCCATTGTCGACCAGTGTCACGTCGAAGCCGTGATCCTGGAGGGCTGCTTCTATCTCGCGAGAGGTGACGGGGTCATCCTCAACAACCAATACATGGGTCATAAGCGTTAAGCGCAACTCTGTAGTTGATGTTTGCAGGTCGTGGCACTGGCTCTCGACCGGGTTGATGGCATAGTGTGCCAAATCGACATAGACGCAAAGGTCGCGGCAACATGAAAGAAAGTTTAGCTGCGCAGACTCGGAGGTCTGCATGCGCATCCTGGTGATTGAGGACGATGCTCGTGCGGCAAGCTATCTGGTACGCGGATTGAGTGAGAGCGGGCATATCGTTGATGCGGCCGAAGATGGCCCAACCGGTTTGGCCTTGGCGCTGGAAGGTATCTACGATGCGTTGATTATCGATAGACGTCTGCCGGGTATGGACGGCTTGGCGGTGGTCCGGGAGTTGCGCCGCCAGCACATTGCCATGCCGGTGCTGATGCTCAGTGCGCTGGCCTCGACTCAACAGCGAGTCGAAGGCTTGCAGGCTGGCTGCGACGATTATCTGGCTAAACCTTATGCTTTTGTCGAAGTCCTGGCTCGGCTGGATGCCTTGCTGCGTACTCGCGATCAGCAACCAGGGCCTGCGCGCAGTCTGAGGGTCGGTGACCTGTACCTCGACTGTGCTGTGCGCCAGGCAACGCGTCAGGGACGAACCATTGCTCTAGCCTATCGTGAAACCTTGATCCTGGAAAAACTCATGCGTCACAGCGGTGAAGTCGTGTCCCGCATGATGTTGCTTGAGAGCGCCTGGGACTATGAGTTTGATCCCAATGACAACGTCATCGATAAACATATCTATCGCTTGCGTCGCAAGCTGGACGAAGGGTTTGATCACTCTCTGATCATTACAATTGCAGGCGTGGGTTACCGGCTCGACGCAGGTGACGATGCATCCGGCAACGAAGCGGTTGATTAACACGCGGGTTATTCAGGATTGGAATGCCACTGGGTAGCCCGGTGGCATGATGCTCTAGAAGCTACGGTATTCCACGGTCAGGTGAGTCACCTCATGAACCGCTGCCAGTCGCTCTCGAATAATGTCTGCGTTGATAGCCGGGCTCGCCAGGACGCTTACAATCGCGGCCCGAGCCTGCGGGCCCACACGCCATACATGCAGATCGGTAATTTTGGCATCATCAGAGCCATCAAGGATGTCGCGAATTTCCTGAGCGACGTGATCATCTGTTTTATCGAGCAGGACCCCTGCGGTATCGCGCATCAGCGTCCAGGCCCAACGCGCAATCACCAGCGCACCGACAATGCCCATTGCTGGATCAAGCCAGACCCAGCCCAGGTATCGACCGGCCAACAAGGCCGCGATGGCAAGGATAGACGTCAGCGCATCAGCAAGAACATGGACGTAGGCAGACCGCAGGTTGTTGTCCTGGCCATGGGCGCCGTGGCTATGGTCGTGTGCATGATCATGGTGGTGGTCATGGCTACCGGACAGGAGAAGAGCGCTGACGATATTGACGATGAGCCCGACAATTGCAATAAGCGTCGCCGTACCGAATTGGACATTGGCAGGTTCGAATAAACGCAGCACTGATTCGACACCAATCCCGACGGATACCAGGCCTAGTACAAGCGCTGAGGCAAATCCCCCCAAGTCACCTACTTTTCCCGTACCGAAGCTATAGGTAGAACTTGAAGCATGCCGCTTGGCATAACCATAAGCCGCCGCTGCAATACCCAGAGCACCGGCATGCGTGGCCATATGAAAGCCGTCCGCAAGCAACGCCATCGACCCGGTCAGATAGCCCGCGGTAATTTCCCCAATCATCATGACGACCGTCAGCGCGACGACCCAGAGGGTGCGCTTGGCGTTCTCATCATGTGACGCACCGAGAAATACATGGTCATGGGTGTAACTCATCTGTGGATCAACCATCTCAACACCCCCTATTTTGAATACCGGCGTATGGCTTCAAGTAATTCCTCGACGCCTTTTGCCCTTTCTTCATCGCTTAACTGCGGGTTTGCAACGTGCTCATGGGCATGAGCCTCAATGATTTCGTCCATCAGCCCATTGATGGCACCCCGTGTTGCAGCCACCAGATGCAGGGTTTTCGCGCAGTCATCGTCAGAGTCCAGTGCGCGTTCGACTGCCTGGATCTGCCCGGCGATTCGCTTGACGCGCTTGAGAAGCTCGTCTTTGCCGGCCATTACATGAGACATACCATACCCCCCCTACCTATATATGGCGGCGATGGTCACAGAAAGGCGGGGGCAGCACAACTCCTTTCGTCCTCTCAAAAACGTTGCGGTAGTGGCGCGATAGCTGGGGAGCAGGCCTACTGTTAGTCAGTGTTCAACGGATCGTCTTGCCGCCGACATTGAGCCACGTCGAAACGTTTAAGCTGTGGTATGGGTAAATGTCGTGCAGGGTTTCAAGTGATAGTGAAAGGAATCAGGCTAATCACCTGGGGGAAAAGAGATGGGCGAACTTGCAAGTAGCTCGACCCGAGCCATTCCGCGCACGATCTGGGCGTTGGGATTCGTCAGCCTGTTCATGGATCTGTCGTCGGAGCTGGTGCATAGCCTCTTACCCGTATTTTTGGTGGGTACGCTGGGCATCAGTGTGATGACTATTGGACTCATCGAAGGGGTGGCGGAGGCTACAGCACTGGTCGTTAAAGTCTTTTCTGGAGCAATCAGCGACTTCATTGGCCGCAGGAAAGAATTGTTGCTCTTGGGTTACGGTCTTGCGGCGCTTACAAAACCGCTATTTCCGCTGGCCGCCTCTGCGGAACTGGTCTTCACCGCCCGAATCCTCGACCGGATTGGTAAAGGCATCCGCGGTGCGCCGCGTGATGCGTTAGTCGCAGATGTGGCCCCACCTGCCATTCGAGGTGCGTGCTTTGGGTTACGTCAGTCGATGGATACCGTGGGCGCTTTTTTAGGCCCCATTCTGGCCATTTTTCTGATGGCCTGGTTTGCCGACGATATTTCCCTGGTGTTGTGGTTTGCAGTGATTCCCGCAGTACTGGCAGTCATGCTGCTTTTTTTCGGGATTGATGAGCCGGAGCATGAAGCCGTACCGCGGCATTTCCGCTCGCCCATACAAATGAGGTCATTGAGGCAGTTCTCAAAAAACTATTGGTGGGTTGTGAGCATAGGTGCGGCATTCACCCTTGCGCGTTTCAGTGAAGCTTTCCTGATCTTGCGTGCCCAGCAATTAGGGTTCTCTGCTACCTGGGTTCCTCTGGTCATGGTGGTGATGGCGGGGTTTTATATGCTGTCGGCCTATCCGGTTGGAAAATGGTCAGACAGTATCAGCCGCACGGCGTTACTCAGCGTCGGTCTGGTGCTGCTGATTCTTGCAGATGTGGTGTTGGCTTATGCCGGGTCCGTCAGTATGGTTCTACTCGGTGTCGCCTTGTGGGGGCTGCACATGGGCTTCAGTCAAGGCATTCTGGCGACGCTGGTAGCGGACACGACACCTCCCAATCTTAAAGGCACAGCCTTTGGACTGTTCAATCTGGTCAGCGGGATTGCTTTGCTGTTAGCCAGCGTCATCGCCGGCGGACTCTGGCAGGTATACGGCGCCGCGGTAGCTTTCTACGCGGGGGCGGCATTTTCAGCAGCAGCGCTGATTCTACTGCTTATCCAACAACGCATTTACGGGGCCAGGAGTCAAAGATAGCCAGCCTGGTTTTCGGTGGCTAGCTGGTGTTTGCGGTAATCGCCAGGACTCTCGGAGTACCCCGCAGTCCCGGCCTGAGGCGATATTTCATCGCCTCTTCCTCGCCGAATCCCACTGCCACAAGGCGAGTCAGCGATTCGGTTAAAGCATCGTTTGCGCAGTTGCCCGTCTGTATCCCATGACACCCCAGGCGCATGGCGATTAACGCGGCTGCCCAGTCGACTTGACCGGTAAAGCACTGTCAGTTTGAGCGTTCGACATCGCTGGAAGCGGCTTTCTGAGTGCTCGCTACAGCCTTGGCATGTTCAGACGTCTGGTAGTGCGCCATCGAGGCATCTCGCGCAGCATCCATCCGGGCCATTACCCGGTCGCTGCCACCTGCGGCCATCGCAGCCACAGACGCGCCCATCAGGGTAACGATCAACAACGCTTTAAGGGTTTTCATGGGGGATCTCCAATACTCGGGTTCTGCCAGCAAGAATGTTTGTTGGCTTAAGCTTTAGGCTTGAGCTCATCCTAGTGGCGCCCGTATTTCAGCCCGTTCCCCGCCACATGAATTTTTTGACAGGTTCGCCAAGCCTGACTTTTGCGGCTGTTCCCCCAGGTCAAAGAGCAAACGGCGGTTAAAGCCGCAGGCCGCGTTGTACGTATAGGTGCACTCAAGTATGGAGAGATCGTAAAGTGGGGTGTCTGTCAGGTCCTCATCTCTCATCAAGGAGTATCGGGTGCAGTTTTTGTCAGTTCAGCAGGGCAGCTACGCCGGCGCCGCGCTATTGCGTGATGCTTTGCCGCGAGCCCGGCCATGATCAGCGCCGGGCTACTTTCGCCGCAAACCCTTACTGTCGGCTGGTTGTTGTACGTGCCGGTGCTGGTCTGGGCGATTCTGCGCTCGCCGTGGGTCGAGCTGTTCACTGATAGCCGCCGTCAGCATTTGCTGTTTGGTACGGTGTTCGCGCTGTTCATTTTGTGGCTGGTGCGACGGGACTTCGATACTGGCGTGTCTTACCACTTTATCGGCATGACCGCGGTGACCTTGTTGCTGGACTGGCCATTGGCAATCGTCGGTGGCTTGATCGCGCAACTCGGGCTGGTCGCGTTGGGCCGTCAGGATCTGGCGGCGGTTGGGGTCAACGGCACTTTGTTGATCCTGCTGCCGGTGCTGGTCACCGAATGCTGTGCGATCCTGGTGGAGCGAGCGCAGCCGCGTAGTCCCTTTGTGTATATCTTTTGCTCCGGCTTTTTTGCGGCGGCACTCTCGGCGTTGTTGTGTCTGTTGCTGGCGCTCGGCTTGCTGTGGTTCGACGAGCGCTTCGCCATGCCCGAATGGCTGGAGGATTTTGTCGGCTATCTGTGGCTGATCATTTTCCCCGAGGCCTTTATCAACGGCATGGTGGTGAGTGCCCTGGTGGTGTTCTGCCCTGAGTGGCTGGAGACTTTCAATCGCACGCGCTACCTGTCGGCACCGTGGAAAGACGACGGGCCACGGGAGTAAGAACCTTGATCCGGATCAAGGACTCAAATCACGGCTCCCGGCATGCTCTGGAAAATCTTCAGGAGCACGGTCATGAGTGTCTACGAATGGGCAAGGCAGGAACTGCGCAGGAGTCTGGATACGGCGCAAGAAGTGGGCTTTGATCCGGGGTTGAGTCTGCGCGCCTTGCTCAGTGCTGTGGTGCAGCAGAGCAAGGGCATACGCAGCGTCGAGGATCTGGCGGATGAGTTGCAGTTTCTGGCCGAGAACCTCGACGAGGGGCAGGATTACGGTTTTATGCGGCCGTGATTTTCTAATTAGTGCGTACGAGGATCGAAGTCCTCGGAGAACATCTCGTCTTCGGCATCCGGGCTGACCGGGATCTTGTGTTCTTCGGCGGCCCAGGCACCCAGGTCGATCAGTTTGCAGCGGTCCGAGCAGAACGGCCGGTTGAGATTGGTTGCGCTCCATTCCACAGGGGCACCGCAGGTTGGGCATTCGACGGTCAGGGTTTGGCTCATGACTGGCCTCCACGCAAAGTAAGATAAAAGTGATGCAGGCGTTCGACCTCGCTGTGCAGCCAGTTTAGATCGCGGTCATTGACCAGTACATCGTCGGCATGGCGCAAGCGTTCTTCACGGCTGGCCTGGACTTTGAGAATCGCCTGGACCTGTTGCTCGCTGGTCTGGTCGCGCAGCAGGGTTCGCTCGATTTGCAGTTGCTCTGGCGCATCGATCACCAGGACACGTTGAGCCAGCGCGTACTGTCCGGATTCGACCAATAGCGGCGACACCAGAATCGCGTAAGGCGACTGGGCCTTGGCCAAATGACTGGCGATCTCCTGACCGATCAGTGGGTGCAACAGGGATTCGAGCCAGCGCCGCTCTTCAGGAACTTCGAAAATCAGCCTGCGCAACGCCGCACGATCCAGTTGACCATCCGCTTGCAGCACGCCCGCACCGAAGTGCTCGGCGATTTTCGCCAGTGCCGGACGCCCCGGCTCGACAACCCAACGAGCGGCATGATCGGCATCGACCAGATGCACACCGAGGTCAATGAAGTGCTGAGCCGCGGCACTTTTGCCGCTGCCGATCCCGCCGGTCAGGCCAAGAATCCAGGGTTTGATAACAGAGGTAGTCATTTGAAACCGACAGACTGCAAGTAGGAGTCGGTTATTTGACCACCCCAGAGCAACGCAATCCAGCCGGCAATTGCCAGATAAGGGCCGAAAGGAATTGGCGTCGAAGTTTGCGCGTTACGCACGCGCAGCAAAATCAGGCCCAGAACGGCGCCGGCCAAGGATGACAGCAGAATCGTCAGCGGCAGAATTTGCCAGCCGCCCCAGGCACCGAGCATCGCCAGGAGCTTGAAGTCACCAAAGCCCATACCGTCCTTGCCAGTGAGCAGCTTGAACAGCCAATACACCGACCACAGGCTCATGTAGCCGGCCACCGCGCCCCACAAGGCGTCGTGTAAGGACACGAACAGGCCGAAGCTGTTGACGATCAAGCCCAGCCAAAGTATCGGTAGAACCAAGGCATCTGGCAGCAGTTGATGGTCGGCATCGATCAAGCTCATCGCCAGCAAGCCCCAGCTCAAGATCAATACCAGCCCCGCCTGCCAGCCAAAACCGAAATGCCAGGCGACGAAGGCAGAAAGCAGTCCGCAGGCCAGTTCGGTGACCGGGTAGCGTTTGCTGATAGGGGCCTTGCACTTCGCACAGCGGCCTCTCAATAGCAGATAGCTGAGGACGGGGATATTTTCCCAGACCCGAATCGGCTGAGCGCAGTGCGGGCATTGAGAGTGGGGCAGCAGCAGGTTGTAGGTCGGGCCTGGCGCCTCTGGCGGTAAGCCCAACACATCATGGGCTTGCTCCCTCCATTCGCGTTCGAGCATTTTTGGCAGGCGCCAGACCAGCACGTTGAGGAAGCTGCCGATAATCAGTCCCAGGACCAGCACTGATACAACAAAGGCCAGCGGATAGTTGGCCAAAAAATCGTTCAAGGGCATATTCAGATCGCTGAGCCGAGTTGGAAGATGGGCAGGTACATGGCTACCACCAGACCGCCGACGATAACGCCAAGAGTCACCATGATGAACGGCTCCATCAGACTGGTCAGGTTATCGACCATATTGTCGACTTCACCCTCATAGTAAGTTGCGACCTTTTCCAGCATGTCGTCCAGTGCACCCGATTCTTCGCCAATGGCGGTCATCTGGATCGCCATGTTCGGGAAGACGCCGCAAGTGCGCATGGAGAAATTCAGCTGTATGCCGTTCGAGACATCCTGCCTGATGCGATTGACCGCATTCGTGAACACGATATTGCCTGTGACGCCAGCCACCGAATCCAGAGCTTGCACCAGTGGTACGCCGGCAGCAAAGGTGGTGGAGAGTGTGCGGGCATAACGAGCCACGGCTGATTTGTACATCAGCGTGCCCACCAGCGGCAGTTTTAGCAGGCTGACGTCCAGCCAGTCACGCAAGCGTTGTGAACGTTTGCGCGTATGCCGGAAACCAAATACCACAGCGACAATCCCGACCAGCACCAGTAGCCACCACTGCTGCATGAACTCCGAGAGGGCGATGACCATCTGGGTGAAGGCCGGGAGTTGCGCACCTAAACCTGAAAATACCGTCTGGAATTGCGGGACCACCTTGACCAGCAGAATGCCAGTCACAATGCTCGCGACGAAGATCACGGCCAAGGGGTAGGTCATGGCTTTCTTGGTCCTGGCTTTGAGGGTTTCACTTTTTTCCTTGTAGGTTGCCACCCGCTCCAACAAGGTTTCCAGAGCTCCGGCCTGCTCACCGGCGTCCACCAGGTTGCAGTACAGGTCATCGAAATACTGCGGTTTTTTGCGCAGCGCCGCGGCAAAACTGTTGCCGGCCGCGACTTCCTGTTTCACCTCGCTCACCAATTTGCGCATGTTGGGGTTATCGAAACCTTCACCGATGATGTCGAAGGACTGCAGCAACGGTACTCCGGCTTTCATCATGGTCGCCATCTGACGGGTGAACAGAGCGATATCCACGGGTTTGATGCGTTTGCCGGCGTTAAAGATCGAGCCGTTTTTTTTTCGTACTTTGCCCGGGCTAATGCCTTGCTTGCGTAACTGCGCCTTGATCAGCAGCGGATTATGGCCGCTCAGTTCGCCGGTCATTTTGGTGCCTTTTCTATCGGTACCTTCCCACGCGTAAACACTGACTTTTACTGCTTTGACTGCCATCGTTCAGTCTCACCACTTTATCGATCCCGGCTCGCCCCACCGTGTTGGCAGGGTGTTGACCCGCAAGTCGATGGATTTGATTTATAGCGTAGTCGGTCAGATCAGCAAGCCAGCGGCAGGCGAGTGACAAAAAGTGTCATTTTGTGCAGTTTCTGGGGATAAGGGCGATGCGCCAGCAGCCTCGCGCACCCGCAGACAAAGGCCCAACGTGTTTGGCATGCACTGTGCGTTGACCTGTATAGGTCATCAGACTTCACTTAATGCCTGGAGCTTGTCTATGAATAGTCAAAAAGGGTTTACCTTGATCGAGCTGTTGATCGTGGTCGCGATCATCGGCATTTTGGCCACCTTTGCGTTGCCGCTTTATACGAAATATCAGGCGCGGGCCAAGAGTACGGCCGGTCTGGCAGAGATATCCGCGCTGAAAGTTTCATTTGAAGACATCATCAATCAGGGCACCGATCCGACATTAGCCTTGGTGGGCGGCACCGCTACTACGTCTAACTGCACAATGACCGCATCAGGTACCGCCTCGACGGGTGCAGGCACAATTGCTTGCACGATTCTGAATGCTCCGGGCCCTGTGCTGAGCAAAACCATCACTATCACCCGCACACACGACGAGGGCTGGAGCTGCTCTACCACTGTGGAGCCTGAGTACTCTCCAAAAGGTTGTGCTGCCAGCGGTACGTAGCGTTCTCGCAAGCCGGTAAACCAGTAAGAAGTGCCCCGGCTAGTGAAGTCAGGGCACTTCTTATGGGGAAAATCGAAGATGAACCGAGGGTGATCAGCGGAGTCGTTTCAGTCTATTCATAGCAGGTTAGATCAAACCGTAAATGGCCAGAAACTCAGGGTGTCAGGAACTTTTGTGATACTCGCAACTTGCATGCAGATTACATACAGGTCATGCAATCTGCACGATTCAGGAACTTTGCTTATATCTCAATACATTGATTTTCAAGTATTTATTTTTATCCTGGAGTTGGCACAACGCCTGCTATATCTCTGCTAGACCCTGTCGCCAAAGCACGGCGCAGGCTTTCTGGAAAAACAGGAGTTACTCGTATGAAGAGGTTCGCTATCGCTGCCGCTACGGCAACCGCTCTGACCCTGACCATGGCCAATGCTGCTTTTGCCCAGACCACTCAAACCACCCAGTCGCCAATGCTTGTGGCTGCTGGTGAAATGGCGAAGGTCAAGGAAGTCACTTCTGACACCTGGATCACGACTAAAGTGAAAAGCGATCTGGTAACCGAGAAAGGTATTCCTGGCACTGACATCAAAGTTGAAACCAACAAAGGCGTGGTTTCTTTGTCCTCGACTGTTCTTGTAACCGACGCACAGAAAAAAATGGCAGTGGATATCACCAGGAAAATCAAAGGCGTAAAAGCCGTATCGGCTGACGGTCTGAAAGCCGAGTAGGGTTCAAGCTTCTCGCCTGGGCTGGGAGAAGGGGACGACAGGCGCTCCAGCAGTACGCCTGTCATTCCTCCAAGGTTCATGCCAAAAGCCATGCAGACGTGGTCATTACAGACTCCGGCACTGAGTGTCGGAGCTTGTTTTATTTGAAGCGCAGCGTATCGGCCTGAGCCTGGCTGGCGGCAGAGGCCAATGCCAGGCTGAGCAAGAAGCGTGTTTGCATGTTTACTCGCTGTCCAGATGCAGCGGCGTGATTACCCGACCATCACTTTGAGCTTGCCCAAGATTAGCGTCGATGAAGTAAACCCGATCGTCAGCCAACTGCCCTTTGTCCACCAGAAAGTCCTTGATGCTGCTGGCCCGATCTTGTCCCAGTTGACGTAGGAGAGCGTCGCTTTCGCTCCAGAATTTAATCAAACCCTCACGCAGCTTTGCCGTGCGTTCGTCGCGGCTCAGTTGCGTCCATTCGGCCGGTGGCTGTGTTTTCAGGCGGGTGCGATAGATGCCTTCGAGCAACGGCGCCTTTTCGCTGTCCGGCACCTCTAACAGCGAGGCTTGCGCAGGGACCTTCTCACCGCGGCGTTGAAGCATTTTGTAGTAGTTGTATTGATATTCACGCTCTAGCCGCTGTTCGGCGATCGGTGGGCCGTCACTGCTCTGGGCGCTGGTGCCTTCAATCTCCAGTTTCAGGGCCGGGCGCTCTTTCAGGGCGTTGGCCAGTTTGGTCAACGTCGATTCGGAGTCCTTACTCAGGTCACTGGAGCCTGGAGCGAACAACACGCTGCCGAGATCTTCCGAGCCGCCGCCGCCGCCGCCGCCGCCGCTGACCAGACCGCCAATAAACTTGAACGGAGCTTCAACCGCTCGCAGCACCAGATTGCGCAGGGTCTGCCAGATGACCGGCATCACGCTGAACTGGGGATTGTTCAAGTCACCGCTTATCGGGAGCTCGATGGAAATTTTTCCGTCCGAGTCTTTGAGCAGTGCGATTGCCAGGCGAATCGGCAGGTCTACGGCATCCGGGCTGTCGACTTTTTCACCCAGTTGCAGTTGCTCGACCACCATTTTGTTTTCGGCTTTCAACTGACCTTTGCTGATCAGGTAATGCAAGTCGAGATTGAGTCGGCCCTTGCGAATGCGGAAACCGGCGAACTTGCCGGAGTAGGGCGTCAGGGTTGTCAGCTCGACACGTTTGAAGCTGGTGGCGATATTCAGCGCCGCCATTGGGTCGAAGGGGTTCACGCTGCCTTTGATGGTGACCGGGGCGTAACGGTCGACCTTGCCTTTGATATCGACGCTCGCCGGCTTTGCCTGGCGGCTGTCGATGGTGCCGATCTGACCATTGAGCTGTTGAATGGCGGTGGCGAAGTTTGGTGTCAGGCTCAAGTCGGCGAAGTTGGCCGAGCCGTCGTTGATGGCGATTTCACCAATATGGATACCCAGCGGTTTTTCGTTGCTGGTGGCGGCCGGTTTAATGGCGCTTTTGCTGCCGTTGTCAGCTGGCTGCGGGATCAACAGATCATCGATATTGGTGGTGCGGTCATCGTTGATCATGAAGCGCACGTATGGCTGTAACAGGTTGACCTTGGTGATCGACAGGCTGTCGCCGTGTTGGTAATTCAACCCTTCGAGCACCAATTGCTGCCACTTGAGGAAGTCGCGGGTCTTCAAGGTATCCAGGGTGTGCAACTGATCGACCTGAGCCCGACCGGTGACGTTGAACGCCAACGGCTCGGTGCTTTTGAGATTGACTGCCAGATCACTGCCAAGCATGCCGCTGCGCAGCTCCAGGCGAATGAATGGACTGATATAGGACTGGGCGACGCGCAGGTCGATGTCTTTGGTCTGCACCTGCAGCCTGGCACTGACCGGGCTCAGATTGACTTCGCCGCTTGCCTGGATCTTGCCCTGCTTGCCCAGCCCGGTATCGAGCTTGAGGGTGAAAGGCGACTGATTGAGGCTGTCGAAGTTTTGCAGGTCCAGATTCAGCGGGCCGAGTTCCAGCTCCACCGCTGGTTGTGCCTGGCGATCCGCCAAATGGACCTGGTAGTTACGTAGTTGCACGTCCTTCAACAGGACCTTCCAGGGTTTGTTTGGGGCGCTCGGTGCCGGCTTGGGCGAGTCGGCTGCTGCCGGAGCACTGGCAGGCTCCGGTTTCGTAGCGGGCTTGGCCGGTTGGCTGGCAAAGAGTTTCTGCCAATCGAGTTGACCATCGGCTTCGCGGGCAGCCCAGGTTTCCAGTTTCTGGCTGCGGATCTTGCCGACGATTACTTGCTGCTTGAGCAGATCGACCGAGGTCTCGCTGACATCCAGCCGCTCCAGGCGTGCCAGTGGCCGGCCGTCGGGCGCTTTGATTGCAAATGGCGCCACGCTTAGCGAGGTGTCGCTGAGCAGCAATTCGGTTTCTTTGGCCAGGTTGAGTTTGTAATGAGTGCTGAGGTTCAGGATTCCGTCTTCGAGCACCAGCGGCACGGCATCGCGCACGTACGGCCACCAGACTTTCATTTTGCCGTCGGTGACTTTCAGTGTGCCTTCGGAGGCGATCGGCACCAGGCTGAAATTGCCGGTCCAGTCGAGATGCCCACCTTCGGGACCTGCCGCGACCAGGGTCATGTCGGCATTGTCATTGGGCAAGGTGCTGAGGTTTTTCAGTTCGAGGTCGAGCGTGTTGTAAAGAAATTCGATGGGCTCGCTTGGGCGCGCATCCTGGAAATGCACATAGCCACCTGCCAGCTTGATGCGCTCAATGCGCAGCGGGAATGGTTTGGCTTGAGGATCGACAGGTGTCGGCTCGCTGGCGGGCAGTTTGAACAGTCCCAGCAGATTGAGCTTGCCGTCTTTGCCGAACAGGATTTCGGTCTTGGGCTTGTCCAACTCGACATCGGCCAAGTGCAGTGCACGGGTCCAGAGGCTGTCGATCTGCAGATTGGCGTACAACCGTTCGAAGCCGATTTGCTCCTTTCCCGGCTCACCGATATTCAGACCCCACAAGGTCAGCTCCAGACTGAAGGGGTTGAGCTCGATCCGATTGATGTGTGCCGGGACTGTTGCGTAGTTGGCCAATTGTTGATTGACGACTCGCAAGGCGATGCCCGGCAATATCAGAAACCCCAGCAAGCTATAAAGGGCGAGAGCGGTCAGCAAGGCGCCAATAGCGCGAATCAATCCTTTGGGCATCTGGGGTGTCATCTATCTGAATCGGAAGTGCGTTGGAGTATGGCACGCGTTTCCGGTTCCAAAGCAATCGCCGTTATCAGGATTTTTTCTGATTTTGACAGGCGACTCAAAGTTGCAGAATCAGCGTTTTCAAGGGTGGTTGCTGATCCATGGAAGGGAAGTCGCTGCCCGGGATCAGTACCTGCCAGTCGCGCACCGGACGCCCGGCCTTTTCAGCACAGCGCAGTACCTGTTCTCGCCAGTCGTCCATGCTGACCTTTGCCAGATTGTTGCAGCAGATCAGTACGCCATTTTCTGCGGTGCTCAGCAGGGCCGGTTTGAGCAGGCTTTGATAGTCGCGCAACAGGTCAACGGTGCCAAAAGCACTTTTGGCCCAGGCGGGTGGGTCGAGCAGGACCAGGTCGTATTGGCGCTGTTCCAGGCGTGGATAGCTCGGCAATTTGTGACGGCGCTGAATGATTGGCAAACCGGCCAGTTGACGGATCGCTGCAAAATAGTCGGACTGAATGAACTGCATTTTCGGCAATTGTGGATTGAGCTGGCCGTTCTCACGGCCGACCGCCAGATTGCCCTCGGCAAAGTCCAGATTGCACACCTCGCTGGCGCCGCCAGCGGCTGCGCTCAAGCCGACGCCGCAGGTGTAGGCGAACAGGTTCAGTACGCTTTTACCGGCGCTGTGATCTTTGACCCAGCCACGAGCATTACGCAGATCAAGAAACAACAAAGGGTCCTGTCCGGCATGACGGCCGCGGACGCGGTAGTTCAAACCCCATTCGTGGCCGATCATATCTTCCAGGGCGGCGTCTTCGGCACGGTAGACCGAGTCTTCCCGATCGATGCGCGAATTGCCCCGGGAGCGGTCGTTGTAGACCAGCAGGGTGTTCAGGTCCAGATGCTGATTGATGGTTTCATGCAGTTGCAGCAGTGCGTCGCGCTCCAACGGCTGGTGAAAGCTTTGCACCAGCAGTTGCGGGCCGTAACGGTCAATGGTCAGGCCGCCGGCACCTTCCTGGCTGCCATGGAACAACCGATAGCAGTCGGTGCCTTGCTGATGCAGTTCAGCGAGCAGGTCTTTGCGATGATCGAGGGCGGCGCGCAGCGCCTGATTCAAGGAAGACATGCCGGGCGCCTTGCAAGGTGATTGGGCGCGGCAGTCTATCAGTTTCACCGCAGCCCCTGTAGGAGCAGCCGGTCGACGCTCCTACAAGGCGGGGAGAACTAGCGCTCGATCGCCAATGCCACACCCTGACCGCCACCGATGCACAAGGTTGCGAGGCCTTTTTTCGCATCGCGTTTGATCATCTCGTGGAGCAGGGTCACCAGCACACGGCAGCCTGAGGCACCGATCGGGTGGCCGAGGGCAATGGCGCCGCCATTGACGTTGACCTTGCTGGTATCCCAACCCAGTTCCTTGCCGACCGCCAATGCTTGTGCGGCAAAGGCTTCGTTGGCTTCGATCAGGTCCAGTTGATCCAGCGTCCAGCCGGCCTTGTCCAGGCAGCGACGTGTGGCGCTGACGGGGCCGATGCCCATGATTGCCGGGTCAACGCCTGCGTTGGCATAAGCGCTGACTTTCGCCAGCACTGGCAGTCCGAGAGCGCGGGCTTTGGCGGCGCTCATCAGAATCACTGCGGCGGCACCATCGTTCAGTGACGAGGCGTTGCCGGCGGTGACCGAGCCGTCTTTCTTGAAGGCGGGTTTGAGCTTGCTCAGGGATTGCGCCGTGGTATGGGCCCGTGGCTGCTCATCGGTGGTGAAGGCGAGCGGGTCACCTTTGCGCTGGGGGATCAGGATCGGAGTGATTTCATCGACGAAACGCCCGGCTTCGATGGCCGCCACAGCTTTCTGTTGCGAGGCTGCGGCGAACGCATCCTGTGCTTCACGGCTGATGTCGTACTTGGCCACCAGGTTTTCCGCGGTGATCCCCATGTGGTAATCGTTGAAGGCATCCCACAAGCCGTCGCTGATCATGGTGTCGACGATCTGGCCGTGGCCCATGCGCAAACCGGTGCGTGCGCCGGGCATGACATAGTTGGACAGGCTCATGTTCTCCTGACCGCCGGCAATGATCACTTCGGCATCGCCGCAGCGAATGGCCTGGGTCGCCAGATGCAGCGCCTTGAGGCCCGAACCGCAGACCTTGTTCAGGGTCATGGCGGGAACGGCGTGAGGCAGGCCGGCCTTGATCGCGGCCTGACGGGCAGGGTTTTGCCCGGCGCCAGCGGTGAGGACCTGGCCCATGATCACTTCGTCGACCTGCGCACCGTCCAGACCGGTTTGCGCCAGCAACTGAACGATCACCGCAGCGCCCAGATCAACGGCAGAAATATTCGCCAACGAACCCTGGAAACTACCCACAGCGGTCCGGGTGGCGGCAACGATTACGACGTCTTGCATGGCACAGGTCCTCTTTATTGTTGGATGTCACCTCGGTTCGCGGCCGACCTTGTGAAGCGGGGAGCTCGTGCCTGAGGCGTTGACGATCAAGACCGCATGGTTGCACACAAAACCTGAGCGGTTCCAATCGCGAACCGGCCGGTCGCGTTTTGTTCATGCCGTCTCAGGTCTGCAAACCCATGCGGCGCCGGGCACGATGCACCGAGCCGTTGCGCACCGCCCAGCGCAGCAACGGCGCACTGCGGTTGACGCTGGCGCGGATCAATTGGCGTTGCAGCGAGCCTTGGCTGACACCCAGCATGTCGCTCGCCCAGTCTGGTAACAAATCGATACCGGCCTGCATCATCAGCGCACCGAAGGGCTTGGCCAAACGGCTCGGTGCCGGGGCGTCCAGCAGTAGGCGCAGCACTTCGTGGCTGCGCTCATCGCACACCAACTGTGGGCGGATTCGTACAAGGTAGTCGGCAATTTCCTGGCGTGAACGCGGTACATCCTGGGCACCAAGGCGCTCGGCGACCACGGCGATTTCCGCGTAGTAACGATCCTGATCGGCCGGCGACAGATTCGGGTTGCGGTAGCGCAGGTGAGCGGTGAGGAAGTTGCTCACCTCAGCCACGTGCACCCAGGTCAGCAGCTGCGGGTCGCTGGCCGCATAAGGCTGGCCATCGGGCGCGGTGCCGACCACTTGCAGGTGGATGGTGCGAACCTTGTCGATCAGCCACTCGGCGTCCTGTCGAGAGCCGAAGGTAGTGCCGGAAATAAACTGCCCGGTACGGCGCAGTCGGCCGAGCATGTCCTCACGGAAGTTCGAGTGATCCCAGACCCCGGCCAGCGCCAGTGGATGCAGGGCTTGCAGCATCAAGGCGCTGATGCCGCCGATCAACATGCTGCTGAAGTCACCATGCACTTGCCAACTGACCGAATCCGGGCCGAACAGACCGGGATCGCCCTTGGGGTTCTCCAGATCAAGCTTGCCGAGGGACAGGCCGCTCAGGCTCATGATCTGGGTTTCGATACGACTACGAATGAATTCCATGACTGCTCGGTTGTTACAGCGCTAAGCAAGGCGCGGCGTTGGCCGCGCAGGTTTATTGGTTCAGGCGTTTGTCGATCAGACCCTCGACCACGCTCGGGTCGGCCAGGGTCGAAGTATCGCCCAGGCTGTCCAGTTCATTGCAGGCAATCTTGCGCAGAATCCGTCGCATGATCTTGCCCGAACGGGTTTTCGGCAAGGCCGGTGCCCACTGGATCAAATCCGGTTTGGCGAAGCTGCCGATTTCTTTGCTGACATGCGCCAGTAGTTCTTTCTTCAGTGCGTCACTGGGTTCGATGCCATTCATCGGTGTGACAAAGGCATAGATCCCCTGGCCTTTGACGTCGTGGGGGTAACCGACGACTGCGGCCTCGGCGATGCTGTCGTGCAGAACCAGCGCGCTTTCTACTTCAGCGGTGCCGATGCGGTGCCCGGACACGTTGATCACGTCATCGATACGCCCGGTGATCCAGTAATCGCCGTCGTCGTCGCGACGGGCGCCGTCGCCAGTGAAGTAATAGCCCGGGTAGGGTTTGAAGTAGGTTTCAAGCATGCGTTTCGGGTCGCCGTAGACGCTGCGGATCTGCGCCGGCCAGCTGGCCTTGATCACCAGTATGCCGCTACCGGCGCCGCTGATTTCCTTGCCTTGTTCGTCCAGCAACACCGGTTGTACGCCGAACATTGGCTGGGTGGCGCAGCCGGGTTTGATTCGGCGGGTGCTGACCAGCGGGCTGAGCATGATGCCGCCGGTTTCGGTCTGCCACCAGGTATCGACGATCGGACACCGTTGCTCGCCGACGGCATTGAAATACCATTCCCAGGCTTCCGGGTTGATGGGTTCACCGACAGTGCCCAACAACCGCAGGCTGCTGCGCGATGTCTCTTGCAACGGCTCTGTGCCTTCACGCATCAGCGCGCGCAATGCGGTGGGCGCAGTGTAGAAGATGTTGACGTGATGTTTGTCGATGACCTGCCAGAACCGCGAGCTGGTCGGGTAGTTCGGCACGCCCTCGAAGATCAGTGTGGTCGCGCCATTGGCCAACGGCCCGTAGACGATGTAGCTGTGGCCGGTGACCCAGCCGACATCGGCGGTGCACCAGAAGACTTCGCCGTCACGGTAGTCGAATACGTACTTGAAGGTCATCGCCGCTTGCAGCAGGTAGCCGCCAGTGGTGTGCAGTACACCTTTGGGTTTGCCGGTGCTGCCAGAGGTGTAAAGGATGAACAGTGGGTCTTCAGCGCCCATTGGTTCGGGGGGGCAGTCGTCACTCATGCTGCGTAGGGCCTGGTGATACCAGAGGTCACGGCCTTCGACCCAGTTGACCTCATTTTGGGTGTGCTCGACCACCAGCACCGTGCTGACGTCCGGACAGCTGAGCAGGGCTTTGTCGACGTTCTTTTTCAGTGGGACAAGCTTACTGCCGCGCACGCCTTCATCGGCGGTGATCACAGTGCGACAGTCGGCGTCGAGAATCCGGTCACGCAGGGCGTCCGGGGAAAAACCACCGAAGACCACCGAGTGCACCGCGCCAATGCGTGTGCAGGCGAGCATGGCGTAGGCGGCTTCGGGAATCATCGGCATGTAGATACAGACCCGGTCGCCTTTTTTAACGCCACGACTTTTCAGTACGTTGGCCAGGCGGCAGACGTTGTGATGAAGTTTTTTATAGGTGATCTGCGCCGATTCGGCGGGGTCGTCGCCTTCCCAGATGATCGCGATCTGGTCGCCGCGCTGTTCAAGATGGCGGTCGATGCAGTTGTAACTGACGTTCAGTTGGCCGCCCGCGAACCAGCTCGCCGCGCCGGTTTTCAGATCCGCGTGGTGAACGCTTTGCCACGGTGTTGACCAGTCGAGGAAACGCTTGGCCTGATCAGCCCAGAAGATGTCGGGTTGCTCGATGGATTGGCGGTACAGGCGCTGGTAGTCGTCCTGACTCAGTTGCGCAGCCCGGCGGACGGCATCGGCTTTGGGGAAAGTGCTGATATCGAACATGACGGTTCCTTATTCTTGTTTTGCGACAAGTGATAAAGATGCGCCGAGTAGCAGGTGGGTTCAAGAGGGGGAAGAAGCGACTCTGTAGGAGCCGAGCTTGCTCGCGATGAACGATAACGCGGTGTACCTGATACACCGCGGCGTCTGCATCGCGAGCAAGCTCGGCTCCTACGGGAGCAAGTTTCAGATTACCCGCGGTGACGACCGCGGAAGTAGTTGATCAGGCCCTGGGTGGATGCGTCTTCGGCCAGGGTTTCTTCGCTGCCGACCAGACGGTTGTAGACGCCTTTGCCCAGCTCTTTACCCAGCTCCACACCCCATTGGTCGAAGGCGTTGATGCCCCAGATCACGCTTTGCACGAAGACTTTGTGTTCGTACATTGCCACCAGTGCGCCGAGGCGACGCGGGCTGATGCGTTCGACGACCAGCGTGTTGCTTGGACGGTTGCCCGGGATCACCTTGTGCGGCGCAAGCTTCTGCACCTCGTCCTCGCTCATGCCCTTGTCACGCAGTTCGGCTTCGGCCTCGGCGCGAGTCTTGCCGAGCATCAGCGCCTGGCTTTGCGACAGGCAGTTGGCGTACAGCCATTGGTGATGGTCGGCCACCGGGTTGAAGCTGACGATCGGCACGATGAAGTCGGCCGGAATCAACTGGGTGCCCTGGTGCAGCAACTGATGGTATGCATGCTGACCGTTGCAACCTACGCCACCCCAGATGACCGGGCCGGTGTCGGTGGACACCGGTGTTCCGTCCTGGCGCACGCTCTTGCCGTTGGATTCCATGTCCAGTTGCTGCAAGTGCTTGGTGATGTTGCGCAGGTAGTGGTCGTACGGCAGGATCGCGTGGCTTTGCGCGCCCCAGAAATTGCCGTACCAGACGCCGAGCAACGCCAGCAGCACCGGCATGTTCTTTTCGAATGGCGCGCTCTGGAAGTGCTGGTCCATGGTGTAGGCGCCGGACAGCAACTCCTTGAAGTTGGACATGCCGATGGCCAGGGCGATCGGCAAGCCGATGGCCGACCACAGCGAGTAACGCCCGCCAACCCAGTCCCACATCGGGAAGATGTTCTCTTCGCGAATACCGAACGCCACGGCGGCGGCATTGTTGCTGGAGACTGCGATGAAGTGACGATACAGTTCGGCTTCAGAGCCACCCTGGGCCAGATACCAGGCACGAGCGGCCTGAGCGTTTTTCAGGGTTTCCAGGGTGTTGAAGGATTTCGAGGAAACGATGAACAGCGTGGTCTCTGCACGAATCTTCGCCGACAGCTCGTGGAACTCGCTGCCGTCGATGTTCGCCAGGTAATGGCAGCGCACGCCTTTCTGGGCGTAGGACAGTAGTGCTTCGGAGACCAGCTCCGGACCGAGGAACGAGCCACCGATACCAATGTTCACCACGTCGGTGATCGGCTTCTCGGTGTAACCGCGCCACAGACCGTCGTGGATCCGGCCGACCAACTCAGTGATCTGGTTCAGAACCTTGTGCACTTCCGGCATCACGTTGACGCCGTTCACCGACAGCTTGTCGCCTACCGGGCGGCGCAGTGCGGTGTGCAGGGCAGGGCGGCCTTCAGAAGAGTTGACCAGCTCGCCAGCGAACAGCGCCTTGATCGCGTCCTGCAGACCGGCTTCGTTACCCAGGCCCACCAGCAGGTCGCGGGTTTCTTTGTTGATCAGGTTTTTCGAGTAATCGAGAAAAAGCCCACAGCCGCTCAAGGTGAATTCATTGAAGCGCTGGGGGTCGGCATTGAACGCTTCGCGCATGCTGAAATCCTGCATGGCTTCGCGGTGTTGATTCAACGCTTGCCAGGCGGGCAGAGCGGTAACGTCGTGAGGAGTGCGGTAGTACGCCATCGCAGCGGGTTTCCTTTTACTTGAACTGCCTTTTGGACACTAAAAAGCCCGGAATGTCCTGCTCAGTCACAAGACAATGTCCAGTCAACCTGCGTTAACACGATTGAAAAGCGCAGGGCGAATACAGTAAACCTCGCGTCTTGATCTGTCTTGGCTTTGTCTGACCGGTGAACGGTACTTTTTTATAACATCGCGACCGGCGGACATGACCGCCAGGCTTTCAGTGTGGAGAAATGCGCGGTTGGTCAGGCGACCTGAACCGGGATGGCATTGCTGGTGTGGCTCAGTTCATTGCCCGGCGCCATGTAGAGCATGCGCGGCTTGAAGTTGAGCAGTTCAGCTTCGCTGTAGTGGGCATAGGCGCAGATGATTACCCGATCACCGACCTTGGCTTTGTGTGCTGCGGCGCCGTTGACCGAAATCATGCGTGAGCCTTCTTCGCCACGGATCGCATAAGTGGTGAAGCGCTCGCCGTTGTCGACGTTGTAGATCTGGATCTGTTCGTACTCGCGGATTCCGGACAAGTCCAGCCATTCGCCATCGATGGCGCAAGAGCCTTCGTAGTCGAGCACAGCATGGGTGACTTCGGCGCGATGCAACTTGGCTTTGAGCATGATGGCGTGCATGAATGTTTCCTTGGTCAGATCCGAACGGCGGGGAGTTTGCCCGAAGCCATTGAGGCGGGCAATATGTGGGAAGGGCCGGGCGACGTTCGCTTGCTCGCGATAGCGGTCTGGCAGTCAACATCTTTGTTGAATGTTAAGCCGTCATCGCGAGCATCGGAACGCCGCCCGGCCCGCTCCCACAAGTATGTGGCGGAGCCGCTTTCTTTTACGCGTCGAGGTTCAAATGCAGGTTGTCGATCAGCCGGGTGGCGCCCAGATTGGCTGCGGCGAGGATCACCAGGTCGCGGTCATCCGCGGTGGCCGGACGCAGGCTCAGTGCCTGGCGGATTTCCAGGTAGTCGGGGCGAAAGCCGGCCGCTTCGAGCTTTTGGTTATGCATTGACAGGAGCTTGGGGTAATTGCGCTCGCCTTGTTCGATGGCTTCGGCTATCTGGCTCAGGCTGCGGTACAAGGCCGGTGCGATGGCGCGTTGTTCCTCAGTGAGGTAGCCGTTGCGCGAGGATAGCGCCAGACCATCAGCGGCGCGGACGGTCGGCTCGCCAATAATCTGGATCGGCAGGTTCAGGTCGTGGACCAGGGCGCGAATGACCGCCAGTTGCTGGAAGTCTTTCTGGCCGAAGATCGCCAGATCTGGCTGGACCATATTGAACAACTTGCAGACCACCGTCGCCACGCCCTCGAAATGACCGGGACGGCTGGCGCCGCACAGACCTTCGGACAGTTGCGGGACGCTGACCCGAGTCTGGCCGGCCATGCCGTCCGGGTACATTTCTTCAACGCCTGGGGCAAATAGCAGATGGCAGCCGGCCTGGAGCAGTTTCTCCTGATCGGCGGCCAGGGTCCGCGGGTACTTGTCGAGGTCTTCACCCGCGCCGAATTGCAGCGGGTTGACGAAAATGCTCGCCACCACGAAATCCACTCGCTGGGCCGCCTTGGTCACCAGCGCCACATGGCCGCTGTGCAGGTTGCCCATGGTCGGCACGAAGCCGATACGCTTGCCTTCGCTGCGGGCGCGGGCTACAGCGGCGCGCAACTCGCGCACGGTCTTGACAGTGTTCATGCAGAGAATCCGTGTTCAGCGCCAGGGAAAGTTACGGCTTTGACTTCAGTGACGTATGCGTTCAAGGCCGCCTGAATGTTATCTTGACCCGCCATGAAGTTCTTCACGAACTTCGGTGCACGGCCAGTGAGGGACAGGCCGAGCATGTCGTGCAGAACCAGCACCTGGCCGTCGGTGGCGCTACCGGCGCCGATCCCGATTACCGGAATCCTCACTGCCTGGGTGATCTCTTGTGCCAGTTCGCTCGGTACACACTCAAGCAGCAACATGGCGGCACCCGCCTGCTCCAGGGCAATGGCGTCGGCGCGCATCTGCCGGGCCTGGTTCTCATTGCGGCCCTGGACTTTATAGCCACCGAGGATGTTCACCGACTGCGGCGTCAACCCCATGTGTGCACATACCGGTACGCCGCGCTCAGCCAGCAGGCGGATCGACTCCGCCAGCCAGACTGCACCTTCGACCTTGACCATATGGGCCCCGGCCTGCATCAGCTGTGCGCTGTTGGTCAGGGCCTGTTCGGTGGTCGCGTAGGCCATGAACGGCAGGTCCGCGAGGATCAGTGCTCCGGTGTTACCGCGTTTGACGGCTGCAACGTGGTATGCCATCTCAGCAGTGGTCACTGGCAGTGTGCTGTCATGCCCTTGCAACACCATGCCGAGGGAATCGCCCACCAGCAGCACTTCGACGCCAGCCTGGCAGCAGGCGTGGGCGAAGGTTGCGTCATAGCAAGTCAGCATGGTGATTTTTTCACCTTTTTGCTTGAGGCTTTGCAGGGTGGTCAGGGTGATGTCTGGCATGAAAAAAGTCCTCATTCAGGCGCTGTGGAAACTACTGCGAGTAACGCGCGTGATTCGTCATTTATACAGGCGCACCCTCTTTCGTGGTGCTTATATGGCCTGGATTGCGCCCTTTAGCGCCGGGTTGGCGGCAGCGGGACGCCTATAGTCGTGAGGAGAACTCTGGAAGTCAATTGTGTGTGTTACCGCATTGTTACGGCGGTGGTGTTACCGACGTTACTGATGCGATTCAGCACCTCGCTCCTGCAAAAAATCAAAGCTACGCCAGACGTTCGAGTCCGATAAATGGACAGTTGGCGAGCAATTCGCTGAGAAGTCGGCCATCAGCCAGTTGCAGGCCTGAGGGGGCCAGTTCGGCCAAGGGGTAGAGCACGAAGGCTCGGGCCTGCATGTGGTAGTGGGGGACTTTAAGGCGCGGTTCGTCGATCAGTCGGTTACCGAACAGCAGGATGTCCAGGTCCAGCGTGCGTGGTCCCCAGCGTTCATTGCGCTCGCGGCCCTGATCGTTTTCGATGGCTTGCAGCGCATCGAGCAGCTCCAGTGGCGCGAGTCTGCAGTCCAGCGCGGCCACGGCGTTGGTGTAACGCGGTTGACCGGGGAGCAGAGAGTCGCTCTGGAAGAAGGCTGACACGCCGACCAGTTCGGACTGCGGCAACTGCGCCAACGCATCGACGGCGTTACGCAATTGCTCCACCGGGGCTGCCAGGTTGCTGCCCATACCTATGTAGATGCGTTCCATGAACTTACTCGCCCGACGCGCTCGGTGTACCGGCAGTGGCACTGCGCTTGCGCTTGCTGGCACCGCTGCGGCGCCGTTTGCGCGGGGCACCGCTGGCGCTATCGTCCTTGCTGCTGAGGTCGCGGATCATGTCGCGGCGCTCGCTGTCGTTGCCGTCCTGATAATCGGTCCACCAATCGCCCAGGCCATGGGTCTGTTCGCCGGCACTTTCGCGCAGCAGCAAGAAGTCGTAACCGGCACGGAAGCGCGGGTTGTCCAGCAGTAGATCGGCCCGTTTGCCGCTGCGCCGAGGCAGGCGTTCCTGCATGTCCCAGATCTCGCGGATCGGCATGGTGAAGCGTTTCGGAATCGCGATGCGCTGGCACTGCTCGCTGATCAGCTCGTGAGCGGCTTCCTGCATTGCCGGAATCGGCGGCATGCCACGGTCCTGCAGACGCAGCACGCGGGCCGGCAGGGCAGGCCAGAGCAGGGCGGCGAACAGGAACGCTGGGGTGACCGGCTTGTTCTGCTTGATGCGCAGGTCGGTGTTGATCAAGGCTTCGCTGATCAGGGTGTGGGTGTACGTCGGGTTGTGTTCCAGTGCTTCGGCGCTGGCCGGGAACAATGGATCGAACAGCTGAAGGTCCACCAGCATTTCGAAGGTGTCGGCGGCATGCCCGGAGAGGAACAGCTTGAGCACTTCTTCGAACAGTCGGGCCGACGGGATTTCCCGCAGCATCGGCGCCAGCTCACGAATAGGCGCGGCGCTGTGCTTCTCGATGCCAAAGTCCAGTTTTGCGGCGAAACGCACGGCCCGCAGCATCCGTACCGGATCTTCCTGGTAACGTTGTCGTGGATCGCCGATCAGACGGATCAGGTGGTTGCGGATGTCGTGTACGCCGTTGGCGTAGTCGAGAATGCGTTCACTGACCGGATCGTAATACAGGGCATTGATGGTGAAGTCGCGACGTTGAGCGTCTTCTTCCAGTGTGCCATAGACGTTGTCCCGCAGAATGCGCCCGCTTTCGTTACGAGAGGACTGGTTACTGTCTTCCTCGTCGTCGTTTTGCGGGTGATTGGCGCGGAAGGTCGCGACTTCAATGATTTCGCGGCCAAAGTGGATGTGCACCAGTTTGAAGCGACGGCCGATGATCCGCGCATTACGAAATTCGGCGCGAACCTGTTCCGGTGTGGCGCTGGTGGCAACGTCGAAGTCTTTGGGGGTGATGTTAAGCAACATGTCGCGCACACAGCCGCCGACCAGATAAGCCTGGTAGCCGGCGTTCTGCAGGCGTTCGACGATGTTTACCGCATAACGGCTGAACTGGGCGCGTTGCAGCGAATGCTGGCTGCTGTTGAGCACTTCAGGCGTGCTGCGAATGTGTTGCGTACGACGCAAGGGAGAACGGAATGACTGGAACAACTTCTTCAGCATGGGATGCACTGTTTGAAGGAATGTTCGGCCATAACGAAGAATGACCGCATGATGGGCGGGGATTCTAGCATTTAGTCGGGGGATGGTGTAGGAAGCTGCGCCACGCTGACACGGATAACTCTTAAGAGCTGAGGCGGCGGGTTCTGATCGCGGTGTCAGGAATCGCAGAAACTACAAGGGGAGCCGAAGCTCCCCAAGAAGTAGTTGCATGCTCTATTTTTATTATTGGTGTTGGGCTTTTTGTTTTTGTTGATCGCCCTTGCCACGAGGTTTTGCCTTCGTGACCCTCCCAATCGGGAGCCAAGAGCAAACGGATTGCTTTGGTCGCTGTGTTGCATGATCCAGTGATCCAACCAGTTCAGGCTCTGTCTTAGGACAGTTTTTTGTTGTTCTCGGCCTGGTTGCGGGGCAAGCCCCAAATACAACGCCTCTCCAAAAGAATCAGTTAGCTGCGCCTCCGCCGTGTTGTTTTTATTGTGCGTGAGCCGATTCGTCTTATTTTTATTGTCTTTTACGTTGCTTGTTATTGTTTTTGTACTAAGCATATAGCAGGTGTCGTGCCAACTTTTGAGAGGCTCAGTAAAACAAGGGGTTAGCCGGTAGGCGGAGGTTTTTCAGGGCGTAAAAAAGCCGGGGCTTCGTTACCGTAAGCCCCGGCTTTTGTTACGTGAAAAAGCTTAGGTAACAGTTTTTTTACGTATGAGGGTGTTACCCGTGTGGCTGAGCGGACTCAGCTCTCGCTGGCAACCCCGGTCTTGCGCCGCGGAATACCCAGGCGCTGGCGCCGTTCCCACAAGCATTTGCGGCTGACCCCGAGCTTGCGGGCCAGTTCGGTCTCGGTCATGTGATCCTGATGCTCAAGGACGAAATGCTGGAAGTAGTCCTCCAGTGACAAGTCTTCCGTGGGCTCGTGGCTGGTGTTGTTGGCGCTGCCCTGTTGCGGCGCCAAACCGATGAAATCGTCATCTTCCAGGTCGCTAAGCTCGATATCGATTCCCAGTAGCTCGGCGGAAATCTGTGGGCTCTCGCACAGAATCACCGCACGTTCGACCGCATTTTCCAGTTCACGAACGTTACCCGGCCAGGAGTAATGACGAATCGCTTGCTCGGCATCCGGGGCGAACTTCAGGTCAGTGCGGTTGACCCGGGCGCTTTGCCGGGCGAGGAAGGCGTTGGCGATTTCGTTGACGTCGGCTCCACGCTCACGCAGGGCTGGCAACTTCAGGGCAATTACGTGAAGACGGTAATACAAGTCCTCACGGAACTGGCCTATTTTGGCCAGACTCTTGAGATCACGGTGAGTCGCGGCGATCAGGCGTACGTCGACCTTCTGCGATTGCACCGAGCCGACCCGGCGGATTTCGCCTTCCTGCAACACGCGCAGCAAACGAGCCTGAGCTTCCAGCGGCAACTCGCCGATTTCATCGAGGAACAAAGTGCCGCCGTCAGCGGCTTCGACCAAGCCCGCACGGCCAGCGCTGGCGCCAGTAAAGGCGCCTTTCTCGTGGCCGAACAGTTCGGACTCGATCAGGCTTTCCGGAATGGCCGCACAGTTCACCGAAATCATCGGCGCTTTGGCGCGTCTGGACAGGTTGTGCAGGGCGCGAGCGACCAGCTCTTTACCTGTACCGGACTCACCCTGGATCAGCACATTGGAATCGGTAGGCGAGACTTTGCGGATCTTGCTGTAAAGATCCTGCATGGGCGGACAGGAACCGATGATGCCGATTTCGCCGTTGCTGTTATCAACACCGGCTTTCTCTGCGCCATTGGCCGCTTTGCCGGCAGGACGTTCACCCGCAGCGCTCTGTGCCGATTGCCGGTCACGCAGAATGCGTGCGACGGCCTGAAGCATTTCGTCGTGATCGAAAGGCTTGGCGATGTAGTCCACCGCGCCCATCTTCATCGAGTCGACTGCCGAGCGCAGGCTGGCGTAGCTGGTCATGATCAGCACTGGAGTGCCCTGGCCGAGCTTGATCAGCTCGGTGCCAGGTGCGCCCGGTAGACGCAGGTCACTGACGATCAGGTCAAACGTGGGAATGCTGAAACGCTCTTGTGCTTCCTGCACGGAACCGGCTTCGCTGACCTGGTACTGGTTACGTTCCAGCAGGCGGCGCAAGGCGGAGCGGATAATTGTTTCGTCTTCGACGATCAAAATGTGCGGCATTGATTCGATTCTCTCGACGGTCTCAGTTCACAGCGGACGTCGCTTCGACATGACGCGGTAAGGTCACCCTGATACGGGTGCCGCGTTGGCTTTCGGAGTCAGCCGGGCTGTCGATGGTGATTTGTCCATAATGCTCTTCAACGATGGAATAGACCAGTGCAAGGCCCAGACCGGTGCCTTCACCAGGATCCTTGGTGGTGAAGAAGGGTTCGAACAATCGGTCCATGATGTTCTTCGGGATACCACTGCCTTCGTCTTCGACGATCAAATCGACCGTGTGTTCGCCGGCTTCGCTTTTGACCCGTACTGCACTGCCGGCCGGTGAGGCGTCGCGGGCATTGGACAGCAGGTTGATCAGTACCTGGGCGAGCCGCTGTGGGTCGCCGTCGACCCAGTGCTCGGGGTCGCACAGGTTGAAAAATTGCACTTCGAAGTTGCGTCGGTTCAGTGCCAGCAAGCCAATGGCGTCCTGCGCCACTTCGGCCAGGCACACGGGCTCGTCGCTGTGCTGATGGCTGCCAGCGTGGGCGAAGCTCATCAGCGACTGGACGATGCGTGAGACGCGCTTGGTCTGTTCAAGTATCTGGCCGCTGATTTCGGTCAGTTCGCTGTCTTCTTCGCGCTCTTCACGCAGGTTTTGCGCCAGGCAGGCGATACCGGTGATCGGGTTGCCGATTTCATGTGCCACGCCGGCAGCCAGTCGGCCGATGCTGGCCAGCCGCTCGGAATGCACCAGTTTGTCCTCAAGCATCTGGGTTTCGGTCAGGTCTTCGACCAGCAGCACCAGGCCGCTGTTGCCGGGCGCCAGCGGCTCGTCGATGGCGGCTTTGTGCAGGTTCAACCAGCGGGTCTGGCCGTCGAGGGCCAGGTGATGCTTGTGCAAATGCTCGTCCGGCAGGTTGATGAAGCCTTGCAGCAATTCTTTCCACGGATCGTTAATAGTGCTCAGACGCGAACCCACCACACGCTGGGCGGCGATGCCGGTCAGCTCTTCCATGGCTTTGTTCCACATGAGGATTTCCTGGTCCTTGGCCAGCGAGCAGACGCCCATCGGCAGTTCCTGCAAGGTTTGTCTGTGATATCGACGCAAGGCGTCGAGCTCGGCCGCCAGGCCGGTCAGGCGCGAGTGGTAGTCCTCGAGGCGGCTTTCGATGAAGTGGATATCTTCAGTGACATAGTTCTCACCGCCGGCCTTGTATGGCAGGAAAGTCTCGACCATATCCTGGGCCACGCTCGGCCCCATCAAGCCGGAGAGGTTGGCCTCGATACGATCGCGCAACCGGCGCAAGGCGTAAGGACGACGCTCATCGAAGGGCAGATAAAGGTCGCGCAACGCCTGTTCGACTTCTTTCTGTGCGGCTTTGGCCCCCAGCGGTTTGGCCAGTTGCGTGGCGAACTCCTGTGGCGAGGCCGCGTGAAGTTCTCGGCGTTGCGGGCGACGGACGTTATCCACTGCACAGGCTTCAGCGGCGCTGGCTTCTTCGGTGCTGGCATTGGTGAACAGCGAGATCAGGGTGAACATCAGCACGTTGGCGGCCAGCGAGGCGATGGCCGCCATGTGCCAACTGGTGTCATCCAGCACGTAGATCATGTTCAGCAGCGGAATATAGAAGCCCTGCAGATTGCCGATCAACGGCAACAGCATCGTCACCAGCCACACCAGCGTCCCCGCCAGCAACCCGGCAATGAAGCCGCGGCGGTTGGCCGTAGGCCAATACAGCACCGACAGCACGCCGGGCAAGAATTGCAACGTCGCGACGAAGGCGACGATGCCGAGGTTGGCCAGATCCTGCTCGGCTCCCAGCAATAGATAGAACGCGTAGCCGGCCATGATGATCGCGACGATCAGCGCCCGGCGGGTCCACTTCAACCAGCGATAGATGTTGCCTTCGGCGGGCGGCTGATAGAGCGGCAGCACCAGGTGGTTCAAGGCCATCCCGGACAGCGCCAGGGTGGTGACGATGATCAGCCCGCTGGCGGCCGACAGCCCGCCGACATAAGCCAATAGCGCCAGTGCCTTGCTGTTGGCGGCAATGCCGACACCCAGGGTGAAGTATTCCGGATGGGTGGTGGCACCCAGTTTCAGGCCGGCCCAGAGAATCAGTGGCACCGCCAGGCTCATCAGCAGCAGGAAAAGCGGTAGGCCCCAGCTTGCGCTCACTAAAGCGCGCGGGTTGAGGTTTTCGGTGAAGGTCATGTGGTACATGTGCGGCATGACGATTGCCGAGGCGAAGAAAACCAGCAACAGCGTGCGCCATGGGCCTTCTTGCAGAGGTGTGTGCAAGGCGGCGAGGGCGGTCTGGTTTTGCAGCAGCCATAGCTCAAGCTGTTGCGGACCGTCGAATACACCGTACAGGGCATACAGACCGACGCCGCCGATGGCGATCAGCTTGATCACCGACTCAAAAGCGATCGCGAACACCAGCCCTTCGTGCTTTTCCCGGGTAGCGATATGCCGGGAGCCGAAGAAGATCGTGAACAGGGTGATCAGCGCACAGAAACTCAGGGCCACGCGATGCTGTACCGGCTCGCGGGTGAGGATGCTGATGGAGTCGGCGACTGCCTGAATCTGCAGCGCCAGCAATGGCAAGACGCCGATCAGCATGAAAATCGTCGTCAACGCGCCGGCCCAGGTGCTGCGGAAACGGAATGCGAACAGGTCGGCCAGCGACGATAGCTGGTAGGTGCGGGTGATTTTCAGAATCGGATACAGCAACACTGGCGCCAGCAGGAAGGCCCCGGAAACCCCGAGGTAACTGGACAAAAAGCCATAGCCGTACTGATAGGCCAGGCCGACCGTGCCGTAAAACGCCCAGGCGCTGGCATACACACCCAGCGACAAGGTGTAGGTCAGTGGGTGGCGAATGATCGAGCGCGGGATCATCCCGCGCTCACTGATCCAGGCCACTGCGAACAGCACCGCCAGGTAGGCGGCGCTGATCAGGATCATCTGGGTCAGGCTAAAGCTCATCGGCATCTTTTTGACTCTGCAGGATGAAGGTCACGACGATCAGAATCAGCCAGAGCAGATAAGGGCGATACCAGGCGCCAGTGGCGTCGATCCACCAATCCATGATGGCCGGGGAGAACAGATAGATCCCGACTACCAGGAGCAGGACCAAACGATAGATGTACATCCTGGCCTCTCTTTATTGTGCGCGTGCCCGAAAACGTGCGGCGATGGTAACGGATGGGCGCCAAGCTGCAAGCGCCGTCAGCGTATTTGCGCTTCGGGCAGGGTCAGTGTGCGCGGGATCTGCAAAGCATCCCAGTGCTTAATGCCCCAGTTCAGCACTTCCCGGGGGCTGGCGTAGTCGAGTTCGCTAGCGGGTTTCTGGCCCAGGGCACGCAGTGCTCGGAGTAGCAGTGGCGTGGCTTGATCGTCGGCCAGCGGTGCTGAACGGTAGGATTTTCCCAGCTTGTGGCCGTCCGGTTGAGTTATCAGCGGCACGTGCAGGTAGCGCGGTTGCGGCAGTCCCAGCAATTCTTGCAGGTACAGCTGACGCGGTGTGGAGTCCAGCAGGTCGGCGCCGCGGACAATATCCGTCACACCTTGCCAGGCGTCATCGAGCACTACCGCCAGTTGATAGGCGTAAAGCCCGTCGCGGCGGCGAATGACGAAGTCACCGACGTCGCGCCCCAGATGTTGACGAAACTCGCCCTGCACCCGATCTTCAAAATGGTATTCAAGCTCGGGTACCCGCAAGCGGATTGCGGCGTTGTCACTGGCGTGGCCAGCATTGCGACACAGGCCGGGATAGACGCCGTGATAGGGCTCAAGCTGTTTGCGTGAGCAGGTGCAAGCGTAGGCCAAACCATGGTTGAACAGGCGATTGAGCACTTCGGCGTAAGCGTCGTGACGGTCACTCTGTCGGACCATTTCGCCATCCCATTCGAAGCCGTAGTGCTCCAGAGCAGCAAGGATCGCAACTTGGGCGCCGGGTTCTTCCCGTGGTGGGTCAAGATCCTCCATGCGTACCAACCAGTGTCCGCCTACCGAGCGGGCATCGAGGTACGAGGCCAGGGCAGCGACCAGCGAGCCGAAGTGCAGGTAACCACTGGGAGTGGGGGCGAAGCGCCCGATGTACGCGGGGGATTTAATGGTAGTCATGGGTGCGATGTTACGTTGTCTGTTCCGGTAGGCGCACGGCTTGCCGGCGATGGTGTCCTTGAAATCGACATCGTCGGAACGCCGCCCGGACCAATCGAGCGTCGACCGGCTGCTCCTGCGGGCGCTCAGGCGCCAGAAACAAAAACGGAGCGTTTGCACGCTCCGTTCTTCGTTCAAGTCGACTGTTACTTGCCGACCTGCTTTTCCTTGATTTCCGCCAGCGTTTTGCAATCGACACACATGTCGGCGGTAGGGCGGGCTTCCAGTCGCTTGACGCCGATTTCGACGCCGCAGGACTCGCACCAGCCGTACTCTTCGTCTTCGATCAGCTGCAGGGTCTTGTCGATTTTCTTGATCAACTTGCGCTCGCGATCGCGGGCACGCAGTTCAAGGCTGAATTCTTCTTCCTGACTGGCACGGTCGGCCGGGTCAGGGAAGTTGGCCGCTTCGTCTTTCATGTGATCAACAGTGCGGTCGACTTCCTGCATCAAGTCCTGTTTCCACTTGTTCAGGATCTTGGTGAAGTGCTTGCGCATGGGCTCGCCCATGTACTCCTCACCCTTGGTTTCAACGTAGGGTTCGAAGCCACTGATCGACTGGCTCTGCTTTTGCTTTGCTTGGGTGGGCATGAATGGACCGCCTCTACTCTTGTAATCCATTGCGCAGGAATGTTCCATACCGACACCTGCCGGCCCTGCGGCTGCAAGCGGGCGAACTTACCAGATCAAAACGGGCCGCGCTACTCCCGGTTGTCGAGCCTGCGGTCCGTGATGTTTGCAAAAGGTTGAAAAGTCTGGCCTGGTAGGTCTGGAGCCTGCTCAATTAATGATTTTAGTCAAACTTGAGCCAGACGTTCGAGTTGTTTGATCTTGCGATCTGATGGTTCAAACTGCTTTAAGCTCTCCCTCGATCCAGTCGTTGGGTAGAATCAGTTTTTTGCTCCCCATTGAAGGAATGGCTAATGGCTCAGCCCTACAGTGCGCGCAGCCGCGCTATCGAACCTTTCCACGTCATGGCGTTGCTGGCACGCGCCAATGAGTTGCAGGCGGCCGGCCACGATGTCATTCACCTGGAAATCGGTGAGCCGGACTTCACCACGGCTGAGCCGATTATCAAGGCTGGCCAGGCTGCGCTGACAGCGGGGAAAACCCGTTACACCGCCGCCCGTGGAATCCCGGAGTTGCGAGCCGCCATCTCTGGTTTTTACCGGCAGCGTTACGGCCTGGACATCGATCCCGAGCGTATTCTGATCACCCCCGGTGGCTCGGGTGCGCTGCTGCTGGCCAGCAGTTTACTGGTCGATCCGGGTAAACACTGGCTGCTGGCGGACCCGGGTTACCCGTGCAACCGGCACTTTCTGCGATTGGTGGAAGGTGCAGCGCAGCTGGTGCCGGTGGGTCCGCACACGCGTTATCAACTCACCCCGCAGCTGGTCGAGCATCATTGGGATCAGGATAGCGTCGGTGCGCTGGTGGCTTCACCGGCCAATCCGACCGGGACCATTTTGAGTCGTGACGAATTGGCCGGGTTGTCTGCTGCGATCAAGGCGCGTAACGGTCATCTGGTGGTGGACGAGATCTATCACGGTCTGACCTATGGCACTGACGCGGCCAGCGTGCTGGAAGTCGATGACAGCGCGTTTGTCCTCAATAGTTTCTCGAAATATTTCGGCATGACGGGCTGGCGCCTGGGTTGGTTGGTGGCGCCGCAAGCGGCCATCGGTGAACTGGAAAAACTTGCGCAGAATCTCTATATCAGTGCACCAAGCATGGCCCAGCACGCCGCATTAGCCTGCTTCGAGCCCGACACGCTGAGCATTCTTGAAGAGCGGCGCGCCGAGTTTGGCCGTCGTCGTGACTTCCTGTTGCCAGCCCTGCGGGAGCTGGGGTTCGGTATTGCCGTGGAACCGGAAGGTGCGTTTTACCTATACGCGGATATCAGCGCGTTTGGTGGCGATGCCTTTGCTTTCTGCCGGCATTTCCTTGAAACCGAGCACGTCGCCTTTACGCCGGGGCTGGACTTCGGCCGTCATCAGGCCGGCCATCACGTGCGCTTTGCCTATACCCAGAACCTGGATCGTTTGCAGGAAGCAGTCGAGCGGATTGCTCGCGGTTTGCGGAACTGGCAAGGCTGATGCGCTTTCATCCTCCACTCGAAGAAGGTCGTTTGCTACGTCGCTATAAACGGTTTTTGGCGGATATCGAAACCATTGGCGGCGAGTTGCTGACCATTCACTGCCCCAATACCGGCTCGATGTTGAACTGCATGGTGGAAGGCGGGCAGGTCTGGTTCAGTCGTTCCAATGACCCTAAACGCAAATTGCCCGGTACCTGGGAAATCAGCGAAACCCCACAGGGGCGGCTGGCGTGCGTCAATACGGCACGGGCCAATGGCTTGATTGAGGAGGCTTTGCGCGCCGGTTTGATCGCTGAGCTCAATGGCTTCACCGGGCTGAAGCGCGAAGTGGCTTACGGTCAGGAAAACAGCCGTATCGATTTCCGCCTGGATTACCCAAGTGGCCCGGCGTTTGTCGAGGTCAAAAGTGTCACGCTAGGCTTCAATGGTTCACCGATCGCCGCGTTTCCCGACGCCGTGACCGTACGCGGCGCCAAGCATCTGCGGGAGTTGGCCTGTCTGGCGCGGGACGGTATTCGTGCGGTGCAGTTGTATTGCGTCAACCTGACCGGCATCGAGGCAGTGCGTCCGGCCGAGGAGATCGATCCGGGTTATGCCGCGGCGCTGCGTGAGGCGATTGCGTCCGGGGTCGAGGTGTTGGCTTACGGCGTGCGGCTGAGCGCAGAAGAGGTTTGCATCGACCGGCGTCTGGAGGTCATCCTGAACAGCTAGAGTTGCACCCAGATCCCATGGCTATCTTCCTTGCAGGGGACGGTGGTCAAGGATTGCCCGGCACAAGGGCCAGCGATGCATTCACCGCTTTCGATCAGGAACAGTGCGCCGTGGGTGGCGCACTGGATCAAGCTGGCGCTCTGGTCGAGAAACTGATCGGGCTGCCATTCCAGCGCAACGCCCCGGTGCGGACAGCGGTTTACATAGACATAGACCTGGCCGTCACGGCGTACGGCGAACAGCTTCTGGCCGTCGATATCAAAACCGCGGCTGCTGGCGTCGCCCAGTTCGGCGTGGGTGCAAAGAAACTTCATGTCTATCCTCAAATGCCGAAGGCTCTATGCTCGGGCTGCCATGGTGTGATGTGACGAAACATGTCTGTGCTTGACGCTCAAATGCAAGCAATTATCAAATGCGCGCTTCGCTCGTTGTGCATGCACTCGCTGATTACGATGCCGAGGGTCCTCGGCATGTCACATTGACGCGTAATCCAGTGGGGCAGCCCCTCAAAGGAAAACCTCTTATGCGCCTGAGTTCCAGCGCTATTGTGTTCTGTGTCGGACTTTTGCTTGCCCATGGCGCCGTAGCGGCTCAATTGCCGCAACGTTGGGTCAGTGCCGGTGGAGCGTTGTCGGAGTGGGTCAGCGCATTGGGGGGCGAGTCGAAGCTGGTTGGTGTAGATACTACAAGCCAGCACCCGGAATCACTCAAGGCACTGCCCAGTATCGGTTATCAGCGGCAGTTGTCAGCTGAGGGCATTTTGAGTTTGCGCCCGCAGATTCTCGTCGGCACCGAAGAAATGGGCCCACCGCCGACGCTGTCGCAGATTCGTAGCGCAGGCGTGCAGGTCGAGCTGTTCTCGGCGCAACCTGATTTGCCGACCTTGCAGGGTAACTTGCAGCATCTGGGCAAGCTGTTGGGCACCGAAGACAAGGCCGCGCAATTGTTCCGGAACTATCAGCAGCAACTGGAACAGCAGAGGGCCTGGGTCAGCCAGCTGCAGACCCGGCAAAAAGCACCGGGTGTGCTGTTGTTACTGGGGCATGCGGGTGGCAAGCCCTTGGTTGCCGGCAAGGACACGGCAGCTGACTGGTTGCTGCAGGAGGCCGGCGGCCAGAATCTGGCGACTCATAGCGGCTACAAACCCTTTTCAGTCGAGTCTCTGGCCGGCCTGAATCCCGAAGTACTGGTCTTCGCTGACCGCAGCTTGACCGGCGAAGCTGCGCGCGCCGCACTGTTCAAGGAGAACCCGATCCTTGCCTCAACCCGTGCAGCCAAGGGCGGGCAAGTGTTTGAGCTCGATCCGAGCTTGTTGGTAGGCGGTCTCGGTCCACGGTTGCCGGAAAGTCTGGTGAAATTGTCGGCCAGCTTCTATTCCATTGAATCAGCCAAGGCTAAAACTGCCCTATGAGCACTCTGGTAAAGCCGCGAGCGTTGTTTATCAGCTTGAGCCTGTTGTGTGTATTGGCGATTTGGCTGTCATTGGCGCTGGGGCCGGTCAGTTTGCCGTTGCTGGATACGTTGCGCGCAGCATTGCGCTTGAGCGGGTTGCCAATTCCGGCAGAGGGGCTGGAGCAGGCCGAACTGATCCTCGGCCAGATCCGTCTGCCACGGACGTTGCTCGGCCTGGCAGTGGGCGGGGTACTGGCGTTGTCCGGCGTGGCGATGCAGGGTTTATTCCGCAATCCGTTGGCCGACCCAGGGCTGGTCGGCGTATCCAGTGGTGCCGCGTTGGGCGCTGCGATCGCGATTGTTGGTGGCGCGGCGCTTGGCGGGCTGCCTGAGGCGATAGGTCCTTACCTGCTTTCGCTGTGTGCCTTTCTCGGCGGGCTGGGGGTGACGGCGCTGGTTTATCGCCTCGGCCGTCGTAATGGTCAAACCAGCGTGGCGACCATGTTGTTGGCGGGGATCGCCCTGACCGCGCTGGCCGGCTCGGCAGTCGGTTTGTTCACTTATCTGGCGGATGACGCCACATTGCGTACGCTGGCTTTCTGGAATCTGGGCAGCCTTAACGGCGCCAGTTATTCGCGACTGTGGCCGTTACTGCTGGTGAGCGCAGCGGTGGCGCTGTGGCTTCCGCGTCGGGCCAAGGCGCTGAATGCACTGTTGCTGGGCGAATCGGAGGCCAGCCATTTGGGCATCGACGTTGAAAGGCTCAAGCGTGAATTGGTGTTCTGCACGGCGCTCGGAGTCGGCGCGGCGGTTGCGGCGGCCGGGATGATTGGCTTTGTCGGGTTGGTGGTGCCGCATCTGGTGCGGTTGTTGGTCGGGCCGGATCACCGGGTTTTGTTGCCTGCCTCGGTGTTGGCGGGGGCGAGTCTGCTGCTGTTTGCCGATCTGGTGGCGCGTTTGGCCTTGGCGCCCGCCGAGCTACCGATCGGGATAGTCACGGCGTTTATCGGTGCACCGTTTTTTCTGTATTTGTTGTTACGAGGGCGCGCCTGATGCTGCGAGCGGAAAACCTGCAGATCCACCGCGGCAAGCAGACGGTGTTGGCGGATATCAACCTGGAGCTCAAACCGGGCGAAGTGCTCGGCGTGCTCGGGCCGAACGGTGCGGGCAAGAGCACCTTGCTCGGTGCATTGTGCGGTGAGTTGCGTCCCGCTCAGGGAAAGGTCTGGCTGGATGAGCGTGAGTTGGGACACTGGGATGGTGCGCAAAGGGCACAACGCCTGGCGGTATTGCCACAGACCTCGACATTGGATTTTGCCTTTCGGGTCGAAGAGGTGGTCGGTATGGGGCGTTTGCCCCACCAAAGCGGTCGAGTCCGCGACGACGAAATTATTGCCGCCGCCTTGCATGCAGCCGACGCCGGACATCTGAGCGGGCGCAGTTACCTGGCGTTGTCCGGTGGCGAGCGGCAACGGGTGCACCTGGCGCGAGTGCTGGCGCAGCTGTGGCCGGGGCAAGTCGGGCAAACCCTGCTGCTCGACGAGCCGACGTCGATGCTCGATCCGCTGCATCAACACACCACGTTGCAGGCGATTCGCGAGTTTGCCGACCACGGCGCGGCAGTGTTGGTGATCCTGCATGATCTGAACCTGGCAGCGCGCTATTGTGATCGTCTATTGTTGCTTGAGGGCGGACGCCCTCATGTGCTGGACAGCCCGGCGCGGGTGCTGCGACCGGAACCCCTGAAAGCCGTTTTTGGGCTGGATGTGCTGGTGCAGCAGCATCCGGAGCGCGGGCACCCGTTGATCATCGCCCGTTAAGAGCACCCTCGGAGTGAGAGCATGCGCGCAATTCTGATACTGGCTCTGATGCTCCTCGGTGCATGTCATAACGCGGCGATATTGCCGGACACACCGGTTTCAAACAGTTCGAAAGAGCCAACTGCCGGTGTGATCCGTGATCTCAATAATGGACAGGTGCTGACGGTGGATGAACTGGTCGGTCACTTGGCCAAGGCTTCGCGGGTCGTCGTCGGTGAGCAGCACGACAATCCCGATCACCATGCACTGCAATTGCAGTTGTTAAAGGCGTTGGCTGATCGTCGTGTTCAAGGCAGTCTTCTTCTGGAGATGTTGATGCCGGATCAGCAGTCACGCGTCGACAAGGTCCGCATGGGGTTGAAGGCGTCTGGCTGGCCCGGCGATCTACCTGGGGCGTTGGCGTGGCAATCCGGTTGGGACTGGACGCTGTACGGTCCTGTCGTGCGCTTTGCCCTGGCTCAGCCTTATCCGTTGTTGGCGGCCAATCTGGACAGAAGTGAAGTACGGCGAATTTATACTCAGGCGCCTGCGTTGAGTGGTGTTCGTTCGAACTCGGCTTCGGTAAAGGACGAACTGCTGGCACAAGTACGCGAATCTCATTGTGGTCTGCTACCGGAAGCGCAAATGCCCGCGATGCTGGCTGTCCAGCAGCAACGTGATCGGCGGATGGCTGAGCGCCTGCTGGCGGCCCCCATACCCTCGCTGCTATTTGCCGGTGCTTACCACGCGCGCAAGGATGTTGGAGTACCGGTCCATCTGCTTGACCTTGGGGCGGCGAGCGGGACGGTCGTATTGATGCTGGCACAGGAAGGTGTCGAGGTTGCTCCGGAAACGGCGGACTATGTCTGGTATACCGCCGCCATGCCGGAACGGGATTATTGCGCTCAGTTGCGTCAGTAAAATCCTGACTGGCCATAGAACTCACCCAAATGCTTCGCCGGGGCTTGTGGTGTGCCCACGGACGGGCCAGGAATCCTCCCTTGATCCAGTAGCGCGAATTGAAAAGCCGTTCAGCACGGATTTTGGCCACTTTTCGACAGGTAAAAAAAGACCCGGCAAAAGCCGGGTCAAATAACCGTGATTAGCCTGATGAGGAGATAAGCTGAGAGTCCGAACCACTGGTCTTCCAGGTTATCGACTGATCTCGCGACCAGTTGTGGTAATCATAACGATTCTCATTTCTGTGTCAACAGCTGTTTTCTCATTTCTGTGAATTGAGCCAAGCGCTCTTTCTGATCGCCTATATGCAGGGGCTTCAAGCTCTTCTCTTTGAGCGAATAGAAGCGGATGACTTCTTTGATTGCCCGGAAATGACGTCGAGAGGTCTTCGGTCGATTCAAACCGGAGCACCTCACTGCATGGCATAAGGTCCTTCAGCAACGGATTTCGAATCCGTTGTAGTCGAACGATCAGTACGTCGGCGCAGGCCGGTTGCTTCCCGAGTAAATACATGAAAATCCTGCCCGCTCAAATCTTATGGCGTGACGATATGGCATCCAGCTGTTTGTTTAATGCCTCTTTGCGCTCTGCCGGGATGTCGTTCCAGTGCACGTCCATCAGCGCGCCTTCGATTGCATAGAGCAACACCTTCGATGCACGAAACCCCCGGGTTCGCACGGCCCGATATGCATCCACCGCCCCCAGGCGGCGTAAGTCAGAAGCGCTGTGGATGCCCACGGCGTGTAACCATTGCGCCGACGTCTTGCCAAGGTTTTTCAGGTGCTGCAGTTCATCATTCATCAAGCCTCCTTGCGACGGCCGAGCGGTGCGTGGGCGAGCTTCAAAGGAGTGTAGCGGTCAGTAGGAAAAGCGTGATTGTTTGGTAGGTTTCGATGAAAAGCTTCTAAGCCGGGAGGTCAGAGAACTATAGAAAGGGCTGCAAACGCAGTGGGAAGGAGGTTGAGAGCGGGCACGCTGGTTGACAGCGGAAATCACGATGCACAGTCCAGCGCATAGTAAGGGGGCGCCGGACTTCAGGTGAGTGAATTACCTGGTGCGGTAGCGCAAGCGCGTGCCGAAATTCACCGACATGAGAATCTCATCGGCTGTCAGCTCTGGTGGGAAGTAAGCGCCAGAGATTTGTGCATGTGCCAGGCTCGCGCCTTCCATGGAAGAACTGCGCAAATCCAGGCCGCGCAAATCAGCTGAGCGGAAATAGGCGTCAGTGAAATCGATACCTTCGGCGTTCAGATCACGTAGGTCGAGCCCGCGGAAATCACCGCCACGCATGTCGATAGGTCCGCCGTTAGGCCTTTCTCTATTGAAACCTTCGATGTCGTCTTTGTGCAGCAACGTGTAAAGCGGCGTGTCTAGAAATTTCGGCTGGCTCATGGGGCGTCACCTGTTGGATTTATGGCGCCATTATAGTGCCACTATTTTGCAGCCGTGAAGCCGATACCGGTTTCACGGCTGAAATAGTTGCTTACAGGCCCGGCAAGCGTTGGCGAATGTGTGCGACCAAGCTGTCGAGCGTGCCACTTTCATTGGTCTCGACACGTTTGCTGCACAGAATTTCCGCAGCGGTCAGGGGCTCACGAGTAGCTTGCTGAGCTTCGATAACTGCCATGGTTGCGTCGGACGGATCATTTTTTTCCGCCTGACGCTGTGCGAGCCAGCTCTCGATGACCGCTTGCGGAGCATTGCAGTCAAGGATCAGGAACGGCGCGCCGGTGGCTTCGGCGATTTTCGAAGCGGCATCGCGTTGCTCGCGCTTGAGGTATGTGGCGTCAATCACTACGGGGAAACCGGCACGCAGAATTACATCGGCAATCTGATGCAGGCGGGCGTAGGTGGCAACACTGGATTCGGCGCTATAAATGCCCGCCTCAACGTTGTTTTGCACCTGTTGCTCGCCAAACAACCGCTTGCGTTCGACATCGGAGCGTAGGCGGATCGCGCCCAATGCTTCCACCAGGCGCATGGCTACATGACTTTTGCCGACAGCCGAAACGCCGCAGGTGATCGCCATGAAACGTGAAGGAATGGTGCTGTAGCTTTCTGCCAGATTGGCGTAGTTGTGGTATTGCTTCAGCGTGGCCGCTCGCTGTACCGGGTCGGCTTCGGCCGGCATGCTGAACAGGCTGACTTTGGCGCGAACCAGCGCGCGATAGGCCTTGTAGAAGTTCAGCAGTTCAAGTCCCTGGTAATCGCCGGTCAGCTCCAGGTACTGGCTGATGAAGCGCCGCGCCAGGCTTTTAAGGCCGCGATCTTCCAGGTCCATCGCGAGGAACGCGGTGTCGGCGTATACGTCGGTGAAGCGGAACGGTTCGTTGAACTCAATGCAGTCAAAGATCACTACGTTGTCGTCAATGACGGTGGCGTTGCCCAAATGGATGTCACCGTGACACTCACGGATAAACCCCTCGACCTTGCGCTGGGCGAGCAGTGCCTTGAGACGCTCGAAGCTGCTTTCTGCCCAGGCTTGCAGGGCGTCGAGTTGCAGCAGGTCAGCCTTGTCGCTGAGAAATGGGCGAATTTGTTCGAAGTTCTGCCGAACCGGTGCCATGACGCTTTCGGGAGTGCCGGCCTCGTGGGTTGCCGGAACCACTGGTGCACTGAGGTGGAACTGAGCGATCTGTTTGGCCATCGCATCGATGTGCGCAGTCGTCAGCTCGCCATTGGCTTGCAGGGTGCTAAGCAATTGGCTTTGCGGGAACTGACGCATTTTCAGCGCGTAGTCGATCACCGGACCACTGCCAGCCAATTGCGGAGCTTCGGCGCTGCCGGTAATCGGCAACACTTCCAGGTACAAATCATGGGTCAGGCGCTGGTTCAGGCGTAGCTCTTCGCCGCAGAAGTGTTCGCGAGCCTCCAGGCCAGTGAAGTCCAGGAAGCCGAAGTTGACTGGCTTCTTCACTTTATAGGCGTAGGGGCCGGTGAGCAGCACCCAGGAGATATGCGTCTCGATGACCTGAAACCCTTCTACGGGATGAGGATAGAGGGCCGGATTTTGCAGGGCGGCGATCAGGGACTGGCTCACAGGCGATCCTTTGGAGTCGGGAAAAATTCAAGGGCGTCATTATGGCTGCAAGCGGCGGGAGTGCAAACCTGGGAGGGCTCCTGTTGAGTCTCAATAAAGTGCGTATAATCCGCCGCCATGACTCGTACTCGATCCCCCCGTTCCGCTAAAAAACGTCCCTCTGGTGGCCTGCGCCCCTGGTTAGGCTGGGCTCTGAAGCTCAGCCTGGTCGGCCTGGTGGTGCTCGCCGGCTTTGCGGTTTATCTCGATGCAGTGGTTCAGGAGAAGTTCTCCGGCAAGCGCTGGACCATCCCGGCCAAGGTTTATGCCCGGCCGCTGGAGCTGTTCGTCGGACAAAAGCTCAGCAAGGAAGATTTCCTGACTGAACTCGATGCTCTGGGTTACCGGCGCGAAAGCGTCGCCAATGGTCCCGGCGCAGCATCGGTCAATGGCAACACGGTCGATTTGAATACTCGCGGTTTCCAGTTCTATGAAGGTCTGGAGCAGGCCCAGCCGGTGCGGGTGCGTTTCTCCGGAGACTATGTGGCCGAGCTTTCGGCGATCAATGGCTCGAAAGTCTCGGTCGTGCGTCTGGAACCGCTATTGATCGGCGGTCTTTACCCGAAAAACCTCGAAGATCGCATCCTGATCAAGATCGATCAGGTGCCACCGTACCTGCTTGATACGTTGGTAGCCGTGGAAGACCGGGACTTCTATCACCACTTCGGGGTTTCTCCGAAGTCGATTGCCCGGGCCGTTTGGGTCAACACCTCGTCGGGGCAAATGCGTCAGGGCGGCAGTACGTTGACTCAGCAACTGGTCAAAAACTTCTTCCTGACCAACGAGCGCAGCCTGTCGCGTAAGCTGACCGAAGCGATGATGGCCCTGCTGCTTGAGATGCATTACGACAAGCGCGAAATCCTTGAGGCTTACCTCAACGAAGTTTTCATCGGTCAGGACGGTCAGCGGGCGGTGCACGGTTTTGGGCTGGCCAGTCAGTTCTTCTTCAGCCAGCCGCTGTCCGAACTCAAACTGCATCAGGTCGCGTTGCTGGTGGGCATGGTCAAGGGGCCGTCCTTTTATAACCCGCGTCGTTACCCTGAACATGCGCTTGAGCGTCGTAACCTGGTACTCGATCTGCTGGAGCAGCAAGGCGTTGCGACTGCCGAGCAAGTGGCAGCAGCCAAGAAGATGCCGTTGGGCGTAACCACGCGCGGCAGTCTGGCTGACAGCTCGTTCCCGGGTTTCCTTGATCTGGTCAAACGTCAGTTGCGCGAAGACTACCGCGACGAAGACTTGACCGAAGAAGGGCTGCGGATTTTCACCAGTTTCGATCCGATTCTGCAGATGAAGGCAGAGGCCTCGGTCAACGATACCTTCAAGCGTCTTGCCGGCCGCAAGGGGTCGGATGAGGTCGAAGCCGCGATGGTGGTGACCAACCCGGAAACGGGGGAGGTCCAGGCCATGATCGGCAGCCGTCAGGCAAGCTTTGCCGGTTTCAACCGGGCACTGGATGCCGTGCGGCCAATCGGCTCGTTGGTCAAGCCTGCGGTTTACCTGACTGCACTTGAGAAACCGAGCCAATACACATTGACCAGCTGGCTCTCCGATGATGTTTTCTCGGTGAAGGGGGCTGACGGTCAGATCTGGAAGCCGCAGAACTATGATCGCCGTTCCCACGGCACGGTCTTCCTGTACCAGGGGTTGGCGCATTCCTACAACCTGTCGACCGCACGTCTGGGCCTGGCAGTCGGCGTGCCAAATGTCCTCAAGACACTGGCGCGCCTGGGTATTACCCGCGAGTTTCCAGCCTTCCCGTCGATGTTGCTGGGGGCTGGTGGCTTGAGTCCGATGGAAGTGGCGACTATGTATCAGACCCTGGCCAACGGCGGTTTCAATACGCCGATGCGTGGGATTCGTAGCGTGTTGACCGCCGAAGGCCAGCCGCTCAAGCGTTATCCGTTCCAGATTCAGCAGCGTTTCGATCCGGGTTCGATCTACTTGATCCAGAGCGCCATGCAGCGGGTGATGCGCGAAGGTACCGGCAGTTCGGTCTACAACGTCCTGCCGAAAACCCTGGCGCTGGCGGGCAAGACCGGCACCAGTAACGATTCACGAGACAGTTGGTTCGCCGGTTTTAGCCAGGATTTGCTGGCAGTGGTCTGGCTCGGTCGCGATGACAACGGTAAAACACCCTTCACCGGTGCCACTGGCGCCCTGCAGGTCTGGACCAGTTTCATGCGCAAGGCTGACCCGTTGCCGCTGGATATGCCGCAGCCGGAAAACGTTGTTCAGGCTTGGGTCGACTCCCGTACCGGGCAGGGTTCCGAAGCGAGCTGCCCGGGCGCGGTGCAGATGCCGTATATTCGCGGCAGTGAACCGCCTCCCGGTGCCGCTTGCGGTGGCGCAAGCCCGGCTTCCGTTGAGTCGGTTATGGATTGGGTCAAAGGCTGGATGAATTAAGCGAAGAGGGATTTAAGTGAACAAGTGGTGGATTCCAGCTATTACAGCTCTGGCTTTGCTCAACGGTTGCTCCAGCGTGCAGCGCGGCGCGATACCGGTGGTGGATTCCGGCAGCGCCGTTTCCAACAGCGAGAGGATTTCGGCCAATGGCGGCTTCCGTCAGACGACTGTCAAGCGCCCGACGCAAGCTCAGACTCAGGCCGTCCCGCAAGACTCGGGCGTGGTGGTGATGATTCCGGGCGGTGGCGCGACCACGTCGGCGCCGATCAGCAGTGCGCCGATTACCCCGGGGCCGATCACTCCAGGACCGATCGATACATCGCCTGTTCAGTCGGCACCGATCAATCAGGGCAATTACAGTATGCCGTCGACGCCGAGCGGGATTCCTTCCGCCAGCACCGGTGGTTTGTCCGCTGACGAGCAGTTGGATGGTCCTGTGCTGGCCTTGCTGACCACCGCCCAGCAGCAACAGGCGAGCGGTGACCTGAACGGTGCCTCCTCCAGTCTGGAGCGCGCCCAGCGTGTCGCCCCGCGCGAACCGCAAGTGCTCTACCGTTTGGCGCAGGTGCGCATGGCTCAGGGTGATGCGGCGCAAGCCGAGCAGTTCGCTCGTCGGGGCCTGACCTTCGCCAATGGTCGTCCGGCTCTTCAGGCGAACCTGTGGGAGCTGATCGCTCAGGCGCGTGAGAAACAGGGTGACCCCGCAGGCGCGGCACTGGCTCGTCAGAAGGCCAAGGTTTCTCTCTGATGGATGCACGCTTTCCGAAAATTGCCGAACAACTCCTGTTGATCGAGCGTGAGCTGCGGGTTCAGGGGTGGTGGGGTGAAGTCTCGCCATCGGCAGACGCTCTGCTCAGTGTCGAACCGTTCTCGATCGATACCCTGGACTTCGAGCAATGGCTGCAATGGATCTTCCTGCCGCGGATGAAAACGATTTTGGAAAGCGATCTACCGCTGCCCAATGTCTCGGGTATTCAGGAGATGGCCGAAATGGTCTTCGCTGCCCGAAATGTCCAGGGCAAGGATCGGCAACTGCAGGTCTTGCTCAAAGAATTCGATCTGCTGATCACCGCCTCTCGCTGAATTGGAGGCTGCCAGTACCTGCTGGCAGATATCTGCAATCTGTTTCTGTGCTTCGGTGATGCGTTCCTGACGTTGTTGGTCGGTCAGGCGGCGCATCTCACCGTCGACCCATTTCCTGGTCATGGGTTGCGCAATTGAAGCTAACACAGCTGCTGTTTAAAGGTTTTTTCTTGCTTTCTCATGTACTTGGTTTGAATAAAGCACATTGACGACTTGACTTGGAGAGGGCGAATCAGAACAATCCAAAGTCCGCTGTAGAGGGACTGCCAGAAGCAGACCCGCTCAGTAGATCATGAGGCGCACATCCGCGCCGACCTGTTACACCCGCAACGCGTTACCTCGCGCTGGGTGGGAAAACCCCGCAACACTTGGGGAGCTCCCAATACTTGCTCAGTCAGTGCTGACGTAGTCGGCGACCACCGTCGCTCATGCTCTGCTAAGCAGTAAACCTATTAAGACCCGTTCCCTTTTTAGTGGACGGTATTCTGGCGTTTTAGAGGTGAACAACGTGGAGCTTTTATCTGGCGGTGAGATGCTCGTCCGCTTTTTGCGTGACGAAGGCGTCAAATATATTTACGGGTACCCGGGTGGTGCTCTCCTTCATGTTTACGATGCCCTGTTCAAAGAACCGGAAGTGACCCACATTCTGGTTCGTCATGAACAGGCCGCGACCCATATGGCTGACGGCTACGCTCGTGCCACCGGTAAAGCCGGTGTGGTACTGGTGACCTCCGGCCCGGGCGCAACCAATGCCATCACCGGTATTGCCACGGCCTACATGGACTCCATTCCGATGGTGATCATTTCTGGTCAGGTGCCTAGCACCATGGTTGGCACCGATGCGTTCCAGGAAACCGACATGATCGGTATCTCCCGGCCGATCGTGAAGCACAGCTTCATGATCAAGCATGCGTCGGAAATTCCGGAAGTCATGAAGAAGGCGTTCTACCTGGCGCAATCCGGTCGTCCTGGTCCGGTCGTGGTCGATATCCCGAAAGACATGACCAACCCGGCCGAGAAGTTCGAATACATCTTCCCGAAGAAAGCCAAGCTGCGTTCCTATAGCCCGGCTGTTCGTGGTCACTCCGGCCAAATCCGCAAAGCGGCAGAAATGCTGCTGGCGGCCAAGCGTCCAGTTCTTTATGCGGGCGGCGGCGTGATCCTCGGTGGCGGCTCCGCACCGCTGACTGAACTGGCGCAAATGCTCAACCTGCCGGTGACCAATACATTGATGGGCCTGGGTTCATACCCTGGCACTGATCGCCAGTTCATCGGCATGCTTGGCATGCACGGTAGCTACACCGCCAACCTGGCGATGCACCACGCCGACGTGATCCTGGCAGTCGGTGCGCGTTTCGACGATCGCGTGATCAACGGCCCGGCCAAGTTTTGCCCGAATGCCAAGATCATTCACATCGACATCGACCCGGCTTCGATTTCCAAGACCATCAAGGCAGACGTGCCTATCGTTGGTCCGGTCGAGAGCGTCCTGACCGAAATGGTTGCGACCCTCAAGGAAATCGGCGAGACCCCGAACAAGGACTCCGTTGCCAGTTGGTGGAAGCAAGTCGAGGAGTGGCGCGGTGATCGCGGCCTGTTCCCTTATGACAAGGGCGACGGCAGCATCATCAAGCCGCAGACCGTGATCGAAACCCTCTGCGAAGTGACCAAGGGCGATGCCTATGTGACCTCCGACGTGGGCCAGCACCAGATGTTCGCGGCGCAGTACTACCGGTTCAACAAGCCTAACCGCTGGATCAACTCCGGTGGCCTGGGGACGATGGGCTTCGGTTTCCCTGCTGCCATGGGCGTCAAGTTGAGCTTCCCTGATGCTGATGTTGCCTGTGTCACCGGTGAAGGCAGTATTCAGATGAACATTCAGGAACTGTCGACCTGCCTGCAATATGGTTTGCCGGTAAAAATCGTCAACCTGAACAACGGCGTGCTGGGTATGGTTCGTCAGTGGCAGGACATGAGCTACGGCAGTCGTCACTCGCACTCTTATATGGAATCGCTGCCTGACTTCGTCAAGCTGGTCGAGGCCTATGGTCACGTGGGCATACGCATCACTGATCTGAAGGATTTGAAGCCGAAGATGGAAGAAGCGTTCGCCATGAAAGATCGCCTGGTGTTCCTCGATATTCAGGTCGATACCAGCGAACACGTCTACCCGATGCAGATCAAAGACGGCTCCATGCGCGATATGTGGCTGAGCAAGACGGAGCGTACTTAATCATGCGGCACATTATCTCCTTGCTTCTGGAAAACGAACCGGGCGCCTTGTCTCGCGTTGTTGGCCTGTTTTCCCAGCGTAACTACAACATCGAAAGTCTGACCGTGGCACCGACTGAAGACCCGACTCTGTCGCGTTTGACGCTGACCACTGTTGGCCATGATGAAGTGATTGAACAAATCACCAAGAACCTCAACAAGCTGATCGAAGTGGTCAAACTGGTCGACCTGTCGGAAAGTGCTCACATCGAGCGTGAACTGATGCTGGTCAAGGTCAAAGCCACCGGTGCCCAGCGCGCCGAGATCAAGCGTACTACCGACATTTATCGTGGGCAGATAGTCGATGTCAGCGCTAGCGTGTATACCGTTCAATTGACCGGTACCAGCGACAAGCTCGACAGCTTCATTCAGTCGATCGGCACTGCCGCGATTCTGGAAACCGTACGCAGTGGCGTCACCGGGATTGCCCGTGGCGACAAAGTGCTGAGCATCTAACTCAAATTAGCGAATGGCCTGAACGGCCTGGATATATAGGGGAAATTCATGAAAGTTTATTACGATAAAGACTGTGACCTGTCGATCATCCAGGGCAAGAAAGTAGCCATCATCGGTTACGGCTCCCAAGGTCACGCACAAGCTTGCAACCTGAAAGACTCTGGCGTTGACGTCACTGTTGGTCTACGCAAAGGCTCGGCAACCGTTGCCAAGGCGGAAGCTCACGGCCTGAAAGTGACCGACGTTGCCAGCGCTGTCGCCGCTGCCGACCTGGTCATGATCCTGACCCCGGACGAGTTCCAGTCCGCTCTGTACAAGAACGAAATCGAGCCGAACATCAAGCAGGGCGCAACCCTGGCCTTCTCCCACGGCTTCGCGATCCACTACAACCAGGTTGTGCCACGCGCTGACCTCGACGTGATCATGATCGCGCCGAAAGCTCCGGGCCACACCGTGCGTTCCGAGTTCGTCAAGGGCGGCGGTATCCCTGACCTGATCGCTATTTATCAGGATGCTTCCGGCAACGCCAAAAACGTTGCTCTGTCCTACGCTGCTGGCGTTGGCGGCGGTCGTACCGGCATCATCGAAACCACGTTCAAAGACGAAACCGAAACCGACCTGTTCGGCGAACAGGCTGTTCTGTGTGGCGGTACTGTTGAACTGGTTAAAGCTGGTTTCGAAACGCTGGTTGAAGCTGGCTACGCGCCAGAAATGGCCTACTTCGAGTGCCTGCACGAACTGAAGCTGATCGTTGACCTCATGTACGAAGGCGGTATCGCCAACATGAACTACTCGATCTCCAACAACGCTGAATACGGCGAATATGTGACGGGTCCTGAAGTGATCAACGCCGAATCCCGTCAGGCCATGCGCAACGCCCTGAAACGCATTCAGGACGGCGAGTATGCCAAGATGTTCATCAGTGAAGGCGCTACCGGCTACCCATCGATGACCGCCAAGCGTCGTAACAACGCCGCTCACGGTATCGAAATCATCGGCGAGCAACTGCGCTCGATGATGCCGTGGATCGGTGCCAACAAGATCGTCGACAAAGCCAAGAACTAAGTTCTAGCCTTGAAGAGAAAACGCGGCTTAGGCCGCGTTTTTTCGTTTGTGTAGACAGGTTCTGGTATAAAGCTGGATCTGCGTGCGAACCGTTGTCGCAGACACCTGTCGAAACTTTCCACACCGTTGTAAGGTAATGTCCATGAGCGAACGTCCCGAAGAGCCAAACCAGGCCTCTGACGCCGAAAGCCTGCTACCGATCGATGAGCATGTCGAAGAAGGACATGACGCTGAAGGCCGTAAAGTCCGGCATCGTGGTATCTATCTTCTGCCGAATCTGTTCACCACCGCGAACCTGTTTGCGGGGTTTTACTCCATTATTAATTCCATGAGCGCACAGAGCGCTTTGAGTGCTGGTGACGCGATAAGCGCGAGCAAGTATTTTGCTTTTGCCGCGATCGCGATCTTCGTCGCCATGGTGCTCGACGGCCTTGATGGTCGCGTTGCCCGGATGACCAACACCCAGAGTGCTTTCGGCGCTGAATATGACTCGTTGTCCGATATGGTCGCCTTTGGCGTCGCGCCCGCGTTACTGGCATTTGGCTGGGCCTTGGGTGATATGGGCAAGGTAGGCTGGATGGTCGCATTCGTCTATGTAGCGGGCGCGGCATTGCGTTTGGCGCGTTTCAATACTCAGGTGGGTACTGCAGACAAACGTTATTTCATCGGTCTGGCCAGTCCGGCCGCGGCAGGTGTGGTAGCCGGGATTGTCTGGGCGTTCAGCGATTACGGCATCCAGGGCTCCAAAATGTCCTTCCTTGTTGCTCTGATGGTTGCTGCCGCTGGCATGCTGATGGTCAGCAACATCAAGTACAACAGCTTCAAGGAGCTGGATCTGAAAGGGCGAGTGCCTTTTGTTGCGATTCTGGCGGTGGTGCTGGTGTTCGCTGTAGTTTTCAGTGACCCGCCGCGCATTCTGCTGCTGGTTTTCCTCGCCTATGCGGCCTCCGGCCCGGTGCAATATTTGTTACGTCTTCGCCGTCACAAAAACGTCGAGTGATGTAATTTCCCCCATACTCCGCAGTCTATTGGCGCATCAGTCCTCCAATGCTGCGGAGTTGTCATGTTAATCAAATTGCCCAAGTCGTCCGATTGCCAAGAGTCGGATGTTACGCCTGAGTCCCTCTACTTCTCTCGCCGCAGTATTCTGGGCGGTGCTATTGCCGGACTGGCATTCAGCAGCCTGCCGCGCTGGGCGAATGCGCAAGATGCCGCTCGTTATGCGGATGTCGAGCCAGGCAAAACTCCGTCCTGGTTCGCGCAGAAACTGCCGGCGACCAAATGGCAGGCCATCACCGTCAAGGATGAGGCGATTACGCCATTCAAGGATGCGACCCACTACAACAACTTCTATGAATTCGGCACTGATAAAGGTGATCCGGCACAGAACGCCGGTGCGCTGAAAACCGAGCCGTGGAGCGTTGTGGTGGATGGCGAGGTGGGTAAGCCCGGGCGTTACGCTCTGGAGGATTTCATCAAACCCTATCAGTTAGAAGAACGGATCTACCGTCTGCGTTGTGTGGAGGCCTGGTCGATGGTCATTCCCTGGATTGGCTTTCCCATCTCTGCATTGCTCAAGCAGGTTGAGCCGACCTCCAAAGCCAGGTTCATTCGTTTCGAAACCCTGGAGGATCCCAAGAGCATGCCCGGTCAGCGCTCTGGTTTTGCCTTGATCCATTGGCCTTATATAGAAGGGCTTCGTCTGGATGAGGCGATGAATCCTTTGGCGATTCTTGCGGTGGGTATGTATGGGCGCGAGCTTCCCAATCAAAACGGTGCGCCGCTGCGTCTTGTGGTGCCGTGGAAGTATGGCTTCAAGAGCGTCAAATCCATTGTGCGTATCAGTCTGGTCAGTGAGCAGCCGAAAACCACCTGGCAGAGCATTGCATCCGATGAGTACGGTTTTTACGCGAACGTAAATCCTGAGGTTGATCACCCGCGCTGGACTCAGGCGCGGGAGCGTCGTCTACCGAGCGGGTTGTTCAGTCCCAATGTGCGCGAGACACAAATGTTCAACGGCTACTCCAATGAGGTCGCTTCCTTATATGCCGGCCTCGATCTACGGAAGAATTACTGATGCGTTATCCGTTGTGGCGCATTGGCGTCTTTATAGTAGCGGCGGTTTGGCCGCTGCTTTGGTTGTATCAGGCCTGGATCTTCGCCCTTGGGCCGGATCCAGGAAAGGTGCTGGTTGACAGGCTAGGGTTGGGCACGCTGATCCTGTTGTTGATTACTCTGAGCATGACGCCTTTGCAGAGGCTGACCGGTTGGGCGGGGTGGATTGCCATACGACGGCAGTTGGGTTTGTGGTGCTTCGCTTATGTGGTCATGCATTTGAGTGCCTACCTGGTGTTTATCCTTGGCCTTGATTGGTCGCAACTGGGAGTGGAGTTGCATAAGCGGCCTTACATCGTTGTCGGCAGTCTTGGGTTTCTTGGATTGTTAGTGTTGGCGGTCACCTCTAATCGTTATAGCCAGCGACGCCTCGGTAGTCGCTGGAAAAAGTTGCATCGCTTGGCGTATGTGATCCTGGGGCTTGGATTACTGCATTTGCTTTGGATCGTTCGTGCGGATCTGAAGGAGTGGGCTATGTATGCATCTATAGGTGCGTTGCTATTAGGGTTACGTATCCCGCCTGTCACGCGTCGAATCCCCCGGTTAATAGCGAAAAAAGCCCCCTCGGCAACAAAAGTGTAATTAACCCTTGACGGCAGAATCTGGAAGCCTATAATTCGCCCCACTTCCGGCGCAGTCGAAACGGAAAACTCCTTG
>NZ_JBWKTM010000025.1:0-36815 GCF_059420325.1 Pseudomonas sp. GW821-FHT04C07
ACTCAGCAGTGAAACGATGCATCGCCGATGGTAGTGTGGGGTTTCCCCATGTGAGAGTAGGTCATCGTCAAGATTAAATTCCAAAACCCCTGTCTGCGTGAGCAGACAGGGGTTTTGTTTTTGGGTTGAAGCAAAAAAAGCCCGCTGCGGGGATGACCCGCAGCGGGCTTTTTCATGTTCAGGCAAACAGTTTGAGCACGTTGTTCATCGAGTCATCGGCAAAGCCCTGAACGAAGTCCTTGAAGCCAGGCAAGGCATCGACGCCGCCTTGAGTCGGTTCGGCAATGATGGTCCAGGTCGCTCGGGATTTGCTCTTGCCCAGCGGCTCGACGGTCATGGCGGCCCACAGGTTGGCGACGCCCAAGGTGTTGTAGATCGTCGTCCAGGTCATGCTCAGTGCCTGATCGTCCCGCGAGTTGAGTTGCTCGACCACCAGATTACCGTCCTTGAAGAACTTCTTGCGCAGCGAGGTCACGCCTTCACCGGTCATCTCGATGTGCGACAACGCGGGGATGAATTTATCGAAGCCGGCGAAGTTGCCGACCACGTCCCACACACGCGGTGCGTCGGCAGGAACCTCTACCGAGGACACAACGTGGCAGCCATGGGGATTTTTGATCAGGGTGTCAGGTTGCAGAGTAGTCATGGTGTGCTCCAGTTTGGTTGGGGGTGATGAATCAGATGAAGTCGATTTCTTTCAGGTAATCGCAGCCCTTGCGCAGCAGCGCAGGGGATTTTTGCGGGTAGTGCTCGCCCATCAACCGGACGCCGGCCTGGGCGTTATCGTGGCCGATCATCGAAATGTCGCCGATGTCTTCCTCGAATCCGTTTAGATAAAAACCCAGCACACCGAACAGCGCGTTTTCGCTGTCGACCTGGCCCAGTTGCTGTTGCCAGTCGGCGACGCTGACCATGCGGAACTCACGGCCGGCCTCGCGAAAGGACGCCACGTATGCGTCCCAGCTCAGCGGCTCGGGGTTGTGCAGGTTGAACACAGCCTGCTCGGGCTGATAGCGGCTGGCATGAAAGGCGATGAAACGGGCGAGAAAGTCCACCGGCATCAAGTCGAAGTTCAGGGCGAACTCTGGCACCTGCCCCAGTTGAATCGAGCCTTTGAGCATCAGCATCAGGCGGTTTTTGTGGGGTTGGCAGACACCGGTGAGGCTGTTGAAACTGATGTTGCCCGGCCGATAGAGATTGACCCGAACCCCTCGCTCGCGAGCGCGTTCGAGAATCCGTTCGCCGACCCACTTGGACAGGTTGTAGCCGTTCTTGATGTAAATCGGCGGCGTCTGCGCAGCAGGCTGTTCGAGGACCCGGCCATTGGCGTCGATGGTGCTGGAGGCCGAGAGCGTGGAGACGAAATTGAAGACCTTCTTGCTGCGCCCTTCGCACAATCGCAGGCATTCGAAAATCGGCTCGACGTTGTCCCGGGCCAGCGACGCGTAATCCATGACGTGATTGACGTTGGCGGCGTTGTGCACCAAGGCGCCGAACTCCCGGTCGAGCCGTTCGTAAACCTCGGGCGCAAGCCCCAGCTCAGGCCGGGTGATATCCGCCGCGTAGACTCGTACCCGGCTCATATCCGGATGCTCCAGACGGTTCTCGTGCAAGGAATGGGCAAAACGCTCGGCGGCCGTTTGCCCGGCACCATCACGCACCAGGCACGCCACTTCGGTCGCGCCCCAGGCCAGCAGCGCTTCGACGATGTGTACGCCGACGAAGCTGTTGGCTCCGGTGACGATCACTTTGTGCACGTCGCCCATCCGGCTGACCGGCAAGACCTGCACATCCAGTTCGCGGAAAGCATCGGCCATGGCCTTTTCGCTGAGCACCTCTTCGGTGCCGCTGCCTCTGACCAGTGTCGCCAGCTTGGCAATGGTCGGCACTTCTATGAAGCGGTTGATCGAGATGCTGCGCCCGAATTGCTCGCGTAAACGCAGGAGCATTCGCGACAAGAGAATCGAATGGCCGCCGAGGTTGAAGAAGCTTTCGTCGGTGGAAATATCGCTGGCCGGCAACTCCAGCAGCTCGGCCCAGAGTTCTAGCAACTGTGCTTCGTCGGCTGTCTCGGACAGTCGGCGCCGGGTGTTTTCGAGGAAGCTGACGGGTAGTTCCAATAGCGCTTTGCGGTCCACTTTGCCGTTGCTGGCGTAAGGCATGCTCGCCAGTTCGGTCCAGGCGGCTGGCTGCATATAGTCCGGCAGAAACTGCACCGCGTGTGCTTTCAACGCTTCGCGGGCCCTGCCCGGCTGGTCTTCCTCAGGTTGGGCCAGAAAGGCCAGAATCCGCCGGTTACTATCGATGACCACCGCAATCTGACGGTACAAATGGCTGTCGCGCAGGCACCGTTCAATCTCTTCCGGCTCGACCCGGAAGCCGCGAATCTTGACCTGATTGTCTCGCCGGCCGCAGAGCTCAATCCCATGGGCAGTCCACTTCGCCATATCGCCGGTGCGGTAGGCGCGCAGGCTTTGGCCGTCGGGCAGGCGCAAGTCCAGGTAGCGTTCGGCGGTCTGCAGCGGGTTATTCAAATACCCCAGGCAGACCCCCGGCCCGACGATGTACAGCTCGCCAACGGTGAGCTCGGAAACGGGCTGGAAGTCTTCATCGAGAATCAGCACCTGACTGTTGGCAATGGGCGCGCCTAGAGTACGGTTGTTGTCGCCGGCCAGGAGTTGCCGCGCGGTGATCAGCACCGTGGCTTCTGTCGGGCCATAGAGGTTGTACAGTCGACATTGTTGCGTCAGGCGTTCGATCACGTAGGGCTCGCAGACGTCGCCGCCGGTCATCACATGATCGAGACCCAACGGCTGGTCGAGCGGCAGAATGCTCAGTAGCGCCGGAGGCAGGAACCCATGGCTGAGCTGCTGGCGGCGGATCAGCTCGACCAATTGCAGCGGGTCGCGACGCTCATCATCGCTGGGTACGATCAACTCGGCACCCTGGATCAGCGTGGGGAAGATATCGATCAGCGATGAGTCGAAGCTCAGGGACGAAAACTGCAAGACCCGACTGTGTTCGGTCAGCTGTACATAGGTGGCGTACCAGGCGGTGAAGTGGGCCAGATTGCGTTGGCTGAGTAACACCCCTTTGGGATGGCCGGTGGTGCCCGAGGTATACAGCGCCATGCAGGGCGCGTCGCTGTCAGGGCGCCGAGGCATCAACGGTAGCGAGAGATCCGCGTTGCAGGCGTCGATGCGGCTGATGTCCAGCCCGGGCATCTCGGTGCTGAGCGCATGCTGACCATCGTGAAGCAGCAGCACCGCACCTGCATTCTCCAGGATGTACTGCTGGCGTTGCAGCGGATGACCCGGCTCAAGGGGCAGATATACTGCGCCACTGCCGAGAATTGCCAGGATACCTGCGTAAAGGGCACTGGATTTCGGCAGGCAGATACCCACAACCAGCGACTTGTCGACGGAGCCGTGTTGCTCCAGCAGCGGCTGTAATCGCTGCTGGATCGCTCGGCTTTGAGCGTACAGGTCGCCATAGCTGAGGGGCGTGCCTGCAATGTTCAGCGCTGGCCGGCTGGTGAACTCCTTGAGGCTCTGTTCGAGCCTTTCGATGATCGGGGTTTGTGCGCGTAGCAACAGGTCCGGTTGGCTGGTGAGATTGAACCGATGCTCGTAGGCCAACCGCTCCAGCGACAGCAGGTTTTCCTGATGCCCATGGCGGTCAGGTTCGAGCGATGTGGTATCCAGGAAATACCCGGCATCGCGGGAGAAGCGACTGACCAGCACGGCAACACTGTCCACCAGCTCGGCAACGGCTCTGATACGCAGCGCCTGGCCGTTGCCTGACGCTTCATCTGCCACCGGTAACCGGGTAATCAGACGCTGGTTAGCGTCCGAGCCATACCCGCAGAGCACTTCGAGTTGCGGTAAGCCTGATTCGCTCGGCGCCCCCACACCCAGTCGCAAGCTCAGCTGCGCGCAGTCGCCAAAGTCCCGCAGACGTTGCGCCGGGATCGTCAGGCTGCCGTCGTCGATCAGCAGGTCGGTGGCGCCGACGGGTTGCTCGTTCAGGGCGCGACTGTCTGTCAGACGAGAAAGTGTGTGGCCATGTTGTTCCAGTTCCAGCGCCAAGTCGTTGAAGGCCTGGCTCTGGCCTATGAGCAGAATGTCGAGACGTCTCATGATGTTCTCCTCGGTTAGACCAAATAAGCGCTCAGGGCGTCCTGCACACACGGCGAATCCAGCAACGAACTGCTGCGGAAAAACCGCACGATATTGGCGACCAGCGGGTGGTGGCGATTGATCGGAAAGGCCAGCCCGCAGACTTCGCTCTTGAGTGCCAGCCTTGCGGCGTCACTGATCTGCAAATGCTCGATCAACTGAAAGTCGAAGGCTTTCTGGATGTCGTTTGTCAGGTAATGGGTGATGAATACCGGCAGGATGTGCGCGATGCTTTGGCGGTCGGCTTCGGTTGCGCCGTGCCAGTAGATCCGCACCAACCGCGCCCAAAAACCGGAGTGGCGGCCCTCGTCGAGCAGGTGGTCAGCCATCAGTCCCTTGATCGATTGCTTGACTGTGTCGTCCTTGGCGAATGCTGCGACATCGTTGGTCACGGTGTTCTCGGCAATCGCCACGCAGATCAGCTCCACGGCGGCGCGCAGATGTTCTGGAGCCAGCGCCAATGCCGCGGGAATCGCTCGGCTCAGCTCGATTTCACGCGGCAGTTCTATTGGCGCGATGCCGGTCATGGCGATGGTCTGTTGCATGAAGTCCATCGCCACCAGCGCGTGGTAGTCCTCATCCACCACCACGGTCATGGCGTCATACCGACAGGCGAACGGGAAGGGCACCGCGAAGCGATTTTTGGCAATGCTGCGCGCGGTTTTGTCGACGATCTCCGTTTCGAAGATCACGACATCGTTGATGAATTTGTAGAGCGTTTGTACCAGAGCAAAATCCCTCTGCTCGGGGCACTCGCGCAAAAAGGTTTCGCCCAGGACCAAGGGTTGGCGGCTCAGTGGATAGATCAGCTTGTCATCGTTCTCGAGCATGCGCCGTGGGCGGGTGCGGATGGTTGCCCGGCCTTCCCAGGCCTCGGCGAAGGATTGGTAGTCGGCGGCGTTCATGCGCTCACCTCGACGGCTGGTTCACGCATGCTCAAGCGTAAGCCGTCCCACAGTGCGATACGGCTTTGCACGGCGGCGATTGCGGCGGTGTAAACGTCCTCTTCGCGTTGCGGGTCGCCATCGACCAGACGCGCGAGGAGTTTTTCCGCGGCTGGGCCATGGTCTTCAGAATCGACCTCGATATGCCGTTCCAGGTAGTAGCGAAAGGTCGGAGCCTGTTCAATTCCAATGCCCCAATCGTCGAGGATGCGCTGGAACATTTGCGGGATGACACTTTCTCGACCATGCAGAAATGCCGCGGCGACGCTATGGGCCGGCGCGTGCAGCGCCGTGTGCAGGGTATGCCTGACGAAGCTTGCCCCCGCCGGGTCAACCTCCACACTTTGCAGGGCGGTGTCGTAGGTCACGCCTTCGCGTTGCAGCGCCACGAAGCGTTCGACCGCAACGGTGCTGGCGCCTACTTCGCGCATTGCATCCAGGTACAACTCGAAATGGCTGTAATGACCGTGATCGACTCGATCATCCGTCTCTTCACCCAAGACGATTTCATTGATCAGCCGAGCCGCTTGAGGGTCTTGTGGAGGAAGCCATGGCAGCTGGACGCAGGTGAGTTCCTGTTGCAGACGTTTGGTCAACGACATGAAGTCCCATACGGCGAACACATGGGTTTCCATGAAACGTTGAAGTATCGGCAGCGAGTTTATTTCAGCAAAAATGGGGTGCGCGCTCAGCTCTGCTTTTTTTAGTTGAAGGAGTTCTTTGTTCGCTTTCATAGGGGTGCCTCTAACTTGTTAGTGTGAGTTGGGCTAATGACATTTTTATAAATAGTGTTGAGTCGGGTTTTAACTTTTTAAAGGGCGAACAAGTGCCTCAAGCAAAAGTTGATGGGGTTTTAAGGTCGAGGCTGATTATGCAAGGCAAGGCCCGGGTTGATAGCCTTGTTCGCCATGGCGTGGGCCTGGCTGTAGATTGCGATTCAGCTTCCGATGCCGGTGATGCAGATCATCTGCCGACATGAAGGTGTTGGGCAAGTTCATGTCGGCGGAGAAAAATTAATACACGGATAAGTAGTGAGCAAGTATTTTTTATATTATTTGAATGGTGCAATTTTTCAGGGGCGAGAAGTTCCACTAAAACTATTGGCATTAGTTTTATCGAGATGAAGTTGCTCCTTCCGGCTTATATAAGTCAGAATTAAAATAAATGAGTGAATGCCTCACTCGAAGCAACTTTCTGGTTGGTGAGTTGGAGTTATTTGATGGTGTAGGAGGGGGGCCGGCCGCAGCCCGATCCTTCCCTTCCTGTGGCACGCCTCCTTTTGTTCGTCCATTGCGCGAGGGCTGTGTGGGCAGATTCGCACGCCGCTCGTCCATTTTTAGTCGACAAACCCAGAGTGGGCCCAAATGGATGGCGCTGCTATCACTGACGTATGGGTAGAGGAGGTTTTAAATGCTGGAAGTGGGAGCTGGTGCTCAGCTTCTGGCGACTGCAGAGGTACGTGTCAGCAGGCGGCTGCAAAAGAAGGACTTTTGCAGATTATTCGCTGAGCAGCCCGAGATGAGTGTTGACGATCTGCAAGAGACGCTGCCGCTGGGGCGTGATGAAAAGATGGTTGCCGGTCACCTCGATAAGTTCGAACTCGCGGCGAGTGAACTCACGCCAATTCACCATGCTTTCAACCGGGGCCTGCGGGTCTTCACTGCCACAAATGGCGGTCAACGGCACGTTCAGGCTAAGGTCTGCCGAAGGCTGTGAGTGCAAGAGCGGCGATATAGGCGGGCTATCAGGGCTGCGGCGACCGGAAATGAACAGATGACGGGTCTGCCCAGGACACTGGGCTTCGCTCAGCCTGGCCAGTTCAAAGGCCAAAATGGCGCCGAGTCCATGACCAAACAAGGCATGCGGCTCGGATAGATAGGGTTTGAGTGCCGTGAATGAGTCCGCGAGCAATGGCGACCATTCAGAGTCGGGTGTTTCATCCTGGCGTTCGCCATGGGTGGGAAGTGTGAATGTGAGCAGTTCGATGTGATCGTTCAGACCTCCCGCCCAAGTGCAGAACAGGTCGGAGCCGGCCCCTGCCTGAGAGAAGCAAATCAACCGGATGTCGGTGGGCTGATCGGTGTTGAACACGGTCAGCCACTTGCTGTCTTGAGTGTGCAAAGCCTTCCCCGCGCGCTTCACTGCGGCGCTTTTTTGCCCAGAGGATCAAGACTGTTCAGGTAGCGGGTAATGACTTCGACACCTCGGTTGAGGTGATTCTCGAGTGCTTTTACACACTGCTCGATGTCCCGTTCTTCGGCTTTTCGAAGCAAGTGGCGATGGTCGTCCTGGGAGATTTTTCCCAGGCCCATGGCCTCAAGGTTGAAGCGCAGAAAACGCTCCTCTTCGATCAGACCGCTTTCGACCAGATTCAAGAGCCGGCGGTTGCTGGCCTTGCCGTACAGGGTCATGTGGAACAGGCGGTTGAGCGTACCGATTTCGGCGTAATCGGTTTCGGTCTCGAGGGTGTCGATATAGCGCGCGGCCAGGGCGAAATCATCGGCGTCGAGCAAGGGAATCGACAACCGTAGGGCTTCGGATTCCAGGAGGATGCGCAGGGCATAAGTTTCTACGGCATCGCCCTCGACCAATGGCGCGACAATGGCACCTTTGTGTGCGATAACGTGCAGCAACGATTGAGCTTCGAGTTGTCGCAGGGCCTCACGCACCGGCATGCGACTCACCCCGAACAGATCGGCCAGGTCTTGCTGGCGAAGTGCGGTTCCACACGGCAAGCGACCATCGAGGATAGCCGAACGCAGGGTTTCCTCAATAACTGAGCGCGCGAGGTGGGCGGGTATTGGCCCGTTAACCGTAATACTGCTCAAAGGGTTCGGCTTCTGTGCCACGACGACGCTACCCTGTTTCTGAAATGGGTGGGAATTATTGGATCCAATGCACACTAGTGACTGCCCGGGTACTTGTCAAACCGCTTGAGGTTCCCCCGCCAGCAGATATTTTGAACGCTCGGTGCGGCAGTTCGGTACATCTTAACAGTAGCCTTTGCAGGTACTGCCACCGCACTCGCTGAACGTCATTGATTCCTCACTCAAGCTTAGCGTTCGCGCTGGCTGTACGCCGACGCGATCGCTGCCAGTTCCTGATCGACATCATCGCCATGACCGCGCCGCTGTTCGTGATGAACGTCTACCACCGCCTCGTACCGAACGTGGGAATGCCGCCATGGACGCTCCGCGTCCACTGTGACGCAGAGCGTCACGGGATGTATCCCCACGCAGAGCATGGGAACAATCGAGCGCCATTCAACAGGTCATATCGTTATGCGCTAACGGTATTTAAATGCTTGTTCTTATATCTATAAAGTCAACCTCCTGCGTACAGGCCGACCAATCGGCGCGCCGCACGAAATGAACGAACACGGGACACCTCCGTGAGTTTCTGATCGACGCGCGCCACTGGGCGTGCTTTGCGTGGGAGTGATGTATGTCTGTACTTTCTGTCTCTGCGATTGCCGCGAGCATCGCGCCACAATCCTTCGAAATTCGCCCGTTCAGCGGCGCGGTGGGTGCCGAAATCATCGGTCTTGATCTGGCCCGCCCACTCAACGACCAAGACTTCGCCCGCATTCACCGCGCGCATCTGGATCATCATGTCGTGGTGTTCCGCGACCAGCGCATCAGCCCCGAACAACAGATCGCCTTCAGTCGTCGCTTCGGCGTGTTGCAGATCCACGTGCTCAAGCAGTTCCTGCTGGCTGGCCACCCGGAAATTCTCGTCGTCTCCAACATCATCCAGAACGGTCAATCCATCGGCCTGGGCGACGCCGGCAAATTCTGGCACTCCGATCTCTCCTACAAAGAACTGCCGAGTCTGGGCTCGATGCTGCATGCCCAGGAACTGCCTTCTGAAGGCGGCGACACGCTGTTCGCCGATATGCACAAAGCGTGGGATAACCTGCCGCAAGCGTTGCGCAATGCGGTCGAAGGGCGCTCGGCCGCGCACTCATACACGGCGCGTTACAGCGAAACCAGATTCGAAGGAAGTTGGCGCCCGACCCTGACCCCGGAGCAGCTCGCTCAGGTCAACGAAGTGGTGCATCCAATCGTCCGCACCCACCCGGAAAATGGCCGCAAGGCGTTGTTTGTCAGCGAAGGTTTCACCACTCGCATCGTGGGTCTGCCGGAAGACGAAAGTCGGCAACTGCTCAATGAGCTCTACGCCCACAGCGTGCTGCCCGACAACATTTACCGTCACCAATGGCAGCCCCACGACCTGGTGTTCTGGGACAACCGCTCGTTGATCCACCTCGCCGCCGGTTGCCCAAGCCATCTGCGACGCAAGCTTTATCGCACCACCATCCAGGGCGATGCCCCGTTCTGATTGACCGCATTCCGGAGAGTGACCATGTCCAAACATATTCAAATCGTGCCGCGAATCGGTCGGCTGGCAACCGCCATCGGCCTGGGGTTGAGCCTGCTCGCCGGTAGCCTTGTCGCACCGACGGCAGCTCATGCCGAAGGCGAGATCCGTATCGCCGAGCAATTCGGCATTGTGTACTTGCTGCTCAACGTCGTGCGCGATCAAAACCTGATCGAGAAACATGGCAAGGAAGAGGGTGTCGACATCAAGGTCGACTGGACCCAACTGTCCGGCGGCGCGGCGGTCAACGATGCGTTGCTTTCCGGTTCCATCGATATCGCCGGTGCCGGGGTCGGTCCGCTGCTGACCATCTGGGACCGCACCCACGGCAAGCAGAACGTCAAAGCCGTGGCCTCGCTGGGCAACTTCCCGTACTACCTGGTGAGCAACAATCCGAAGGTCAAAACCATCGCCGACTTCACCGAGCAGGATCGCATCGCCGTGCCTGCAGTCGGCGTTTCGGTACAGTCGCGCTTTCTGCAATACGCCGCCGCCAAGCAGTGGGGCGATAAGGAATTCAACCGTCTGGACAAGTACACCATCGCCGTTCCGCACCCCGACGCCACCGCGGCGTTGATCGCCGGCGGCACCGAACTGACCGGGCATTTTTCCAACCCGCCATTCCAGGATCAGGCGCTGCAAAACCCCAATGTACATGTGGTGCTCAATACCTACGACCTGCTCGGTCCGAATTCGCCGACGGTGCTGTTCGCCACCGAGAAATTCCGCAGCGAGAACCCAAAGACCTACAAAGCCTTCATCGAAGCGCTGACCGAAGCCGCCGAGTTCGCCCAGAACGACAAAGGCGCGGCCGCCGACACCTATATCCGCGTGACCAAGGCAAAAATCGACCGCGCCGACTTGCTGAAAATTATCGACAACCCGCAGTTCGAGTTCAGCGTGACGCCGAAAAACACCTACCCGCTGGCTGATTTCCTCTACCGCGTCGGCGCGCTCAAAAACAAACCCGAGTCATGGAAGGACTACTTCTTCCAGGATGCAAAACCGCTGCAAGGGAGCTGACAGAAATGAATGCACCTCTGCAAGGCCACACGGCCAGCAACCCGATTGCAGCAGCTCCTGCGCTGCTTTCGGTCGATAACGTCAGCCTGGAATACCGCACTGCGCAGCGAGTCGTTCGGGCGACTCACCAGGTGAGTTTTGAGATAGATCCGGCAGACCGTTTTGTTTTGCTCGGCCCTTCGGGTTGCGGAAAATCGACCTTGCTCAAAGCGGTCGCCGGGTTCATCCAGCCGTGTGAAGGCCAGATCCGCCTGCAAGGGCAAACGGTCAGCCAACCGGGGCCGGACCGGATCGTAGTGTTCCAGGAATTCGATCAACTGCCTCCCTGGAAAACCGTCAAACAGAACGTCATGTTCCCCTTGCTCGCCTCCAAAACCCTCAAGCGCCGAGAAGCTGAAGAACGGGCGCAGCACTACCTGGACAAGGTCGGTCTGGCGGCATTTGCCGATGCTTACCCGCACACCTTATCCGGCGGCATGAAAGCCCGCGTGGCGATTGCCCGGGCCTTGGCCATGCAGCCGAAAATCCTGCTGATGGACGAACCCTTCGCAGCCCTCGACGCCCTGACCCGACGCAAGATGCAGGAAGAATTGCTGCTGCTCTGGGAAGAGGTGCGCTTCACCTTGCTGTTCGTCACTCACTCCATCGAAGAGGCGCTGGTGGTCGGCAACCGGATCCTGCTGCTGTCGCCACATCCGGGGCGTGTGCGGGCGGAGATCCACAGTCATCAGTACGACTTGCACAGCCTCGGTGGCGTGGAATTCCAGCAATCGGCGCGGCGCATTCATCGGCTGTTGTTCGACGAAAGTCAGACGCCTGAAACCGAACGCGAATTGAATTTCGCCGATATCCGTATCGCTTATTGAGCTTCAAGAGGATAGCCCGATGAGCCATTCATCATCTGTACGCCAGGAATACGAAGTTGTTCTGGAGCCGCTGCTGACAGTCCCGCCGGAGCGTGAACTGCCCCTCGGTCAGCGTCTCTGGCAACAAGGCTGGTTACGCAAAAGCCTGATCCTGATTCTGCTGGCCGTACTCTGGGAGTTGGTCGCGCGTTACCAGAACAACGACCTGCTGCTGCCCAGCTTCCTGCAAACTGGCAGTGCGCTATACGACGGCCTGCTCAGCGGTGAGTTGCTGGGCAAGGTCGGCATTTCACTCGTGGTGCTGCTCAAGGGTTACGTGATCGGCATCGTCCTGGCCTTCGCCTTGACCACTTTGGCGGTGTCGACCCAGTTCGGTCGCGACCTGCTGAGCACCCTGACCTCGATGTTCAATCCGTTGCCGGCCATTGCCCTGTTGCCGCTGGCCCTGCTGTGGTTCGGGTTGGGGCAGAACAGCCTGATATTCGTGCTGGTGCATTCGGTACTGTGGGCGCTGGCGCTGAACACCTATGGCGGATTTCTCGGCGTCTCGGAAACCCTGCGCATGGCCGGCCGAAATTACGGTCTCAAGGGTATCCGCTTCGTGCTGTTCATCCTGATCCCGGCAGCGCTGCCGTCAATCCTCGCCGGGCTGAAAATAGGCTGGGCCTTCGCCTGGCGCACATTGATCGCCGCCGAACTGGTATTTGGCGCCACCAGCGGCAAGGGCGGGCTGGGCTGGTACATCTTTCAGAACCGTAATGAGCTGTATACCGACAAGGTGTTTGCCGGGTTGGCGGTGGTGATTCTGATTGGGTTGCTGGTGGAGAACCTGGTGTTCGATTCGCTGGAGCGGGTGACGGTGAAGCGGTGGGGAATGCAGCGTTAAGTCTATGGTGAGTGTTTGCAGATAATGCGCTCACCAATACTCCGGTTTGATTGCTGGTGCTTTACGTGTTGGCACCCGAAGCGGGAACTGATGCGCCAGGAGTTCCTCAGGGGTGCCAGCCAGTAGGCCATAGAAGAGGTTATAACCATCGACGAAGAAAGCAGTACGCACAATTCCAATCCCTGGAAACGAAAAAACCGGCCGATGCCGGTTTTTTCACCCCAACTGCCAGCGAACTTAATCTCTGCGTACGGGGTTGATTAGTGGGGCCGATGCTAAGTCGAGTTGGAACGGACGTCGATCGTTGTCTGATAAAAAAACTATTGAGGTCCAGTTAAAACATCAACTTCGCGATGCGCGTTTTTTGCATTTGTGGCAGGTGCTCGTCAAGGTAAGGCTGGCTCTACTCTGTTAGCTTGTATTACGGGTCACCCCCTACCGATTCTGCAAAAACACCACATACCCCCTGAACCACTCACTGTCCTTCAAATACCCCGGCGCCTCCCATTCCCCACCCTGGATCAAACCCACCTTGAAGGGTAATCCCAGGCGGTTCAGCCGCGGCAGATAGGCGCTGTAGTTGGGGATGCTGTGGCGACCTTGATAGGTTTGTACCACCACTTCGTCGATCACACCTTTGAGTTGGCCGATTACTTCGGGGTCGGCGTGGCTGCTCCAGTCCATCAGTCCGGTGATGCTCAGGCGGTACTGAGCAGGCAAGCGCTGGCGCAGGTCTCGCAGGAAGCTGACGTATTCATCCAGGTATCGGGTGCGGGCGTCGAAGTCGATCTGGATCCCGACGACCGGATTGCCCGCTTGTTGCCAGCGTTGCACCTGTCCGAGCAGTTGGCTGTAGACCGCTTCAGGCCAGCGCAAGGTGTGGGCGCGGTAGACTACCCAGACTTCGCCTTGGGTCAGGCGTGGAATCGCGATGCCCTGGGCGATGAAGTGCGCGCCGCGCTGGGGATAGCGCTGCGATTCGCTGATCTGGCCTTGCAGGATGTACAAGGTCTTGGCCTGGGCCAGCACCGGTTGCGATTTGACGCCGCTCCATAGCCAGAAGGCGTCATGTTCACTGGCGTCGACGGCGGCCGGTGTCGGGCCGGCCCAAAACAGCCAGATCGGCAACAGGCAGCACCAAAAATGCTTCATGGTTTACCAGTAGTACTGCAGCGACTTGCCCCATTGGGTGTCGGCAAAACCGCTTTTCAACTGGCGGAACCAGGCTTTGCGCGTCGCCGGGTCAACGTCCTTGCCACCGCAGCTGTTGTAGCCCGACGGTGCAAAGCAATTGATGGCGCGAAACAGTGCATAGGCGCGGTCGTTGTGGGTTGCCTTGGTGTTCCCGATCACGTGTTGATAACCGTCCAGTCGTGAGTAGACCTGGCCGGTGAACCCTGGCGCGGTGCCGCCCAGGGTATCGGCATCAGGCTTGCGGTCCAGCGGCATGCCATCGAGGCCATTGCGCAGAATGAACTCACCGAAGCAGTTCAATCCCATCGGGCTTTTACTGTCCATCTGCAGCTTCAAAGCGGTTTCAGCGATGCTCGGGCAGCCATAGCCGGACTCAGCCTTTTGCGGTGTCCATTCAAAGAGTTTCAGCGATGGGCCGCCGGTGTAGACATAGCCAAGGCTATTGCCGAGTTTGTCTTCAGGCAGTGCAGCGGGGAGCTGTTTGAGATCCTGAGCGAAGGCGGCGTACTGACCGCGTAACAAGTCCTTGTAGAGCAGCACAAACTGAGCCGTATTGCGCTCCACGGGGTCGGTTGCCTGAGTGATTTGCTGGCGCAGCAGGTCGGCATCGGCCACGTGGCGCAACAGGATGTAACGCACTTGCGTGCTCTTGATCGGCGAGTCGTTGGCAAACACCCTGGCCAGTTGCTGGCTGCGCTCGTAGTTCATCGCCAGGGCCAGTTCCAGCTGTTCGCGTTGCAGTGGTTGCCTGGTCAGCGGCAGCATTTGCAGCCACAAGGTTTTGGCGCCTTTCCAGTCCTTTTTGGCTTCCAGCGCCAGCCCACGCAGGGTCTGCTGACTGAAGGCGAGGTAGTCCAGGTGCTGAGGCAAGTCACCGGGCAGCATTTTTAGCGCGTTGTCCGGATTCTTGTCGACGTACAGCGCAAATGCCGCCTGCAGATAGTCATACAGCGCCGGTTGCTGGGCGAACACGGCTTTTTGTTTTTGCAATGCGTCCAGGGTCAGCCTCGGCTTGGGCTGTTCACGCATCCACATCAGGTCATTGACCGCCAGCAACAGCGGCGTCTGCACTGGCTCGGCGTTGGTCATCAGCAGTTTGGTGTCGACTTCTTCCACCAGCGCATCGAGCGAAACGTTGCGCTGTGTGCCATGGGTTTGCGTCAACTGCCAGGTGTAGTCTTCGGCGAGCTTGTCCGGGGCGGCACCCAACCAGTGCACCCGGCGCAGCAGTCCTTTGGCGGACACGGCGTAGTCACCTTGTGGATAAGTTGTCAGGTAGTTGTCGAATCCGGTTTCGGCCTGTTGCAGGCTGGACTTATCCACATGCTCGAGCGTCGGCATGCCATATTCGTCGAATGCCTGCTGCTGGGCGGTATTGAGTGCGGTACGGGCGGCCATGTAGAGCGCGGTTTCTTTCAGCCAGGGCTGCGGGCTGTTTTTGAGTGCGGCGTAACCCGTCGCGGCATCGGCGAAGCGCCCACTGTAAAAGTCGGCGGCGGCCTGTAGATAAGTCGTGAAGGCCTTGCCTGTCGGAGACTGAATATCACCGGGCAACAGGCTCGTTTGCTGGGCGTTTTCCCAACTGCAAGCGGCGAGCATTTGCATCCGGCTACGGGCCAATGACTGGCGTTCGGCTGCCGGGATGTCGGCCTCGACCACTTGCCGGATAAACGCTGTGGCGCTGCCGTGCGAGTTGCTTCGGCAACGGCTGCCTTCGCCGGACAGGAACGCATCGCCGGCGGCTTCAGTGGTTTGGCGGGGGATCCCGAGTTTTTCCAGCAGCTCGCCCAGCGTCGCGGTGCTGGAGGCGTCGACCTTATCGGTGACTTCGCCCGAGGCTGCCGGATTGAGGCGATACACCGGGAAGGGTACCGGCCCGTAACCTTCGGCCAGGTCGTCATTGCCCAGCGCATTCGGTGTCAGGGGCAATGCGCCTTTGTCCGCCAGCAACAGGCGCAGGTTCACCCGGCTGTCATTGCCAGGGCTCAGGAATGGCAGGCTGCTGCAGGTATCCAGCGTGTTTTTGAACAGCAACCAGTTCGGGTAACAGGAATCATCGGAACTGGCCTGAGCCTGGCTGGAAACAATGGCGCTCAACGCCAGTGTGAGAGACGACAGAAGACCAATACGCATGAATTGTCCTTAATCCTGAAACGCATGAACTCGGGGGTATTAACGCTAGTGCTGCGATCATACAGCGCTGCGATGAAGGCGGATCCGCGGCAACCCGGTTTTCCAGGCAGTGATGGCTATTTGCTTGACGCTTATCATTGCTGTCGTAGACTCCGCCCATCCGTCAGGGAGTTACGGCTATGCGGCGTTTTCGTGGATTGGGTTTCGGATTAATCTGTCTGGGCGGCCTGGTACAGGCGCAAACGCCCGCACTAGACGATCCGCTGCTGGATAAGAGTTCGGCCACTGCGCCGACGTCGATCACCAACGAGGCGCGCGGCGTGTTGCGTGCACGGGATCAGGCGATGCTGGCGAGTGAGCTTTCCGGGCGCATCGTCGAGTTGCCGTTCAGCGAAGGTGAATCTTTCAATAGGGGCGATACCCTTGCCCGCTTCGATTGCTCGGCCTATCAGGCCCAGCTCAATGCCGCTCAGGCCGCCAGTCGTGGTGCCAATGAAGAGTTGGCGCACAATAAACAGCTGGCTTCGCTGAATTCGGTCGGACGCTTTGAAGTGGCGCGAGCCGAAGCAAAACTCGCCGAAACCCAGGCGCAATCCCAAGTCTATCAAGTTCAAGTCAAGCGCTGTAGCGTGGTTGCGCCGTATGACGGGCAGGTCGTCGAGCGCAAGGTCCAACGCTACGAAAGTGTGGCGGCTGGCTCGCCCTTGCTGGAAATCGTCGACAACCGCACGCTGGAAATCCACCTGCTGGTGCCTTCGCGCTGGATGGGAAAACTCAAGCCCGGACAAACCTTCAGCTTCGTACCCGATGAGACCGGCCAGCCACTCAACGCTACGGTCAAACGCCTCGGCGCGCGAATCGATGAAGGCAGCCAGACGCTGCTGTTGGTGGCGACACTGCCCACCGCCAGCGGTTTACTGTCGGGGATGAGTGGCACGGCGCGTTTCGCGGAGCCCAAATGAACGCGCCGGTGGCGGGCACCGCCGAACGGGTCTTTGCCCGGTTTCTGGACCTGGAACGCCAGACCCGTTCCGCTCGCACCACCGAGCAACTGGCCTACAGCCTGGTCAATGACGGTCAGGCGCTGTTTGGCTTTCGCCATGCGGCATTGCTGATTGCCGGTAAAGTGCGCGCGGTGACCGGCGTCAGCAGCGTGGAGCCGAATGCGCCGTTTGTGGCGTTCGTCGAGCAAGCGGTGGGACAGTTGTTCAAGCTCGATCTGCTGAAACAGGCGCGCGTGATACCGGCGGCGCCGTTGACTGAGCAGGTGCAGGCTGACTGGCAAAGTCTTTCTGCTGCGCAGGTGTTCTGGTTGCCGCTGATCGATCACAAGGGGCAGGTTTTCGGCGGCCTGTGGCTGGCGCGCGATATCCCGTGGACCCCTTCCGAACACGTCTTGCTGTCGCAACTCGGTGACACCTATAGCCATGCCTGGCTGGCCTTGCAACCGCGCCAGCCATGGCGCTTGCACTGGACCCGTAAACGTCAGGCGGCTTTGCTGGCGGTGCTGTTGCTTGGCCTGTTGATTCCGGTGCGCCAATCGGTGCTGGCGCCCGCGGAGGTCGTTCCGCTCGGTGGTCGGGTGATCGCAGCACCGCTGGACGGGGTGATCGCCGAGTTTCTGGTCAAGCCGAACCAGACCGTGAAGACCGGCGACCTGCTGCTACGTTTCGAAAGCACCACCCTCAATGCCCAGGCTGACGTGGCCGCCCGGGCCTTGGGCGTTGCCGAGGCCGAGTTGAAGGCCAATGCCCAGCGTGCCTTTGCCGATGCCGAGTCGAGTTCGAAGATCGATCTGTTGGCGGCTCGGGTCGAGCAAAAACGCGCGGAACGCGATTACGCCCGCGAGCTGCTCAAACGCAGTGAGGTCCGCGCCGAGCGCGACGGTATCGCGGTATTTGCCGACGCCGAACGCTGGACCGGTAAACCGGTGCAGACCGGAGAGCGATTGATGGAAATTGCTGACCCGACCCAGGCCGAATTGCGCATTGAACTGGCGGTCGGCGATGCGATTGCCCTGGAGCCCAACGCGCAGATTGCGTTGTTTCTGGACAGTGATCCGTTGCACCGCTATCTGGCCACCCTCGAACGTGCGGCCTATGAGGCGCAGCCCACCGCCGGCGGGCAGCTGGCTTATCGGCTGGACGCTCGCTTCAACGAGGCTGCGCCGCGCATCGGTCTGCGTGGTACGGCGAAGATTTTCGGCGAACGTGCGCCGCTGGCGTTGTACTTGCTGCGCCGTCCGTTGGCCGGGTTACGTCAGAGCGTGGGCCTGTAGATGACACTTCCCAGCCTGCGGGCGGATTTGCAGTTGTCGGCGGCGGCCCCGGCGCTGGATGGTTCGCCACGCTGGACCTTGGCCGACCCGGTGCGCGGACGCTACTTCAAAGTCGGCGCGGCGGCGATGCGTTTGCTGCGGCATTGGTCGTTGGGCGATGCCGAACAAGTGCTGCACGCGGCCAATCGCGAGCCGGGACTGCCTCTTGGCGGTCAGGAGCTGGATGAGTTGCTGGGATTTCTCCGCGCCCATGATTTGATTGCCGCCCTCGACCCGCAACAACGCGCCAGTTATGGCCAGAAAGCCGCCGCCCAGCGTCAGGCTCTATGGCAAATGCTGCTGCATCAATACCTGTTTTTCCGGATTCCGTTGTGGCGCCCGGATGCCTTTCTCAATCGCGCCTGGCCATGGCTGGAGCGTTTCGGACCACGACTGTTGCGCTATGGCCTGCCCGCAACACTGGGGCTTGGGGTGTTTCTGGTCTCACGGGACTGGCAGCGCTTTCTGGCGACCTTCCCGCACCTGTTCAGTCTCGGTGGCGCGCTGGCGTTTGGCGTCGCGCTGTTCTTCGCCAAGCTGTGTCATGAGTTCGGCCATGCGTTTATGGCCAAGCGTGCGGGGTGTCGGGTGCAGAGCATGGGCGTGGCGTTCATGGTCCTGCTGCCACTGTTTTATACCGATGTCAGCGATGCCTGGCGGGTCAATGATCGCCGCGCCCGCTTGTTGATTGGGGCCGGGGGCGTGTTGGCCGAATTGCTCTTGGCCTGTATCGCATTGCTGGCATGGTCGCTATTGCCGGACGGGCCGGCGCGAACCGCAGCGTTCATGCTGGCCAGCGCGACCTGGTTGACGACCCTTGCGGTCAATCTGAACCCTTTTATGCGCTTCGATGGCTATTTTCTGCTCAGCGATCTGTGGGAAGTGGACAACCTCCAGGGCCGGGCATTTGCGTTGTGCCGCTGGCGCCTGCGTGAAGCGCTGTTCGGCTATGGCGTGCAAGCGCCGGAACCCTGGTCGCCGAAGATGCAGCGACGGTTACTGTGGTGGGGGTATTGCTCCTGGTTTTGGCGCGCGGCGTTGTTTTTCGGCATCGCGTTGGCGGTCTATCACCTGTTCTTCAAGCTACTCGGGATCTTTCTGATGCTGGTTGAGTTGGTGTGGTTCATTTTTCTGCCGATCGCGTGCGAGTGGCGTGAATGGTGGACCCGCCGCGAACAGGCCCATGCACCGCGGGCGTTGCTTAGCGCTGTGAGTTTGCTGGCGCTGGTGTTGTTGCTGGTAATGCCTTGGCGCAGTGCGGTCGAGTTACCAGCCATGCTCGAAGCCGGTAGGGTCAGCGCCTTGCACGCGCCGGTGGCGGCGCGGGTCAAACAGGTCAACGTCACGGATGGCCAGCCGGTGTCCCAGGGGGAGGTGTTGATCGAGCTGGAGTCGCCGGATCTGGATTCGCGACAGGCCATTGTTCGCCGTGAAATCGAAATCCTTCAATTGCAAATGCGCCGTCAGGCCGGGCGCAGCGAAACGGCGGCCGATGCCGGCATCGTCGAGCAACGACTGGCCGAGGCCGTGGCCGAGTACCGTGGCCTGGTGGCGCAGCGTGAGCGTTTGCTACTGCGCGCACCCCAGGCCGGCAAGGTGCGCGATCTGTTGCCGCAATTGAGCGTCGGCCGCTGGTTGTCACCCAAGGACCCGCTGGCCAGGGTGGTTGAGGAGGGCGCACGATTGCGCGGTTATCTGGCGGAGGCTGAGTTGTGGCGGGTTACCCCCGCAGACACGGGGCGTTTTATTGCCGATGATCCGATGCATCCGGCCGTTGAAGTCGAGCTGACGGAAGTGGACACCAACGGTGCTGCGTATGTCGATCAGGAGGCGCTGACCTCAGACCATCACGGTCCGATAGCTGTACGTCGCAATGAGAACAATCGCCCGGAACCGGTGCAGGCACAATATGGGGCGCGCCTGAAAACGCTTGATGACACGCAAACGCCCGCTCAGCCGTTGCGCGGTCTGGTCGTGTTGCAAGGGCGCAGCGAGTCGTTGCTGGGTACTGCCTGGCGGCGCCTGGCAGCATTGGGCGTCAGGGAAAGCGGTTTTTAATGCCGGGAATATTCAAGTGGAACGGCCGACGTTGAGCAACGAATCAACCATCTCTGACGGTTTGTCGGCGCGCTAGTCGCGAGTATCTGACGGGCCGTTTGTGCAATCAGCCGAGTGCATTCATTTCGTGGCCCGATCACGCCAGGGCTGAGCGTGGACGTTGCCGCGACTCACTGTCGAATGTCGTCTGCGTGCAATCGGTCGGGATCAGCGATTTGCAGAGCGCATACTGTGGCGACCTGTCGTAAAGTTGCAGGTGCTTCAGAGCCCATAGGGGGACTTGGGCGGCTTATAATTTATGTGTATTGGCGGGGGAATGGATGGCGGTGCGCAGAGAAACAGAGCTCGGCGACAAGCGTAACGGGCACTCTGTGGTCAGCTTGATCGAAGGTGTGCAGCGCTTGGTGCAATGGGGTCGTGAACACTGGTTGGTACCTATTCTGGCGCTGGCGGCATTCACGCGCTTTTATGATCTGACCGCAGCGGCAATCTGGGGCGACGAAGGCTCCAGCCTGTTGTTAAGCCAGTATTCGCTGGCCGGGATCTGGTTTCACGCCGCTCATGATGTGCATCCGCCGCTGTATTTTATGCTCCTGCATGGCTGGATCGAGCTGTTTGGCGACGGGATTTTCTCGATTCGCAGTTTTAGCGCACTACCCGGGATTGCCACGGTGGCGCTGGGCATCTGGCTGGTGGGGCTGATCGCCACGCGGCGCGCGGCGGTGCTGGCCGGGGTGCTGCTGGCCCTGCTGCCAACAGCGGTGCGCTATAGCCAGGAAGTGCGCATGTATTCGCTGTTGGGCGTCTTGTTGATCGGCGCGACCATCGCGTTAGTGTATTGGGTCAAACAGCCTCAGCGTTCGCGTTACCTGGTGATCTATGCGCTGTTGATGAGCGCGGCCTTTTATACCCATTACTTCACTGCCCTCTGCGTGCTTTCCCATTGGCTGTATCTGCTGGTGATGCGTCTGCAACCCAGCGCAGAGTCTCGGCACATTACCCGCCCCGGCTGGTGGCTCGCTAACGTTGCGATCGTTGTGCTCTTTGTGCCCTGGATTCCGGGATTGATCGATCTGCTGCAGCACATAGACCAACTCAAAGCCAATGGTGACGTGGGCTGGGAACTGCCTGTCACGTTCTCTTCGTTACCGTCGATGATTTGGCTGTTTTTGGTCCAGGACGAGGCGGACAACCTGCCGTGGGTGGTATTTGCCTCAATGCCACTGCTGGTTCTGGTCATTGTGGGTATGACGGCCTGGCGTGATCCAACACCCTATAAGCTTCACACTTTGCCGGTGATTTACACCACGCTTCCGCTGCTGGTGGTCTTCTCGGTGTCGTTCGTCTCGCCTGTCTTCATCGAGCGTTACATGACGGCTTATGCCTTGGGCCTGCCGATGGTGTTGGCGATCGCTATCGACCAGTTGCAAAAGCGCTTTCGGATGTTGGCATTCGCCTTGCTCGCGGTGTTTGTCGGCACAGAGCTGGTGGGACTAAAAATCAACGCTACTGTCGACGTGAATGATCAGGTCAGCGTCATGGTCGATTATGTGAACCAGCGTTATGTCGCGGGCGATCGCATCGTCATCAGCGACATGCTCTGGTACATGAGTTACGTCTACTACAACCGAACCGATGCCCAACCGCTGCTCTACACGCCGCCGTTGCGCAATGGAGTTTCCAGCCGGCCAAACGCCTACGGTTTCGGCACGCTGGTGAATCAGGATGCCGACAAAATCTACCTCGACAGCCTGGCAGAGCTGCCCGCTGGGACCGGGCGAGTGTGGTTGATCAGCACCGGTGATCAACCAGATGAATTCGCACCGCTGCCCCCCACGTGGCACAAGACTCGCGAATTCGAGGCGGGTAACGCCAAAGCGCGGCTGTTTGTGATGGGCAGCCCTGCACAGCGGCTACAGAGCACGCGGGGACCGAGAAATTTCTGACGGTGTTTTGAGGTTTCTTTGATTTTGGCGCCAGATTAACTTTCGGTTTTTCACGGATTACCGGGAAAAACGTTCTGATCTTCATGAAAAAGAACGTGTTGTCCCGGTCACCGTACACCATCCGTTTGATGCCCTTTGTTCGGTTGTTCATTCCTTCCAACTGACCGGTGTGCATTCGCCAACGCCTGCGAGGCGCTCGCCGCATCAATGCCATGGCCGGCGATTCGCCCAATCAACATCACACTTCTTCCGCGGTTTTGCTTCGATTTGATATCAAAAGACCACTAGTCGGAAGTCCCCTTCATGGACTACGCTTTGTCCTACAAAAGGATGTTGATTACGGTGAAGGGATTGCACGACTTCCACTTTATCTCTGGCTTACCGCGCTCAGGGTCCACCCTGCTCTCAGCCATTCTGCTGCAGAACCCGCGTTTTCATGCTGGCATGACCAGTCCGGTCGGCGCGTTGTTTTCCGGCATTCTCGAACAATGCAGTGCCGGCAGCGAATTTGGTGCCGTCATCGACACCCCACTGCGCCGTCGTCTGTTGCACGGTCTGTTCGATTCCTTCTACGCCGATCAGGCAGACACACCCGTCATCTTCGACACCAATCGCCAATGGTGCGCGCGCCTGCCTGCACTACGGGAACTGTTCCCGAAGGCCAAAACCATTGCCTGTGTGCGCAATGTTGCCTGGGTGATGGACAGCCTTGAGCGTCTGTACCGCGCCAATCCGTTCGAGAACACCAAGCTGTTCAATGACGAAATCGAGCGCAATACCGTTTACAGCCGTTGCGAAACCCTGGCTCAGCGCAATCGTCTGGTGGGTTTTGCCTGGACCGCGTTGAAAGAGGCGTATTACGGCGAAAACGCCGACTCGCTGTTGATCGTTGATTACGATTTGCTGAGCCAGGCCCCTGACCGGGTCATGCGGTTGATCTACGATTTCATCGGCGAACCCTGGTTCGAGCACGATTTCAACAACCTCGCCTATGACGCGCCGGAGTTCGATCAGGCGCTCGGAGTATCGGGGCTGCACAAGGTCAAACGCACGGTCGCACTGGAACCCCGACGCACGATCCTGCCGCCGGACCTGTTCGATAAATACGCAGAATTGTCTTTTTGGCACGATGGCTCCGCCAGCGCCGCCAACGTTATTCGTATGAAAGCCGAAACCGCGATCAGTTGATTACGGCTTTTTTATTTGCGCGCAAATAAAAGTTCGAATCCGGGTGAGCAATATGTGGTGGAGCAAAGGCAAGTCGCAAACATCCCAAGGCGCACGCGTCCTGGCATCGCCAATGATCATGTCGCTGGAACCGCGAATGCTGTTCGACGGCGCAGTGGCGGCCACGGTTGCCGATACTGCCGCCCAAGCCGACAGCCACGCCACGGCGGACACTGCGAAGTCACCGGTTGCCGACCACCCGGTGGCCAGCAAGGACACCCACGGTCAGGCGGACAACACGTCAGCGGCCACACCCGCGCCTGCTGCGACGCCCACCGCCGTGCCCGGTCAGAGCGTGGTGTTCGTCGATTCGCGTATCAAGGACGCCGATAGCCTGCTCAAAGGTGTGGCGCCCGGCACCCAAGTGGTGCAGCTCGACGCGACCAAGGACGGCTTGCAACAGATCGCTGATTATCTGGATACCCACCACGGCGTGAGTACCGTGGAAATCATCGCCCACGGCAATAGCGGCGACTTGTGGCTGGGCGACACTTACCTGGCGGCCGATAACGTGGCGGCTCGCAGCGCGGTGCTGGCGCGCATCGGTAATGACATGAACGTCGGCGGCGACATTCTGATCTACGCCTGCAACACCGCCGCAGGTGACAAGGGCATCAGCTTTGTCGACTCGCTGGCGCAACTCACCGGGCGCGATATCGCTGCGTCGAGCAACCGTACCGGCATGGGCGGTGACTGGGATCTGGAAATCGCGACCGGCACCATCGAGAGCCATAACGTGCTGTCAGCCCAGTCCATGGCTGCGTATCAGTACAGCCTGGCGACCCTGACGGTCACCAACAACGGTGACAGTGGGATCGGCTCATTGCGTCAGGCGCTGAGCGATGCCGTGGTGGGTGACACGGTGATGTTCAGCACCACGATGACAGTCAATCTGAACTCGCAACTGACCATTACCAAGAACGTCACGGTGGAAGGTGACCTGAACCACGACGGCATTGCCGATGTGACTCTCAACGGTCAGTACAAGACCCGGGTGCTTCAGGTCGCTTCCGGGGTCACTGCGACCCTCGACGGGCTGATCATCAAACAAGGCCTGGTGGCCGGCAATGGTGCTGCTGCCGGTACGGATGGCACTGCGGCGATGGGTGGCGGTATTTTCAATGCCGGCAACCTGACCCTCAAGAACGTCACCGTGACCAGCAACGCCGCTTCGGGCGGCGGTGGCGGTGGCGGGGTCACCTCACCTTACGTCGGTGGCGCGGTCGGCGGCGGTGGCGGCGGTGGCGGTGCATTGGGCGGGCAAGCCGGCGGTCATGGTGGCACCTCCGGTTTCGGCACGGGTGTGTACGGCGGTACGAGCGGTAGTGCCAACAAGGGCGGTAACGGTGGCGGGTACAACCCCAACTACATGGGCGGTCGCGGCGGCGGCAGCAGCGGTGGCGCGGGCGGCCTGGGGGCTGCCAACTACAGCAGCGGTGGCGCGGGCGGTACGGCGAACAACGGCACGATTTCCATCGGCGGTGGCGGTGGCGGCTCCGGTTGGGACAAGCCCGGCAGGGCCGGTGCTTCGGCCGCGGGTGGTATCTATAACGCTTCAACCGGCACCTTGACCGTCGTGGGCACCTCGGTGATTTCCAACAACATCGCCGCCGGTGGTGGCGGCGGTGGCGGTGGCGGCCTGGGCGGCTCCGCCGACCCCGGTGGCGCGGCCGGTAAAGGTGTCGGCGCGATCTGGAACAAAGGTACGGTATTGATGACCGCCGCCAACTTTGCGGCGTTGTCCGGTAACGTCGGTGGCAGCGGCTCCGGCGGTCCGGCGCTGGGCGGCGGTAGTACCGGTGCCAGCGTGGCGGCCGTGAACAATATCTTCAACGATGGCGGTACGGTAAACACCGCCTATGTACCGACACCGAGCGCTACCATCGCGGTGGCGAACAGCGCCCTGCACATCGGCCAGACCTCGCTGGTGACCTTTACCTTCACTGAGGCGGTGACCGGTTTCACCAACGCCGACCTGACGGTCACCAACGGTACCCTGAGCGCGGTGAGCAGCAGCGATGGCGGGGTCACCTGGACAGCGACCTTTACCCCAAATTCAAGCGTCACGGGCAGCACCAACCACATCGTCCTGGACAACACCGGCGTGACAAGCGTGTCGCTGGGCGCTGCCGGGGTCGGCACCAGCACGTCCAACAATTACGCCGTCGACACTGTACGGCCGACGGCAACCGTCGTGGTCGGCAGTCCTGCGCTGAACATCGGCGGCACCTCCACGGTGACCTTCACCTTCAGCGAGGCGGTGACGGGCTTCAGCCTGGCCGACATGACGGCATCCAACGGCACCCTGAGCAACCTGACCACCAGCGACAGTATCACCTGGACCGCGACCCTGACACCGACCGCCGGCAACACCAGCAGCGGCAACGTCATTACCCTGAACAACACCCTCTATACCGATACCGCGACCAACGCCGGTACCGGCACGACCACGTCCAACACCTATACGGTCGACACCGTGCGGCCGACCGCGAGTATCGTGGTGGCCAACAATGCGCTGAACATCGGGGCAACGTCCCTGGTGACGATCACCTTCAGCGAGGCGGTGACCGGTTTCACCAATGCCGACCTGACGGTCGCCGACGGCACGCTGAGCGCGGTCAGCAGCAGCGACGGCGGCATCACCTGGACCGCGACCCTGACCCCGACCTCATCGGTTTCCAACGCCGGCGACGTGATTACCCTGAATAATGCCGGAGTCAGCGACACGGCAGGCAATGCCGGTAGCGGCACGACCAGCTCGAATGCCTATAGCGTCGACACCGCGCGTCCGACCGCGACCATCATCGTTGCCACGACCACCCTGGGCATCGGCCAGACCTCACCAGTGACCATTACCTTCAGCGAAGCGGTGACCGGTTTCACCAACGCCGACCTGACCGTTTCCAACGGTACCCTGAGCGCGGTGAGCAGCAGCGACGGCGGTATTACCTGGACTGCGACCTTCACTCCGACGACCAATATCACCAACGCCAGCAACCACATCACCCTGAACAACACCGGCGTGCTGGACCTGGTCGGCAACGCCGGCAGCGGCACCACCGACTCCAACAACTTTGCCATCGACACCCAGCGCCCGACGGCGACGATCGTGGTCGCGAACACGGCTTTAGCCATCGGCCAAACCTCGCTGGTGACCATCACCTTCTCCGAGGCGGTGACCGGCTTCACCAACGCCGACCTGACGATTGCCAACGGCACCCTCAGCGCGGTGAGCAGCAGCGACGGCGGCATCACCTGGACCGCGACCTTCACCCCGGCCGCCAGCATCACCGACACCAGCAACCTGATCACCCTGGATAACACCGGGGTCAGCGACTTTGCCGGAAACACCGGCAGCGGCACCACCGATTCCAACAATTTCGCGATCGACACCGCACGCCCGACGGCCACCATCGTGGTCGCCGACAGCACCCTCACGGTCGGCGAAACCTCACTGGTGACCATCACCTTCTCCGAGGCGGTGAGCGGTTTCACCAACGCCGACCTGACGATTGCCAATGGCAGCCTGAGCGCGGTGAGCAGCAGCGACGGCGGTATCACCTGGACCGCCACCTTTACCCCAACTGTCGGTATCGCCGATGCCACCAACCTGATCACCCTGAACAACACCGGGGTCAGCGACCTGTCCGGCAACACCGGCACCGGCACCACCAGCTCGAACAATTACACCATCGACACCGTTCGCCCGACCGCTACCATCGTGGTGGCGGACAACGCCTTGAAGATCGGCGAAACCTCACGGGTGACCATCACCTTCTCCGAGGCGGTGAGCGGCTTCAGCAATGCCGATCTGACGATTGCCAACGGCACCCTGAGCGCGGTGAGCAGTGGCGACGGCGGCATTACCTGGACGGCCACGTTTACACCGACTGCCAGCATTACCGATGCCACCAACATCATTACCCTGGACAACAGTGGCGTCACCAATGGGTCGGGCAATGCCGGCAGCGGCACCACCGATTCGAACAACTTCGCCATCGACACAGTGCGCCCGACGGCGACCATCGTGGTCGCGGACAGCGCCCTGGGAGTCGGTCAGACCTCACTGGTGACCATCACCTTCTCCGAGGCAGTGAGCGGTTTCACCAACGCCGACCTGACCATCGATAATGGTACCTTGAGCGCGGTCAGCAGCAGCGATGGCGGCATCACCTGGACCGCCACCCTGACCCCAGTGGCGGGCATTACCAATACCAGCAACATCATCCAGCTGGACAACACGGGGATCCAGGACCTGTCCGGCAACGCCGGCAGCGGCACCACCGACTCCAACAACTACGCGGTCGACAGCCAGCGCCCGACCGCCACTATCGTCCTGGCCGACCCGGCCCTTCAGGCCGGCGAGACTTCGCTGGTGACCATTACCTTCTCCGAGGCGGTGAGCGGCTTCACCAATGCTGACCTGACGATCGCCAACGGCAGCCTGAGCGCGGTGAGCAGCAGCGACGGCGGCATCACCTGGACCGCCACCTTCACTCCGACCGCGGGCATCACCGATCTGAGCAACGTCATCAGCCTGAACAATAGTGGAGTCGCCGACCTGGCGGGCAATGCGGGGACGGGCATCACCAGTTCGAGTAATTACACTGTTGAAACCCAAGTGCCGACCGCCACCATCGTGATCGCCGATACGGCGTTGAGGGTCGGTGAAACCACGGTGGTGACCGTCACTTTCTCCGAGGCGGTGAGCGGCTTCAGCAACGCCGATCTGACGATTGCCAACGGCACCTTGAGCGCGGTCAGCAGCAGTGATGGTGGCGTGACCTGGACGGCGACTTTCACCCCGACCAGCAACATCACCGACACCAGCAACGTGATTACCCTGGATAACAGCGGTGTCACCAACGCATCGGGCAACACCGGCAATGGCACCACTGACTCCAACAACTACGCCATCGACACGGTGCGCCCGACGGCGACCATCGTCGTCGCCGACAGCGCCCTCGCGGCCGGCGAAACCTCACTGGTGACCATCACCTTCTCCGAGGCGGTGAGCGGTTTCACCAACGCCGACCTGACTATCGCCAACGGCACCTTGAGCGCGGTCAGCAGCAGCGATGGCGGCGTCACCTGGACCGCGACCCTGACCCCGGTGGCGGGCGTCACCGATACCAGCAACCTGATCACCCTGACCAACAGTGGCGTCAGCGATCTGGCGGGTAATGCCGGCACCGGGACGACCGACTCAAATAATTACGCGATTGACACGCAGCGGCCCACAGCCACCATTGTGCTTGCTGACACAACGCTGATTGTGGGCGAAACGTCGCTGGTCACCATTACCTTCTCCGAGGCGGTGACCGGCTTCACCAACGCCGACCTGAGTGTGCCCAACGGCACGTTGAGCCCGGTCAGCTCCAGCGATGGCGGTATTACCTGGACGGCGACCTTTACTCCGACGGCCGGTGTTGCCGACGCCACGAACCTGATTACCCTGAGCAACAGCGGGGTGGCCGATCTGGCGGGCAACGCCGGTACCGGCACCACGGATTCCGGCAACTTCACCATCGACACCGTGCGCCCGACGGCGACCATCGTGGTGGCGGACACCGCGCTGAAAGTCGGTGAAACATCGCAGGTCACCATCACTTTCTCGCAAGCGGTGAGCGGTTTCAGCAACGCCGACCTGACAATCGCCAATGGCACACTCAGCGCGGTCAGCTCCGGCGATGGCGGCATCACCTGGACCGCAACGTTCACGCCAACCAATGCCATTACCGACAGCAGCAACCTGATCACGCTGGACAATAGCGGCGTTCAGAGCGCATCTGGCAATACCGGTGTTGGCACTACCGATTCGAACAACTATGCCATCGATACCGAGCGTCCAACCGCGACTATTGTGGTCGTCAATCCGGTGTTGCCAGTGGGTGAGACCTCTCAGGTGATCATCACCTTCAGCGAAGCGGTGAGCGGGTTCAGCAACGCCGACCTGACGATCGCCAATGGCACACTCAGCGCGGTCAGCAGCAGCGATGGTGGCGTGACCTGGACGGCGACCTTCACCCCGAACGCCAACATCAGAGACGCGACCAACCTCATCACCCTCAACAACAGTGGTGTGAGCGACGCTGCCGGTAACGCCGGAGCGGGGACGACCGACTCCAACAACTACGTTGTTGATACCCAGCGTCCGACCGCGACCATTGTGGTCGCCGACAGCGCACTCAAGATCGGTCAGACCACCACCGTGACCATCACCTTCTCCGAGGCGATCAGTGGTTTTACCAACTCAGACCTGAGCGTCGCCAATGGCACGCTGAGCGCGTTGAGCAGCAGCGATGGCGGTGTCACCTGGACGGCGACGCTTACGCCAACCGGCAATGTCACCGATGCCAGCAACCTGATCACCCTGAACAACGGCGGTGTGAGTGACTTGCTCGGCAACGCCGGGAGTGGCACCACCGACTCGAACAATTACACCGTCGATACCGTGCGCCCGACGGCGACCATCGTGATCGCTAACCCGATTCTGGCGGTGGGCGATTCCTCGACAGTGATCATCACCTTCAGCGAAGCGGTAAGCGGGTTGGACAACAGCGACCTGACGGTGACCAACGGCACGCTGAGCGCGTTGAGCAGCAGCGATGGTGGCGTGACTTGGACAGCGACGTTCACCCCGAACGGCAATGTTAGCGACGCGACCAATCTGATCACCCTCAACAATACCGGAGTCAGTGATCTTGCCGGCAATGCCGGGACGGGGAGCACCGACTCCAACAATTTCATCATTGATACTCAGCGTCCGACGGCGACCATTGTCGTGGGCGACAGCGCTCTGCGCATCGGTCAGACGACCACCGTGACCATCACCTTCTCCGAGGCGATCAGTGGCTTTACCAACTCAGACCTGAGTGTCGCCAACGGTACGCTGAGTGCCCTGAGCAGCAGCGATGGCGGTAAGACCTGGACGGCGACGCTGACTCCGACCGGCAATATCTCCAATACCAATAATCTCATCACGTTGAACAACGGCGGTGTGATTGACTCGGTCGGCAACGCCGGGAGTGGCACCACCCAGTCCAACAACTACGCCATCGACACCACACGTCCAACCGTCACCAGCATCGTGGTGGCTAACCCGGCGTTGACGGTGAATCAGACCTCACGGGTGACCATTACTTTCAGCGAAGCGGTCAGCGGCTTCGATCTGACTGACCTGAGCGCGACCAATGGCACCTTGTCCAACCTTTCCAGCAGCGATGGTGGCAAAACCTGGACGGCGACCCTGACGCCAACGGCCAACGTCAACAATGCCAGCAATCTGGTCAGCCTGAACGGCAGTGGTGTGACCGACCTGGCCGGCAACTCGGGCGTAGGCACTACGGATTCCAATAGTTATTCGGTCAACACCATCGCCACCAGTGGCGACCCGCAATTCAGGGTTGATTCTCCAGTGGTGCTTGCGGACCCACCGAATGTGCCGCTGCAACCCATCGTTTTCACCCCGCCTACGGGCAATCTCGGTTCGCCGCTGGCCTTTACGCCATTGTTCGAGCAGCGTACTTCGGGCGATGGTTTACCTCCGGTGGGCAGCATCTTCATCAATAACGGCGCCCTGGCACCAAGTTTCATCGCTCAGGTGTTCAGCAGCGAAAGCGGCGGGAACGGTGCGGCTCAAGGCTTCCTCGGCTTTGGTGGCGGTGATGGCGGGGTGTTCGGCAGTAGCACGCTGTCGAGCCTGTTCAATCAGGATTCAGGCTCGCAAAGCGGCTCGTTCAATGCCATCGACAGCCATTCAATACAAGGCGGCGATGTCTCACAAGGCTTGCGCGGGGTGTTCGGCGCGCCGACGTTGGGCCAGCAATTGCAGCAAATGAAAGACACCGAGCAACGGCAGATCCTGGATCTGGCCGCGGCCTTGCAACAGGTCGGCATCAGCGAAATGCAGGCCTGAAACAGACTTAATACAGGGCTGGACCCGGGGGTAAGCCAAGGATGAGAAGAAGTCATAAGTTGTTTGGTGTCAGCCTGCTGGCGGTGATGGTCAGCGGATGCGCAATCAAAAGTGAACCGATTGAACGCAGTGTCAGCGAGCAGCGCGCCAAAAGCGATTTGCTCAGCATGTACAAGGATCAGGAGCCATTAAGCGGTCCTTTGACATTGCATCAGGCCATGGCTCGCGCGGTGAAGTACAACCTCGAAGGCCGGTTGAAAATCATGGAAGAGGCCCTGGCCAAGCGCCAACTGGACCTCGCCAGTTTTGACATGCTGCCGCGCATGGCGCTGGATGCCGGGTACGTGGGGCGTAACAACGTCAGCGGCTCCAGCAGCCAGAGTGTGCAGACCGGCACCCAGTCTCTGGAACCCTCGACCTCTCAGGACCGCGACCGCAGGGTGGCCGACCTGACCATGGTCTGGAACGTGCTTGACTTTGGCGTCAGCTACATCAACGCCAAACAGCAGGGCGACCAACGGTTGATCGTTCAGGAGCGTCGGCGCAAGGTGATCAACACCATCGTCCAGGACGTGCGCTCAGCCTACTGGCGTGCGGTAGCCGCCGAACGCCTGCTCAAGCAGATCGACAGCCTGATGGCGCGGGTCGATACGGCTAAGGTCAACAGTCAGAGCATGAGCGAACAGCGCATCGGTGATCCGATACAAGCCTTGGGTTACCAACGCTCGCTGATCGAAGCCACCCGTCAACTGGAGGAACAGCGCCAGGCACTGTCCCTGGCCAAAACCGAACTGGCGACCCTGATCAACCTGCCGATGGGCACCTCCTTGACCCTGGCGACCCCGGACGATTACGACATTCCCGAGTTGAAAGTCGACCTGGCGAGCCTGGAACAGGAAGCCCTGACCAGCCGCCCCGAACTGCGTGAGCAGGACTACCAGACGCGCATCAGCGCCGCAGAAACCCGCAAGGCCATGCTGCGGTTACTGCCGGGGCTTGAGTTCTCGGCTGGCGGGCACTACGACAGCAACTCGTTTTTGGTCAATGACAAGTGGGCCGACTACGGGGTGAAAGTTACCTGGAACCTGTTCAACGTGATTTCCGCTCCGGCGGCCATCGATGTCGCCAAGGCCGGCGAACAAGTCGCCACGGCGCGCCGTCAGGCGATGTCGATTGCCGTGCTGGCGCAGCTCTATGTGGCCAACGCCAACTACCGTGAAGCGCTGCGTCAGTTCAAAACCAACCAACAACTGGCCAGCATCGACGGGCAAATCGTCGGCCAATTACGCAATCGCCATCAAGCGGCCGGGTTGGGTGAGCTGGACCTGATCCAGGGCGAACTGAACACCCTGCAGGCAGATTTGCGGCGTGACCTGTCTTATGCCGATCTACGCAACGCGTATGGACAGATCTTCGCCAGCGCCGGGCTTGATCCGCTACCGGATCAGGTGCAGTCGACTCAGGTCGAGTCGATTGCCAACGCCTTGGCCAGCCGTGAAGCCGCCTGGGCGGCGGGGGATATAGCGGTACCTGTGGCGGCTCATGTCGAACGACAGTAAGTGAATTTACAGGGGGATCGTCAAGCTCACGTGCATCACCCCTTCGATGATAAGTCCGCCATGCCCTTCAACAATTCGATCGGTAGCGGAAAGACGATGGTCGAGCTCTTGTCACCGGCAATCGCACCCAGGGTCTGCATGTAGCGCAACTGCATCGCGCCAGGCTGACGGCCGAGCATTTCGGCGGCTTGCATGAGCTTTTCCGAGGCCTGCAGTTCGCCTTCGGCGTGGATCACCTTGGCCCGCCGTTCCCGTTCGGCTTCGGCCTGTTTGGCGATAGCACGGATCATCGATTCGTTGAGGTCGACGTGCTTGATCTCGACGTTGGCCACTTTGATTCCCCAGGCATCGGTCTGGGCATCGAGCACTTGCTGGACATCGGTGTTCAGGCGTTCGCGTTCGGCCAGCAGTTCGTCCAGTTCATGTTTGCCCAGCACCGCCCGCAATGTGGTTTGCGCCAATTGGCTGGTGGCCATGAGAAAGTCTTCGACCTGGATGATCGCCTTCTGCGGGTCGAGTACCCGGAAGTACAGCACCGCATTGACCTTCACCGAGACGTTGTCGCGGGTGATCACGTCTTGTGGCGGTATGTCGAGCACCACGGTGCGCAGGTCCACCCTGACCATTTGCTGGACCATCGGAATCAACAGAATCAGTCCGGGACCCTTGACCTGCCAGAAACGTCCGAGCTGGAACACCACCCCGCGTTCGTATTCGCGCAGGATCCGAAACGTTAACGCGGCCAACAGAATCAACAGCGCAATTAGCGCGCCAAAACCCAATTCCAGACCCATGATCATTCTCCTCGTGGTGTCGCCTGCGCCGCGGTCACTTCCAGTAGCAGCCCTTTGCGTGCCAACACCTGAACCCGTTGTCCGGGTCGCAGTGGCATTGGGCTCAGGACCTGCCAGTTTTCCCCTTGCAGCTGCACCCAGCCGTTGTAAGGGTTATCAGGTTGCACGGCGGTCACCGGCGTGACGCTGCCCACCAGCCCGGCATCGCCGCTGACGATTTTTCGCTGCCGCGCCCTCATCGCCATGCTCGCCAGTGTCACAAACAGCGCGGAACTGACCACGGCCAGGCCGATGATCAAGGGCAGCGGAATGCCATAACCCGGCACATCGGTGTCCATCAGAATCACTGCGCCCACCACAAAAGAGGCAATTCCGCCGAAGCCGATCACCCCGAACGTCGGTAAGAAGGCTTCCGCCACCATGAACGCGATGCCCAGCAAAATCAGCGCTACACCGGCGTAATTCACCGGCAATAACTGCAAGGCATACAACCCGAGCAACAGGCAGATCCCACCCAGCACGCCGCTGACGCCTGTGCCTGGGCTCATGAGTTCGAAAAACAGTCCATAGATGCCGATCATCATCAGGATCAATGCCACGCTGGGATGGGCGATCACCGACAGCAATTGCGTGCGCCAGTCCGGGTCATGGTTGATCAACGGGGCGTCGAAGGTGTGCAGTTGCACCTCCTGCCCGGCGACGCTAAAGGTCTTGCCATCAAGCTGTTTGAGCAGACCGTTCAGGTCATTCGCCACGTAGTCGACCACCTTGAGCTTCAGCGCCTCCTGAGCCGACAGGCTGACGGCTTCACGCACCGCTTGCTCGGCCCAGTCGACGTTGCGCCCGCGCAATTGCGCCAGGCCGCGGATGTAAGCGGCAGCGTCATTGATCTGTTTGTGGGTCAGAGTGTCTGTGGTGTTTTCAGGCTCTGGATTCTTGTCGGTACGTGGTGCCGCCGGTGGGTTTGGTTGCCCGGGCAGGCCACCGATTTGCACCGGCGTCGCAGCACCCAGGTTGGTGCCTGGCGCCATGGCAGCGACATGGCTGGCATAGAGAATATAGGTCCCGGCGCTGGCAGCGCGGGCACCGCTGGGGGCGACGAAACTGGCCACTGGCACGGGGCTGGCGAGGATCGCCTTGATAATCGCTCGCATAGAGGTGTCCAGCCCGCCCGGTGTGTCGATGCCCAGCACCACTAATTGCGCGTGCTCATCGACTGCCTTGCTCAAGCCCCGAACCACATAATCGGCGCTGGCCGGGCTGATCACATCGTTCACCGTGAGCACAATCACCGGGTCCACAGCCCACGCCTGCCCGGTCGGTAACCCGATCAGCAACCACAGCAACACCGCCCGCCATCCACGCTTGTTCATATGACCCTCCCGGAGAGTCATGTGCCATAGGGCCATCATCTATTCGTTGGCCCTGAACTGGAGTTTAGTTGAGCAATGGGCTGAGCGAATTTTGATCAGTTACGTCGGCAAACCGCTCAGAAGTTTGTTGGGCCAAGAGTGGTCGGTACCCGGTGCACGGCCTAGACTCTTTTAAGGGGAATCAAGTTGTTAACCCACCGTCCGCAAGCAGTTGCTCTGGACACCGAGGTGCATCATGCGTATGGCAAGAACCGTGCATTTGAGCCTGGAACAGGCCCATTGCGAATATGACGTCGTGACTCATCCGCACTCGGCGAGCAGCCTGGAAACCGCCCGGGTGGCGGGTATCCCCGCTGAGCGCGTGGCGAAATCAGTGATACTCGACGACCACCACGGCCACTACCTGATGGCCGTCCTGCCCGCCAGCCGCCATCTGGACCTGAGCAAAGTCCGTGGCAGCAGCGAATGGCAAATCACCCGCGAAAGCACGCTGGCCCATCTGTTCAACGACTGCGAACGCGGGGCCGTGCCTGCTCTGGGCGAATCCTATGGCATGGACATGATCATCGACCCAATGTTGACCCGCCAGAAAGACATCTACCTCGAAGCCGGCAACCACAACAACCTGGTCCACCTGAGCATGGACCAGTACCTGAAAATGGTGCCCCATGCCGAAGTGTGCGAGGTGAGTCATTCATGATGATTGGCAGTATTTTTTACGCAATTTCGCGGGCAAGCCTCGTTCCTGCATCGGACCGTATATTTCCTGCAGGAGCGAGGCTTGCCCGCGATCGATTGCGCAGCAGTCGCAATAAGGTTGTCCGCTAAATCACTGTCTCCCACCCAATCTCATCCCTGGAGCCTCCCATGGAATCACCCACCCACAGCCTGCCATCCCTGTTCAAACAACTCGGCCTGCCCGACGACCCCGCCAGCATTGATGCCTTCGTCGCCACCCACTCGCCGCTAAAACCCGAGCTGCACCTGGCTGACGCCTTCTTCTGGACCAAGTGCCAGGCGGATTTTTTGCGCGATGAAGTGCTGGACGACGCCGATTGGGCAGAGGTGGTGGATCAACTGGATGTGCTGCTGAGGAAGGGGCGGGGGGTGTAAAAAAATCTGAGGAAAACAGGCGAAATGTAAAAAAATCTGGTGAGCGGTAAAAAAATCTGGGGTTAAACCGTGTTTGTGAGATTTTTCCGGGTTGCTTAAAAACTATCAGCGGACCAGATTTAAGACCTAAATAGAGGTCTTAAATATGCAAAATGTTCTGGCCGATACGGCCGTCAGTGTGTCCGAGCTGAAGAAAAATCCCTCAGCAGTATTGAGCGGGGCTCATGGTGGGCCGGTTGCGGTGCTGAATCACAATCGTGTCATAGGGTATATGGTTCCGGCCGATGTATTCGAGGCCATGATGGAACGGTTGGATGACCTGGAGCTGGCCGAGCTAGTCCGCGCTCGTAGCCATGAAACGCCGATGCCGGTAAGCCTGGATGACTTGTAAGCTTGAATTCCTGCCATCCGCACGCAAGGAGTGGGACAAGTTGGGGCATACCCTACGCGAGCAGTTCAAAAAGAAGCTGGCTGAACGGCTTGAGTTACCTCGGGTCCAGTCGGATTCATTGCACGGGATGCCTGACTGCCACAAGGTCAAGTTAAAGGCCTCTGGCTACAGGCTGGTTTATCAAGTGATTGACGAGCGCGTGGTCGTCTCGGTGGTAGCCGTTGATAAGCGCGAACGTAGCGCTGTGTACGAACGAGCTAAAAAACGCTAAGAAAAGTCAGCGTCGCGCCCGTTTGGTTGCACACCTCGAACCATCCCCCCTATAGTTCGCCCCGTCGCCGCACATCGGCGACAGGATTTGGCGATCCTCTTTCTATGACGCGTTTCAGCGCACCGATTCCATGCTTGTACCTTATTGGGTAGAGGCATGCTGATCTATGTAGTGGTCTAATTTCCCCGGACACCTCGATAAGTGGAAAATGCATCTATCGAGGAGTTTTTCATGACCGACAAAC
>NZ_JBWKTM010000026.1:0-22100 GCF_059420325.1 Pseudomonas sp. GW821-FHT04C07
CCGGTGAACAGCTCCACCGCCGCCTCGTCGCTCACGCCGACCGGTGTGAAGCGGCCCGACCAGGTGACTCGCGAGGTCTGCCCGCTTTCCAGGTTTTCGACGCGCAATGTGGCCAGGTAATCAGTGACCGGAAACGGTGCCTGGCTGATCGAGTAGCTGTAGGAGCGCGCCGCATTGTCGAAGGCCTCCAGGCGCTCGACGATCACCAGACCGTCCAGCGTTTGCAGGCTGCGCACGCGGCCGCCATCGCTGAGTTCGCTTTTCGGGATGAAGGGTAACCAGTCCGGCAGCGAATTGAAGCCGCCAATCAATCGCCAGACCTGTTCGGCCGAAGCCGGGATATCGATGAATTCTGATGCGCGAGCCATGAACCGTTCTCCAGAAGATTAAACAGAATAAAGGCTTCGACGGCGCGCTGAATGGTCGACGTCGGCCCCAGCTCTGGCTGACTCTCCGCGGTACGTAGGGGCGCAGAAGAAATCGGCCTGGCGATGATCAGTCTCTTCACTGACCGCCACACACCGATGAGGTACGCGTGCTGGTGGTCTGCCCCGCCTGCGTTGCAGCACCTTTGACTTCAGTGCTTTCGGTGGTCTGGCAACCTTTCGAGACCGGGGCCGGGATCGGGACCGCCACCTCGGCGTCAGACGGCTGGTTTTTGTCGGTTTGCCTGTCCGCGGTGGCCTTACTGCGCTGGGTGTCCGATTGCATCATGCAGTTAGTGAAGCTGTCGGTGCCGGGCTTGTAACCGGCATTGACACAGGCCTGGCGGTTTTCGGCCGATCGATCCTGGGAACCGGCACAGCCTCCCAGAATGGCAGCGGCGCAAAGACCGAGCAGAAACGGCGCGAGAGCGGATCCGAGACGGGTTTGCATGGTGATACCTGCGATGGGTTTCGGGCTGGATTAAGCGGCGTCAGGAATACACCGCCTGCCTGCGGGTCCGTCGCATCAGAAACGTTCCCTGGTACTTCTTATAGTTCAGCCACCGGGCAATGCCAGTCGGCCCCAAGACATGACCTCCACCGGCAAGTCCGGGCGCCCTTCAGTCCTGCGGACCTTCAGGCTTGCGCAACAAGTAGGTATCCATAATCCAGCCATTGGCCTGGCGCGCCGCTTTACGCACCCGCTCGATCTCGTCGGCAACATTCTTCAGTTTGCCGGCAATCAGGATTTCGTCCGGCGTACCCAGATAGGCGCCCCAATAGATATCCAGATCCTGATCGGCAACCTGCCGATAGGCATCTTCGGCATCGAGCATCACCACGACGCTATCGGCATCGCTGACCAACCCGGCAGCAAGCCTGCGCCCGGTGGTGATTTCGACTGATCGGCCAATACTGTTCAACGGCACTTTATGTTGTGCCGCCAGCGCCTGGACGCTGGTGATGCCGGGGATGACCTCGAAATCGAAGGTGCAACGGCCACTCGCGAGGATCGCCTGCAAAATTCTGATGGTGCTGTCGTACAGCGCCGGATCGCCCCACACCAGAAACGCTGCACATTCGTTGTCCTGCATTTCACCGGTGATCAACCGCTCGAAAGTCTGCTGCTTGTCGCGATTCAGATCATGGACGCTTGCGCTGTAGTCCACGTCGCCACGGACGCGTTCGGGGCTGTGGGCTTCGACGAAGCGATAGTCGTGACCGGTGATGTAGCGCTCACAGATGTCACGGCGCAGGTCGGTGAGTTTTACCTTGCTCTGGCCCTTGTCCATGATGAAAAACACGTCGACCCGATTCAGCGCATTGACGGCCTGAACGGTGATGTATTCGGGGTTACCGGCACCGATGCCGATGATCAGGATTTTCTTCATGGGGTGATCGTCTCCATCTCTGAGCCGTTTTCCTGCAAACGCAGCCGCCACCGACCATTAAACCGCAACTCGGTCGCCGACAACGGCTCGACATCGATCACATTAAAGGCCGCGGGCGGGCACTGCATGACATGAACAATCGCCGCGCGAATGACGAACGGATGAGTGATCGCTACCACGTGCCCCGGCGTGTTGCGCAACGTCTGGAGCCAATCAGCCACCCGCTCGCACAGTTGCGCCACTGACTCGCCACCGTGGGGCGCACAGGTGGTATCGGTCAGCCAGGCCTGGAGTGCCTCGGGTTCATTCTTTTGCAGGTCATCGATCCGCAGGCCTTGCCAACGGCCGACATCGTAATCACGCAGCGCAGGTACGATCTGCATCCGGGCCCCAAACAGCTCGGCGGTTTGCCTGGCCCGGGTCTCCGGCGCGCTGAGCAATTGTGGCAAGCGTTTAAAGCTCCCGGCTCGCGAGCCCCGCGCCGCTTGCCAATCCATTTCCAGGGACTCGTCCAATGCAAAACGCGCCAGTTTCTGTGCGACGGTTCGGGCGTGGCAGATCAGGGTCAGGCGGGTGGCTTGCAAGGGAAATCACTCGGGTTATGGCAATCGATACGCTGTCCAGGCGTTTGTATCACTTGTCGCAGGCACTTTCCCAATTTGTCGAATCAAGTGAGGACTCTCGTGGGGTTTTCGTGGCCCGTCAGGGAACTGGCCCACAACAGAAAGCGAAACGTCCGCCGCCTCCTTCGGATAGGGCTTTCGCCCCATTTTGGGCCTTTTCGCCCCATACAAAAATTCACTAGACATGTAACGTAAGCTACATAAATACTGTTTTAACGGATTATGAAATAAAAGCGACACATCCATCCTGCAGGAGCCTGGATGCCCTCTCTCAGAGAACTGATCACAGATCCCGCACTTGATCTGACGCCCTCGGAGCGCAAGGTCATTCGCGCATTGCTGGACCAGTATCCGCGTAATGGGCTGGGCCCGATGTCACGCCTGGCGGAGCGCGCCGGCGTCAGTGATCCCACCATCGTGCGCCTGGTCAAGAAGCTGGGCTTCAACGGTTATGCCGATTTCCACGAAGCCTTGCTCAGCGACATGGATGATCGCCTGCGCTCCCCCAGCGCCCTGTTACAACCCCGCTCAGAGATCAAACAAGGCGATGCCTGGACCCATTATCTGATGGACAGCCATCGCGCCCTGCTCGAAACCCAGGCACTGACCCAGCCCGAGGACGTGCGCATTCTGGTTGAATGGCTGCTCGAGCCGCGCCATCAAGTGCATTGCTTTGGCGGACGCTTCAGCAGTTTTCTGGCCAACTACCTGCTCAACCATCTGCGCCTGCTGCGTTCCGGCTGCTTCGCCCTGGAAGACAATGCTCAGCTTCCCGAGCGCCTGTTCGAGGTGCAACGTCAGGACATCGTGCTGCTCTTCGACTATCGCCGCTATCAGTCCCTGGCGCTGCGCGTTGCCAGTGCGGCCAAGAGCCGGCATGCCCGGGTGGTGTTGTTCACCGACATTTACGCCTCACCGCTACGTGAAATGGCCGACCTGGTAATCAGCTCTCCCGTGGAGTCGGTTTCGGCATTCGATACGCTGGTCCCGGCGCTAGCCCAGGTTGAGGCGCTGATCGCCTGTCTGTCATTGCACACCCCCAATCCCGGTGATCGTCTGGAGGGCATTGATGCGCTGCGGGCCGAATTCACCACTCATTTGCTGGAGGAAAAATAGTGCCCGACGCTCTTTAACACGGATCCAGCCGTTATCCGAGACCAGGACAGGTCTCGGGCAACCATTACCAAGCGCCAGCAAGAGCGCAAAAAAGTACGCAGCCGCAGAGTGTTCCAGCGGCAGGCGTTGAAACGCGTGGAAACCGACAGTGATAGTCAAGTTCATCGAAGTTCATCGCCCTCGGGCGAGGCGGCGCTGAACCCTTTGATACAGGAGTGCATCCATGCTGGTCTTACGTCCAGTCAAGTTAACCGACCTGCCCGGTTTGCAACGCCTTGCCCGTGACAGCCTGGTGGGCGTGACGTCCTTGCCTGACGACACCCGGCGCCTGCACGGAAAAATTCTCGCGTCCAGCACCTCGTTCGCCAGCGATGTCCAGACCCATGGTGACCAAAGCTACCTGTTCGTTCTGGAGGACACGACCAACGAGCGTCTGATGGGCTGCTCGGAAATCGTCGCGACCACTGGTTTGTCAGAGCCGTTTTACAGCTTGCGCAACCGGATGTTCACCAGCACCTCGCATGAACTGAACATCCAGCACGAGGTACCGGCCCTGTCGCTGTGTCATGACCTGAACGGGCAGACCTTGCTGTGTGGCTTTCATGTTGATTCGACGCTGGCGCAAACGCCTTTCGCCGAGTTGAGCTCACGCGGGCGCCTTTTATTCATGGCCGCCCATTCCCGGCGCTTTGCCGAGGTGACCATTAGCGAGATCGTCGGTTACAGCAATGAAGACGACGAATCCCCGTTCTGGGATGCGCTTGGCAAGCATTTTTTCGACCTGCCCTATGCCGAGGCCGAACGCCTCTGCGGTTTGAAGAGCCGGACCTTTCTGGCCGAGCTGATGCCGCAATACCCGATCTATGTCCCCATGCTTTCGCAGGCCGCCCAGGACTGCATCGGCCAGGCCCATCCGGCCGGCCAGGACGCAATGGACATACTTCTGCGCGAGGGTTTCGAAGCCAACAGCTACGTCGATATTTTCGACGGCGGTCCCACGCTTTTTGCCCGGACCTCGAGCATTCGCTCCATCGCTCACAGCCAGACGGTGAGTGCTCGTCTCAGCCCGCAGGCTGGCACCGGCGCTGCGTACCTGGTGAGCAATGACTCACTGGAAAACTATCGGGCGATTGTTGTCGAGCTGGACTGGACCCCGGGCCAGCCGGTCAGCCTGAACGCAGAAATGCTCGCCGTCTTGAAGCTTGCTGAAGGCAGCCAGGTCCGGCTGATTGCGCTTTGAACCGCGCCACACCAGCGTGCCAGACTCGGCGCGACGAAGGAGCTGCACCATGATCGTACGCCCGGCTCGTATCACCGACCTGCCCGCGCTGCTGGAGCTGGTCCAACGTGCCGGCCCGGGGTTCACTACCCTGCCGGCCAACAAGGAGCGCCTGGCCCATCGTCTGCGCTGGGCACAGCGGACCTTTGCCGAACAGGTCGAGCGCGCCGACGCGGACTACCTGTTCGTGCTTGAAGACGACGATCAGCAAGTGGTGGGTGTCAGCGCGCTGGCCGGCGCCGTCGGCCTGCGGGAGCCCTGGTACAACTACCGGGTTGGCTTGACCGTCAATTCGTCGCCAGAGCTCGGCATCCAACGGCAGATATCGACGCTGTTTCTCAACAACGAAATGACCGGTCAATCGGAAGTCTGCTCGCTGTTCCTGCGGCCCGATCAGCGCAAGGGCAGCAACGGTCGGCTGTTGTCCATTTCGCGCCTGTTGTTCGTCGCTGAATTCCCGCACCTGTTCGGCGACAAACTGATCGCCGAAATGCGCGGCAGCGCCGACGAATACGGCTGCTCGCCGTTCTGGGACAGCGTGGGCCGGCACTTCTTCAAGATGGATTTCAGCCAGGCCGATCACTTGTCCGGGCTGGGCAACAAGTCTTTCATCGCCGAGCTGATGCCGCGTCAACCGCTCTACACCTGCCTGCTCAGCGAGCAAGCGCAGGCGGTGATCGGCAAGGCGCACAAGAACACCGAGCGGGCGCTGAACATTCTGCAGGCCGAAGGCTTTTCCCATCAGGGCTATATCGACATCTTTGACGGCGGGCCAGTCATTGAGGCGCAAATCGCAGATATCCGCACAGTGCGCGACAGCAAGCCGCTGACCTTGGCCATTGGCACACCGGACGACGAAGCACCGGTCTGGCTGATCCACAACCGCCGCCTCGAGAACTGCCGCATCACTGCCGCCAAGGCGCGGCTGGTGGGCAGCCACCTGGTGATCGATCGCCTCACCGCCAAGCGCCTGCAACTGCAGCCGGGCAACTCGGTCCGCGCCGTGCGTCTGGCGGCGCATCAGCGACAAGCCGTCGCCGCCTGAGGCTCACCGCGTACCGTACGCTCGCTTTATTCAACCCGCCTCACACCGGGTTGAGCAGGACCTGGTGCAGCGCGCCATACGCTCGGCAAATGACCCGATTACGGCCCATGGTTTTCGCTTCGTACAACGCCTGGTCGGCGTCATTGAGCCAAAGGGTTGCATCGCTGTGCGCCGGGTTGAACGCGGCCAGGCCGATGCTCAGGCTGACCTTCATCGCCGGGGTTTGCTCATAGCCCAGGCAGGCGAAGCGATCACGCAGGGCATCCATGGCCTGAGCGGCGTTGGCCAGCGGCACGTCCGGCAGGATCACGCAAAACTCGTCGCCACCATAACGCCCCGCCTGATCGCTGGCGCGCAGGTTTTGCTTGAGAATTTTGCTCAACTGACGCAGCACCAGGTCTCCGGCGACGTGGCCGTAAGTGTCATTGATGGCCTTGAAGTGATCGATGTCAATCAGTGCGATGGCCCCGCCTTGCTGCTGGCGCTGACAACGCTGAAACTCGACTTCCAGTTGGTCCTTCCAGGCCCCGTGGTTCAGCAGGCCAGTCAGACTGTCGGTACGGCTGAGCGCCAGTAACTCACGCTTGTGCCGCCCCAGCGTGTGGGCTTGCCGATAACAGATCCACCCCAGCACCAAGGGGTAAAGCATCAATAGCGGTAAGCAGGCATACAGCTGCACAGGGCTGGTTTGGGGAATGAATGCCGGTGAAAAAATCAGCAGCGCGGTGGCGATACCCAAAACCTGAGCGACACAACCGGCCAGCAGAAAGCGTATACCGCCAATGGCGACATTATTCATCGCCATCATCGACAGCGTGGTCGCACTGGGCAAGGGATTGAAGTGCATGGCGGCGACCCAGAAACCGCCGAGAAACGAGTCGATCAGTATATTGCGGTGTTCAGCGTGGTAAGGCACTTTCGACCGGCGTGCCCATTGATAGCCCAGATGCGGCCAGAGAATGCCGTTCAACAGCATGAGCCCCCACACCCAGCGCGATGGATTGAGCGGATACATCGCGCCTCCCACGCAAAGGAGGCCCAGGGCAAAGCCCAACATTCGCGAGGTGTACAGCCTCCTGGCCAGTGAAAGTCCCTTTCCTCCAGTGTGTCGCATAGGGGCCAAAGCTCCTCTGTGCTGCTGAACGGATCCTGAGACGCCGGTTGTTACGTGCGGGCTTGCTGAAAGTCTATCAGGGGAACGGCAAATAGCCATCACCGGTCAGCGCCTCGAGCAAGCACCCGCGAGCGCTCTGGGCATGACATCGGCAGCGGTTTTGCTGGCCAATACGCGGTGGTCAATTTGTGGCGAGGGGGCTTAAGCCGTTACGCGAACCGTAGCAGCTGCCGAAGGCTGCGTTCGGCCGCGAAGCGGTCGCAAATCCTGCAACCACGGTTAACCTGTAACACCGCAGTGCTTGATTTTACGACCGCTACGTCCGAATGCGGCCCAGACCGAACGCAGCCTTCGGCAGCTGCTACGGGGGGAATGCGGATCGCGGGTGCAGTCATTTGCAGAATGAAGTTCAGAAGAAACTTCGTTTGCCAGTGCCCCCTTGCCCCGAACAGAATCGGGCAACGAAAAACCTCCTTGAACCCACGATTTCACTGCGCCGGGAATTCTGTCTATGAGCATCCAGAGCTTCGTCAGCCCTGACCTGATCCGCCAACGCTTTTCACGGGCGATGTCGGACATGTATCGAGAAGAGGTGCCGCTGTACGGCGCGCTGATGGAACTGGTAGCGCAGACCAACGCCCAAGTGCTGAGCACCGACAGCAGCGTTGCACAACAGCTGCGCGCCACCGGTGAAATCGAACGCCTGGACCTGGAGCGCCATGGCGCTATCCGCGTCGGTACCGCCCAGGAACTGGCGACCCTCAGCCGCTTGTTTGCGGTCATGGGCATGCAGCCAGTCGGCTATTACGACCTGACGCCCGCCGGGGTGCCGGTGCACTCCACCGCGTTCCGCGCAGTGCATGAGGCGTCGTTGCAGATCAGCCCATTTCGGGTGTTCACCTCGTTGCTCAGGCTGGAACTCATTGAAAATCCCGAACTGCGCGAGTTTGCCCAGTCGGTCCTGGCCAAGCGCTCGATCTTCACCCCAACCGCGCTGACCTTGATCGACAAATCCCAAGCCCAGGGCGGGCTCAACGAACAAGACGCCGATGAATTCGTCAAACAGGCGCTGGAGACGTTTCGCTGGCATCACAGCGCAACCGTCACTGCCGAGCAGTACCAGCGACTGAGCGCTCAGCACCGTTTGGTCGCCGACGTGGTGGCCTTCAAAGGGCCGCACATCAATCACCTGACCCCGCGCACCCTGGACATCGATGTGGTCCAGGCGCAAATGCCCGGACACGGCATTACCCCCAAAGCCGTGATCGAAGGCCCGCCACGCCGTGAGTGCCCGATTCTGCTGCGCCAGACCAGCTTCAAGGCGCTGGAAGAGGCTATCGCCTTCGTCGATCAGGACCAGGCCAGCGGCAGCCACAGCGCCCGTTTCGGCGAAATCGAACAACGCGGCGCGGCGCTGACGCCGGCAGGCCGGGCGCTGTACGACCGCTTGCTGAATGCCGCGCGCGATGAATTGAAGGATTTGCCCAACGAAGAAAATGCTCAGCGCTACAACACGCTGCTGCAAGCCCATTTCAGCGAATTCCCGGACACCTACGCCGGCATGCGCCAACAAGGCCTGGCGTACTTCCGCTACTTCGTCACCGAAAAGGGCCTCGCTGCTGGGGGCGATCTGTCGAACCCGGCGACGTTGGAGGGTTTGATCAGCGGGCACTACCTTCGTTTCGAGCCACTGGTGTACGAGGACTTTTTGCCGGTCAGTGCGGCGGGCATTTTCCAGTCCAACCTCGGAGACGACGCGCAAAGCCATTACGCCTCACAATCGAACCAGCAAGAGTTCGAGAAGGCCCTGGGCCGTTCGACCATCGATGAGCTGGCGCTGTATGCCGAAACCCAGCGGCGCTCGATCCTGGAGTGCTGCGCCGCGCTGAATCTGCCGCCATTGGCCTGACAGTGCAGTCATCAACATGATGTGAGTGGGATCAAGCGTGCCGGATCTGGAGTGCGCTTGAATGTCGCTGAGCGATCAGAAGGGAGTTCGCCCAGCGCACTGGCCTGGCAATCCATGCACCGGTAAAGAGCCATTACACTGGGCGAACGGGTAGATTTTAATGGAACCTGATCGATCTGTCCGTTAGCAAAATCTGAATAAATCTGGTCACAATATTTCTGACAAGCACTGTGTCAGCGTATTGCGTCGAGCCCATGGGCAGTCAGGCAGCTACCCTCCAGCTCAATACCCGGTCATTTCCAGATAACCGCTGCCGGCATGACTGCCACTCAACTGCACCGGCCCCTCCCAGTAAGGAATCCGCAGCGCCATCCAGGCGTTGGGATTCAGCGCGACAGTGGTGATGTCCAGACCTTTGCCGGGAATCTTGACCGACCAACGGGTCGGCATCTTGCGCCCCGCGACATCAGAGGTGACCAGCGGCGTGAGGCTGATTTCACCCCCGCGCAGTGGCTGCGCATGACCATCGGCAAATATCCAGGTCCCGGTCAAATACGAGGTTCCGTCCTTTTCGCGCACCCGAAACAGCATGACCTGCTCGCCGTTATCCAGGTGCAGGGAAAACCAGTCCCAACCGGTTTGGCTGGCGGTCAACGGTTGACTGCTCCACTCGCGGTCCAGCCAGGCCGGGCCACTGACCTGATAGGCTTTGCCGTCGATTTCAAGGCTGCCCGCAGCCTGAAAAAACGGCTGGCTGTAGTAATACGACGCCTGGCCTTGTTCGGACTTTTTGCTGAAACCCTGCTCGCCTTGCAGCACCAGGGGTTTGCTCGACGTCAGGCGCAGTTGATAGCTGAAGCCTTGCCCACGGGCATGCAGTTGCAAATCGGCCAAGGGATTTTCGGTGCCTGACTGGCTGGCAAAACTCCAGTCATCGATCCAGGCAGTGAACGGCGTAGCATTCACTCCGGCTTGCCCGACGCCGCCGCGAGCGTAGCGTTCGGCCGCGTGATGCTGACTGGCCGAAGTCACCGCCGCGTGGCCCAGCCAGATCGTCTGGTTGCCCCAACCGGGTTGATCGGGGGCAGCGTTCAGCGCATTGCGAAACAAGGTCCATTGCGCACCGAAACGGCGTCCCTGATCGTCCTTGAGGTTGGCGGTGACGTACCACCACTCGATGCGAAAGCCATCGTGAGGCCCGTGATCTGCCGGAAAGATGAACGGTCTACCGGGAATCACGGGCGTAAAAGCCGCCGCCTCATTGCCCAGCCCGGCAAAACTGTCGGTGTTTTTCTGCGCCGCGTCATCGCAGCCGCTCAATTGCCACAGCGCCAAGAGCAGCACGCCGAGCCGCAGCCACTTAGTCTTCACGGGCAAAGGTCCTGAGCAGATCGGCCGGTCGGGTGCGGTAGAGCTTGAACAGCGGCCAGGCCGATGCCAGCAACGTCGCCAACAGCGCCAGGGCCATCAATTGCAACAGTTGCAACGGGAAGATCCGCAGCGGCAGACGCCAGCCAAACGCCTGAACGTTGATCACCGCGTTCAGGCACCACGCCAACACCATCCCCAATGGCAACGCCAGCAGTAAGGTCAACACCGCCAATAACCAGGTCTGCCCCAGGTTGAGCAGCATCAATTGACGCCGGGTTACGCCCAAGGCCCATAACGGCGCCAGTTGCCCGAGACGACTCTGGCTCTGGGTCAGCAGGCTGATAAACAACGCAACGCCAGCAACCCCCAGCGTCAAACTGTTGAGCGCTGCGGTGGCAGCAAAGGTGCGTTCGAACACTTGCGTGGACCAACCCTTGAGTTGCGTCTGCTCGACGATGCGGTTGTCGTCCAGCGCAAAGCGCGCTTGCAGAGCGCGCACCAACGACGGCGCGGACGCAGGGTCAATGCGCACGTTGAAACGACTCGGCGCCAGTTGCGGCCAAAAGCGCTGCAGGTGTTCAGCGTTGACCAGTAAATGGCCTTTGGGATTGCCATAGTCGGCATAAATCCCGACGATGCGCGGCGACCATTGGCCTTGCGGCGTTGGAATCGTCAGCCGATCGCCTAATTGCACCTTCAGTCGCCGGGCCAATTGTTCACTGAGCATCAGCGTGTCGTCTGTGGCCAACTGATCCCAGGGTTTGTCCCCCAGCACTTGCAGCAATGGCCAGTGCTGGCGATACGTCGGGTGATCGATGACGCCATACAAATCCGCGGGCCAGCCCTGCAACTGGATCGACACCTGCCAGCTGGGCAATAGCGCAGAGACCTGCGGCTGCTGGCCCAGCCACGCCTGAATCTCACGCGCCTGCCCCGGACTTTGCGGGTTGACGTACAGCTCGGCGGTCAGACGTTGCTCGAGCCAGTCACTGAAGGTCTGGCGAAAGCCTGCGGTCATGCTGCCGGCGCCAATGTTGGCGGCCAGCGCCAACAACAGCGCCATCAATGCCAGACTCAAGGCCGGCAATTGCTGGCGGCAATCGGCAATAAACCACTGGCCCAGCACCGAGCGATTGCGCCTGAGTACGCCACTCAGCAGCGCATTGAGCAGCACTGGCAAGCTCAATGCCGCCGCCAGGAACAGAGAAGCCATCAGCACAAACCCGCTGGTCAAACTGTCGCCCAGCAACAAGGCCAGTACCGCGACCCCACCGGCCATCGCCGCCACCCAGCCCTGGCGTCGCAGCCAGCGGGCATGGGCCTGGTGCCAGGCTTGCGGGTTGGCCAGTGCGAGCAATGGCAAACGTGCCGCGCGCAGCAAACTGTTGGCGCCGGCCAGCAACGCACCGAGCAGACTCACCCCCACACCACTCAACCACCAGAGCGGGCTCAGGCTCAACTGCCCCGCCACTTCGGCACCATACAACCCGCGCAGGCTGGCAGCGACATCCGGCAACAGCATCCCGGCCAGCAGATAACCGCTGGCAACTCCGGCGATCCCGCCCAGCAACGCCAGGCATCCCAGCTCCATGCTCAGACTGAAGATCAGCATGCGCGCACTGACTCCGCAGGCCCGCAGGGTTCTCATCAATCCGCGGCGTTGCTCCAGCGCCAGGCCGATGGCGGCATGCACGATAAACAGGCCCACCACGAAGGACAAAAAGCCCAGGGCATCGAGGTTCAGGTGAAAGCTTTCGGTGAGGCGCGACAGGTTGTTTTCTTCGCCACTGCGTTTGAGCACTAACTGCCGGGCAAGGTCTTCAGGCAGCACCGGCTGCGTCGCCGCGAAATCCTTGGGCAGCAGCAGGCGCGAGAGCTGCTGCGGCATGCCCAACACCTGTTGTGCGAAACCGATATCCACCAGCAGTACACCGGGCGCCATGTCGGCCTGGCTGTGCAGCGGCGGCAAGCGTTGCCCATTCGCCGCGAGCGGTTGTTCGCCTTCGCGATAACCCAATACCTGCAAGGTTTGCGGAGCAATCCAGGTGCTGCCCGGCGCGCTGAAGAAATCGACAATCCGCGCCATCTGCAGCGCTTGCCCGGCCACTGCAGACCCGGCCGGTAGCGACAGCGGCTCGATCCCCATCAATTGCAGACGTTGATCTTCATGCCCCTTGAGCGTCAGGCGCGCCTGCAACACCGGTGACACCGGCCAACCGGCGCGTCGCAGGCTGATGAACAAGGCTTGGGAAAAGCTCGCACCATTGGGCGCAGTCAGGCTGGCCTGGGGTTCGCCGCCAATCAACTGGCTGGCCCGCGCGTAACTTTCGCGTGCCTGACTGTTCAGCGCTTGCACGCCGGTCAACAGGCCGGTGGCCAGCCAGAGACCGGTCAGCACGCTGAAAAACTGCACCGGGTGCTGCCGCCAGTGGCTCAGCAGCGCGCGCAATGTCCCATAAAAAACCCGCACCTCAGCGCCCCTCCACGCCGGCCAGACGCCCGTTATGCAGCATCACTCTTTGCGCCAGACGGGCCGCGACCCTTGGGCTGTGGGTGACCATCAACAGACTGGTCGGGCTGTCGTCGAGCAGCTCCAGGAGCAGTTTCAGCACTTCATCACTGGTGGTTTCGTCGAGGCTGCCGGTGGGTTCATCCGCCAGCAGCAAACCGGGGCGCGAAGCCAGTGCACGTCCCAGCGCCACCCGTTGTTGCTGACCGCCAGAAAGTTGTTCGGGGTAACGCCTGAGCAAGTCGCCCAACCCCAACCGCTCGATCAACTGCCCTTGCCAGACCGGCTCATAACGCCCGGCCAGGCGCGCCTGAAAGGCCAGGTTGTCTTCGACCCGCAGGCTGCTGATCAGGTTGAATTGCTGGAACACCAGGCCCACCTCGGTGCGGCGCCAGTTCGCCAGTTGCGCTTCGCTCATCTGATCGAGACGCTGCTCGCCGATCCGGATACTGCCGCGATCAACCTTGTCCAGCCCGGCAATCAGATGCAGCAACGTGCTCTTGCCACTGCCCGACTCGCCCATCAGCGCCAGGCTGGTGCCGTGTTGCAGCTGCAAGTCGACACCCTGCAACACCGCCAACGGACCTTGCGGTGTTGCATAGCTCTTGAACACGCCTTGCACCTCAAGCATGGGAACACTCGTTTGGAGGGAGGTGAGGCCAAGGATAGCGGTTTGTTGCTGGAGCAGGCTTGCCCTATTGCTGTAGCAGCTGCCGAAGGCTGCGTCCGGCTGCAAAGCAGTCGCAAATAGGCGATATACGGTCCTCCTGAAAGGACGAAGTTTGCCATTTTACGAGTGCTGCGCACTCGAACGCAGCCTTCGGCAGCTGCTACGGGGGAATGTGCGAAGCCAAAAATTCCTTAACTGACTGGCATTAACCTCAGAGGCGCCCTTTTTTTTGATTACTGGGTGTCAGATCTGCCAATGATCGTTCCCACGCTCTGCGTGGGAATGCAGCCCGTGACGCTCTGCGTCACTGCCGAAGCGGACGCGGAGCGTCCAGTGAGACATTCCCACGCAGAGCGTGGGAACGATCGACTACTCGCCCGGGTCCTAGCCATCCCGCTGTGCGACGGCTGCGATCTGCTGGACGTGATCGGACGGCGACTACGGGCGCAGATGGCACCATAAACAAAACGGGCAACCTCAGAGGCGCCCTTTTTTGATTACTGGGTGTCGGATCTGCCAATGATCGTTCCGGGTCCTCGCTATCCCGCTGCGCGACGGCTGCGATTTAATGGACGTCATCGGACGGCGATTGCGGGCGCAGATGGCACCATAAACAAAACGGGCAACCTCAGAGGCGCCCCTTTTTTGATTACTGGGTGTCAGATCTGCCAATGATCGTTCCCACGCTCTGCGTGGGAATGCAGCCCGTGACGCTCTGCGTCACTGCCGAAGCGATTGCTGCGCGTCCAGTGAGGCATTCCCACGCAGAGCGTGGGAACGATCTAACGATCTATATTCTGTCCCTCTGCCAGAGTCGCCTGACAGAACGTCTTCGCGGGCAAGCCCGACTCCCACAAATGAACACTATCCAATGTAGGAGCGTGGCTTGCCCGCGATCGGCCGCGCAGCGGTCGCAAACCTGCAACCTCGCTCTTCCAGACACACCGCATGCAGCGGCTTTACGACTGCTTCGTCCGAGGGCGGACTGGCCGGCGGAAGCAAGCTCCCTCGCCAAAAATGCTCTCTAGTCTGACGATCTAATTATCCAACTAACGAATCGATCCAACGATCGTAAAAATCTATTTGCTCTTGTATTTCATTGGTAATGTCATTTTCTTCGTAGTCGAAAATATTCACTAAATTTTCTCTTTTGCTTTGCTTTCCCAAAGTAAGCTCATACGCCATTATCCCGTTGGACATCTGTGAAGACATGCTAGAGGGGTGGACATTCAATTTTGCTCCTTTGCACAGAAATTTTATGTCCTTGAAGTCTTTTCTGAGCAATCCAAAGCAAATGTAAATATCTTCGCCTGTATAAGTCTTTCTGAGTCCGCTTGCCATGGTTATTGTTAGGGCCGGTATCTTCCTGCTGCACTCGACTACGGCCGACTCAGCGACCCCATTGATACTCAGAGTTATCTCCGTTGCGGCCACACCCTACTCTCCGTTCCAATCAAGCATGAAATACTCAACATGACTAGCATTCTCCATTTATTTGAAAGAGCAATGCGTTACTTCCACCTTTCCATTTCTAGCCATCATCACCATCTACTATCGAGTCTCGCCAGCGCATATAAAATTCTTTTTGCACCTTAGGATCGTTTGTCAAATCATTTTCTTCGTAATCGAAAATATCAACCAGATCACTTAGTGAAGGAGACTTCCCTAACGTCAACTCGTAGGCCCTTACACCCTGGGACATTTGTGATGACATACTGGACGGGCGAACATTTATTTTTGAACCTTTACAAAGGAATTTAATATCAGGATTTCCCTCTCTGACATGCCCAAAGCAATTATAGAAATCGCTTCCAGAATAGGTTTTATTAAAGCCATTTTCCATAACGAAATTTATGGTTAACTTTTCCGTATCGCATATAAGTTTTGCTTTTTGTTTTTTGCCACTTACACTTATAGCTATTTTTACAGTTTTCAATTCTTTACTTCCTGTATGGATTTATAATGGTATATCCAGAACTACGACCGTCCGCCCTTACAGGGGTTGCGCCGAGAATATTTTCTCTATCTATACGTTCAGGTATTGCTATTTCGGCTTCAGTTCCAAATATATATTCCTTTCCTAGCTCTTTCTTTACATCACGACCTGGTATTTTCCGCAATGTGTACAGATACCCACCTCTCACGTGAAAACTTGTAGCAAATGCAATCCCTACGTCTCTAGATGGAGACGTGCTAATAAAATTGCTCGGTGGATTATCGCTGTCGATGGAGTGAAGTAGTAAGTCATTGCTATCGCCTTTACTTTTAAACCCATGTTCAAAGATTTCGTCAGGATGACTTTTATCCCCCCGATATAGGTATCCCTCTTCCCTTTTGGAATCTGGGAGCGTCGGTACCCCCTCATCCACCCGTGCCTTCGCCGCCGGGTCTTCCACCCCCAGCGCCGGCTTGCACCCATCCCCGCCCGGGCAGGTACTCAACCCCAACGGATCCACCCAGCCCGTCGGGTTCGGGGTGTATTGGTAGGCGTTCAGCCCACCGGCCAGTTTGCTCGGGTCCGGGGTCAGGTAGCGGCCGTTGTCCGGAGTGTAGTAGCGATGGCGGTTGTAGTGCAGGCCGCTCTCGGCGTCGCAGTATTGGCCCTGGAAGCGCAGCGGTTGCTCGAGGTGTTCTTCGCTGTCTTGCTTGAGGCGGGCGAGTTTGCCGTAGGCGTGGTATTGCGCCGACCAGACGATCTCGCCGCTGTAGGCGGTGAGTTCCTGAGGGGTGCCGAGGTGGTCGAGTTGGTAGTAGAACGGGCAGGCATTCCGTGGACCCTCGCCGTCGAGCAGGGCCAGCGGGCGGAAGCTGCCGGGTTCGTAGAGGTAGCTGCGGTAGTGGCTGCTGCCGCGTTCGGCGATCAGTTGGTCGCCTTGCCAGAAGAATTCGGTGCTCTGCCCGTCGACGGTTTTCGCGATGCGCCGGCCGAAGGCGTCGTAGCGGTAGCTGGCGCCACGGCCGTCGGGCCGGGTCATGCCGATCAGCCGGTGCTGGCAGTCGTAGCGGTATTCGCTGACGAGGCACTGGGCCTTGCCGCGGCGTTCGCGGATCAGGTTGCCGTAGGCGTCGTAGTCGTAATGGCGGTCGCCGTGCATCCGCAGGCGGTTGCCCTGGATGCGGGCCGGGCCGGGGCGGTCCTGCATCAGCAGGTTGCCGGCCGGGTCGTGGCTGAAGTGTTCCGGGGGTTCGCCGTGGGGATGGCGCACGCCGAGCAGCCGGTCTCGCAGATCGTAGTCATACCGGCGCTGGCCGTGGCGACTGTCGCTGAGGAGGGCCAGGTTGCCGTTGGCGGCGTAGCGGTAATGCCGGTGGTACCGCGACTGTTGTTGCTGACTGAGGGCGTGGGCCTGCAGGCGGCCCTGCTCGTCGTACTGGTACTGGCTGAGCAGTTGGCCTTGCTGGCGCTGTTGTTCACGTCCGGCATCAAAGACGTGCGTGGTCAGCCGGGCGCCGTTGAGGTCGATGGCGCTCAGCGCCCCGCCCTGGGCGTGGTGGTAGTCGAGGGTGCTGTGGTCCGGCAGGCGCAGCTGCTTGAGCCGACCGCAGGCGTCGTAGCGATAACGCAGGGTGCCCCAGCCTTGGTGCTCGGTGATCAGCCGGTCGTGCCGGTCGTATTCGAATTCCAGCGGCCAGTCGGTGTCGCGGTCCGCGACGCTGACCAGGCGGCCGAGGCCGTCGTAGCGATAGTCGACGGTGTTGCCGTCGGGCAGGGTCTTGCGGGTCAGCCGGCCGTGAGCATCGCGTTGGTACCCGGTGACCAGCGTTGAGCCGTCGTCACCAAACTCGGTCTTCTCCAGCAGCTGACCGTTGAGGTCGTAGGCGTAGGCGGTGCGCCGGCCATCGAAGCCGGTCTCCTCCCGGATCAGGCCGTTGGCGGCGTATTCGAGCCGGTAGCGTTCGCCGGCTTCGTTTTCGATCTCGCTGAGCAACAGCCGCGCGTTGTCGTAGCGGTAGCGCAGCTGGCTGCCGTCAGGGTTGATCCGGCGGCTGACCAGGTGCAGGTCGTCGGCGTATTCGTAGCGGGTGAGGCGGCCCAGTTCATCGCGTTCGGCGGTGACCTTGCCGTAGGCGTTGTAGCTGAAGGCGCGGCTCGCGCCGCCGGGCAAGGTGGTCTGCAGCAGCCGGCCGACGGCATCCCACTGGTACTGGGTGACGGCGCCGTGTTCGTCCTGGCGGCGAATCTGCCGGCCCAACGTGTCGTAGGCATAGCGGCGTTGGCCGCCGTTCGGCAGCTGTTCTTCGATCAGCTGGCCGAGGGGATTCCAGCTCAGGGTGTGGCAGCTATGGTCCGGATAACGGATGCCGGTTAACTGACCTTTGGCGTCGTAGTGGTAATGGGTGACCTGGCCGTCGGGATCGATCTGTTCGGTGAGATCGCCCTGGGCATTGCGTTGGTAGGTCCACTGCGCCTGACCGCGCTGACGGCGGTGGAGGTGACCGTTGCGGTACTCGAACGCCGTCGGCTCATCCTCGGCGGGCAGCACCGCGATCAGGCGCCCGGCCTCGTCATAGCGGTATTCGGTGACGGCGCCGAGCGGGTCCTGCTCGGCGGTCAGCCGGCCCTGGTCGTCGTAGGCCTTAAGGTGCTCGGCGCCGTCCGCCTCGACCTGGCGCAGCAGCCGCGCCTGCGGGTCGTGGACGTAAACTTCTGCGCGGCCGTCGGCATGCTGGACGCTGACCCCGCCCTGCTCGTCCCAGACGTAGCGCTGGTCCATCTGCGCAAAACTCGCCCAGTGCCGGATGCAGCGCGCGGCTTTGCCCGTGCGCTCCCATTCCCAGAAGAAGCTCGCGCCCCCGGCCAGTTGCCGCTGCAGGATGACCTGCTGATCGTCGTAGTCGTAGCGCTCGCTGTCCCCGGCGGCGTTGCTTGCCTCGACCAGCCGCTGGCGTTCGTCGTAGCGGTAGCGGACCAGGGTCTGCTCGGTGCGCCAGGCGTCTTCGAGGGTGTCGGCCGGGTGCAAGCTCTGGTAGTCGACGGCGATGATCTGCGCGCGCTCGTAGCGCAGGCGCAGGGCGCGGCCGGCACCGTTGTCCAGGCGCTGGATGCGTTGCTGACGGTCGCGGCTGACGTGCAGGCGGTTGCCGTAGGCATCGCTGATGGCGCTCAGCCGACCGTCGCGAAAGTGGTAGAAGCGCGCCGCATCGCCGGCTTGGGCGAGGATCAGTTCCTCGGGAGCCTCGCCGAGGTAAATCGCCGCCCGCGCCAGGCTGTTGTGGATCGCCGGGCGCTCGGTACTGGGCAGCGGGAAGGTGGTGCGGCGGTTCTCCTGGTCGATCCAGATCACCGAATCGCCACTGATCTCCAGCCGCTGCGCCAGCGGGTGACTCCAGCCCCACCCCAGCCCGCCATCGAGCTCCACCGCGCTGCTGCGGTACAGCCGGGTCCAGCTGAACGGCAGCACCCCGTCCAGTTCAGCGTCGGTGAGGCTCAGCAGTTCTTCGCCGGTGACCATCGACACCGGGCAGCCGCGGGTGGCGGTTTGGCTGGCGGTGTCGGCGCTGGCGCCGTTGGGGTTTTTCGCCTGTTTGGGGGCGTCGTCGTGGGGTTGGTGTCGGCTCAGGCGGGTCATGCGCCCGCTCTTGTCGCGCGCCAGGGCCGCGGGATTGTTCACCGCCAGCGTCGGCGTGGTGCCGGGGTGATGCGGGTCCATGGGGGCAATCTTGAGGGGCACGCCCGGGGTTGGCGCGAGCGGCGCGCCCCGGGCCTTGACCAGCAGCGGTTTGAGGTGGTCGGCGTGGGCGCCCAGGCGATGGGCGGCGGTGAATTCGGCGAGCTTTTCGCCCAACTGTGCAAACCACTGTCGAGCACGGCCGGACTTGATCTGGCCCAGCACCCGGGTGCTCATGCGCAGCTTGAAGCCAATCCCCGCGGTGCAGCTGATCAGCAACAGATTGATCAGCACTTCGCTGCGAATTTCGGCCAGTACTTCGATGAGGTAAGGCGGTGGCAGCATCCGTAGCCAACTGACGATGGCCGACAGGTAGACGAACTGCAGCGGCTCATCGCTGAGCACCAGCAGGCCGTTGGCGATGGCCTCCCTGGACGTGCTCAGCAGGGTGTCGAGTTCGATTGGGGTCAGGTACTCGAGGAGTTTTGCGCTGTTCGGTTGCAGGTCGGCCAGCAGCCGGTAGAGCTGCTGAACGTCATCCCACACACCGAACAGGGCACTTTCGAAGCCGCGCCAGTTGGCCTGCTGCAGGGCGCGGTAACGCTCAAGCAGGTCGGCCTCGGAAAAGCTCGCCCACGCCGGCTGAAACTGGCTCGACCAGGCGTTGCGCAGCCAACCTTCAAGCTCACCGATCAGCCCTTGATAGGAGGCGTACAGCGCCTTGACATGGTCCTGGGAAACGTGGGGGAAAAAGGTGATGCGATAGCGCTGGCCGCGCCAGCATTTGGGGACTTCGAGAATGCCGTCGGGACCGATGGTTGCGTGAATCGGCTCCCCCCCCACCACCTCGCCGCTACGGCCATGGATGACCGGCTCGAGCAGCACCGGCGTATTGCCGATGGGCACGAAGCGGGCGGACTGGAACATGTGCACCAGGGTCAAGGGTCCGCTGGCGGGACAGCTCGCGACCGTCGTGCTGACCGGTGTCCGGGAGTTTTTCGGGGCGACCAGGCTGACCTCATGGCCGACCTTGAAGACTTGTTCGACATCCAGCGCCCAGCCGGTCCAGAAGCTCTCGGCCCAGGCCGGGTAATCGTTGAGGCAGTGTTTGAAGTCGTTGAGGACGGTGTCGATGTCGGGGTTTTTCGGGTCCATGACGGCGAAGACCAGCAAGCCGATGGAGGTCTTCACAACGCCCGTGTCCCGGGCCGGCAGGTGGTGGGGGCATACATCCGCAATCCCTCGCGTGGGTGGTACAGGACGCGAGACTGTGCAGGGGATGGAGGGGGAATGAAGTCGGGGAAGTTCGAGAGAGCAGGTAGGAGTTTTCGTTAAATCAAACGGAACAATTCAACAGCCGCAGAGGCAATGAGTGCGAGCCTGTGGCGAGGGGGCAAGCCCGCTTTTTGATTACTGGGTGTCAGTGTAGTGGTCAACTAATTCCAGACACCTCGATAGGTGGTTTCGACGCCATCGCCCGTTCGTAAACGGTCGGTGGCAAATATCCCAGTTTCGAGTGCAGCCGCTCGTTGTTGTAAAACCCAACGATGTATTCCGTGATGTCACGTATCGCTTCGGCGTGGTTGGCGTAATCGCGGCGCCATACCCGCTCCATTTTCAAGCTCAGGAAGAAGCGCTCCATCACTGAGTTGACGCTCCTATGTCAACAAGATCGAGCCGAGTCGGCTAGATCCGCCAGGATCAAAGGGTATAGCTCCCTGACGATATAGCGCTTTAAACAGCGCTGAATTTCTTTGGAAGACAAACCTTGCGCACTACGCCGGGCGACATAGCTTTGGGTTTTGGGATCACTGCGCATGCGTACCATCGCAATGGTCCACAGGGCGTTGTTCGCAGACCGATTCCCACCTCGGTTTAAACGATGTCGCACCGTTTTACCCGAGGATGCCGGTAAAGGACTGACCCCACAGAGGGCGGCGAGCGCTGCTTCGCTTTTTAAGCGCTCCGGGTTATCGCCTGCTGTCGAAAGCAGCACGGCCGCCGTTTGAGGGCCGACGCCAAATTGTTCGCGTAAACGGCGAGCATGTTGGCGAGTCAGGTTGTCCAGAATGGCGTCAAGCTTTTCAACTTCGTCTGCCAATGCCAGCCAGCGTTTGGCCAATAGGCACAGGGAGGTCGTTAAGGTGCTCAGGAATGCAGTCGCGCCCAGTGAGCGAATACGTGCACACCCCTTGGCGCAGTCGGCAGGTTTGGTTTTCCAGAGCCGCTCACGAATGTCTTGCGGGGCACTGACGAGCAAGGCTCTCAATTGATTGATCGCTTGGGTTTTCGCTCTGACTGCGCTGCGCCGAGCAACCGAAACTATCCGCATCGCCTCGGCCACACCCGATTGGGTCTTGGCGATCGCCTTGGCGTTTCCCGAAAGTACGGATCGAGCTGCGCTCTCAGCGTCGGTGGGATCGGATTTTCCCTGAAGCCGGCGTTTGGAGCGATCGGGGCGATTAACCTCCAGCACCTCGATGCCATGATCACGCAGGACACGGGCTAAACCCGCACCATAGGTTCCAGTGCCTTCCACGCCGGCACGCTTTAACATACCGAAGGAGTTGGCCCAGGTAACGAGTTTGAGATATCCGCTGGTATCGGTCGTTACCGCCAAGCTGCCAAGCAGGTTTCCATTGGTGTTGATCAAGACACCTACGTGGGTATCCAGATGTGTATCAACACCCAAGATGACTTCGTTTTCGCCCATGGGATTGTTCATGACTAATGCCTCCGAGGAGAACGCATTACCAACCCCATACGCAGGACAGGACACTCAAGATGCAGGACAAGGCTCCTATCAGGTCACAGACGCAGGGCCCGGCAATGCCAGGGAACGTCAGCGTCCAATCGACAGGTCAACGCAAAGGCACTCTTATTGGCCAATCCCAGCACGGGTCAGATTGGGCTGACGCTCTTGAGCATAGTGAACTGAGTATCCCAGCAGTTACCTTTACGACTCATGCTTTGCTGCATGTCATTTCGCGCCAGCAACGCTCTGTAGCTCGCACTGGCGTACTGGCTACCACGATCCGA
>NZ_JBWKTM010000027.1:0-20165 GCF_059420325.1 Pseudomonas sp. GW821-FHT04C07
TGCCAGCGATGGCGCCCCTGAGGCCGCCATCGCTGGCAAGCCAGGCTCCTACAGCTGTCAGTGTCCGCTTGCCGCCGGCCCGGCCTTGGCCGCGAACGGAGGCTTGGCCAGCCAGACAATCAGAATCAGGCCCATGAACATCCAGCCCAGCAGGCTGAAGTAATCCACCGTGGACATGATGTACGCCTGGCTGATCACCATCTGATCCAGCTGCGTGTAAGCCTTGACCCCTGCCCCGCCCAGATGAGTCAACGCCTCGCGGGTCGCCGGCTCAAAGGTATTGATGCTTTCAGTCAGGTAGGCGTGATGCTGATCGGCCCGGCGAATCCAGATCCAGGTGGTCAGTGACGCGGCGAAGCTGCCGCCCAGGGTCCGAAGGAACGTCGCCAGACCCGAGCCGTCGGCGATCTGGCTCGGCGGCAGGTCCGATAGCAGGATGGTCAGGGTCGGCATGAAGAACAGCGCCACGCCGATCCCCATGAACAGCTGCACCAGGGCGATATGCTGGAAGTCCACTTCATTGGTGAACCCGGCGCGCATGAAACAGCTCATGCCGATGGCCAGGAACGCGCCGCCCGCCAGCACCCGCATGTCGAATTTCGGTGCGTATTTACCGACGAAGGGCGACAGCAACACCGGCAAGATACCCAACGGTGCTACGGCAAAACCGGCCCAGGTCGCGGTGTAGCCCAGCCGCGTCTGCAACCATTGCGGCAGAATCAGGTTGATCCCGAAGAACCCGGCGTAACCCAATACCAGCACAATGGTGCCATAGCGGAAGTTGCGGTGGGCGAACAGCCGCAGGTTGACCACCGGATGTTCATCGGTCATTTCCCAGATCACGAAGAACGCCAGGGCGATCACCGAAATCACCGTGCCGACAATGATGAAGCTGGATTCGAACCAGTCAGCATCGTTGCCTTTATCGAGGACGATCTGCAAAGCCCCGACACCGATGATCAACGCAATCAGACCGACGTAGTCCATCGGCTGGCGACTGGTGACCACCGGGCGTTTTTTCATCTGTTGGGTAACCACGAACGCGGCAAACAGGCCTATGGGCACGTTGATGAAGAAGATCCACGGCCAGCTGTAACTGTCGGTGATCCAGCCGCCGAGGATGGGACCGGCAATCGGTGCGACCACCGTGACCATCGCCAGCAGTGCCAGTGCCATCCCCCGTTTCGCCGGCGGATAGACCGCAATCAGAAGGGTCTGGGTCATTGGATACAACGGCCCCGCCACCACCCCTTGCAGGACCCGAAAGCCCACCAGTTCGGGCATGGAGGTAGAGATTCCACACAGAAACGATGCCAGGACGAACAGCAGCGTTGCCCAGATAAACAGCTTCACTTCACCGAAGCGCCGACTGAGCCAACCGGTCAACGGCAGCGCGATGGCGTTACTCACGGCAAACGAAGTGATAACCCAGGTGCCCTGCTCCGAACTCACGCCCAGGTTGCCGGAAATTGTCGGCAAGGCCACGTTGGCGATGGTGGTGTCGAGCACCTGCATGAACGTCGCCAGCGACAGACCGATGGTACTGAACAGCAGGCTGGGCGGAGTGAAAGAGGCGTTATTGCTCATCGCGAATCCTTTGAAACGAAGCTGACGCTGCGACCACAGGGCTTTAGGCCGCAGCTGGCGGACTGGCGAATCAGCGTTGGGCCGTTTTGCTCACGGCCGCGCTGTTGTCGTGGATTAACTGCGTAATCATCGCATCGGCTTCAGCCAACTGACGGTCATAGACGCTGGTGCTGAAAGAAGCCTTTTGCGGCGGTTGTTGCGCCAGCACCGGACCGCTCTGGTCGTGCAGATTGACCTCAACCTGAGTCGACAGACCGACCCGCAGCGGGTGCCTGGCGAGTTCTTCGGCGTTGATATGAATGCGCACCGGTACCCGTTGGACGATCTTGATCCAGTTGCCGGTGGCGTTCTGTGCCGGCAACAAGGCAAAGGCACTGCCGGTGCCCGCACCGAGGCTGTCGATGGTGCCTCTGTATTTCACGTCGCTGCCGTAGACATCCGTCTCAATGTCCACCGGCTGACCAATGCGCATGTCCCGCAGCTGGGTTTCCTTGAAGTTGGCGTCGATCCACAACTGATCCAGCGGGATCACCGCCATCAACGCCGTGCCTGGCTGAACCCGCTGACCGAGTTGCACGGTGCGTTTGGCGACATAGCCGGTGACGGGTGCGATCAAGGTGCTGCGGGCATCGCTCAGGTAGGCCTGACGCAATTGCGCAGCGGCGGCCTGTACGTCCGGGTGGGACGAAACCACGGTGTCGTCCACCAACGCGCTGGTGGTATTGAGTTGCTGTTGCGCATTGGCCAAGGCGTTTTGCGCCGAGGTCAGGTCATCGCGAGCGTGGGACAGCTCCTCTTGGGAAATCGCCCCGCCGGCCGCCAGATTTTTTCGGCGATTGAAGTTGTCCTGGGCTTTTTGCACGGCGGCTTTCTGCGCGCCAACTTGCGCTTTCATGCCATCGACGTTGCTGTACAGGCCGCGGACCTGACGCACAGTGCGGGCCAGGTTGGCCTGAGCGCTCTGCAAACCGACTTCGGCGTCATTCGGGTCGAAGTTGACCAGCACCTGGCCTTCATGCACCAGGTCGCCGTCATCGGCGCCGATGCTCACGACCGTGCCGGTGACCAACGGGGTGATTTCCACCACGTTGCCATTCACGTAGGCGTCATCAGTGCTTTCACTCCAGCGACCGTAGAACTGGTGCCAGCTCCAGACGCCCAGCCCGCTGAGGACGACGATGACGGCCAACATCAGCAGCATGACTTTGCGCTTGCGCGAATTGCCGTCGTCCTGGGCGTTTTGAGCAGTGTTGATTGTTTCTTCAGTGGCCATGACAAGTACCTTGAATTATTCAGTCCGCGTGGCTGGGGTTGGGTTGGCCGCGGCCATGGTGTCGGCCTGAAACCCGCCGCCCAGAGCCTGCATCAGTTGAATCGAGAGATCGATTTGCTCGGCATTCAGGTTTGCCAGTTGACGCTGGGCCTGCAGCAGTTGCTGCTCGATGCTGAGCACGTCCAGGTAGTTACCGATACCGGAACCGAAGCGCTGGACCACGGTGTTGTAAGAATCCTGAGCGATGTCGGTGGCGTGTTGCTGCGCACCGATCTGCCGGCCGATGTCACGCAACTGGGAAATCGTGTCGCTGACATCCCCCAACGCTTTCACCAGAGTCTTGTTGTACTGCGCGACGGCGAGGTCGTAGTCGGCGTCGCGAGCATCGAGGTTGGCGCGCAAGCGGCCGCCATCGAAGATCGGCAACGACACGGTTGGCACAATATTGAAGAAGCGGCTCGCCGAGCCAAACATCGCGTCACCCAACAACGATTCGGCGCCGGCGGCCGCGCTCAAGTTGAGATTCGGGTAGAACTTTGTTTTACCTGCGTCGATGTTTTTGCTCGCCGCCTCGACCCGCCAACGCGCGGCGATCAGGTCCGGGCGACGACCGAGCAACTCGGCCGGCAGTGTCGATGGCAACGCCACGGCGCTAGCCTGAAGGATTTTTGGCCGGGCAATGTCGTTACCACGATCCGGGCCTTTACCGAGCAGCACAGCCAGGGCGATTTTCGCGCTCTGAAGGGTCTTTTCGGCGTCGATCAACGTGGCTTCGGAGCTGGCTTCCAGGCTTTCGGTTTGTTGATACTGGTATTGGCTGTCGATACCGGAACTCAGCCGACGCTTGCTCAGATCAAGCATTTGCCGAGTGCGCTTGAGGTCATCGTTGGCCAGGTCATAGACGATGTGGGCCTGGCCCAGGTTGCTGTAGGCGCGAGCAACGTCGGCCGACAAGGTCAGTTGCGCGGCTTGCTGATCGACTTCGGCAGCACGGGCCTGGCCCAGCGCCGCTTCCCAGGTGGCACGCTGGCCGCCCCAGAGGTCGAAGGTGTAATTGAAGCTGGCGCCAATACTGCGCACTGTGGAGTAAGTGCCACCCACTCTGGTCGGGTCCTTGTCACGAGCCAACCGCGAGCGGCTGACGCTGGCGCTGGCATCGAGGGTCGGCATCCGCGCGGCATCGGCAGCATAAGCGGCGGCGCTGGCCTGGTGGGCACGGGCGTCGGCGATCTGCATGTCCGGGCTGTCGTGCAGGGCTTCACGGATCAGACCATCGAGCTGTGGGTCGCCGAGGCTTTTCCACCAGTCGCTCTTTGGCCACGCTGCCGGCGACAGGGTTACACCGCTGAGGGATTGCCCAGCCTTCAAGGTTTTCGCATCGAGGCTCACGCCTTGGGTGTTCAGGCCACTGTAGCTGGCGCACCCGGCCAGGCTCATGGCCAACAGCACCAGGCTGAGGCCGGTACGCAAGGTTTTACTGCTCATTTGTCACCTACCCGCAGCAAGGTGATCGAGTCACCGGCCGCCAGCAAAATTTTCTTCAGGATCAGTTCCAGGGTTTTCAATTCATCTGGAGTGATGGCGCCTGCCAGTTCGTTCATTGCCTCGGCACCTATATGAGGAAGCCTGTCGGCAAGCTTCTGGCCTTCCTCGGTCAGCACCAACTGCACCTGACGCCGGTCTTCTTCAGAGCGTTTGCGTGCGAGAAAACCTTTCTGCTCCAGGCGATCAAGCATCCGGGTCATCGAGCCACTGTCGAGCGACAGATGCCGGCACAACTCGGCCGGTGTATCGACGCCGAACTGGGCCATGATGATCAGCACCTTGAACTGCGCGGCGGTGATGCCGTGGGGTTCCATGTGCGTGTCGATGATCCGGTCCTTGAGCAGCGCAGCGCGCCCCAGCAGCAGACCGAGATGGCAATTTTTAAATTCGTCCGGCGTGAAATGTTTCATCTGACCACCAATTAGCTGCCTAGGCAGAGAGTCTGTTTCGAGATATTACTGCCTAGGCAGCGAATGTCAACGAAATAGTTAGGAGGCTTTGTAATCAGGTGATAAATGGCGGGTTTTAGGGCGAAGGGGTTATGAGCGATTGATGCTTAGAAGGGAGAGTGCTGAGTCACTGAAACCACGACTTGCGCGGTCATTGTGGCGAGGGAGCAGCCCTTAATCGGGGACAGGGTTTAGAAATCCCGCTTGTAGAAGATATCCAGTGAACTGGCGATGCCGCTGGCGGCCTCCAGATAGACCTTCTTGCTCAGCTTGTAACGCAGCGCGATGGTATTGGCGGGCTCAAACACCCCAACCCCGTAGCGTAAACTGAGCTGCTCGGAGATGTTGCCGCTGGCGACCACGCTGGTGGTGTTGCCGCTGCCCTGAGTGTCGAGCTGGAAGTCCTGAATTCCCAGGTCCTTGGCCAGACCACCGGTAATACTCGAACTGCTCATCAGCCCCAGACCCAACGCCGCCTGGGCCAGCATGTTGTTGTCTTCTCCGGTGGTGCTCAGCGGACGCCCCAGAACCAGATAGGACAACGCCTGCTCCTGGCTCATGGCCGGCTCGGAGAAGATCTGCGTGGTTGGCTGCTCGGCGTTGCCGCTCAGGCGAATGCCGGCGATCACGTCGTCGGTCTGACGAATCGCTTCGATGTCCAGATACGGTTGATCGATGGGACCTGCGAACAACAACCGTGCACGACGAACGGTCAGGCGCTGGCCGTAGGCGCGATAACGGCCATCGTTGAGCCAGAGCTCGCCTCGGGTATCCAGGTTGTCGCCGATATGCACCTGGCCTTGTAGATTGGCGGTCAAGCCAAAGCCACTGAAGCTGAGCTTGTCCTTACCCACCTCGACGTCGATGTCCATCGCCATGACCATCGGCGGCTTGCCCTCTTCGGTCTGATGGCCAACGATCACTGTGTCATCCGAGACTTTGACCGTCGACGGCGGCAACTCACGGATGGTGATTTCGCCTTTAGGCACCTGCACCTTGCCGGCAATCGCCAGCTTGTCGTTCTTCATCGAAATTTTCAGGTCCGGTGCCACTTCCAGCACCGCATAGGGCTCGACCGTGACCGGCAGCTGCGAGCCTTTGAGGCTCAAATCAACCACCAGCGCTTCGCCCCAGGCTACATTTCCATTCAATGTGCCCTGCCCGGTTTTGCCGCTTTTCCAGCCACCGTTCAGTTGCACGCTTTCACCGACGATCAGCGCCTGAATCTGCAGCGCCTCGAAACTGGTGGGCAATTCAGGCCCTGAGATTTCGCCATCGCTAAGGGTCAGGCTGCCATTGACCTGGGGCGCGAATAAACCGCCGGACAAACTGCCATTGCCGTTCAAATGCCCGGACAGCTTCTTGACCATCGGCACAAACGGCCGCGCCACCGATAGATCCAGACCGTTGAGCCGGAAAGAGCCGGTCAGCGGCTTGTTCTTCGGAAACGGGTTGACCTGCGCCTGCACCATCAGTTCGCCGAGCCTGGCACCGACGAAGTCGAGCTGGGTATCGATGCGTTTGGGGCCCAGGGTGCTATTGAGCTTGAGTGTCTGGTAAGGGAAATCCAGCCACTGGCCTTTTTCGCGCATACGCAGCGTACCGCCGCTCGCGTCGACCATGATCTGGCCTTTCGGGCCGCTGGCCGGCAGATCGAGTTGCAGGTCGGCATTGAGCTTTCCCTGCCAGGCGAAATCCTTCGGCAACCATTGCGCCAGGCTTTCAATCGGGAACTGCTTGAGGTGGTAGCGCAACTTGGGCTCAGGCATCAGCCGCTGGTCTTCACCGCACAGGCTGGCTTGCCCGGACATCCAGCAATGAGCGGCAAAGGTCACTTTGCCGTCGGCCAGGCGTTCGAGTTTCGCCGGGTTCTGCAACTTCCAGTCCTGGCCGCCAGCCTGTATGTCACCACTGGCCAAACGTCCGCGCCAGTTGCCTTTATCCAGATTGCCGTCCAGCCCCAGCGCCAGCTTGAGCATCGGCCCCTGGAGGTCCAGTTGCAATTTCTGGTTTTTGACATCGCCCTGGCCGCTGGCCGTCAGCGTGCCCAGTTGCGTATTTGCGGTCTGGATACCGCTGCCTTTGAGGTCGATACGCGCGCGTTGGGCGCTGTCGAGGCTGGCGTCCAGGTTCAGGCTTTGCAGGCGATTGTCGGCCATCACCAATTGCAGACCGTGCAGGCTCAGCTTGCCTTGCGGTGCTTTCCAGGTGCCGGTGAGATCAAGACGCCCATTGAGCTGACCGCGCAATTGCGGCCAGAGTTGGCCAAGGCGCGGCATCTGGATATCGAGCTGCCCGGCCAGTTGGTTGTGCAGGCTGCCCTTGCCGTTAATGCGGTTGTCACCCAGGCGAATATCCAGCGCACTCAGGCTCCATTGCTCACCGCCACCATCGGCCTTGGCCTGAAACACAGCAGGTTGACCGCGCAGTTTGCCCTTGAGGTCCAGGTCAGCATTCAGGCTCAGTTGCCGGTTTTTCATTTCGCCTTTGCTGCGCAACGGTCCGGCGAGATTGCCCGGCAACTCCGCCAGCCAATACGCCGGGTTGATCGCCGACAGGTCCAGCGCCGTGTCCCAGGCGATGCCATCGGCAAACTGCAGATTCAAATGCCCTTCGGCCTTGCCCTGCCCGGCCGCGAGTTTGAACTGCGGCAAGAAGATTTTTGTCAGGTCGCCACTGAACGGGCTGCTCAGGCTGAACGCCCCCGCCGGGCCATCGAGCGCGGCCTTGAAATTGCCCAGATAGTTGCCATCGCGATAGGACACTTCAGCGTTGAAGGTACGCAGCGCCACTGCCGGTTCGTCGATCAGCGGATAGAGCCGGTGCCAAGGGAAGTTCAGCCAGTCGATCCTGGCTTCAACGCTGAAGCCTTCGCTCCAGTCCAGTTGCCCGGTGAGCTTGAGACTTTGCTCGGCGCTGGCACTGAGGTCCAGCGCGGCAATTTGCGCGCCCTTGGCGTCGACCTTACCTTGCAGCAGCAGGTCGACCGGCCCCTGCTCGGCAGGCAAGGTGGCTTTGCCCAACAGTTGATAACCGTCTTTCAGATCGCCCTTGCCGGTCAATTCGAGTTGATTGAGTTGCAGCGTGTCCGGCAAGTCGGCGCTGGCCTTGAAGCCATTCGCAGTGATGCGCACTTGAGCGGGCAGATTCTCCACCAGCGGTTGCAGCTCACCGGTCAATTGGCCTTGCAGGTAGCCGCTGCTGTCGGCTTTGAGGTTCAGGGTCTTGAGCAAATCGCCGTCGACTTTCAACGCCAGCGCCCACGGTGCGGTGCCCGGCGCCAGCAAGGTCAACGTGCCTTCAGCCGTCAGCGGCCAGTTACCGCTTGGTTGCAACAGGCCCGACAGGTCCAGGCTCAGGCCATCGCGTTGCAGGTGCACGGCATCGATCTGCAAGCCCTTGGCCGTCCACCGGGCCGCCAGTTGCAAGCCTTTGAGTTGTTCGCTGCCGTTGAACAGCAGGCGGCCGATCTGCACTTCACCCAACTCAATAGCCAGTGGCAGTTTCAGTTCGGGCAGGCTGACGGGTCCGCTGCTCTCATTTGTACTCGATGGAAATTGCAGGCTGACCTGCTCGACGCGCAGTTGCTCGATGCACAAGGTCACGCGCGCAAGACACAACGGCGACCAGGCAAAAACCGGCTTGATCAGTTCGACCCGGCTGCTGTCCTGCTGCCAGAGCAGGTGGTCGGCGCTCCATTGGCCGCCCAGACGGCCCTGGAAATTGTCTACCGTCAAACCCGGTACCCGCCCAAGGGCCCACTGGCTGCCAGCCTGGGTTCCAAGCAACGTAGCCAGCGCCAGCAAAACGACCATCACCAGCGTAAGTATCGCCAGCAGCGCTATTTTCAAACCACGATTCAAAGCTCAGGCCCCATGGAAAAGTGCAACCGAATGCCGCCTTGGTCATCCATCCCATGGGCGAGGTCCAGACGCAGCGGTCCGACCGGCGAGACCCAGCGTACGCCGATGCCGACGCCGGTCTTGAGGTTCGGCAGTTCGAGTGTGTTGAACGAGTTGCCCTGGTCGATGAAGGTCGCGACCCGCCATTTCTCGGCGATGGAGTATTGATACTCGACGCTACCAGCGACCATGTAGCGACCACCGATGCGATCACCATTGGAGTTTTCCGGGGACAGGCTCTGATAGTCGTACCCGCGCACGCTTTGATCACCACCGGCGAAGAAACGCAGTGATGGCGGAACCGATTTATAGCCATTGGTGGCGCTGCCGCCGAACTGCACGCGCCCCAGGAAGCGGTGCTTGTCCCAGACGGTGGTCAGGCCTTTGAGCAGTGCAGTGCCATAGAGCAAGTTGGTGTCCGACGCCAACCCTTCCTTGGCCACCTTGGCGTCGAATTGCAGACGATAGCCATTGTGCGGGTCGACGCGGTTGTCGCTGCGCAAGTAGGAATAGCTGACACCCGGCATCAGCAAGTTGCTCAACCCCGAATCGTCGCCGAGGCGAAACTCTTCCCGTTGCCATTTCAGCGAGATCACTCGTTGCCAGCCGCCGGGCAGTTTGCTGTGCCACTCGGGACCGACCGTGAGCAGCTTGCTCAGGCTATCGGTATGGGCGATTTCTTCATATTGATAGCCCCCGGCAAAGCGCAGTTTATCGGTGAGCGGCGGGTCCAGTGGCACGTCATACCACACGCCGACGTTCTGCCGCGGTGCGGACACTTCGGTCTCCCAGCCGTAACTGTCACCCTGGGGGTTGACCCAATGCCGGGTCCAGTTGGCCTTGGCGCGCGGACCGACATCGGTGGAGAAACCCAGGCCCAGGCCCATGGTCCGTGGCTTGCGGGTTTCCAGCCGCACCGCCACCGGGATCACATCGTTGGCAGCGGCGGCAGGCGCGGCATCGACCCGTACGCCTTCAAAATAGCCGCTCGACTGCAACGCCTGATTGAGTTCGGCGATCAGTTCGGAATCGTAGGGGGTGCCGGCCTTGAACGGCACCATGCGTTGCAGCAAATCTTCATCGAACGGTGTGTTACCGGCGAAGCTGACCTTGCCCAAGGCATAGCGCGGGCCGCTGTCATAGATCAGTTCGATGTCGGCGACACCGGCCTGGGGATCGACTGATAATTTCTGGCTGGTAAAACGTCCGCTGAAAAAGCCGTAGCGCGATGCCTGATTCTGGATCAGCCGCTTGGCCTCTTCATAATGGCCGTGATTGAGCACGGCGCCGGATTTCAGCTGATCGCTTTTCGGTACGCGGAAGGCTTTGAGGGAGGCTGCGGGGCCATCGATACGCAGGGTGACATTACGCAGGTGCACAGGCTCACCGGGGTCAATGTTCAACACCAACCGTGGCGACTTGCCGCCGCTGACTTCGCTATTGATCTGCGGCTGATAGAAACCCAAGGCCTGGGCGGCCTTTCTCGCTTGCTCTTCGGCGCCACGACTGAAGCGCAACAAGGCTTCTTCGTCGCGATCGCCAAGGCCACCGATATAGCCCTCTACGTTGGCCTTCAGTTCATCGTTTGACGGTTTGATCCGCACATCCAATTCACTTTGTGCCAACGCCACACAGCTTGTGACCAGCATGAGCAAGCCGCTGGTGAATCTTCCTGGATACTTCATAGGGCACGGATGCTATCACGAGCTTGGGAGCGTGATAGAGCCCGGCAGTGACTGCAAAGCTCTACATTAAGCAGTTGCTGTTTGTAACACCTGCGGATTGGGGTGAAAAAACACATGCTCGCGGACAGGTCCTATAGCAACCTCACCAATCTCCTCGTAACCCTGACGCTTATAGAACTCCAGATAACGAGAGTCTCCGGTATCGAGCACCACGCCCTCAGAGTGCTCGTCTTCTGCGCACCAGTTATGCACCGCTGCCAGAAGTTGTTCGCCGAAGTGCTTGCCCTGGAACTGCGGGTGAATTCCCAGCAGCGGCAGGACGTGAACCGCATCGGACGGCAGGCAGGCCGCCACCGCCGCGTGGTATTCCAGATAACGGCGCGTGCAACGAAACCCGGCGCTCAGCACCATACGCAGGCGCCAGGCCCAACTTTCGGTGATGCCCAGGCGGCGTTGCGGTGGTGCGATCAGGGCAATGCCTATCAGTCGGTCGTTGACCAGCAGGCCGATGGCTGGCAAATCCTGAAAGAAATGCTGTTTGACCAGTTCACGCACCGTTGCCCGGACCCGTTGCTCATAACCGGGTCGCTCTGCCTCGAACAGAAAGCCAAAGGTCGGCTCATGCCGGTAGGCCTGATACAGCAAGGAACGCGCTTCGCGGGAATAGCCGCTGTCGAGCATATGGATGTCGGCGATGGCTGTTGAGGTTTCAGGCATAACGAATGATCTCCCCTGGACGCGACTCAAAAGGCCCTCTCCCACAAGGTATAGACCAGACTTGGAGATTGTGGTCAACCCGCCACGCAGGCGCGACACCTCCCCGCAACCGGTCAGCGCCCCATCTTGCGAACCGCCACGCTGGCCGCCGTCGGACTTGTCGGCTAGCATCGCAGTTTTGCCAGGACTGTCGACCATGAAGATCGTCTCGTTCAACATCAACGGCCTGCGCGCCCGGCCCCATCAGCTGGCCGCGCTGATCGAGAAGCACCAGCCGGACGTGATCGGCCTGCAGGAAACCAAGGTCCATGACGACCAGTTCCCCCTGGCCGAAGTTCAGGCCCTGGGTTACCAGGTGCATTACCACGGGCAAAAGGGCCATTACGGCGTCGCCCTGCTCTCGCGCCTGGCACCGATCGCACTGCATAAAGGCTTTGCCAGTGATGAAGAAGACGCTCAGCGACGCTTTATCTGGGGCACTTTCGCCGATGCCAACGGCGTACCGGTGACCATCATGAACGGCTATTTCCCACAGGGTGAAAACCGTGACCACCCGACCAAATTCCCGGCCAAGCAACGTTTTTACAACGATTTGCAGCTGCTGCTGGAAACGCAGTTCAGCAGCGACCAGCCGCTGATCGTGATGGGTGACGTGAACATTTCCCCGGAAGACTGCGACATTGGTATCGGTGCGGACAACGCCAAGCGCTGGCTGAAAACCGGCAAGTGCAGCTTCCTGCCGGAAGAGCGCGAGTGGATGGCCCGCCTGAAAAACTGGGGCCTGGTGGACAGTTTTCGTCACCTGAACCCGGATGTCTCGGATCGCTTCAGCTGGTTCGACTACCGCAGTCGCGGCTTCGAAGACGAGCCCAAACGCGGTCTGCGCATCGACCTGATCATGGCCTCTCAAGGTCTGTTGCCGCGAATCAAGGCTGCCGGTGTCGACTACGATTTGCGCGCCATGGAAAAACCTTCCGATCATGCGCCGATCTGGCTCGAATTGAGCTGATCGCGCTTGATCGTTCCCACGCGCCGCGTGGGAACGATCTCACAGCTGCTGGCAAGCTGTCATATTGCAGCAACCTTACTGACTTATTCTCCCGGCACTTCCTTTGACCTTAGAAGGTGCCGGCCTGATGCTGCGCGCGCTGTTTGTGACGATGCTTTGCGGCTTGCTGTCTTTTCCGGTCTTCGCCAGCGAGCTAGCGACCCCGGACCATGGCCCTGCCCTGCGTATTCAGGGCTCCAACACTATCGGTGCCGCGCTGGGTCCGGCGCTGGTCAGGGGGCTGATGGAAGCGCAAGGCTTGCGCGAGGTTCACAACGTCATCCAGGGTAAAGACAACGAGCAGCGCATCGTCGGCAAAACCGAGCAAGGACGCCGGGTCGTGGTGGATATCGCCGCCCACGGTTCCAGCACCGGCTTTAGTGCACTTAAAACGGCGAACGCCGACCTGGCTGCTTCATCGCGGCCGATCAAGGACAGTGAGCTGGTCGACCTGAAAGCCCTTGGCGACTTGAAAAGCCCCGGTGCCGAGCAAGTGATCGCCATTGATGGGCTGGCGATTATCCTTCACCCGCACAACCCCTTGAGCCAATTAAACACCGAGCAACTGGCACGGATTTTCAGTGGCGAGGTGAAAGACTGGGAAGAACTTGGCGGTACTGGCGGGCCGATCCACCTGTATGCCCGGGATGATCATTCGGGCACCTACGACACCTTCAAGGAGCTGGTGTTGAGTCATCATGGCAAAACCCTGGACAGCGCGGCTCAACGCTTCGAATCCAGCGAACAGCTTTCCGACGCGGTCAGCCAGGATCCTCAAGGCATTGGCTTTATCGGCCTGCCGTATGTGCGGCAGGCCAAAGCCGTGGCGATTGTCGACGGCGACTCGCAGCCGATGTTGCCCCGCGCCAGCCTGATCGCCACCGAAGACTATCCGCTGTCGCGGCGCCTGTTCTTTTACCTGCCGCCCAACGGGCAAAACCCGTGGGCCAACGCGTTGGTGGCATTTGCCCAAAGCAGCAAAGGCCAGTCAATTGTTGCGGCCAATGGTTTTATCGCTCAGACAGTACAAGCGATGACGGTAGCGCCCAGCCCACAGATGCCTGAAGGCTATCAAGCCATCGCCCGCCAGGCACAACGGCTGACGGTGAATTTTCGCTTCGCCGAAGGCAGCGCCACCCTGGACAACAAGGCCCGGCAGGATCTGTCGCGGGTGCTCGACTATTTAAGGCTCCACGACAAACTCAATAAACACGTCACGCTGGTGGGTTTTGGCGATGCCAAGAGCGATACCGCGCGGGCGGCTTTGTTGTCGAAGCTACGGGCCATGGCGGTGCGACGCGAACTGGTCAAAAACGGTGTGGTGTTTCGCGAAATCCGCGGCTTTGGCGCCGAAATGCCAGTGGCGGCCAATAGCGCGGATGAAGGCCGGATCAAAAACCGGCGGGTGGAGGTTTGGGTGTATTGAGTCCTGAAAGTAACAGATCGTTCCCACGCTGGAGCGTGGGAACGATCTGCCAGGACGACGCGGTCTTAATGCCCGCTACGCATCATCTCTTGGGGCACATATTTACCGATCTCGAACTTTCCGATCGCCGCGCGGTGAACCTCGTCCGGGCCGTCGGCCAGGCGCAGGGTACGCTGCATGGCATACATATAGGCCAGCGGAAAATCATTGGAAACCCCGGCCCCGCCATGGATCTGGATTGCCCGGTCGATGACCTTCAAGGCCACATTGGGGGCGACAACCTTGATCTGGGCGATTTCGCTTTTCGCCACCTTGTTGCCGACAGTGTCCATCATGTACGCCGCTTTGAGTGTCAGCAGCCGCGCCATGTCGATTTCCATCCGCGAGTCGGCGATCTTGTCGATATTGCCGCCCAGACGGGCCAGGGGTTTACCAAACGCGGTGCGATTCACCGAACGTTTACACATCAACTCCAATGCCCGTTCAGCCATGCCGATGGAGCGCATGCAGTGGTGAATCCGTCCCGGGCCAAGGCGACCTTGAGCGATTTCAAAACCGCGGCCCTCACCCAGCAGCACGTTCTCGTAGGGAACGCGGACGTTTTCGAACAGCACTTCTGCGTGGCCGTGAGGCGCATCGTCGTAACCGAACACCGGTAGTGGGCGGACAATCTTTACACCCGGGGCATCCGCCGGCACCAGAATCATCGAGTGCTGTTGATGACGCGGTGCATCCGGATTGCTCAGCCCCATGAAAATCAGGATCTTGCAGCGCGGATCGCAAGCACCCGAGGTCCACCATTTCTTGCCATTGATCACCCACTCGTCACCATCGCGCACTGCACGGGCGGCCATGTTAGTGGCGTCGGAGGAAGCGACATCCGGCTCGGTCATGGCGAAGGCCGAACGGATTTCGCCGCGCAAGAGTGGCTCCAGCCAGCGTTGTTTCTGATCTTCGTTGGCGTAGCGCACCAGGACTTCCATGTTGCCGGTATCCGGTGCCGAGCAATTGAACGGCTCCGGCCCCAGCAAGGAGCGGCCCATGATTTCCGCCAGCGGCGCGTATTCCAGATTGGTCAAGCCGGCGCCCAGTTCGGACTCGGGCAGGAACAGGTTCCACAAACCTTCAGCCTTGGCCTTGAGTTTGAGTTCTTCCATGATCGCGGTCGGCTGCCAGCGATCACCTTCGGCGACCTGGCGTTCAAACACCGCTTCAGCCGGATAAACGTAAGCGTCCATGAACGCGGCCACGCGCTCACGCAGTTCCTGAACCTTCGGGGAATAAGCGAAATCCATGAGCAGCTACCTTCTTCTAGGAGGTTGTTGAGGTCATGCAATCGATGCTAGAACAGCTACGAAAATTTACCTAACCTATTCTCGGCGTGTATTAACATTCATCACCGATATATGATCGGTTGATCGAAACCTAAAAGTAAGAGTGCCGCGCCATGAATCTGAGCAAGGTCGACCTGAATCTCTTCATCGTCTTCGACGCGATCTACACCGAAGCCAATCTGACCCGCGCCGGGCAAATCGTCGGCATCACTCAGCCAGCCGTCTCGAATGCTCTGGCCCGCCTGCGCGAGACCTTCAACGACCCGTTATTCGTGCGCACCGCCCAGGGCATGGTGCCCACGCCCATGGCGCAGAACATCATCGGTCCGGTGCGCAATGCACTGTCGCTGTTGCGCGTGTCGGTGCAGGAAAGCCGGATTTTCAACCCGGCGCAGGCGGTCAAGACCTACCGCATCAGCATGACCGACCTCACGGAAGCGGTGATCCTGCCGCCGCTGTTCCAGCGCCTTCGGCGTCTGGCACCGACGGTGATCATTGAGAGCTTTTTGTCCAAACGCCGGGAAACCACCAAGGAGCTGGCCGCCGGTCGCCTTGACTTCGCCGTCGATGCGCCCCTCAACACCGACCCCCAAGTGCGCCACGTCAAGCTGATGGAAGACCGCTACGTCTGCGCCATGCGCAAGGGGCATCCTCTGGCGGGCAAAGAGAAACTCACCCTCGATGACTACCTGTCGTTGACCCATATCCATATTTCCAGCCGCCGCAGCGGGCTGGGGTATGTCGACCTGGCGCTGGGCAAAATGGGCATCCAGCGCAAAATCGCCCTGCGCTCGCAGCATTACCTGATGGCTTCGCAAGTACTGCAGCAGACCGACATGGTCATGACCGTACCGGAGCGTTTTGCCCGTCGACATGACCTGTATTCGGTCAACCTTCCGGTCAACGACGTACCACCGGTTGAAACCCACCTCTACTGGCACGAAAGCACCGACCAGGACCCGGCCAACCGCTGGATGCGCGAACAAATGATCGAGCTGTGCCAGCAGGTAACAGCGCATGAGAAGAAACTCGATAAAGCCTGAAAATCACGCAAACCGTGTAGGAGCGAGCGGTGCGGCGATCCGACTTGCCCGCGAAGAACAATGACGCGGTCATTCTGTTGCACCGCGTTGCTTTCATCGCGGGCAAGTCGGATCGCCGCACCGCTCGCTCCTACAAGAGACAGGTGCTTGACGTATACGTCAAGCAGCCATTAGCTTAGTGCCAGGACCTTTCTTGAGCGCTTCCATGAGCAGCCAGACTTACAGCATTTCCGACCTCGCCCGCGAGCTCGACATCACCACCCGCGCCATTCGTTTCTATGAGGAGCAAGGTCTGCTCGCCCCCGAGCGGCGTGGCCAGGAACGTATCTACTCGCCCCGCGACAAAGTCAGCCTGAAGTTGATTCTGCGGGGCAAGCGCATTGGCTTTTCGCTGGCCGAATGCCGCGAGCTGATCGAACTCTACGACCCCACCAGCGGCAACCAGAAACAGTTGCACAGCATGCTGGCGAAAATCGCCGAACGTCGCGAGCAGCTTGAACAGCAAATGCTCGATATCGAACAGATGAAGCTGGAACTGGACACGGCTGAAGAGCGCTGTACCCAGGCGCTGGAACAAACCATCGAGAATCAGAAAGCCATTCAATGATCGTTCCCACGCTCTGCGTGGGAATGCATCCCGTGACGCTCTGCGTCACATCCAACAGCGGACGCGGAGCGTCCAGGGCGGCGTTGCCACGCGGAGCGTGGGAACGATCACATTACAAAAAACAGGTGATCTCCTTATGACTATCCCAACCCATGTGCGCCTCATCGAAGTTGGCCCTCGCGACGGTCTGCAAAACGAAGCCCAACCCATCAGCGTGGCGGACAAAGTGCAACTGGTCGACGCGCTGACCGCCGCCGGTCTTGGCTATATAGAAGTCGGCAGTTTCGTTTCGCCCAAATGGGTGCCGCAGATGGCCGGTTCCGCCGAGGTCTTCGCACAGATCCAGCGCAAGCCGGGCGTGACCTACGGTGCGCTGGCACCGAACCTGCGCGGTTTCGAAGACGCGCTGGCGGCCGGGGTCAAGGAAGTCGCGGTGTTTGCCGCCGCGTCCGAAGCGTTTTCCCAACGCAATATCAATTGCTCGATCAGCGAAAGCCTGGAGCGTTTTGTACCCATCATGGACGCCGCCAAACAGCACGGCGTCAGTGTGCGCGGTTACGTCTCCTGCGTCTTGGGTTGCCCATATGAAGGTCATGTGGCGCCCGAACAAGTCGCCTACGTGGCCCGCGAGCTTTACGCCATGGGCTGCTATGAAGTTTCTCTGGGTGACACCATCGGCACCGGTACCGCCGGCGCCACGCGCACAATGTTCGACGTCGTTGGTGCACAGGTGCCGCGGGAAAAACTGGCCGGGCATTTCCACGACACCTACGGCCAGGCGCTGGCCAATATCTACGCCAGCCTTTTGGAAGGCATCGCGGTGTTCGACAGCTCCATCGCCGGTCTGGGTGGCTGCCCATACGCAAAAGGCGCCAGCGGTAACGTCGCCACCGAAGACGTGCTGTACCTGCTCAACGGGCTGGGGATCACAACCGGGATCGACATGGATCGCCTGATCCTCGCCGGCCAGCAGATTTGCACGGTATTGGGACGCCCTACGGGTTCTCGCGTGGCCAAGGCCCGGAGCGCAGTGTGAGGGGGACGGGTGTGTCTGGGTGTTACCGCCAGCTCTAGCCCGTATCAAAAACGAGTAACACGGAAACAGATGACTGGGTTCTGGCAGATTGGATTTTCTTACAAAACTACCAAGCCATTGATTTTAAAGGACTTTATAAAGTTGGCATGGCTTCTGCTATCTCTATGGCATAACAAGAATAAAAAAATTGCAGCAACCCCAATAAAAACAAGACGTAACGACTCTGGCATAACAAAAACAACACGGCAGAGACGCAGCTAACAGATTTTTTTGGAGAAGGTGTGCTTTTCAGGGTGCTTTTCGAAGTAACCCGCAACCGGACAGAGAACAATAAAACTACCTTCAGGTAGCTCCCGAACTGGTTGGATCGCTCAGCGAAAAAGCAGATCAGCGCTCAAAAAAATACGTTTGCTCTTGATCCCGGATGGGGATCGACAATAACAGCGGTAAAGGGCCACGGTTGCCAAAAACAACAACAGACCGCCCCTCAATAATAAAAAAAGAGCACGTAACAACAAATTAAAGGGGAGCTTCGGCTCCCCTTTGTGCTTTCTGGCTGCTGACGAAATCCCCCGGTGACCTGCAGGAGCGAGGCTTGCCGCGATGGGAACACCGCGATCCAACAGCCTCCCCATCATCGTTCAGCGCGGGCAAGCCTTGCTCCTACCGTTACTCGGCGTTGCCTCGCAGCTCCTCGATGCTGATCTCCCTCATCCGAAACTTCTGAATCTTGCCGGTCACGGTCATCGGAAACTCTTCGACGAACTTGAAGTAACGCGGCGTCTTGAAGTGCGCGATGCGTTCCTTGCACCAGGTTTGCAGTTCCTGTTCGCTGGCGCTGTGGCCGGGATGGAGCTTGATCCAGGCCACGATTTCTTCGCCATACCTGGCATCCGGAATGCCGATGATCTGCACATCAGCCACCGCCGGGTGAGTGAAGAAGAACTCTTCCAGCTCACGGGGGTAAATGTTTTCGCCGCCGCGAATGATCATGTCTTTGTTGCGCCCGGCGATGCACACGTAGCCTTGCTCGTTCATGCTCGCCAGATCACCGGTGTGCATCCAGCCGGCCTGATCGATGGCCTCGGCAGTGCCTTGCGGATTGTTCCAGTAACCGAGCATCACACTGTAACCACGGGTGCACAGCTCACCCACCTGACCGCGCGCAACCGTGTTGCCAGCCTCATCGATGATCTTGCTTTCCAGTTGCGGCTGGGTTCGACCGACCGTGGTGACACGTAACTCAAGCTCGTCCGCAGGACCTGTCTGCAATGACACCGGACTGGTTTCAGTCATGCCATAGGCGATCTGCACTTCACTCATGTGCATTTCGCTGATGACCCGGCGCATCACCTCGATAGGACAGGTCGCTCCGGCCATGATCCCGGTGCGCAGGCTCGACAGATCGAACTCGGCGCGCCGTGGTTGATCGAGCATGGCGATGAACATGGTGGGCACGCCGTACAACCCCGTGGCCTGCTCTTCAGCGACGGTGGTCAAGGTCAGTAACGGATCGAAGGCATCACCGGGGTAGATCATGGTACTGCCATGGGTCACACACCCCAGGTTGCCCATCACCATGCCGAAGCAGTGATACAGCGGCACCGGAATCACCAGACGATCCGCGGCAGTCAGCCCGAGGCTTTCGCCGACCATATAGCCGTTGTTGAGAATGTTGTAGTGACTGAGGGTCGCGCCTTTGGGAAATCCGGTGGTGCCCGAGGTGGACTGGATGTTCACCGCCTGATCGAAATGCAGACTGTTTTGCCGGACATGCAATCGTTCGGTCTGCACCCCGGCGCCCAACGCAGACAACTGTGACCACGGCAGGAAACCCGATGGCGGCTGCGCATCAAGGCTGATGACGCCGCGCAAGTCCGGCAAGCGTTCGCTCTGCAGCTGGCCGATGGAGTGTTCTGCCAGTTCCGGGACCAGGCTCTGCAGCATGGCGTGGTAATCAGAGGTCTTGAAGGACCCGGCACAGATCAGCCATTGGCAGCCGGATTGCTTGAGCACATATTCCAGCTCGGAACTGCGGTAGGCCGGGTTGATATTGACCAGAATCACACCGATCTTCGCGCTGGCGAATTGACTGATACACCACTGGGCGCAGTTCGGTGCCCAGATTCCGAGGCGCTCGCCAGCCTGCATACCCAGCGCCAGGAACGCTCTGGCATGCAGATCGACAACCTCGGCCAATTGTTTCCAGCTGTAGCGCAGTTGCTGATGGCGAACCACCAACGCTTCCCCTTCTGGATACCGCGCTACAGTGTTATCGAACGCCTGACCAATGGTCTGCGCCAGTAAGGCTTTGTCCTGCGAGCCACGGGTGTAGCTCTGACTTGGGTAAGAACCTGGTTGATCCATAACGACCCCTATTGTCTTTATTGGCGGGTGTGTGTGGGAGCCGGGCTTGCCCCAATGCCATGTAGGAGCGGGGGGGGGGGGGGGGGGGGGGGGGGGGGGGGGGGGGGGGGGGGGGGGGGGGGGGGGGGGGGGGGGGGGGGGGGGGG
>NZ_JBWKTM010000028.1:0-1705 GCF_059420325.1 Pseudomonas sp. GW821-FHT04C07
ACGGCCACGCGTTCACCTTGGTCAGCGCCAGCGCGCCGATCGGCCAGGGCAGCGCCAGCGTTGCGGGCAACCAGCTGGTGTTCAACCCGGGGAGCGATTTCGATCACCTGGCGCAGGGCGCCACGGCCAGCGTCACGCTCAGCTACAACATGACTGACGAGCACGGCGCGCCCGCCAGCAGCACCGTGGTGGTGACCATCACCGGCACCAACGACGCGCCGGTGGCGGTGGCCGATACGGCTGCCGGCACGGAAAACCAGACCCTGACGATCGACGTGCTGGCCAACGACACCGACGTCGACGACGGCCACGCGTTTACCTTGGTCAGCGCCAGCGCGCCGATCGGCCAGGGCAGCGCCAGCGTGGTCGGCAACCAGCTGCAGTTCAACCCAGGGGCCGATTTCGACCACCTGACGCAGGGCGTGGTCGAGCACGTGACCCTCAGCTACCAGATGCAGGACCAGTACGGGGCACTCTCGACCAGCAGCGTGGATGTGACCATCACCGGCACCAACGATGCGCCAGTGGCGGTGGCCGATACGGCTGCCGGCACGGAAAACCAGACCCTGACCCTCGACGTGCTGGCCAACGACACCGATGTCGATGACGGCCACCTGTTCACGCTGAACTCGGTCAGTGCGCCGGCGAGCAAGGGCACGGCCAGCGTGGTCGGCAACCAGCTGGTGTTCAACCCGGGGGCCGATTTCGACCACCTGGCACAAGGCGTGGTCGAACACGTGACCCTCAGTTACCAGATGCAGGATCAGTATGGGGCGCTCTCGAGCTCCACGGTGGACGTGACCATCACCGGCACCAACGATGCGCCGGTGGCGGTGGCCGATACGGCTGCCGGTACAGAGAACCAGACCCTGACGATTGACGTGCTGGCCAACGACACCGACATCGACGACGGCCACCTGTTCACGCTGAACTCGGTCAGTGTGCCGGCGAACAAGGGCACGGCCAGCGTGGTCGGCAACCAGCTGGTGTTCAACCCCGGGGCCGATTTCGACCACCTGGCGCAGGGCGTGGTCGAGCACGTGACCCTCAGCTACCAGATGCAGGATCAGTACGGGGCACTCTCGAGTTCCACGGTGGACGTCACGATCACCGGCACCAACGATGCGCCGGTGGCGGTGGCCGATACGGCTGCCGGTACAGAGAACCAGACCCTCATGATTGACGTGCTGGCCAACGACACCGACGTCGACGACGGCCACGCGTTCACCTTGGTCAGCGCCAGCGCGCCGATCGGCCAGGGCAGCGCCAGCGTCGCGGGCAACCAGCTGGTGTTCAACCCGGGGAGCGATTTCGACCACCTGGCGCAAGGCGCCACGGCCAGCGTCACGCTCAGCTACAACATGACCGACGAGCACGGCGCGCCCGCCAGCAGCACCGTGGTGGTGACCATCACCGGCACCAACGATGCGCCGGTAGCGGTGGCCGATGTGGCCGCCGGCACGGAAAACCAGACCCTGACGATTGACGTGCTGGCCAACGACACCGATGTCGACGACGGCCACGCGTTCACCTTGGTCAGCGCCAGCGCGCCGATCGGCCAGGGCAGCGCCAGCGTTGCGGGCAACCAGCTGCAGTTCAACCCGGGAGCCGATTTCGATCACCTGGCACAAGGTGCGGTCGAGCACGTGACGCTCAGCTATCAGATGCAGGATCAGTACGGGGCACTCTCGAGTTCCACGGTGGA
>NZ_JBWKTM010000029.1:0-1244 GCF_059420325.1 Pseudomonas sp. GW821-FHT04C07
GCTGAACTGGTCAAGTAATCCCGGACACCGATTACGGTGTTTATGCCGCTTTTTGCTCCATGGCTATTGGCGACAGATAGTTGTTGTAGCTGTGGAGCCTGGTGCGGTTGTAGTACATAAAGAAGCGCACCATATCGGTTTTTGCTTCCTTGATCAGGCTGTAGCCGCTGCGAGGCACCCACTCTGACTTCAGTGTGCCGAAAAAACGCTCTGTTGGAGCATTGTCCCAGCACTGCCCGCGATGACTCATGCTTTGCAAAATGCCATGGCGCATCAGCTCCTCTTGAAACTTGCGGCTGGTGTACTGACAGCCCTGATCCGAGTGAAACATCAGTCCAGGAGGGCACGTTCGAACCTCTGTCGCCATGCGTAACGCCTTGCTGACCAAGTGGGCGTCATTGACCAGCGAAAACGCCCAACCAATGACCCGGCGAGCAAACAAATCGATCACGATGGCCAGATGAACCCAGCGCTTGCCCACCATCAAGCTTGTAACGTCGCCACACCAGACTTGATCGACCGCAGCTGGCTTGAAATTGCGCTTGAGCCGATTGGGCGCGACAAATGCTTCAACGCCTTTGGATCTGAATGGGTGAGGCTGGCGTTGTTTACTGACAATGTTGGCCTCCCTCATCAGCGCTCTGACAAGGTCTCTTCCGACCGTTATGTTTTGGGACTTCAGGCCCTTGCTGATCATTCTGGAGCCCATGGCTTCCCGGCTTTCGCTGTGCAGCTCAACCACTTTCAGCTTGAGCTCTTCGCGTCTGCCCCGCGGCTTGGTGCGCCGCTGAAGCCACTCATAAAAGCTGCTGCGCTTCACATCGAAAACACGACACAGGATGGCGGTCGGGAATGACTCTCTTAGTTCCGCAATCATCGAAAACGATCGGGATCCGACATCAAGAGAGCGGTAGCCTTTTTTAAGATCTCGGCTTCCATCTCCATGCGTTTGATCTTGGCCTTAAGTTCCTGGATCTGGCGCTGATCTTCGGTAATCGCCTTGGTGCCTTTGACTGGCTGTCCCTCGCGTTCCTTGCGAACCTGATCGACCCAACGCCGTAAAGCGGTAGGTCCGATGTCCAGCGATGCACACACGTCTGGCACCGGACAGTTATCATCAAGCACCATGCTGGCAGCATGCAGCTTGAACTCGCGGGTATAGACCTTTCTTTCGTTCATGAAACCTCCAAGTTGGCGAAATCATATCGCCCTTAAGAGGTGTCCGGAATTATTAGGCCAGTTCA
>NZ_JBWKTM010000030.1:0-877 GCF_059420325.1 Pseudomonas sp. GW821-FHT04C07
TGGATCACCTCCTTAATCGACGACATCAGCTGCTCCATAAGTTCCCACACGAATTGCTTGATTCATTGAAGAAGACGATAGAAGCAGCTTTAAGCTCCAGGCTGATAGCTCAGGCTAACAGTTACAAGCTCGAAATTGGGTCTGTAGCTCAGTTGGTTAGAGCGCACCCCTGATAAGGGTGAGGTCGGCAGTTCGAATCTGCCCAGACCCACCAATTTTGTTATGGGGCCATAGCTCAGCTGGGAGAGCGCCTGCCTTGCACGCAGGAGGTCAACGGTTCGATCCCGTTTGGCTCCACCATAAACTTGCTTCTGTGTCGTAAAGCTTAGAAATGAGCATTCCATCGAACGATGGTGAATGTTGATTTCTGATCTTTTTGATTAGATCGTTCTTTAAAAATTTGGGTATGTGATAGAAAGATAGACTGAACACTACTTTCACTGGTAGTGGATCAGGCTAAGGTAAAATTTGTGAGTAATTGCGAATTTTCGGCGAATGTCGTCTTCACAGTATAACCAGATTGCTTGGGGTTATATGGTCAAGTGAAGAAGCGCATACGGTGGATGCCTTGGCAGTCAGAGGCGATGAAAGACGTGGTAGCCTGCGAAAAGCTTCGGGGAGTCGGCAAACAGACTGTGATCCGGAGATGTCTGAATGGGGGAACCCAGCCATCATAAGATGGTTATCTTGTACTGAATACATAGGTGCAAGAGGCGAACCAGGGGAACTGAAACATCTAAGTACCCTGAGGAAAAGAAATCAACCGAGATTCCCTTAGTAGTGGCGAGCGAACGGGGACTAGCCCTTAAGTGGCTTTGAGATTAGCGGAACGCTCTGGAAAGTGCGGCCATAGTGGGTGATAGCCCTGTACGCGAAA
>NZ_JBWKTM010000031.1:0-663 GCF_059420325.1 Pseudomonas sp. GW821-FHT04C07
GTTGCCGACCACGCTGGCCGTGCCCTTGTTTGCCGGCGCACTGACCGAGTTCAGCGTGAACAGGTGGCCGTCATCGACATCGGTGTCATTGGCCAGCACGTCGATCGTCAGGGTCTGGTTTTCCGTGCCGGCGGCCGTATCGGCCACCGCCACCGGCGCATCGTTGGTGCCGGTGATCGTCACGTCCACGCTGCTGGTCGAGAGCGCCCCGTACTGATCCTGCATCTGGTAGCTGAGCGTTACGTGCTCGACCACACCTTGTGCCAGGTGGTCGAAGTCGGCCCCCGGGTTGAATACCAGCTGGTTGCCGACCACGCTGGCACTGCCCTTGTTTGCCGGCGCACTCGCCGAGTTCAGCGTGAACAGGTGGCCGTCATCGACGTCGGTGTCGTTGGCCAGCACGTCGATCGTCAGGGTCTGGTTCTCCGTGCCGGCGGCCGCATCGGCCACCGCCACTGGCGCATCGTTGGTGCCGGTGATGGTCACGTCCACGCTACTGGTCGAGAGCGCCCCAAACTGATCCTGCATCTGGTAGTTGAGCGTAACGTGCTCGACCACGCCTTGCGCCAAGTGATCGAAATCGGCCCCCGGGTTGAACTGCAGCTGGTTGCCCGCAACGCTGGCGCTGCCCTGGCCGATCGGCGCGCTGGCGCTGACCAAGGT
>NZ_JBWKTM010000032.1:0-645 GCF_059420325.1 Pseudomonas sp. GW821-FHT04C07
GGCCCTTCCTCCCAACTTAAAGTGCTTTACAATCCGAAGACCTTCTTCACACACGCGGCATGGCTGGATCAGGCTTTCGCCCATTGTCCAATATTCCCCACTGCTGCCTCCCGTAGGAGTCTGGACCGTGTCTCAGTTCCAGTGTGACTGATCATCCTCTCAGACCAGTTACGGATCGTCGCCTTGGTGAGCCATTACCTCACCAACTAGCTAATCCGACCTAGGCTCATCTGATAGCGCAAGGCCCGAAGGTCCCCTGCTTTCTCCCGTAGGACGTATGCGGTATTAGCGTCCGTTTCCGAACGTTATCCCCCACTACCAGGCAGATTCCTAGGTATTACTCACCCGTCCGCCGCTCGCCACCAGGTACAAGTACCCGTGCTGCCGCTCGACTTGCATGTGTTAGGCCTGCCGCCAGCGTTCAATCTGAGCCATGATCAAACTCTTCAGTTCAAACATCTTTGGGTTTTGAGAAAACCCTAAACTTGGCTCAGCAATCGTTGGTTACATCTTTGATTTCTCGCGGAGTAACTTGTGATGCTGATAATCTTGTTGACTATCAGTCTGACTCCACAAGCACCCACACGAATTGCTTGATTCAGTTGTTAAAGAGCGGTTGGTTAAGATCTTTCGTCTCAACCGAGG